>CAIYVX010000095.1 GCA_903929765.1 uncultured Planctomycetia bacterium
ACTCGAGTGCCAATTCTTCATGGCCTGACTTCGTCAGACCAGGCCACCCACCGTTAAGGGCCTGGGTAAAAAAACGACGGGAGACCGTAGGTTCGGTCTCCCGTCGGCGAATGGTATTCGCTAGCCCGCATATTTCATGCTCCTGACGGATAGTGGTGGTGTGGTGTGAGGTTTGGCGGTGGAAGGCGGACGTAAGGCCGGCGGGCTAGGGTCGGCGCGCAGTTCCCCCTTACCCCCACGGGCCGTCGCAGGTTGTCAGGCGATCATGGGGCGCGTGTCGGCCGACACCTCCCCTCTTGCAGGCGATCCAGGATGGCCCGGAAGACGTTCTGGAGCGGGTAGCCGCTGGCCAGGTGAATCAGCAGACGGCGTACCGAGCGGACGATCCGGCCGCCGATCTTCAACAGTTTCAGCCGAATCGTGCCGACCTGTGCGGCGGCCAGTTCCGTGCCGGCCAGGCCGACGCGGCGCAGGGTCTCGACCAGCACGTAGGCCGCCGCCGACAGGAGGACGCGGAACTGGTTGGCCAGGAAGTCGTGGCAACTGGTGCGGTCGGCGAAGCAGCCGAGTTGCTGTTCCTTGATGCGGTTTTCGGCGTCGCCGCGTTGACAGTACAGGTCGTCATATAAAGTCTGTGCTGCGCCATCAAGGCTGGTGACCAGGAAGCGTGGGTTGTCTCCCAAGTCGCCGTGTTCGGCCTTGGCCAGGACGCGGCGCGGACGGTCCCAACTGGCGGCGGCGTAGGGGAACTCGGCGAAGAGCCGTTGTTTCTGGCCGGTGCGGCGGTGGTCCCAGCGGGCCTGAATCATGATGCGGCGGGCTTGGCGTTGCAGCACGGTGTTGCGGGCCAGGCCGACAAGGTAGTCGACGCCGTGGCGGTCGCACCAGCGCATCAGCCGCCAGCGACAGAAGCCGCTGTCGGCCCGGAAGACGATCTTGACCTCGGGCCACTCTCGGCGGAAGCGTTGCACCAGGAGTTTCAGAATGGCCCGGCTGTGCTTGGCGCCGTCGATGTTCGAGGGCCGCAGGTAGGCCACCAGCAGTTGCTGACCGCAGGTGACGTAGAGCGGCAGGAAGCAGTAGTGGTCGTAGTAGCCGTGGAAGAAGCGGCCTTCCTGTTGGCCGTGGATGGGATCGTCGGTGGCGTCGAAGTCGAGGACGAGTTCTTTCGGGGGCGTGGCCTGTGAGGCGACGAAGGTTTCGACCAGGACGGCGGCGATGCGGGCCAGGTCGCCGCGAGTGATGCGATTCTCCAGGCGACAGAGGGTGGGCGGGCTGGAGAGCGCGTCGGTCTCAGCTTGACCGGCCTTGAGGGTGCGGTCGGTGAGGGCTTGAAAGAGGGTGTCGTTACGGAGGGTTTGGTGGTCGTTGAGGTCTTCGTATCCGGCGGCCAGGGCGAAGAGGCGTTGGGCCAGGAGGGTGCGCTGGTCATGTTCGATGAGCCAGGAGCAGCGCGGATCGAAGATGGCGGCGTTGAGGGCGTCGATCAAGCCGAGGCGGCGGTCGACTTCCCGCAAGAGCGGCAGTCCGCCGTCGCTGGTCAGGTCGCCGCCCTGGAAGTCGGCAACGATTTGGCGGCGACCAAGACTGGAAAAGGTGAGCGGTTTTGTGGTACACTCTGTCATGCGACGGCCTTTCTGTTTTGTAAGGTAAGAACCGTGGTAAGTCCTCACATTACAATCAGTTAGACCGTCGCTCAATTAAAATCATCCCCGGAAGCGTGAAATATCCGGGCTAACGCCCGCCCCGCCGTTTCCGCCCTGAACTGTTCCAACATCCCGAGCTTCAGTGTCGCCGCAAGAAACTCAGCCCCAACACGACCGCCGCCACCGCCAGAAAAATGAGCAGAAGGCAGCCCCACGACAGATGGTGATCCGTCTCTTTCTCCGGCGTCCCC
>CAIYVX010000096.1 GCA_903929765.1 uncultured Planctomycetia bacterium
CACTCTGCGTCATTAGACACCAACCTTGACCAAAGGTTCCATGATTTCAAAAAAATTGCGACGTGAAATGGCGCCGCGAGATCAATCGCACCGTTTGTCCTTCGGGCGGTCGCGCAGTTCAGCGTAGACCAGCAACACCACGGCGGCCAACAGCGCCCCCAGCGTGTCGATGGCCCAATCGCGGACTTCGCCGTGGCGTCCCGGGACAAAAAGCTGATGAAACTCGTCGGTGGCCGCATAAGCGCTGGCCATCGCGAGCGCGATCAGCGGGGCCCAATGAAAGACCCACGGCCGGCAGGAATATCGCAAGGCCCGAAAGAGCAGCGTGCAAAGAATGGCATAGGCCGTGAAGTGACCGGGCTTATCCATCCCCTTCAGCGGGCCGACCATGAACGGCGGCTTGCTCATCCCGCTCACGCAAAAGATGGCCACGAGAAAGGCAATCGCCGGCCCCCAGGCCCACAGATGTCTAGGCCACCGGCGAGCCATGCGCCGCTCCTTCCGGATTGGGAGTGTTGTCGCTGTTGTTTTTGCTTATTAAGCCCCCAGCACTGCTGGGGGACGATGTTTTTTCTTCTGTTGCTTCTTCACCCCTCTCCCGTGAGGGGAGAGGGTAGGGTGAGGGTGTTGTTGTTTCTGCTGTTGCCGTTGCTGTTTCTTTTACAGAAGGCGGCCCGTCCAGAATCTCCCCCGCCAACGCCTCGTAATCTTCGGCCCCGTGACTGGCCGGGGCATACTCGAAAATCGTCTGCCCGAAGCCCGGAGCCTCGGCCAGCTTGATGTTGCGGCGCACGCGCGTCCGGAGCACCCGGGCCTCGGCCAGGAGCGGATTTTCCGCCGTCGAGGCCCGTGAGAAAAACTGTTCCACGTCGGCGATCACTTCGCTCGACAGCGTCGCCCGCCCGTCGTACATGCAGAACACGAGTCCGGTGATCCGCAGCGCCGGGTTCAACCGTTGCCGCACCAGCCGCGCCGTCTCGATCAGTTTGGTCATGCCCTGAAGCGCCAGAAAGTGCGGCTGAAGCGTGACCAGAATCTCCTGGGCCGCCACCAGGGCGTTCAGGGTCAGCAGGCCCAGCGACGGCGGACAGTCGATCAGGCAATAATCATATTTCTCCCCGCACGGCGCCAGGGCCTCGCGCAGAATGTGTTCCCGGGCCAGGGCCGTGACCAGTTCCACCTCGGCGCCGGCCAGGTCGATGTGGCTGGGGACCAGGCTGAGGCCCGGCCCGCGCTCGACGATAATTTCCGCCACCGTCCCGCGACCGGTCATCAGGTCGTAGCTCGTGGCCGCGGTCTTGGTGTTGTCCACGCCCAGGTGGAAGGTCAGGTGGGCCTGGGCGTCGAGATCGACGAGCAGGACCCGCTGGCCGCGGCGGGCCAGGGCCGCCCCGAGGTTGCAGGTGGTCGTGGTTTTGCCCACGCCGCCCTTCTGATTGACGATGGCCACGGTTCGCATGGCCAGGATTATACCTTCCCCGGCGCATAAAAAAAGGGACCGGTCGGTCCGGTCCCTGCAAATCCCTACTTAAATCTTACTTCGCGCGAATCCCTTCACGCGGCGCTACTGGCCCTACTTCTTCTTTTTGGCCGTCTTCTTCTTGGCGACCTTCTTGGCAACCTTCTTCTTCGCGGGCTTCTTCGCTTTCTTCTTAGCCATCTGCATCGCTCCTTTCAAAAAAGTTCCGGTGGATGGCACCTCAAATCCTGCCCCAGACCACGCCGGCCTGAAGCCAATCGTTCGCGTCTGCTTCGGACATCCCTGCCGCAAGTTGATGCCGATTACGTGAACATCATTTGAGTCTGTAAGACTTGCCACCGCTAATAAGTGCCGACTACTGTAATAATTATCGTCATCGGCACATGACTTCTTCACCGAAACTGAACTGAAGGCCCAGATGATTTTGCTCTTCCCACTCCTCCATCATGCGCTAACACCCGCCCGGCATACAACAAAAAAAAGTCGCGGCGCGAAATTTTTTTCGCGCCGCGACGGTTTCGCCAGGTAGGTCGGGTCAACAGACCCGACGTGCTGTTGTAAAAAAGGTCGGGTCTGTTGACCCGACCTACTCAACTTTCTTCATCGCCCCAGCGCCGCCACCGGCGTCAACTCGACGCCCGCCGACCGCTTCGCCGCCAGAATTTCCAGTGCCTTCGCCAGCGCCGCGTCCTGCTGCGGATCGTGCCGCGCCAGCGCTTCGTCCGGCGCCTTAGCCGTGACCACCTCGTCGGGCTCGATGCCCACGCCGTGGAACGATTCGTTATTCGGAGCGTAATACCGCGCCGTCGTCAGGTAGACGGCGCTCTGGCCCAGCTCCACCGGCAGAATCGTCTGGACCACGCCCTTGCCGTAACTGCGGCGGCCCACGAGCGTGGCCCGATGCTGATCGTGGAGCGCCCCGGCCACGATCTCGCTGGCGCTGGCACTCCTCTCGTCAATCAGGATCACCAGTGGCAAGTCGTGATAGGCGTAGAGCCAGTGGTTCACGCGGTAAGTGTGGGTCTGGTCGAAGCCGCGGCCCTTGGTCGAGAGTACCACGCCCTGATCGAGAAACAGGCTGCACACGTCCACGGCCGCGTCGAGGAGTCCGCCGGGATTTCCGCGCAGGTCCAGGACCAGGCCCTCCGGCCGGCCCGGCCCGGTTTTTTCGAGCCGGTCGAGCGCCGCCGCCAGTTCCGGCCCCGTCGCTTCCTGGAAGGACGAAATCGCCACATAGCCGTAGGCCTGCCCGGCCCCGAGCCGCGCGGTGCCGCGCACGCTGGTCACTTCGACCGGCCCGCGCTTGACGGTGAAAGTTTGTTCTTCGCCCGCGCGCCGGACCGTAATCTCCACCGTCGTCCCGTTCTGGCCGCGCAGATGTTTGATGGCCTCGTTCAACCCGCCCTTGGCCACGTCGGCGCCGTCGGCTCGCAGGAGTTGGTCGCCGACCTTGAGGCCGGCCTTGTCCGCCGGGCCGTCCTCGAAGACCGTGACGATCACGAGCCGCCCGGCGTCGTCCTTCACCTCGACGCCGAGGCCGACAAATTTTCCCGTGATGTCGTCGAGGACGCCCTCGTACATGCGCCGCGTCAGGTAGAGGCTGTAGGGGTCGAGATGCTCGGCGGTGGCGAAAATAAATTCCGAGACGACCACGCCCGGTGGCAAGGCCCCGGTCTGCTCGGCCAAATCCGCCGCCTCACGGACGTAGCGGCGCGCGCCGAAGCTGGTGATAGTCTTTTCCTCGCCGATTCGCTTTTCGAGGTCGGCCAGGCCCTTCTTAAAACTTTCCTGCGCCGCCGGCATCCTGCTCAGCCCCACCCGCTTGGCGAAATCGGCGCTGGCCAGTCCGGCCCGCAGGTTCATCACGCCGAATTGGAGCATCTTCTGATAGCCCAGCTCGTCGACGTAATTGTCGGCCACGGTTCGGGCCACCTCGCGATAGAGGCCCAGGCCCTGGCCGAGGTTCATCTTTTTAGCTGCGGCCAGGAGGTCGCCGTCTTCCCAGCGCTCGTCGACGGTGATCCGCGCCCGGCACCACTGAATCCGCTCTTCCAGGTCGCCGGGCGGGTCGGCCTTCGTTCGCCGCAACTCCTCATAGGCGGCCAGCGCCGCAAAGAAATCCTGGTCGCCTTCGTAATTCTTCCCTTTCCGCCAGAGCGCTGCTCCGCGCGCCGCCGGATCGGATTTTTCGTCTACCGAAGCGCGAATCGCTGTTTGTTGATTTTCCGGCAGACTGGCCAGCGTGACGTGGCCGGCCCGGGCGTATTCCCCTTCGCCAAAGACCGCATGGCACCCGGCGGCGCAGGCGAAGGAGAAGAGGCAGCCGCAGACGAGCAGCAAGGTGGCGAGGCGTTTATGGATCATCATTTTTCCGGAACTCCCTTCACACGGGTGATATATACCTCATACCGCCGCTCGGGTCAAATCCCGGTGCGGAATATTGCCTGGCGGGGGTGAAGCTGGGAAAGGTATTGCGGTTGTGCGGCCCTTTGTCCAAGTTATTTGGACCATGCCGGGCTTTGCGAAGGCGAACGTAAGTTGCGGCTTACTTAGGAACTGTAAAGGCAATTTCAAAACCCGTGTCCAGAGCCGCGCGGCAAGTCTCAAGCACATGTTTGTGCCAGATGGCCATATCGGGAGAAATGAGTACCGCGCACGAACCGGCCCGTCCATCCAGAACAAGTTGATGCCGCAGTTCTTCCAGCTTCACCGGGAGCGCCGCGGGATCAGTTGCCACACCATCGACCTTCATCGTGTACCGGCCCGCCGCTCTTTCCACTTCCGACTCCGCGTGAAACAAATCGATTCGTATGGTTTGCACGATGACGCCAGGTTCCGGTGGCGGCGGAGGGGGAACGGGGGTACCCACCCGATGAAACATCACTTTCCACTTTTTCCGGTTCGGCGACTCTGGCCGCCGCATCACCAGCGCGACCTGTTTTCCGGCCCTCAGTTCGGGATGAAACGTAGTTGGGAAATCAGCCGTTCCGAAACCAGCAATCATTGCCGAGCCTACGATTTCGTAAGGAACCCGGTCTCCGGCCACCAAGTCGATCTCCGTCACCGTGCCCTTCTGGCCATCGGACTTCGCTTTGTGAAAAAGACCCTTGAGCCGGCGTTCGAGAGGATCCCAATTGGTAAAGGCACCGTCGACCGGGCACATTACCAGCAATTCCTCGTCGAGGCGGACGTCGATCAGTTTGGGGTCGTTTGGTCGGAAGTCAATCGTGATTGAGTGTGAGTCGCCCCCAACTCTAGTCGCTGCCCCAGAGCAACCCGGCCAGAACGCGCATCCAACAAGGAACAGAACTAACCGGGCTTCGCCGCGCAATCGGTTACTTTTCATGTCAGTTTCTCCCGAGACCGTTCCCCTCGCCCACACCAACATCAAAGACGTTGCCCCCGGGAGAAAGTTCGCCCGATCTGCGTCCGGCGAGGTCTGCTTCTACGCCGGTTCAGTCGCCCCGCTGGGGCTAAGAAGAAAAAAGAAGAGAGGTGGTTGGGTGTCTGGCACCACGGGCTTGCGCCGCGTGGCTATTATCAGACGCCGCTACGCGGCTGACAGCAAGAACAACTTCAGGAGATGGCTTGGCGGAGGTTGCCGGTGTGGACGTAGTGTTCGAGGCGCTGGCGGAGGTTGATGCGGGCGCGGGCCAGGAGGCTCTTGACGGCCAGGGGCGAGCAGCCCATGGTGGCGCCGATGTCATCGTAGTTCATGTTTTCGTACTTGTTGAGGATGACGGCGACCTTCTGGTTTTCGGGCAACTGGTCGATGGCCAAGCGGACCTGGGCGCGGAGTTCGTCGCCTTCGAGTTGGGCGGCGGGGCGCGGCAGGCGGAGATCTTCGATCTGAGTTGCGGTCTGGCCTTCGTGGGAGTCCTGGCCTTCGCCGGCGAGGGGCATGCTGACCGTGTGGCGGCGGCTGCGGGAGCGGAGAGAGTTGAGGCTGACGTTGGAGGCGATGCGATAGAGCCAGGTGGAGAAGCGGGCGCGCGGTTCGTAGCGGTCGCGGGTGCGGAAGACGCGGAGAAAGACTTCCTGGGCGAGGTCTTCGGCCTCGGCCTCGTTGCCGACGAAGCGGTAGATGAGGGCGACGACGCGAGCCTGGTGCCGGGCGACGAGGTGGGCAAAGGC
This sequence comes from uncultured Planctomycetia bacterium, assembly GCA_903929765.1. Classification (GTDB taxonomy): domain Bacteria; phylum Planctomycetota; class Phycisphaerae; order FEN-1346; family JAACEH01; genus CAIYVX01. The sequence continues at coordinate 5,615 of CAIYVX010000096.1, forward strand.
GGACTGGTCGCCGCTTTTGAGGGCCATCATCAGGGCGACATCGGGGTCAACGGCAGCGCCGCTAAGCCCCAGAGCCTGATACGCTGCAACGGCCGCGCTTGCCTTTGCCATGAGCGTCTTCCTCTGGATACTGCCCACATCCGTCGAGGTCAACCGGCATTCGTCATGGCCTGTCTACGCCAGACCATGCCACTCTTCCTGCACAGCCGAGGGCGGCTGTGCCACATGCCACCCGCATCATTTCCGGGCCTTCCGCCATAATAAATACGCAGCCCAAGCCCGGACGTTGACATTATGACTCAAAATTCCCCCCGGGTAAAGTTATTTTTCTGTTTTCCCGGTTTTTTGTCGGATTTCCCTGCCGGGGGGCGGGTCGGAGCGGGGGAATCGGTCTCTTTTTTCATAATCAGGAGGTAATTGAAGCCGCGCAGGAAGAAGTTGCCCTCTTCGGCGGCCTTGTGCCAGTGGCCGCGTTTCAATTTGGCGTTGTGGCGGACGACGCAGATGATGTCGACGGGCTTGAAGAGTTTGGACAGGACGCCGAAAAGTTGGAAACCGAGGGGGACAAAGGGCGCGGCCTGGCTCTTTTTGAACGAATCGGAGACGTAGAGGGCCAGGTAGCGGCGGTTTTTGAGGATGCGGAAAATCTCGCGGCAGACCAGGTCCATGGCGGCGAGGTAGTCGGCGTCGGCGGCGTCGAGTTTGCCGATGCAGCGCGGGTCGTCGGAATAATCGACGTGGGTGGAGTAAGGGGGATCGACGAAGACGAAATCGGCCTTTTCGTTTTCCAGCGGCAACTTGCGGGCGTCGACGCGGAAAATGTCCGGGCGCGTCGGCTGGAGGTCGTAGCCGAGGGCGCGGCGGCCGAGTTCGCGGGCGACGTCGAGGGTGGTGCCGGAGCCGGCCATGGGATCGACGACGAGGTCGTTGGGGCGGGTGTAGCGTTGGAGGAGGTTCCAGATGATCCAGGAGGGGGTGGCGCCGACGTAGTTTTTGTCGCCGTGGACGCCGGGGCCGTAGTGCTGGGAGGGGTATTCCCAGAGGGTGGTGGTCTGGAGTTTGATTTCGGGCTTTTTGAACATGCGGGTAATTCTACCGGCCGGAGGGCGGTTTTCCAAAATATTTTCGCATCGTAACTTCAAGCGTGGCAACAATTTATGTTCCGGCGAAATAATTTTTTGGAAATCACCTCATTTTGTGCGTCATACAACATGGACTCTCGGAACTAATTGTTTAGGAGAGGTGGGTTACGCAAATTCGGCCCTTTTGTTGTTAGCGAGAAATTTTTTTGAAACATAACTTCTTGTTCCACAGCCACTTGCGCCGCAAGTCAAAGATTTATGAGAAATCTTTAGATTTTTCAGCCAATGAAACAGGCTTTTCGGGAACTAACTAAATAGAAGGGCCTAATTGTGGATTTTTTCAATTGCCGTCCATGACCAACAGTGCATGTGAATATTTACCGAGAAAGGAGGCCAACCGAAACGCATATGTGGGACTGATATTGTGGCTGGCTTAAAGTGTAATTGTGGGCATAAGATAATTCACCAGCAATCCATAAAGAAAGGAAAAGCCATGCGTACGCTTAATTTAATTTGTGCAGCCATTCTCGTCTCCTGCGTTGGGTCTCAGGTCGCGATGGCAGGTTGGGCTTACGGAACGGGAGCATCTATCGGTCAGACGACAACTAAGACCTCAGCTCAAGCACCAGATGCAACCCCTGAGGGGGTGTAAAATCCTTTCTGTAAATTGATCTTCCTGGGGCGGCGGAGCGGAGGCGAGCGTAGCGAGCCGCA
>CAIYVX010000097.1 GCA_903929765.1 uncultured Planctomycetia bacterium
AAGCGAAGAATGGGAAACGGGAAAAGTTTATCTGACCATAACAGAATCGGAGAACGCCTAAGCCACTGTTACGAGAGACGGACCGGAAATGAATTTACAGAAAAAAAGTTGCTTTGCCTGAATTTGCCCATGCTTGGTATAAAGAAAACCAGATGACAAAGACATTCTACGGAGCCGTCCCAGAGACTATCCGTTCTGCTTTCAAAGAAGTAAGGTTCTACCAAACAGACTTCGCAGGCATCTACTCGGGGACGATAAAGCTTTCTCCGGATGATGAGGGCATTCCGACGCTTGAAATTGACTTGGGTGGCGATTTACGGATGCTCGTGGATTGGGACCATCGAGATGGACCGCTGCGAAGCGTACATATTTATGAAGTAAATAGGCCATTAATCGACGTTGTATCCAGGGATGGCATCTTTCCTGGGTCTCTTACAATTCGACCCAAAAACGGTCCTGAAGCTGGAGCAGATCTCATTGACCCGAATTTTATCGGTAGTTACGACATGAAAATATTTGGCAAACCACTCCGGAGTTATATCCGAAATCCTAAAAGTGGAAAATGGGAGGAGGCCAGTATCGGTGACGATACATCAAAGAAATAGGGATAAGAACAAACTTTTGGGTAACCTCTTGGGCTTCTTCTTCTCATTTTTAATTTCTAATTTTTAATTTTTCATTCCTTCCTCTCCTCGCCTCCGCCGCTCCAGATAAATCTCCACCACCATCACATCGCTCTGGCTGATTCCCGCGATCCGCGACGCCTGACCCAGGTTCACCGGCCGCACCCGTGAAAACTTCTCCCGCGCCTCGTGCCGCAACTGCCCGATTGCCGCGTAATCCAAGTCCTCTGGTATCCCCCGCTCTTCCATCTTCCTGAATTTCGCCACGTGCCGCGCCTGCCGCTCCAAGTACCCCGCATATTTGATCTCGATCTCCACCTGCTCCGCCGCTGCCGGCGACGCCGCGACCAGCCGCGCCAAATCCTCGTGTTCCGCCGCTAACCCCGCCAGCGTCACCTCAGGCCGCCGCAGCAACTCCGCCAGCGAACTCCCACCCGCCCGCGCCCCCTCGAGCGCCGCCGCAATCTTCCCCATCACCGCTTCTTTTTCTTCCAGCAAAGCCAACCTCCGCTCGTCCACCAGCCCTGCCTCACGCCCGATCCGCGTCAGCCGCCGGTCCGCATTGTCCTGTCGCAAGTGCAGCCGGTATTCCGCCAGGCTCGTGAACATCCGGTACGGTTCCTCGGTCCCCTTGGTTACCAGGTCGTCGATCATCACCCCCAGATACGCCTGATCCCGCCCCAGCACCAGCCACGCCCGGCCCGCCACACCCAGCGCCGCATTCGCCCCCGCCAATAACCCCTGCCCCGCCGCCTCCTCGTACCCGCTCGTCCCGTTGATCTGACCCGCCAGGAACAAGCCCACCACCGCCTTGCTCTCCAGCGTCGCCCGCAACTGCGTCGGCGGCGCATAATCATATTCAATTGCATATCCGTATCGCACAATCTCCGCCTGCTCCAACCCCTCGATCCCCCGCACCATTGCGTCCTGCACGTCGCGCGGCACGCTCGTCGACAGCCCATTCGCATAAACCAGGTCGCTCTCTCTCCCCTCCGGCTCCAGAAATACCTGGTGCCGCCCGTGCTCCGCGAACCGCACGATCTTTGTCTCAATCGATGGGCAATAGCGCGGCCCCGTACTCGAAATCTGTCCACTATAAAGCGGCGCCCGCTCCAGGTTGCGCCGCAACAGTTCATGCACCGCTTCGTTCGTCCAGGTCATGTAACACGGCATCTGCTCGATCTGTGGCGGCGGATTCAGATACGAAAACGCCACCGGCTCCGCGTCGCCGTCCTGCCGTTCCAGCCGTGAAAAATCGATGCTCGAACACCGTAGCCGCGGCGGCGTCCCCGTTTTCAGCCGCCCCAGTTCCAGCCCCAGCCGCCGCAACGAATCGCTCAACCCCGCCGACGCCGGCTCCCCGAACCGCCCGCCCGCCGCGATTTCCGTGCCGCAATGAATTACGCCGTTCAGAAATGTCCCCGTCGTCACCACCACCGCCCGCGCCGCCAGTTCTTCCCCATCGCCCAACCGCACTCCGGTCACGCGCCCGCCCACTGCGAGAATCTCCATCACCTCGCCCGCCACCATCTCCAGATTAGCCGCCGCCCGCAGCCGCGCCGTCATCGCCCGCTCATATCCCGCCCGGTCGCTCTGGCACCGCGGCCCGCGAACCGCCGGACCTTTGCTCCGGTTCAGCAGCCGGTACTGCAGCGCCGTCTCGTCCGCCACCAAGCCCATCGCCCCGCCCAGGGCGTCGATCTCACGCACCATCTGGCCCTTGGCCAGCCCCCCGATCGCCGGGTTGCAACTCATTCTCCCCGACGCCTCTGGCCGTAGCGTCACCAGCGCCGTCGCCGCCCCAAGCCGCGCCGCTGCCAGCGCCGCCTCGCAACCCGCGTGCCCGCCTCCAACCACGATAACATCGTATCCCCTGGCCATAGGCCCGTATTATAGGCATCCGCATTGTCGAAGGGTAGGATGCGGCAGTCGTTTCTTCACCCTTCTCCCTCGGGAGAAGGGTGCACGAAGTGCCGGGTGAGGGGTTTCTGCTATGTGCGTCCGACGGCGAGTTGTTGTTTCTTGCTGTTACTGACCACTGACCACTGTCCACTAACCACTGCTTTTCTCCGTCAAGTGCAGCACATTCTCCGCCACTTCGTTGCGAATCGTCGCATCAAGCCGGCTCACCACCGTCTCATCCAGCTTCAGTTCGAACATCTCCGACGAAGCTTCCAGCTTCAGCCGCACCACCTGAAGCAACTCATGAAATTCTTTCGCGCTCAGTCCGAAATGCCGCCCCGCCAACTCCGCCGCCCGGGCCACCAGCACCGTCCGGCCCTGGTCGTGCGTCAGAACTTTTCCCACCGCCGCACCAACTTCGCACGCCAGGGCCAGTTCCTGCACCCCGTCACCCGCCTCGCTCACCGCCTCCGGGCGATGGTGCGAACCAACCACCTGGCAGACCGACTCCGGCAAGTGCCACCGCCGCAGCAGCATCTCTCCGGCCTGCATGTGGTCGAAACCCAGATGCCGCGTCTCCGCCACATGCAACTCCCCTTGCGCTTTCTTGTAGTAAGCGAGAACCTTCGCGTATTCCTCCGGTATCGCCGTTTGGATCACCAGCACGCCGATGTCCTGGAGCAGCCCGGCCGCCATCGCCTCCGCGCTCAGCCGCAGCCGCCGCCGCGCTGCCAGTTCGTCCGCGAACGTCCCCGTCACCAGGGCATGACTCCAGAAGTATGGATAGCTGAAACCGTACTTCTTCGCTTTGCTGTGTGACGCATGCACGATGCAGAAGGCCAGCGCCATGATCTGCACCCGCCGCAACCCCAGCCGCACGATCGCCTCCGACAGATTTCCGATCTCCCGTTGCGACGCAAAATAGACGCTGTTGGCCATCTTCAGCACCTTGGCCGTCAGACTCGGATCGCATTTCAACACCGCCGCCAACTGTTCCACGCTGCTCGTCGCCTCGGCGCACAACCGCGACAACTCCATTCCCACGCCCGGCGACACCGGTATCCGAGATCCATCCGCCATCAACTCTTCCAACGTCATTTTTCCTGGCATGACCTGCCTCTTTCCTCCCCAGCGTCAGACCTACCAATTTACCAGCCTGACTATTCTATCGGAAAAATATTCCATGCTAATTAACTACCTTTTGTTAAGAAAACGTGCCATTTAGGCAGCCGCGACATATTTTGCTGCCATTCTGGCGGCACGTTCTCGTCGAACCCTATTATTGACTGAATATCGCCGCTTTTCCTCTGGCATAGTGTTTGCGTTTCATCTTTATGATACTTTATTCACACCGACTTTCTTGGAGGGCATAGCAATGGCCTTTGGAAGACTCTTCGATCCGCGCCACGGTCCCTTTGGCGACTTGCAGCACGACATGAACGAACTCTTCGACTCGCTTGTCACCCGCTATGGCGGGCTAGCCCACGGCCTGATCCCGCGGGCCTTTCCGCCCGTCAACATTCTTGAGAACCAGGAAGCTTTGCTCATCGAATGCGAACTTCCAGGTGTCGAGCCAGGCTCCCTCGATCTTTCCATCACCGGCGACGTCTTGACCCTCAAGGGCGAACGCCTCAAACCCGTCAACCCGGCCGGCACCACCGAGCACATTCAGGAGCGGACCTACGGCGCCTTCAACCGCGCCATCACTCTGCCCGTCGGCGTCGACAACGACCACGCCGAAGCTAAATTTGCCAATGGCGTCCTCTCCCTGCGTCTACCCAAACTTCCCGAAGCCCGCCCGCGCCAGGTCGCCGTCAAAATCCAGCAGGACGAAAACCAAGCTCCTTCAGGAGGGAAATAATCATGACCGGATTCGATAAACAATCTCCCGCCGCGCCGCCCAGGTATTTTCTCCCGGCCGTCGACGTCTCCGAGAGCAAGGATGAACTGGTTCTCGTGGCTGACATGCCCGGCGTCGCCCCAGAGGCGCTCGACGTCACCGTCGAGGGTGGCGTCCTGACTTTCAGCGGTCGCGTCGCTCCGGGCCCCGAGCGCGGTTTGGAAACCGTCCACCAGGAATTTCTCAAGGGGGACTATTTCCGCCAGTTCCGCCTCCCGCGCGAGTTTCTCGCTGACAAGGTCGAAGCCGTCCTCAAGGCCGGCGTCGTCACCATTCGCATCCCGCGCGACGAGCGCAGCAAGCCGCGCCGCATCCCCGTCCGCGCTGAATGACCGGGGCCGAGTTGTTGTTAGGTCGGGTGCGTGCTTGCACACACCGTAAAATAAGGAGGTTCCACCATGAACCCCAGACCCCTCAAACGCCGCGGCGAGGACACCGTCGTCGAATCGCTACGCAACGAATTCAACCGTTTGTTCGACCGCTTCTGGACCGGCCAGCTTGAGCCGCTCCAGATCGGTCGCTGGGCGCCACCCATCGACATTTCAGAAACCGACGACGCCGTCCTCGTCCGCACCGAAATTCCCGGCGTCGATCCGGCCAAAATCGAAATCACCATCGAAGGTGATGTTTTGACCATTCGTGGCGAAAAACTCGAACAGCGCGAAACCAAAGAGCGCGATTACTTTCGCGTCGAACGCCAGTACGGCTGCTTCGTCCGCAACGTCCAGCTCCCCGCCCCCGTGCTCAAGGACCAGGCCGAGGCCGTCGCCCGACAGGGCGTCCTGACCATTCGCCTCCCGCGCCGCGAAGACCTCAAGCCCAAACGCGTGCCCATTAATCTTCAGCCGTAGCCTCCTTGCGGTCATTCCGCTCCGGTGCTATACTCGTCTCAGGCTGTCTCTCGGCCTGGGAGAACGACCATGCGTCGCGGTTCCGGCAAATCCAACGAAGAGATGTGGAAGCTCGCCCAGCGGATGAACCGCTTGATGGAAGACTGGATGCATGCCCGTTTCCGCGGCAGCGGCGACGAAGGCTGGGTACCCGCCATTGACATTATCGAGTGCGCCGCCAAACTCCAGATCATCGCCGACCTGGCCGGCCTCAAAGCCGACGACGTCGCCGTGGTCTGGACTACCAAAACCCTGACCCTCAGCGGCACGCGCACCCTGCAGCCTCTTGACCAGCAGGTCCAGGTCCATCAGTTGGAGGTGGCTCGCGGCTCCTTCTGCCGCATGGTCGAACTACCCGCCCAAGTCGACCCCAGGACCGCCAAGATTTTCTATCACGCCGGGATTCTGACCATCGTCGTGGCCAAAGAAAAGCCGGCCAAAAAAATCGCTCCACCCGCCGGGCCAACCGGGTGAACTGGGTTGTGAATTGATGGAAGGAAATTACCGAAGATGACCGAGCAGGACGACACTATCATCGCTCCCCACTCCTCGGACGACGCCACGATTCGCCAGCCCGAGGCCAACCACCCCGAACCGACCCTGCCGCTCATGCCCTTGCGCAACCTTGTCATGTTCCCCGGCATGATTCAGAGTCTCGCCGTCGGCCGGCACAAGTCCCTGGCCCTGACCCAGCAGGCCGCTCTCTCACACGAAAAGATTTTTCTCGTCGCCGCCCAGCGCGAAACCGAGGAAGAGGATCCACCCTTCGACGCCCTCTATCACGTCGGCTGCACCGTCCGCATTCTCAAGCTCCTCAAGATGCCCGACGGCACCCAGACCACCGTCGTCCAGGGCATCGCCCGGGCCAGAATCCGCGACGCCGTCTCAACCGACCCCTTCTTCGTCGCCCACTACGCCCTGCTCGAAGATCAGATCGAGCCAGGCAAACAGCTCGACGCCCTGGTCATGAGCGCCCGCCAACTTGTGACCCGCATGGCCGGCCTCTCTTCCCAGGTTCCCGACGAAGCCGCCATCGTCGTCAACAATCTGACCGACCCCGGCCAGATCGCCGATTTCGTCGTCGCCAACCTCAACTATGACGCCGACCGCAAGCAGCAGTTCCTCGAAGAACTCGACGTCCGCCGCCGCCTCGAAAAGGCCACCGAGCTCATGGGCCAGGAAATCGAGGTTCTCGAACTCGCCCGCAAAATTCAGACCGACGTCAAAACCAACATCGACAAAACCCAACGCGAATATTTTCTCCGCGAACAGATGAAGGCCATTCAACAGGAACTCGGCGGCGAGGACGAACGCGGCCGCGTCATCACCGACCTCAAGGAACGTCTCGACAAGGCCGGCCTACCCGACGCCGTCCGCAAAGAGGCCGACCGCGAACTCCAACGCCTCGAAGCCACGCCCGTCCAGGCCCCCGATTTTTCCGTCTCACGAACCTACCTCGAATATCTCGCCGACCTGCCCTGGAACCGCTCCACCGGCGCCAAGGTCGATCTCCGCCAGGCGGAAGAAATCCTCAACGCCGATCACTACGGCCTGCTTAAAGTCAAAAAACGCATCCTCGAATTCCTCGCCGTCAACCGCCTCAAGGGCGACATGAAAGGCCCCATTCTCTGCCTCGTCGGGCCACCCGGCGTCGGCAAAACCAGCCTCGGCCGCTCCGTCGCCCGGGCCACCGGACGGCGCTTCGTCCGCATCTCCCTCGGCGGCGTTCGTGACGAAGCCGAAATTCGCGGCCATCGCCGCACCTACGTCGGCGCCCTGCCCGGACGCATCATCCAGGAACTCCGCAAAGCCGAGGCCAACGATCCCGTCTTCATGCTCGACGAAATCGACAAGCTTGGCGCCGATTTTCGCGGCGACCCCACCAGCGCACTCCTGGAAGTCCTCGACCCCGAACAGAACGCCTCCTTCACCGACCACTACCTCGACGTTCCCTTCGACCTCTCCAAGGTTATGTTCATCACCACCGCCAACATCCTTGACCCCATCCCCGCCGCCCTGCTTGACCGCATGGAGGTCATCAACCTCCCCGGCTACACCGAGGCAGAAAAACTCCACATCGCCCGCCGCTACCTCGTCCCCCGCACCCTCGACAACAACGGCCTCAAGCCCGCCCACCTCCGCTTCCACGACGACGCCCTGCGCGAAATCATCCGCCACTACACCCGCGAGGCCGGCGTCCGCAACCTCGAACGCGAGATCGCCGCCGTTTGCCGCAACGTCGCCCGCTCTGTCGCCGAATACCACCGCCGCAAGCCCCGCCCCACCGTCGTTGTCTGCGCCACCGACGTCGAAAGCTACCTCGGCCAGCCCCAGGTCATGCCCGAGACCGCCGAACGCACCAAAGTTCCCGGCGTCGCCACCGGACTCGGCTGGACCCCCATGGGCGGCGACATCCTCTTCATCGAAGCCACCAGCATGGCTGGCGGCTCCGGCCAACTCATCGTCACCGGACAGATCGGCAACGTCATGCGCGAAAGCGCTCAGACCGCTCTCTCCTACGTTCGCAGCCGCGCCGTCGATTTCGGCCTTGATCCCGCCACCCTCCTGAAACGCGATGTCCACGTCCACGTCCCCGCCGGGGCCATTCCCAAGGACGGGCCTTCCGCCGGCATCGCTATCCTTACCGCCATGGTCTCCCTCTTCTCCGGCCGCGTCGTCCGCAGCGACACCGCCATGACCGGCGAAATCACCTTGCGCGGCATGGTCCTCCCCGTCGGCGGCATCAAAGAAAAAATCCTCGCTGCCGCCCGCGCCGGCATTCGCACCGTCATTCTCCCCGAGCAGAACAACAAGGACCTGGCCGAGGTTCCCGAGGACATTCGCCGCAAAATGAAATTTCTCCTCGTCCGCCGCATGGAGGAAGTCATCCCCCTGGCCCTCCACAACCACAAGTCCGCACCGCCAAAGGCCAAACCCGTCGCCCCGCCCCTCCGCGCCGCCAAAGCCAAATCCGCCCGCCACACTCCTCGCCCAACCGGCATCGCCGCCCGCAAAAAACCGCAATCCTGATTGTGGAATGTTTTTGTTTTTTCACCCCACACCCTTGCCATGGGGTAGCCTGGTCCGGCGCAGACGGGCCATAAAGAATAAAACGTCAGACCTGGAGGCAGTTGTTGTTTGTTTTGTTGCAGTCCACCCCAAAGGGGCGACAGGAAATGCTTGCTCTGTCCTACTCCGCGTCGTAACCCACCAGCGCGAACGTCTTGTACTTCTCCAACTTCTTCCGCCCCGGCAGAAACTCCAAATCCACCAGGAAGCTCACCCCCACGATCTTCCCGCCCAGCCGCTCCACCAGCCGGCACGTCGCCGCCACCGTCCCACCCGTCGCCAGCAGGTCGTCGACCACCAGCACCCGCTGCCCCGGCTTGATCGCGTCACTGTGAATCAGCACCGTGTCAGTGCCATATTCCAACTGGTATGTCTCAGCCGTCGTCGCCGCCGGCAACTTGCCCGGCTTCCGAACCGGCACAAAACCAGCCCCCAGCTCCAACGCCACCGGCGCGGCAAAAATAAAACCCCGCGCCTCTACCCCGACCACCAGCTCGACACGGTCCTCCCGAAACGGATCGGCCATCAGCCGCACCGCCTCGCCAAAGGCCGCTTTGTCCTGAACCAGTGTCGTAATATCCCGGAATACAATCCCTGGCTTGGGGAAATCCTTGACGTTGCGAATCAACTCCTTGAACCGCGGCGAATCAGACATGTCTATCTCCACGATGTGAAATCTTGTTAAACCGCGTGCTTCGGCGCCTCGTCCCCGACTTCGGACGTGACCGTTTCTTCCTCCACCACGCCGGCTTCCTTGTTGGCGATGGCTTCGCTGATCCGGTGCAACGCGTCACGCTCGATCTGCCGCACACGCTCCCGCGTCAGCCCGATCTTCCTGCCGATCTCCTTCAGCGTCAGCGGCTCATATCCTTCCAGCCCAAACCGCATCCGCAGCACCCGCCCCGCTCGCTCGTCGATGCTGTTCAGCAGTTCCGTCACCGTTTCCGCCTGCTGGTTGTCGAACATCGCTTCCGCCGGATCCTTCGCCCGCAAGTCCGGCAGCATCTCCGACAGCGTCATCCCTTCGTCGCTGGGCGACTGCCGGTTCGGCGCCGCAAAGGCCCGCGCCACGCGAGTGATTACCGCCGCCTTCTTCAGCGGCAGACCTAACTCCTTTGCCGCCTCCTCGATCGACGGCGGTCGCCCCAACTCGCCTTCCAGCTTCTGCGTCGCCCGACGCCACTTCCCAATCATGTCCACCATGTACGCCGGCAACTCGATCGGCTTGCGGCTGTTCATCAGGCTACGCTTGATCGACTGCCGTATCCACCAGCTCGCGTAGGTCGAAAACCGACAGCCCATCCCTGGATCGAACTTCTCCACCGCCCGCAGCAGGCCCAGGTTCCCTTCCTCGATCAGGTCCAGGAACAATAGCCCTCTGTTGCAGTAGTTTTTCGCTATGTTCACCACCAGACGCAAGTTCGACCGGATCATCTCGTCACGGGCGCGCATATCGCCCTTGCGCAGACGCCGGGACAACAGTTGTTCCTCTTCCGGCGTCAGCAGCTTGGCACGATTGATCTCGCGCAAATATAATTGAAGACCTGATTCCATGCCACCAGACCCCTCATGTCTATCGGCACTTCGGCGAGTTTTCCGGCCGCATGGGAGATGTCCGGCGGCCTCTACTTCCAGATGCGTCGCGCGTCCGAGCTTCCCATCCCGAAGGGAAGATGCCGCCCAAGGCGTTCGACTAGTGGTGCGGAGGTGACCCAAGCCACTCCCGGACGCAAAGTATTGTAAGTACCCCCCTGCCCCTTTGGCAACAGAAATTTTAAATCTTTTTTTCGCCGCAACCCCAGTCCCCGTAATACATTGGGGAAAAGGGGCTAAAATTCCCCTTTTCCCCATTTGACTTTGCACAAATTATTATTCCGCCTTCGGTTCCCCGCCCTGCTCTTCACCAGTCACGCTCGCCGGTGGTTCGCCCGGACCTGGCTCAACCGCCGGAGGCGGCTCTTCGCTCGGCATCGAGAACAGCACGTCGCTCACAATCCCCTCGATGTCTCCCTCGTGCTGGATGCCGCCGCCCAGCTTCGCCCGCTCGCGCCGCGGTTCGCCCGTCTCGCCCGGCTCGCCTTCCGCGTTGGCGTCTTCGGCTGCCCATTGCACTCGCTTCAGCGACAATCCGATCTTCCGGTCATCCGTGTCCACGCGCAGAATCTTCACCTCGATCTCGTCCCCCACCTTGACGATTTCCTCGGGATGTTCAACCTTGTGGTCCGCCAGCTCGCTGACGTGCAACAAGCCTTCCAACTCGCCCTCCAACTCCACGAACACCCCGAAGTTCGTGATCTTCGTGACCTTGCCCTTGACCATGCTCCCCGGCTGATACTTGGCCGGAATCTGCGTCACCCACGGGTCTTCTTCCAGTTGCTTCAGCCCCAGGGCCACGCGCTTCTTTTCCTGATCCACGCTCAGCACCACCGCCCGAACCTCGTCGCCCTTCTTCACCAGTTCGCTGGGATGGCTGATCTTCCGCGTCCACGACATGTCGCTGATGTGCAGCAAGCCGTCGATCCCTTCCGCGATCTCCACAAACGCCCCGTAGTTCGTCAGGTTCCGAACCTTCCCCTGCACGATTGCCCCCGTCGGGTACTTGTCCTTCACCTGCGTCCACGGATTCACTTCGATCTGCTTCATCCCCAGGCTGATTTCCTGCTTTTCCTTGTTGATGTCCAGCACCACCACCTCCAACTCCTGGCCCGCCGTCGCCAGTTCCGAGGGATGGTTGATGCGCCGCGTCCACGACATCTCGCTGATGTGCACCAGGCCTTCGATCCCGTCTTCCAGCTTGATGAACGCCCCGTAATTCATGATGTTCACCACCGTCCCCTTCACCCGCGCCCCCACCGGGTACTTCTCTTCCACCTTGTCCCACGGGCTGGCTTCCTTCTGCTTCAGACCCAGCGCGATCTTCTCCTTCTCCCGGTCCACGTTCAGCACCACCACTTCCACTTCCTGGTCGATCTTCACCATCTCCGACGGATGGTTGATCCGGCTCCAACTCATGTCCGTGATGTGCAGCAGACCGTCGATCCCACCCAGATCCACAAACGCCCCGAAGTCCGCGATGTTCTTCACCGTCCCGCGCCGCAACTCGCCGACCTGAATCTCCGTCAGCAGCAGCCGCTTGCCTTCCTCACGCTGCTCTTCGATCAGCCGGCGCCGGCTGACCACGATGTTCTTCCGGCTCTCGTCGATCTTCAGAATCTTGCACTTGATCTCGCGCCCCACGTATTCCGCGATATCCGACGGCCGGCGGATGTCCACCTGGCTCGCCGGCAGGAACACCGGAACCCCGATGTCCACCAGCAACCCGCCCTTGATCTTCCGCATCACGCGGCCTTCGACCACGTCGTTTTCCTTGTGCTCCCGGATCACCCGCTCCCAACCGCGCGTCCGATCCGCCTTGCGCTTCGACAGCTTGATCTGCCCGCTCTCGCTGTCCACTTCCTCCAGTTGCACCTCGACCTTGGCGCCGATTTCAATCTGATCCAGCCGGTCGAACTCACTCTTATCGACCGTGCCTTCGCTCTTATACCCGATGTCCACGATCACCTGGTCGCCCACCACGTTGACGATCCGGCCGGGCAGGATGCTCCCCACCTCAAAATTCTTCACCGACAATTCGTACACGTCGATCAGCGGACCGCCCGTCTCTGCCCCCACCGACAGAACCTGCTGCAACTCCTTGTCGATCTCTGCATCCGATAAACCGTACTGTCTCACAATCTTTGAACGTGCCATAATAATAGAACCCTTTCCCTTTGTTTTCCGGCAGCCGAGATCCGTTTGCCGCCCCGCACCACGCGAGGCACTCGACCCGCCATTATGCTTTTTTTGTAGGGGCAGAGTTTATCTCTGCCCCGGCGTTGCTGATCGAAGTCCGGCATTATACCGCTTTAATTAGCTCGCGTCGAGACTTTTCACCCGCTCGATAAATTCACGAACCACCCACTCCGGCGTGCTCGCCCCCGCCGTCACCCCAATCGTCCTCAACCCCGCCACCATCTCCGGCGTCAACTCCTCCGCCCGCTCCAGGTGATACGTCTGCACCCCCGCCTTCTCGCACAGGCTCGCCAGTTGCCGCGTGTTCGAACTGTTCCGCCCGCCCAGCACGAACATCACCTCCACTCGCCCCGCCAGCTCCAAGGCCGCGCTCTGCCGGTCCACCGTCGCATTGCAGATCGTCTGGAACACGCGCAGCTCATGCCCCTCGAACCGCCGCGCGATCTGACTCGTGATCTCCCGAAACTCCTTCGGCGATTTCGTCGTCTGACTCACCACCCCCAATTTCGGACTACCCGTCACCTTCTCCACTTCCTCCGGCCCGGCGATCACCGTCGCCCCCGGTGCGTACCCCAGGATCGCCTCAACCTCCGGGTGTTCCGCATCGCCCACGATCACCACCGCGTATCCTTCCTCGTGCAGTTTCCCGGCCAGATTCTGCGCCCTCCGCACCAGCGGACACGTCGCGTCCACCAATTCCAATCCCTTCTGCCGCGCCGCCTCCGCCGTCGCCGGATTTATCCCGTGCGACCTGATGATCACCACCCCGTCCTCCGCCTCATCAACCTCCGCAATCACCCGCAGCCCCAAAGCCTCCAACCGCGCTATCTCCTGCGGATTGTGGATCACCGGCCCCAGGCTATAAACCCGCCCGCCGCGCTTCAGCGTCGCTTCCGCCAGTTCGATCGCCCGCTTCACCCCGAAACAGAACCCGCTATTCGTCGCAATCTCCACCGACTTTGTCCCGATTTCAATCTTCAAGTTTTTTTCCTCGAATGTGCCACGGCGGGTCTTGCTCACCGGGCGAACGCCAACTCGTCTGCACCCGCATTATATTCTAAGAATACACTCTGCCTTTTTTTGCCGCACCTCCGCCTGCAACGCCATCATCCGCCGCCGAACTTCCTCAATCGTCTCTTCCACCGGCGCCTCCTGCACCTGTTCCGCTCCCACCGGCTCACCATAGATCACCCGTACCGGACCCAGCGTCGGCAGCAGCCGCCCACGCGGCCAGCATTCATACGCCCCATCGATCACCATCGGCAGCACCGGCACACCCGCTCGCTGCGCCATCACGATAATCCCTGCCTGGAGCTTCCCAATCGACCCGTCCCGCGTACGCGTTCCCTCCGGAAACACCAGCACGATCCGCCCCGCCCGCAACCGCCGCAACGCCTCTTTCATCGCCCCCACGTCCGCCCGGCCCAGCTTCACCGGAAACGCGTACAGCGACCGGATCAGCCACCCAAACGGTCCCACACGAAACAGCGTCGCCCGCGCCATCGGGTTGAACGGCCGATAGATCGAAATCGCCGCCAGGATCGGATCGAGATAGCTCTGATGGTTCGACACCACCAGCAACCCGCCCCGTCGCGGCACGCGCTCCCGATGATAGGCCCGACCACCCATCAGGCCCACGTACAGCCCCGCCGCCGTAATCTGAAAGAGGCTGTACCAGATCCGCTGAAAAATCACCGAGCCGTCCTCCACGTTGCCGTGTATTCTTCTTTTCATTTTTAATTTTGCATTTTTAATTTTTCATTCTTTCCGCCGCCAGCCCCGCCAATTTTTCCACCACCTCCTCCACCGTCATCTCCGACGTATCTACCACCACCGCTCCCTCCGGCACCCGCAGCGGACCCACCGCACGCCCTCGGTCGCTCGCATCGCGATGACGAATCTCTTCCCGCACCTGCCCCAGCGCCGCCTCCTGCCCGCGCTCCGCCAGTTCTTTCCTCCGCCGCTCGGCCCGCACTTCTTCCGACGCATCCAGATAAATTTTCAATTCCGCCTTCGAAAACACCACCGATCCCTGGTCCCGCCCCTCCGTCACCAGGCTCCCCCATTGCCGCCCGATCTCCCGCTGCACCGCCACCAGATGCGCCCGCACCCCCGCATTCGATGCCGCATGATATGCCTCGCAACTCACCTGGTTTTCCCGTATCGCCGCCGTCACGTCTTTGCCGTCCACCAGAACCTGTAGCTTTCCCGCTCGCTCCCGCATCTCAATCTTAATCTCTCCCGCCAGCCATTCCAGCGCCGCCTCATCCGCCAAATCCACCCCGCGTTCCATTCCCGCCACCGTCACCGCCCGATACATCGCCCCCGTATCCAGGTGCGACACCCCCAACCGCCGCGCCAGCAGCCGCGCCACCGTTGACTTCCCGCTCCCCGCCGGCCCGTCGATCGTCACAATCATCCGCCGCCTCCATTCCACCCACGATTCTAGCCGCTCGCCGCCCTGTTGCCAATAACGTTTGCTGTTTCACCGTGGCACGGGCGTCCCGCCCGTGAGTCACAGGGGCGTCTTGCCCCTGTGCTGTTCCTTTTGTTGTCTTTTCAATTTTTACTTTTTCCTTTTTACTTTTTACTTTCTTATACTTAACTCATGCGACTCCTCCTCCCCATCCTCCGACTCGTCCGACTCCCCCTCGTCTGGACCGCCCTGGCCGATGTCCTGGCCGGCGCCGCCATCGCCCTGGCCGGTCCCGCCGACTTCTCCTGGTCCCGCCTCTGGCCGCTCCTTATTCTCTCCCCTGCCCTCTACCTCTTCGGCATGGCCCTCAACGACCTGCTCGACGCCTCCGACGACCGCGCCGCCGGACGCGACCGGCCCATCGCCCGAGGCGAACTCTCCTACCTCACCGCCGTCTCCGTCGCCGCTTTTCTCCTCGGCCTGGCCTGCCTCGCCGCCGCTTTTCTCCCGCGTCCCGCCCTGGAAATGGCCCAGGCCACCCTCGCCGCCATCATCCTTTACAACGCCCTCGCCAAACGTTGGACCCTCACCGCCGTCCCCTTCATGGCCGCCTGCCGCGCCGGCAACATCCTCATCGGTTTCTCCGCCGCCGCCGGAGACTGGAACTTCTGCCACTCGCCCCACGCCAACTTTTGCCTCGCCCTTCTCGTCACCGTCGCCGCCCTGACCGCCCTCGCCTCACTCGCCAGCGGCCTCGAAAAACGCCGCGGTCTCAAATCCATATTCTCACTCAAGCCCGACTCCGTGATCCTCGGAGCCCTCCTGCTTCTCCCTGTCGCCGACGCCGCCGCCGTTTTCGCCACCTGGCACTTTTCCCTCTGGGCCGCCCTCTGGCTCGCCGCCCTGCCCGCCTTCTTTCTCACCTCCCGCCTCATCCGCCGTCTCCGCGCAGCATGTAGGGCGGCTTCTTGTCAGCCGCCGCAATAAATTGCCGTTTTCCGCTTGGCTTTACCGTTGTTGTTTGTTGTTTTTGAAGCCCCCAGCACTGCTGGGGGACGCTGTTGTTTTTTTTGTTGTTTCTGCTGTACCTGAAGTCTGAGGTCTGAAGCCTATTTCTCCAGCTTCTTCCGATAATACTCCAGAACTTCCCCCATCCGTCCCGGCACGATCTCCGCCGTGACCTCCACCCGGTTCCCCTTCAGGTTCCGCACCTTCACTTCTCGTAGATTCTCCAGAAATGTATCGATGTCTTTCCGTAGCCCCGGATTCGCATCGACCGCTGTGCCCACCGTCCCGCCCGCCAGCGGCTTCGCATATATCTCCTCGCGCAACCCCTCCCGCGCCATTGCCAGCGCCGCTCGCGCTGCCAGCAAACGCCGCTGCTGCGCGTCGTCCGCCGCTTCCGGCAACTCCGCCTCCGCCGTACGCGACCAGAGCGCCGCCGCCGGCTCGGCCATCCGCGCCGCCGGTTCCGGCACCGCCACACCCGTCACCTCCAGCGCCGAACCCGCCACACTCAAGCTCAACTCGTTAAATCCGGCAGCCGGAAAGGTCGCCATTTCGTAAGCGTTCGCCAGAGACTTAAGCTCCCCCACCAGGTCCGCCACCGGCAGCGACACGTCCACCTCGCAGATCCGCTCCGGCAGGTACCGCGCCTCCGACGCCGCAGGACGAGATCTGACAAAAACTTCCATATCCGCCTCGATCCGCTTGTCCGACCCCAGAAACTCGCCCACCGTCCGCGTCGGCGAGACCCGCATCGTCCGTATCCGCTCCAGAATTTGCCGGTAGCCGTTCTCCGTCGCGTCATGTCGGACCTTCAGTCGCCCGAACACCCCGAGGTCGCGCCAGCCCGCCGGCGCTTCCGATCCCAGACCCGCCTCGACCAGGCCCTTCGCAGTCCCGAAGCCCCACAGCGACTCGCGATCCGTATAGAGTACGATCTTCTCGAAATCCTCCGGCTGAAACCTTGCTGCAGCACGATCTGTCGAAGCCGAAACTGCTGGCTTTGCCGTTGTTGCTTCTTCACCCCTCTTTCTTGGCGAGAGAGGGTCGGGTGAGGGTGTCTTTGAATCTGTCCCCTGCCCCGCCGCAACTTCCATATTCTTCTCCCGGCACGCCTCCGCCAGCGCTCGCACCGCCTCCCGCAGCGGCAACTCCACCTGCACCGCCGTCGCTCCGTCGCTATAGACTTGCGGCGGCGTCGCCCGAACCGCTCGACGAACCGCCCCGTACACCCGCGCCCGCGTGTCCGCGCCGCTCGACAGGAACTCACCCACGCGCTGCTCCGGCGTCACCTGGAGATCCTCCAGTGACCGGAAGAGCTGCGCATACGCCCGCGCCGACGCCTCCTGCACCGCCGGATCTATCCTGCTGCTGTTTTTCGTAGGGGCAGAACTTGTCTCTGCCCTGCGGTTGCTACTTGGAGCCGTTGCCGTTGGCGCACCAGTACCCGCCGTCGGGGTCGTCATCGCCATCGCCCAACCCGCCGCGAGAACTATTAGCGCCGCTTTCATTGTTCTCAAATTTCTGCCGCTCCTAGTTGTGCGAAAAGTTCATGATATCGTCCGACGTCCCGTCCGTTGCCCCGGCCGTGGTGGTCGGCGCCATCGTGGTCACTCCGGTCGACGAATTGTAGGTTGACTTCACATAGCCGAAAATCCGGTCCGGCCCCGCGCTGATCAGAATATATGGCAACGTACACTGCAAGGTGATCCGCTGCCAACTCGGTCCGGCCACCAGGGTCGATCCCGTCGTCTGGTTGAACGCATAATCCAGGTCGGCCGAGTCGAAGCCACCGGCCGGAACATTGCGGCCGTCGTTCTGGTTCATGCCGCGGCTCAGACGCAACGAATACTGGATCGTTCCCTGAAAAAATCCCGCGCTACCGAAACCATCCTCGAAATAGTACATCGCACAGTCCGACGGAGAAGTACCAGACGGTATCGGATGGGGCGTATAAATTATCTTGGTCAGCACTTCCTGCGCCGGCCAGTTGGCCGACACGCGCACAGCAGGCGTGCCGGGGCCTGAGTTCACGCTAGAGTCCGTCGCGCTCCAGCCGATCTGATTCGGCCCCATCAGAAAGTAAAACAGCAAGCCCCCGCCCAAAGGAGCTTGAGGATCGTTGGCATTGGCTGACATGGGCAAGTTGATGGTCAGGTAATGCAAGCCTCCAGAATTATCAGTCCACTGACTTGGGGTCAAAGTTGGATAGGACCAGGTTGTCGATGTTGACGCGTGGCTCGGCGGATAATCCCCGAACGTCTGCTTGTATTGTTCGAGGCACTGTCCCAGCGTCCCGATTCGCGTCTCGGTGTCCTTGATCTTGAAGAGTATCGTTGCCGCGTTGATCGCCGGCAACAGCATCCCGATCAGCACTCCGATGATCAGGATCACCAGCATGATCTCGATCAGCGTAAAACCGCTCTTGGCTTTCATCTTCCTCGTCCTCCGCCCGGTTTCCTTTTGACGCCGAACCGTTCTCTCGTGATAATTATCCTCATGAACGACGACCAGGTCAACTTTCCGCGACGCGTCACGCGCTCCGTTCGCGTCGGCCGGCTCACCCTCGGCTCCGGCTTTCCCGTCGCCGTCCAATCCATGACCACCACGCCCACCGCCGACGTCGACGCCACCGTCGCCCAGATCCGCCGACTCGCCGAAGCCGGGGCCGACCTCGTCCGCCTCGCCGTCCCCACCATGGCCGACGCCGAGGCCCTCGGTCGCATCCGCCGACAGGTCGACACCCCGCTCGTCGCCGACATCCACTTCAACGCCCGCCTCGCTCTTGCCACGCTCGACCAGGGCGTCGACAAAATCCGCATCAACCCCGGCAACGTCCCCGCCGACGACGACCTCTTCCAGGTCATCGACGCCGCCAAAGCTCGCGGCGCCGCCATTCGCCTCGGCGTCAACTCCGGCTCCATCATGCCGCGTTCAAAAGACACCTCTCCCTCGGGAGAGGGTGGCCCGCAAGGGCCGGGCGAGGGGTTAACGCCGGAAACCATCCCCTCGCAACATTCGCCGCAACAAATCGCCGATCGCATGGTCAGCGAAGTTCTCCGTTACCTCGACCTCTTCCAGTCGCGCGGCTTCCGCGACCTCGTCCTTTCCCTCAAGGCCAGCGACGTTCCCACCACCATCGCCGCCTATCGCGCCGTCGCCGTCGCCTGCGACTGCCCCCTGCACCTCGGCATCACCGCCGCCGGACCGCGCGAGGAAGCCGTCCTCAAAAGCGCCCTGGGCATCGGCTCGCTCCTGGCCGAAGGTCTCGGCGACACCATCCGCGTCAGCATCACCGGCGATCCGCTCATCGAAGTCCAGACCGCCGTCCGCATGCTCGAAATACTCCACCTCCGCCCACTCGGCGGCGTCGAAGTCCTCTCCTGCCCCACCTGCGGACGCTGCCAGGTTGACCTCGCCCCGCTCGCCGAACGGCTCTACCTGGCCACCCGTTCCATCCGTCGCCCCCTGCGCGTCGCCGTCATGGGCTGCGTCGTCAACGGACCCGGTGAAGCCCGCGAAGCCGACTTGGGGCTAGCCGCCGGAAAAGGCTTCGGACTCCTTTTCCGTCACGGCCGGACCGGCGGCGAAAAAATCCCCGAAAACCAACTCTTCGACCGACTTATGGCCGAAATACAAAAACTCTAGTGCGTTATCTCCCGATCCGTCAATTGCAGAAACGCGCCCGTTACCCGGTTCAGCCGGTACTCCACCGTCTTCTCCGTTGATTCCGTCCCACTGATCGGTCCGATGTCCAGAACCAGATTCGCTGATTGGGTCTGTGGATGCACCGTCCCCGCCGAATTGAAAGCAATGCTGAAAGTCGGATAGGTCGCCGGAGGAGTCGGAGGATTCGCCAACATGGTCGACGACACCGCCTGGATCCCGTTGGGCAGGTCGATCGCATAGGAACCAGCCACCACCCCGAAGTTTCCACTCCCCGCTAAACTACCCGTTTGAATCTGCCCCAGGATCATCCGCGTGAACGGATGGACCGAGCCGTTACTTCCCGTGTACGGCGGCAGAAATCGCACCGACGTCTCCGTGTGGTACTGCACCGCCATCTGCCGCGCCATCAGGATCATCGACTGCACCTGACTAGCCGCGTTATCCGTCTTCGACGCCCCCGACATCTGCGTCAACAGCGGCACCGCCGTCCCCGCCATCAGCACGATGATCGTGATCACCAGCATTAACTCGATCAGCGTAAAGCCGTCCGTCCGCTCTCGCATGGCCCTTCCCTCCGCACTACTGTGAGTAGTTCCAGGTTCCGGTTGCCTGCAAATCCCGGAAGTTCGATATATTATCCGCATCCGGCCCGCTCGTCGGCAAAGGGGTCAAGGTCGTCCCATAGCCGGCAGAGGCCAGCCCGTCCGGCCCGCAGGAATAGAGGAACGGCATCCCACCATTGGCCTTCGCGCTATCTGACCCCAGGTCGAAAACCTTACCCCCGATCGGATTCTTCCACGCATCTACAAAGTAATTCTGGCTCGTCGCCTGGTTCGTAGCCACCGCCCCCGCGGGCAGCGACGCCAAAGAACTCACCGTGCCGCTCTTAATGCCGTTCTTCCCGCTTCCCGACAACGCCTGGCACAGCGCCGTCGAGACACTGATCGGATCGCTCCCCAATTGCGACTGTGGAGGATACTGCCCCCACTCGTCGTAATAGGTCACCAGCGCCGATTCTATCCCATCGATGATCTTCCGCGTCGACATCTTCTGTGATTCCAGGTTCGCGTTCGCCACGAACACCACCAGCGTCCCCAAAAGGAACAGGATGATCGACACCACCATGATCATCTCCAGCAGCGTAAAGCCCCGTGACGAAATCCTATGGTTCATTGCTTTCATTCCCCGTCCCGCCGTTTATGCCCCCAGCACTGCCGGGGGATGCAGTTTCTTTTTCGGTCTCTTCTTTTTTTTGCCGTACCTGAAGACTGAGGACTTCTTTTCCTACCTGAAATTCGTAATGTCGTCGAAGTTTGCCGGGTTGAACGTCAGGTCCGGGAGATACCAGCCCTGCGAATAGTCATAGGCCCAGAACCCGAACAACTGGTCCGGCCCCGCCGACCAGATCACGTACGACGTCGGATTGTACAGCTTCTGGCCGTTCGTACCAATCGTGGTCCACTGGGCGTAGGTCTGGTTCGTCATCCCGGAATAGAACATGTAGTCAACTACTTCCCACCACACGTAGACTTTGGTCTCGAAGCTGTCGGGCGTGGTCGGCAGCCAAGCTCGAGTCATAACATCATGCATCGGAGTCGCATTCGCCCCGTAGGAACCGCCGGAAACATCTACCCAGAATTCTTCGACCTCCCCGGGGTTGTAGCGGTCATGCGGCTGGATCGGCATGCTTAACTTCGGCCAAGTCGGAACCCCGTTCACATTCATTATCGCCGCAAAGTACACGATCGGCGTCCCGAACGCATCGACGAACGTCGGACGATAAAGATTAATAGCATTCGTCCCTCCGCCGTAATTCCGATGCGACTTAAAAGCCTGTAAGCTACTGTTGCCCGCCTCCATCCAGGGACCGAAGTCCGCCGTCACCGAACCATTCTGGTTACCAGGAGAGGCCTGTCTGCCGTCCCGGTTCACCCGCCAACCCATACCGGCCGGGCCCTGGAGGCAATAGGTCAGAATGCCCGGCGCCCCCATCCCACCCGACGGATCCCCCACCGGCTCCGCCGCCGTCCCGTACGGGCTGCCGCCCTGCCACCACCAGCCGTCCAGGTTCGTCGATGGCGGCTGCGGAAAGGTGGTCGGCGGATAGGCCCCGAACGCCGCCTTGTATTGCTGCACCCCCAGGTCCAGCATGTTCACCAGCCCCCGCGTCTGGTAAATCTTCACCTCCCGCACCACCCCGTTTATCGCCGGAATCAGCGTGAAGATC
Organism: uncultured Planctomycetia bacterium; assembly: GCA_903929765.1. Lineage (GTDB taxonomy): Bacteria > Planctomycetota > Phycisphaerae > FEN-1346 > JAACEH01 > CAIYVX01. The sequence goes on from CAIYVX010000097.1 coordinate 21,494, forward strand.
AGCAGGCTGATGATCAGCACCACCATCATCAGCTCCACCAGCGTAAAGCCCCGCCGAGTCTCTCTACTCTTCCTGTTCATTTTTCCACTCCCGACCAGACTAAACCGTTGCTTTTGTTGTTATCAACTGCTCACCTGTTCTCCTGCTCTACTGTTCTCGGTCGCAACGGGACCGCCTCACGGCGTGAAGTTCATGATGTCGTCGCTGGCCCAACCCTTGCTCGGATCCGACGGCAGGCCGAACTCCCGGTCCACGCCCGCCGAAATCAGGATGTACGTCATCGCCCGCTGCGGATACCGCTGCGCCGCCGGCGTCGTCATGGTGATATCGCCTGCGCCCAGGTCGTTGGCGTTGGTTGACGAATTTCTGGTCTTATCTATGTCCGTGATCTCATTCTCCCACTGTTGCTGCTTGGTAAAGGTGACCGACGAACCAGTGGTGGGATCCAATTTAGGCGGCGCATTGCCCTGGCCCGGCCAGAACGGGGAATCGCTGGTATAAGAAGAGCCAGCATCGCAGTTATCTTCGTATCTGTAATAACTGTAGAGTCCCAGTGACCCGCCGATAGAGAGGGTCGATGTCGCCAGAAGTGTCGGAGGCGGGGTGGGCGCTCCATTTGTGTTTTGCGCCTGGCCCACCATCCACGACGCCCGGTAATACAACATCGCCCGGTCGCCGCCCGGAATCCCGTCGTTGAAATACTGCGCCGTACCAAGATTAGGATTATTTGGCGTCGAGGTCCAATCCGCGCCGACGTTCATCGCCCCTTCCCAGTTAAACTCCACCGGAATGTTGTGGAGGGCGTTCGACCAGCCGTGACTTACTCCGTTGGAATCCGGCTTGCCTTTCAGATAATAGTACAGGCACTGCGCCCCATATTGCGGCGCGTTGTGATCCCACTTCTGGTTGCTCGGCGGATATACGCCAAACACGTTCTTGTACGCATCCAGCGCCGCCGACAGCGTATTCATCCGCTGCATCGCCACCACCACGCCCGTCGAGTTATTATGCACCGCCACCACCAGGATCGTCAGCAGCAGCAGAATGATCGAGATCACCAGCAGCAGTTCGATCAGCGTGAACCCGCCTCGTGAACCTTTCGCCCCTGCCCTCATGGCCGATCCTCCTTTTCCTCTTGCCGCTTCACCCCTCTCCCCTGGGAGAGGGTGGCCCACCAGGGCCGGGTGAGGGGTTTTGCTCTTGACCTCATGGCGGCAAACAACGCCGCCATACCACCCACCGTTTTTCTTCTTTCTACTTTTTACTTTTACCTTTTTACCTTCTTCGCTTACGACTTCACCGATTTAATCAGTTCCACCAGCGGCAGGAACAACGCCACCACGATTCCGCCCACGATCACGCCCAGCGTCACCACCATGATCGGCTCCAGCGCTGCCACCAGACCGCCCACCAGCACATCCACTTCCTCATCATAATTATCGGCGACCTTCGTCAGCATCTTGTCCAGATCGCCCGTCTCCTCGCCCACGTCGATCATATTCACCACGATCGCGTCGACCACCCCGCTCTGCTTCAGCGGCGCCGCAATGCTCTCGCCCTCGCGGATGCTGTCGTGCACCTTCGTCAAGGCCCGCGAAATCACCTCGTTGCCCACCGTGTCGCGGGTGATCTTCAACGCCTCCAGAATCGGCACGCCGGAGGCCACCAACGTCCCCAGCGTCCGCGTGAACCGCGAAACCGCGCTGCGGTTGACGATCCCGCTCACCAGCGGCAGGTGCAGCCAGAGCCAGTCCATCATGTACCGCCCGCCCTCCGTCGCCTTCACCAGTCGCATCGCCAGGTACACCACAATCGGTATGCTCACAAACACGTACCAATACAGCAACGCAAAGTGGCTGATGTTGATCAGCATCCGCGTCGGCGCCGGCAACGTCGTATGGAAATCCTTGAAAATTTTCTCGAATTTCGGAATGATGAAGACCATGATCAGCGACACGATGCCCACCGCCACGCCGATCACCATCACCGGGTACACGAGCGCCCCCACCACGCGCCGCTTCAGGGCCAGCGACTTCTCCTTGAACTCCGCCAGACGCACCAGAATCTTGTCCAGCACGCCGCCCGCCTCGCCCGCCCGCACGATGTTCACATACAGCCGGTCGAACACTTTCCCGTGCTTCGCCATCGCCTCCGACAGCGTCGAGCCGGCCTCCACGTCCTCGATAATGTCCGACAGGGCGTTCTTCAGCACCCCGGGCTTCTGCTGTCCGTGCAGAATCCGCAGGCTCCGCAAAATCGGCAACCCGGCGTCCTGCAGCGTGGAGAGTTGTCGCGTGAACAGCGTCAGGTTTTTCCCCGACACGCCGCCGAAGGCAATCGTCTTGCCCTTCTTCGGCGACTGGCCGGGCGACCGGCCTTTGCGCTGCTTCGTCGCCCCCTTTTCCCGGATGTCCGTCGGGAAAAAGTTCTTGGCCCGGATCTTCGCCACCGCCTCTTCCTGGCTCGCGGCCTCGATCTCCTCGCGAACTTCCTGGCCCTGTGCGTTCATCGCCTCATACTGGTACCGTGGCATCGCTTACTCCTCCCAGATCGTTTCTTTCACCACTTCCTCGATCGTCGTCACTCCGTCGTAAATCGACAACAGCCCGCTCTCACGCAAACTCCGCATCCCCCGCTGCCGCGCCGCCGACCGCAGCACGTTGCTCGAAGCATGATTGCGGATCAGATCGCGCAGTTCATCGTCCATCCGCATAATCTCGAAAATCGCCGTCCGGCCCCGATAACCCGTGTTGTTGCAATGTTCGCATCCACGGCCGTAATAGAACGTCCGGTTCTTCACCGTCTCCGGCGTCAGGTTCAACTCCATCAGCATGTCCTCGGTCGGTTTGAACTCCGACCGGCAATGCAGACAAATCCGCCGCACCAGACGCTGACCCACGATCGCCTCCACCGTCGAGGTCAGCAGGTACGGCTCCACGCCCATGTCCAGGAGCCGCGTCACCGCCGTCGGGGCGTCGTTGGTGTGCAGCGTCGAAAACACCAAGTGCCCCGTCAGGCTCGCGTGAATCGCCGTCTCCACCGTCTCGAAGTCGCGCATCTCGCCCACCAGGATGATGTCCGGGTCCTGCCGCAGAATCGACCGCAGGCACGACGCGAACGTCAACCCGATGTCCTCGTTGATCTGCACCTGGACCAGGCCGTCGATGTCGTACTCCACCGGATCCTCGGTCGTGATCACCTTCACGTCCACTTTGTTCAACTCTCGCAGCGCCGAGTACAGCGTCGTCGTCTTCCCCGACCCCGTCGGCCCCGTCACCACCACGATCCCGTTCGGCAACTCCAGAATGTCCCGGAACTCTTTCAGTTCATCGTCCCTGAGGCCCACCTTCGCCAGGTCCAGCGAGATCTGCGTCCGATCCAGCACGCGCATGACCACGCTCTCCCCGAACATCGTCGGCAGCACCGACACGCGCAGGTCCACCGAATTACCCCCCACGTTCAACTCGATGCGCCCGTCCTGCGGCAACCGCCGCTCCGCGATGTCCAGGTTCGACATGACCTTGATGCGGCTCGCCACCGCCAACGCGATGTGCCGAGGCGGGGGAACCATCTCATACAGCACCCCGTCGATCCGGTAGCGCATCTTGAACTCGTCTTCAAACGGCTCGAAATGAATGTCCGAGGCCTTGTCCCGAATCGCCTGCAAGAGTACCAGGTTCAGCAGCTTCTTCACCGGCTGCGAGTCGGCCATGGCACTGACGTCCGCCAGGTCCACGCCCTTGCTCCCCGAGGCGTCGTCCTCCGGCGAGAAAAACTGCGCCTGCAGGCTCTCCAGTTCGCCCATCACCTCTTCCATCGACGCCGCTTCATCTTTGTAATATTTGTCCAGCGCCCGCTGAATCGCCGCCGGATCCGCCACCGCCCCTTCCAAATCCAAGCCCAGCAGGAAATGCAGATCGTCCAGCGTCCGAAAGTTCTCCGGATCGCCCATCGCCACCGTCAGCCGCCCGCCGCTCAGCGACACCGGAATGATCCGGTACGACCGCGCCGTCATCGGATCCACCTTCTCCAGCAGCTCCGGCGGAATCTCCAACTCGTCCAGATTAATCTGCTGCATCCCCGACTGCACCGCCAGCGCCAGCGAGATGTCGCGCTCCGTGCAATAACCCAACTCCACCAGCACCGCGCCCGTCGCCCCGCCTTTGCGATGCTTGATATCCAGCGCCTCGCGGACCTGCGCTTCCGTCACCGACCCCAACTCGACCAGGATCTGGCCGATCAGTTTCCGCGTCGCTTTATTCCCTGCTGTCACCATACGGCTTCTCCCGTGCTGTTGTTGCCGTTGCTTCTTCAATTTTTAATTTTACATTTTTAATTTTTAATTCGCCGTTACTCGTCCGCGTCCGTCAACGTCCCCTTCTCCTTCAGCTTCTTCACCTCGTCCGCGTCCAGTTTCTCTTCCAATTCGTTCGGCCGGTTCGCCTTCTCCATCATCGTCTCCACGTCGATGATGCCACGGTGATACAGACCCAGCAGCGACTCGTCCAGCAACTGCATCCCCCACTTCCGCCCGGTCTGAATGATCGACTCGATCCGGAATGTCTCGTTCTTGCGGATCAGGTTCGCCGTCGCCGGCGTGCAATACAAAAATTCAAACGCCGCTACCCGCCCCGGCATGTCGCACCGCGGGCAGAGTTGCTGGCTCAGTACCGCCATCAATGTCGAAGCCAACTGCACCCGCACCATCTCCTGCTGGTCCGTCGGAAAACTATCCACCAACCGGCTGATCGTCCCCAGGGCGCTGGTCGTGTGCAGCGTCCCGAACACAAAGTGCCCCGTCTCCGCCGCCCGGATCGCCGCCTGCATCGTCTCCAGGTCGCGCAGTTCACCGACCATGATCACATCCGGGTCCGCACGCAGCACGCGCCGCAAGGCCTCCCCGAAGCTCGGCACGTCCACGCCCACCTCGCGCTGGTTCACCATCGACTTCTTGTGCGGGTGGTAATATTCGATCGGATCTTCCACCGTCACGATGTGCCGGTCCAGCGTCTCGTTCACCTCGTTCACCATCGTCGCCAGCGTCGTCGTCTTTCCCGACCCCGTCGGACCCGTCACCAGGAAGATCCCGCGCGGCCGGTTCAGCAGCGTCCGCACGATCGGCGGCAGACCCAACTCCTCGAAACTCATCAGCTTCGACGGGATCAGACGCAGCGTAATGCTCACGTTCCCGCGCTGCTTGAACACCGCCACGCGAAACCGTGCCTTGTCACCGTACCCGAACCCGAAGTCCGCCGACCCCTCCTCTTCCACTTCCTGGACGAACCGTTCCGGCGCGATGCTCTTCATCAGCGCAACCGTGTCCGCCGGCTCCAGCACCTTCGTATCCAGCGACCGCAGCCGCCCATGAAGCCGCAACGTCGGCGGCCGCCCCACGTGCAAATGCAAGTCCGAGGCGTTGTTTGTGATCACCGCCTGAAGCAGCTTGTCAATCTGTATCGCGCCCGTGGCCATAACCCTTGCTCCCAATGCCGTTGTCATTATCACCTCTCCCCGGGAGAGGACGGCCCCTTTGGGCCGGTGAGTGGTTTTGGCTAGCCCTCACGCAACGGTGAAATCTTCCTCTTCCACCGTCATTCTAGTATTTTCGCCTCGAATTCGTCAAATTTCACCTTCGCCTTGCCGCACGGTAAGACATGGTGCCATGACCGGTTGTGGCACGGCGAGAAGGCGAACCATCTGGCAAAACAAACGTAACGTCTTTATTGTAAGGCACTTACGAACTCGATGGCAAGGCCATCGCCACTTCACGCGCCGCCTGCGCCAGGACCGCCGACAGCGGAGTTATCCCCGCCATCGCCTTCGCCAGGCCGTCGTCCAGGAGCGTGTGCATCCCGAATCCTATCGCCGCCTTACGCAATTCCTGCAACGGTCGCCTCTGGAACGCCATCTCCCGCAAATCGTTGTTCATCGCCATGATCTCGAAAATCCCCAGCCGACCGTAATAACCCGTCCGCAGGCACTTGTCGCAACCCACCGGTTTCATGAAATTTGCCTTGGATATCTGATCTTCCGTCAGTCCCAGGCTTCTCAGAAGGTTCAAATCGATGTCGTTGTCGGGCACTTTGCATTCGTTGCACAACACGCTCACCAGCCGCTGCGCCATCACCGCCTGAACCGACGATGAAACCAGGAACGGCTTCACCCCCATGTCGATCAATCGCGTCAACGCCGACGGCGCATCGTTAGTGTGAAGCGTACTGAATACCAAGTGTCCCGTCAAAGCAGCCTGAATTGCAATCTCCGCCGTCTCCAAATCTCGTATTTCCCCGACCAGAATAATATTCGGCGCCTGACGCAACATCGCCCTCAAAATCGCCGCAAAGGTCAGCCCGATGCTTTCATGAACCTGGCACTGGTTGATCCCCGACAGGTTGTACTCCACCGGGTTCTCCGCCGTGATGATCTTCTTGTCCGGTCGGTTCAGCTCATTAAGCGCCGAATACAGCGTCGTCGTCTTACCTGACCCCGTCGGGCCGGTCACCAGGAATATCCCGTTCGGCCGCTTGATTATCTTCTGGAAAATCTCAAAATCCGCCGTCGAGAACCCCAACGCCCCCAAACCTACCTTCACCGACTCCTTACGCAGAATACGCATCACCATGCTCTCGCCGTGGTACGCCGGCAGAGAACTCACCCGAAAATCCAGATCCTTCCCCTCCAGTTTCATCCGGATCCGTCCGTCCTGCGGAATCCGTTTTTCTTCGATCGCCATGCCCGACATGATCTTGATGCGGCTGATGATCGAGTTCTGCAACCGTTTCGGCGGCGAGTCGCGCTCGATGCAGTTCCCGTCCACACGGAACCGGATCCGAAGCGTGTCCGCCATCGGCTCCACATGAATGTCGCTCGCCCGCATCTTCACCGCATCGTGAATCATCATCGTCACCAGGCGAATGATCGGAGCGTCGTCGCCGGAATCATCACGCGCCGCCGCTTCCTCGCCTGCCGCATCCTCGTACCCCTCCTTGAACTGGTTCATCATGCTGTCCATCTCGCTCTCGCTGACCGCCTCCACCTCGCCGGTGTAGCTCTTGATCACCGCCAGGACTTTCTCCCGCGGCGCCAACGCCGTCTCGATCTCCATGTTCAGCCGGAACCGCAACGCGTCAATCGTGTCCAAGGCCATCGGATCCGTTATCGCCACCTTCAGCTTGTTCTTCTCTTTCCCCAGCGGCAGAACCGTATATTCCCGAATGATGTTCTCGGGTATCAACTCGAACGTGTCATGGCCGATGCTCACCAGGTCCAGGTCCACATACTCCATGTTGAACTGCAGCGCCAGGGCCTTGACCACGTCCTCGCTCTTGCAGTACTTCATCTCCACCAGGCATTCGCCGATCTTATGGTTTGATTCCTGTTGCGACAAGAGCGCCGCCTCAATCTGCTCGTCCGTCACCAGACCCCATTCCTTCAGGATCTCGCCCAATCGTTTACGGCTTTTTGCCATTTTCTTAATCCCCTGCCTAATGCCGCCCCGTCAAAAACGCCGGACGCACCCCTTCACAGGATGCCCCGGCTTGTCTCACACCTCATCTTCGCCTCACGCGCCGCTCCAGGACCATTTACACTCTTCCCGAAGTCCTTAAACCAATGCGCCGCCGACAAAGCATCTTATCCCCCGCCCCGGTCCTTCGTCAAGGACAATAACTCCTTCCCAAATTTTCCTTCCTGTTTTCACTATATCCTTGACAATGCCTGATGAAGTTGGGGGAGCATTGCTCCGCGTACGGCTTTTCAGGTTGTTGTTTTTGGGTGGCGCGGTTCAAGTTACGTGACACGCTGGTGGTGTTGATGGTCGTGTAGGCGTTGGGATTCACGGGGAAGGTCAGCCAGGCAGCGCCGCCGACTTTTGGTCAGTTCACACACCGGTCTAGCGAACCTTACTGGTCCAGCAAGATCAGCAATACGACATCGTTGTCTTGACCAGGGCGATCTTCCGGTGCGAACCAGAACCAAAGGGTTCCCATGACACAATCTCACTAGTGGGGTCGATTTTTTATTGTAGCCCAACCCGTTGTGCCACATGCGGTTACGTCGCGGCGGCCGATTTTCTGACGGAATTATTTGCTTTCCTGTTTTTTTTGTGTCATAATGCCTTCGAGTGAGAGTATGCTTCAACGCCGGAGGGCGTCGGGCGAATTTTATTAGCGGTTTGCGGGGATTGCGGCTTGGCACACGCCACAGGTTGGCGGGTGTCAAGACTGCAGTCCCCGTTTTTTTTTGTCGTTGGCTCACTTTGTTCTGGGAGTCCGGAGACGTACATTTTAGCGGTCGCTCGATCCGTATTGCGGTGACTTCAGGGGTGAAGTTGCCGCAGGCAGACTGAAGAGACTTCCGGGGGACGAATCTCGACTTGGTCGAGAAACGTCCCCTTTTGCTTGACGGTTCGGCGGATGCTGGCCTGCGCGACTTGGTCGCCGGGTGGCCTCGCCGGACCGTGTTGCCGTAAAAGTACAGGCGGTGCCGTGGAGTACCGCCTGAGACGGCCTTGGGGTCGGCCCCCTGAGGTATTTGCCGGAAGCGTACCCAGCAGAAGGAGAAGTGACATGATGAAGTTCTTGGCGGTACTGGTGGTGTTGGCTGTGGTTTCGCCGGCCCTGGCTGACTATGTTCAGATGCAGATTGACCCGACGACCGTGACCTGGAACGACGCGACTGGGGTCATGACGGTCGGTCTGACCTTCGTGAGCGCAAACGGCCGCACCGATGCGGTGACCGCCTTCGGCTCGGAGATGTACCTGACCGGCGGTGGGGCCGCCTTCACGCCCCTCACGAGCTTGTATGGCACTTCGACCGCGACCATGGTCAACGATACGTACGCGAACGGCTATGCCTGGTCGTCTTTTGACCAGGCCGTGATCAGTGGAATAGACGCCCGTGCCCCTGGTAGCGGCGGGGCCATCTTCGACCAGAACGCCTCGCGGGCGCCAGGCACCGCCGTGGCCATCAACAGCGTGGCCGCCGGGACGGTGACGGCCTTGTATGAGTTCCATTACACGGGAAACGCCAGCAGCTTCGCCCCGATTTATGCCTGGGTGGTGAGCGACGACCAGGCTTCTGCTTATGATTCCAACAATCCGACTTCCTGGGCCTACATTAACACCAACACTGACGCGGGCGCCGTCCAGGTCATCGGTGAGGGCAACCAGATTTTTGTTCCGGAGCCGGCGAGCTTGGGCTTGCTGGCCCTGGGGCTGTCGGGACTCCTGCTGCGTCGGTTCAGGCGGGCGCACTAATAAGTTGCGCCAACGGCGGGCGGGGCGGCCTGGGGCCGCGTGTTGCCGTCCGATCGGTTTTGTGGTCTTGTCTGTAACACAGTGTCGTGTTACATTTTGCGGGATTGAAGTCAAAATTGGTGCCCGGCTTGAGGCCTGTCATCTTTTCTAAGGAGCGCTGGTCATGAAGAGGAACGTAACGTTGATGGTGATGTTTGTCGCGCTGTTGGCGCTGGCTGTGCCGGCGATGGCCCAGCCGGTGGTCACGCTGACCATTTCGAGCGGGTTCAACATGAACGCCTGGTGCAGCCCGGCCATGTACAACAACTGCCAGGCGCAAAACAAGAGCCTGCCAACCTTGTACGGTGGGGAGTGGACCGGCTACTCGCTTAACCTGGCGAGCGATGGCAAAAACCCAGCCAGTCTGTGCGCCGACACGTTGAGCTCCGACGGCTTCTCTTTTTCGTACAGCGGCACCTATTTGTCCGGCATCCAGGGCACGCCGCGGAACGGCGTCCTGAACTCGACCGCCTATCCCGGCGGCGTTTACAACATCGCCTCGTTCCTGGGCAACGCCTCGATGCCCGCCGACTCGATCGACTCGATGAGTAATGCCGCGGTCTTCGGCAATAATCGCAACAATGGCGTCTGGACCGTCGCGCAGTTGACGTTGCCGGTGACGAACCAGGGCTACTACTCGGACATCAACTTCGTCCTGACGGTCGCCAACGCCGAAGGCCTCCAGATCTGGGCCAAATATTCCGACTCGACCTCAGGCCTTCTCTACAACTGGCCGGCGGTTCAGGGCGGCGCCGGTCCGGGCATTGAGTCGCCCACCGGCTCGCTCACGGGCTACAACAACATCTATCGTTGCAGCTTGGATCTTTATGACGGCCGCGTCCCGCCGGCTTTTAGGGCCGACAACTTCGGGCCCAACCTCTACGAATTCTCCGCGCCCCTGACGCTGAATTCCGCCAAGCTGCTCAAGAGCATCGTGCTGGTCAATACTCTCGCTGCGGTCTGGTATAACAACTATGCTCCCGAACTGGCCTTCTTCGCGGCCTCGGCCACGACCTCTGCCGGCCTGGACACGGTGACCGTCCAGACGTCCGCCAGCGGCAACATCACCGTCGCCACCTGTTCCAACGGCATACCATTCCTGGTCAACGGCTATCCCGTCAACACGACGGTGAGCATCACCGTTGTGCCCATCGGGGGATACACCTTCGCCAATTGGGTAGTGACCAACGCGACCATTGCTGACTCCAGCGCTTCCAATACCACGATGCTCATCACCGGCCCCGTCACCCTGTCGGCCAGCTACACCCCCGCCACCACGACTTACACCGTGACGGTCGTTGCTCCGACCGGCGGCGCGGTGACCGTATCTCCCGTTTATGTGACGAATGTGTACAACCCCAACTCTACGCCGCAGATCACGGCTACGCCCGCCACCGGCTACTACTTCGTCAATTGGACCAGCACGATGGGCGGCTCGGTCAACACGAGCACTGTTTCGCAGGCCAACCTGCCGGCCATGACCGACAACGTGACCGTGACGGCCAGCTTCGGCCAGGAAGATACCGTGACCATTAACCAGACCACCGGTGGCACTGTGACGGTGGCCGGGATTACCGCCAGCCAGTATTTCCTCCCCAGTGCGCAGCCGACGATCACGGCCTCGGCCAACGCGGGTTACTCCTTCGGCAGTTGGAATGTAACCAATGGGACGCCCAATGGCAGCGGCTCGCAGACCACGTTGCAACTAAATGGTGCCAGCGTGACCGTGGCGGCGGTTTTCGTTACCGCCAGCTACACGCCGGCCACACAGGTCAACGGCGGCAGCGGGGGGATCACCTTGACCCCACCGTCGTCAACCTACTCTTACGGCCAGGTCGTGGGCCTTTCGGCTTCCACGGCCACCCCCGGCTTTGTCTTCAATCATTGGGTGGTCACCGGGGCCTCGCAGTTGTCCAACTCGACCGCCGCGACCACTTCGCTGACCGTCTACGGCAACTTCACCCTGACCGCGGTCTTCTACAACACGGGCGCGACGCCCATCAATATTTCCAGCGGGTTCAACATGGGCGCCATGGTCGGCCCGAAAGATTACAATCTCTGCGTCGCGCAAAACCATAAGATGTCCTACCTGTTCGGCCTGGAGCCGCAAGGCTATGCGAATGCCCTGGGCAACGGTTGGGTCTTTGAATGCGACAGTTCGACCGCCGAAACCGGGTCGAGCTATAGCTACGGGGGCGCATATTACACCGGCCTGCAAGGCCTGCCGGAGAACGGCGTGCTGACGTCCAACGTGGATGGCCGGACCTACTGCATTGCCTCGGTCAGCGGCAACGCCCTGTTGTCCGGCGACTGGACGGAGGCGGCCGTTCCGACGGGCAGCAACAATGCCAAATTCAACGCGGCGGTCCTCGCCCAGCCCTGGGGCTACGACGCGACCTACCCCCAGACCACGACCGCGACCGTGAGCCAGGGCTACTACACGGACATCAACTTCGTCTTCGCGGCCGGGCTTGGCAATGGCGCCGCCTACATGCAGATCTGGGCCATCTACTCCGACACCAGCTCGACCAAGCTCTACGACTTCGGTGATCCCGGCAGCGGCTACGCCGGCCCGAGCCTCACGGATTCAAGGACTGGGGTGGGTGACTTCAAAACCCTCTATACCACCACCGGTTGTTGGTCCGACTACTCGGGCACCATCGGCGGTGGCGTAGCCACTCCGCTGTCGCTCTTTGAGTTTGCCGCGCCGCGGACCCTCCTTTCCACCAAGCCCTTGGCGAAAATCAAGATCGTCGACACCTCGGGCAGCACCAAGCCGTATCATTACCGCGAACTGGCGGTCTTCGGCGCCACGGGTACGCCCGCGACAGGAACGTACACCGTGACGGTCAACCAGACCACGGGCGGCACGGTGGCGGTCTCGCCGAGCCAGGCCGGATATCCCAACAACGCCCTGGCGACGGTCACGGCCACGGCCAGCCCGAACTATGTCTTCACCGGTTGGACGGTGACGGGTGGAACCATCAGCCCGAGCGCGTCGCAGGCCACCCTGACCGTCCAGGGCCCCGTGACCCTGTCGGCAAACTTCGCTGCAGCTTATACCGTAACGGTTAACCAGACCACCGGCGGCACGGTCTCGGTCTCGCCGAGCAATGCGGCCTATCTCTACAACGACACGGCGACGGTCACGGCCTCGGCCAACCCGGGCTACGGCTTCGTCAGTTGGAGTGCGACCAACGGAACGGTCAGTCCCAGCACGTCGCAGGCCACCCTGACCGTGCAACTGGGCAACGTGACTCTGTCGGCCAGCTTCGGTGCGGTCAACTACACGGCCACAGAGCAGGGCAACCTTGGCGGGACGGTGACCTTGAACCCCGCTTCGTCCACCTACTCTTACGGCCAGGTCGTGGGAATCACGGCGGCCAATGCCAACCCCAACTTTACCTTCTCTTATTGGACCGCTACCGGCGGGACGGTGTCGAACTCGGCGGCTGCGACCACTTCGCTGACCGTCTACAGCAACTTCAACCTGACCGCGGTCTTCTACAACACGGGGGCGACGCCGCTCAATATTTCCAGCGGCTTCAACATGAACGCCTGGTGCAGCCCGGCCATGTACAACAACTGCGTGGCGCATTCCGACAACCTGCCGGACCTGTACATCGGGGAGACGAACGGCTACTCGCTGGACCTGTCGAGCAATGGCCAAAACCCATCTAGTTTTTGTGCCGTCACTACGGCCTCCGACAGCGCCGGCAACAGCTCGTACAACTCGTACAACGGCGGCTATTTGACCGGCAAGCAGGGCACGCCGAGGAACGGCGTCCTGACCTCGACCGTCGATGGTCGCGTCTATAACATCGCCTCGATCCAGGGTAACGCCACGGTGCCCGCCGACTCGATCGACATGAAGAACGCCGTGGTCGTCGGCTATGTTAGCGCCTTTGGCTACGGCGGCGCCTGGAACCTTACGCAGGTGACGCTGCCCGTGACGGCGGGCTACTACTCGGACATCAACTTCGTCCTGACGGCCGGGAACTACACCAATTCCTGCCAGATCTGGGCCGTCTACTCCGACACCACCTCGACCAAGCTCTACGACTGGGGGGCAACCAACGGTCCGACCGTTCAGGCGTCCAATCCTACGTCCGCCACCTTCCCGGGCTTCAACCCCGTCTTCATTAGCAGCATGAATCTTTATGACGGCGCCAAGTATCCGTATTTCCGGGCCGACGGCATCGGACCCACCCTCTACGAATTCTCCACGCCACTGACGCTGGTTTCCACCAAGCCGCTCACGGGCATCGTGGTCAAATGTAACAGCGCCAACGGCAGCCCCGAACTGGCCATCTTCGGCGCCACCGCCTCTCCTGCGACAGGAACCAACACCGTGACGGTGAACCAGACGACCGGCGGCTCGGTGTCCGTCTCGCCGAGCAAGGCCGGATATCCCAACAACGCCCAGGCGACGGCCACGGTCACAACCAGTCCGAACTATATCTTCACCGGCTGGACCGTGACCGGCGGAACGCTCTCCGGCAGCACGGGCACCGACACCCTGACCGTCAACGGCAACGTCACCCTGTCGGCCAACTTCGCCGCAGCTTATACCGTGACGGTTAACCAGACCACCGGCGGTTCAGTGTCCGTCTCGCCGAGCAATTCGGCCTATCTCTACAATGCCACGGCGACGGTCACGGCCACAGCCAGCGCGAACTATTATTTTGTCGGTTGGAGCGTGACCGGCGGGACGATTCCTGGAAGCACTGGTACGGACACCCTGACCGTGCAGGGCAACGTGACTCTGGCGGCCAACTTCGCCCTGAAAGACACCGTGACGGTCAACCCGACCACCGGCGGCACAGTGACGGTAACGCCATCCGGTCCGTTCGTTCCCAACGCCACGGCGACGATCACGGCCTCGGCCAACCCTGGCTACGTCTTCGGCAGTTGGAGCGTGGCCGGTGGAAGCATCGCGCCGAATTCAAGCACGAACCCGGCTACGTTGACCGTGCAGGGCAACGTGACGCTGTCGGCTAACTTCACCGCCATCAACTACTCGTCCACGACCCTGGCCAGCGGCTACGGGACGGCCCAGTTGACCTCCGCCGGTCCGTACACTTACGGCCAGGTCGTGGGCCTCACCGCTGCGGCCAGCACCGGCTGGTCGTTCAACCACTGGATCGTCACCGGAGCTTCGCAGTTGACCAACCCGACCTCCGCGACGACTTCTCTGACTGTGTACAACAACTTCACCCTGACCGCGGTCTTCTCTTCCGCGGCCCAGCCGATTGACATCTCCAGTGGTTTCAACATGGCCGCCATGGTCGGCCCGAAAATGGCTCAGCTCACCATCACGGACGGCCAGAGGATCGGGGGGATATTCGGCGATGAATCGAAGGGCTTTGCGATCAACCTGGGCGGCGGTGCGGGCAATAGCCTTATCTGCGACAGTTCGTCCAACGAGGTCGGGTCGAGCTACGGCGGCACTTATTTCACCGGCGTGCAAGGCCTGCCCGAGAACGGCGTGTTGACGTCCAATGTGGATGGCCGGACCTACTGCATGGCCTCGGTCAGCGGCAACGCCCTGTTGCCCGGCGACTGGACGGAGGCGGCTGTTCCGACGGGCAGCAACAATGTCAAATACAACGCGGCGGTCATCGCCCAGCCCTGGGGCTACGACGTGACCTATCCACAGTCCGCGACCATGAACGTGACCCCCGGCAACTATGCGGACATCAACTTCGTCTTCACGACCGGGTTCGACAATGGCGCTAGATACATGCAGATCTGGGCCATCTACTCCGACACCAGTTCGACCAAGCTCTACGACTTCGGCGATCCAGCCACCGGCACCGCCGGCCCGGTCATCTCGGATTCGAGGACGGGGGTGGGTGACTTCACCACCCTCTACTCGGCCCACGTCGCGTGGAACAACCCCACGGGCCCCATAGGACAAGCCAGGGGCGATGTTGCTCCGCTGACGCTCTACGAGTTTACCGTGCCGCGGCTCCTGGACTCCAGCAAGACCTTGACAGCCATCGAGATCCTCGACCCCACGGGCAACACCAAGGTCTATCATACTCGTGAACTGGCCATCTTTGCCGCCTCGGTCAGTCCGGCCGGGACCGTGGAGCCGGAGTACACGCTTACCGTCAACCAGACCACCGGCGGCACGGTGACGGTCTCCCCGAACACCGCGACGTATTCACTCGGCAGCACGCCGACGATTACGGCCCAAGCCAGCACGGGCTACGCCTTCATCCAGTGGATTGTGAACTACGGGTCGGTCTCCGGCAACACCGGGACAGACACTCTGACCGTCCTGGGCCCCGTAACCTTGTCGGCCAGCTTCGCCCCGACTTATGTCGTGACGGTCAACCAGACGACCGGCGGCACGGTGACCGTGACGCCGAGCCAGGCGGCCTATCTCTACAATGCCACGCCGACGATTGCGGCTTCGGCCAACCCGGGTTATGCCTTCAGCAGTTGGAGTGTGACCGGACCGAGCACGCTCAGCAACTCGGCGGCGGTTTCGACCTCGTTGACCGTGACCGGCAATGGCACGTTGTCGGCGGTCTTCACTCCGATTAGTTACAACGTGGCCGGCCAGGCCAGTCCGACGGCGGGCGGCACCGTGAGTCCGGTCAGCACCACCGGCACTATCGGACAGGCGATTGCCCTCGGCCAGACCAACAACCCGGGCTATGCCTTCACGGGCTGGACCGTGGTCGGAGCATCGCTGAACAGCGACAGCACGGCGGTGATCATCGGCACGGCCAATGTGACGGTGACGGCCCACTACACGGCGAACAGCTACACGGTGACGGTGACGCAGCCGACCGGCGGCACGATTGGCGTCAGCAGCCCGACGGCCAGCTACAACCAGGTGCTCACCCTCAGCCAGACCCCGGCGAATGGCTACACGTTCGAAGGCTACTCGGTCGCCAGCGGTGGCGGAACGATCTCCGGCGGCAACCAGTTGACGGTGACCAGCAATGTGACCGTGACGGGCAGCTACCTGCAGAACACCTACACCGGCAACGAGACCGGCGGGACGATCAACTTGTCGAGCAACGGCCCGTACACCTACGGCCAGGTCGTCGGCGTCCAGGCCTCGGTCGCCGATGGCTTCACCCTCAACCACTGGTCCGTGACTGGACCGAGCACGTTGAGCAGTTCGACCGCGACGACGACGTCGCTGACCGTTTACGGCAGCTTCACCCTGACGGCTGACTTCACCGCGATTGTTTCCAACCTGACCGGCTCGGCCAACCCGGTTGGCGCCGGCACCGTGACCCTGGCCGGCCAGCCCACCGCGACCGGCACCATCGGCCAGACGATTGCCCTCAGCGCGACGCCCGTCGGCAGCTATACCTTCTCCTACTGGACGGTCCTCGATGATAGCGGCTATAACTGGGCCTCGGTGGCCCTGAGCAATTCGACCTTGGCGACGGCCAACCTGACCATCCCGGACATGGGTTCGGTGAGCGACATGAACCTGACCGTCATCGCCAACTTCGTGATGAGCAAATTCACCATCACCGTCAACCCGACGACCGGCGGCCAGGTGACGGTGTCGCCGAGCACAGAGACGTACAACCTCAGCGACACGCCGACCATCACGGCGGCGCCCAATGCGGGCTACAAGTTCGCCGGTTGGAACGTCACGGGCGGAACGATCACCCCGGATCTGAACACCAACCCGGCCACCCTGACGGTCAACGGCAACGTGACGCTGTCGGCCAACTTTACGGCCGAGACGTTCAACCTCGCGGCGGAAACCTCGAACACCTGGGTCTACCAGAACACGCCGGCGACGACCTTTGACCGCCATGCCTTGACGCTGACGCTCAACGCGACGGACACCTGGAACAACACCACCTACACGATGACGGTGACCCAGGACGGAGCGAACGGCGTGGTCACGCCGACGCTGACGCAGACCAACAGTTCGACGACGGTGTTGGTGTCGCCGACGGGGACGGCGCCGGTGGTCTGGACCGTTCCGGCGGCGAACACGACGACCGCTTACCTGGTGGGTGGCCGCGTGCTGAATGGGCTGGTTAAGAGCGCC
Source organism: uncultured Planctomycetia bacterium (assembly GCA_903929765.1). GTDB lineage: Bacteria > Planctomycetota > Phycisphaerae > FEN-1346 > JAACEH01 > CAIYVX01. Next base: position 38,828 of record CAIYVX010000097.1, read on the forward strand.
GGGAACGTGGCCCTGACCGGCAGTTGCACGGTGACGGTAACCGTGGTCGGCGACGTGTCCGGCCCGGCGAACCCGGCGACAGCGAGCGTGACGGTCTTTGTCCGCAAGTTAGGCGACGTGGACGGCAACGGCAAGATCCAGATTGCCGATGAAAACTACATTACGCAGCGCATCGCCACGGGCCAGACGCCGGTCGGGATCGATCCTGCGGCTCTGGATGTGGACGGCAACGGCAAGATTCAGGTGGCCGACGAGAACGTTATTACCGGCATCATCGCCGGCCAGACGCTCCCGTAAGCGTGCGGTTAGGCGGTTTCTGCTCGCCGCGTGTATTGTGTTCTGAAATCTGTTTGGGACCCTGTTCCTTCGCTTCAGGAAGGAACAGGGTCCCTGTGTTTCTGGATCAGGAACAGCCGGTCCGGCATAAAAAAACCGGGCCAGCGCCGCTAACTATAGTTCCGACGAACACCTGATCAAGGCCATTCAGACCCCCGTGGCCGATTTCTGCGGCGGCTTTCGGCACAGGTCGATGTTATCGTCCTTACCGTTGGTGAACCACGCCGCGGCGATGGACAGACAATAGCGCCAATCTGGGACATTGAGTCAGGGCAGCAGGTAACTACCGACAGACAGCGGTTCGGCCAGTTGGCCAGCCCCATCCTCGGGCGTTTCCGCCGGCAGTGGGCGGTCGCGTAGTTGGCCAGACCACAACTCGAACTCGTGCCGCCCGTGGCCTTCCTCGGCCGAGTAGAGAACGACATAGCTCATGACCTTCCAGGAGGCGAAGTGTCGCCCGCCGCAGGCGGTGTCCGCCGCCTGCCAGACGGTTCGCCAGGTGCCGGCGTTCAGATAAATGCGATCATAGCCCTCCGGCTCAGCCGGTCCCAGCGGGACGCTCTCGACCTCGTGCGTGTGGCCGTAAACGACGAAACGCGGCGCCCGGCCGTCCGGCAGCCGTTCGGCCAGGGCAAACGGAGCATACTCCGACTCGGTCCGGTTCCGCAGAATGGCCCAACTTCGCAACATCCGCTCGCCCAGCCGTACCAGCGAGTCGACCATCGTCACCCGTTGCCGCGGGAGGCGATTCAGGAGCAGCCGCAGATAACGCCGCTCGAACCAGGTGAGCTGGCGGTCCGCGAAACGGCGGAACTCCGGGTTGGCCAGGAAGTCGCCGATGCAGCGGGCCAGAGCCCGGCTGGCCGCGCGTGCCACTTCCGTGTCCCCGCGGCCCAGCCGGCTCACTGTTTCGCTGACCCAGGAGGAGATAAGCGGATAGGGTCGCACATTGTCGATCTCTTTCAGTCGCGTGACCACCTCCGGCGCCGCCAGGTGATCTCCCAACTCCCGGCCCACTTCGAAGGGCAGTCGATGGAGCAATTCAAGCACCACGCTGTCGCCCAGGCTCGAGGCGTCGCGGCCGGCGGTGGCGTCGAAGTTCAGATTATCGTGAATGTCGCCGTGGCGGGCGAGGCAATCGTAGCCTCCGGCCGGCGAGGTGAACTCTGTCGGGAACCGCTCGGAGACGTAATGGCCGGCCAAACCGAGTTCGCGGGCCACGGCGGCGCGGGTGGAGGTGTACCGGTTGATCAGCCAATCGTGATTGCCCAGGAGATAGTCGAACGACACGCGACCGATCGGGACGGAACTGCGCGAGGAAACCCGGCGGCCTAGTTCTCGAAGGTGGGCGAGCGATTCGCGATTGCGGCGGAAGATGGCACCCAGAATGGCCAGAGTCAGCCGCTCCTGCGCCGGGCCGGTTTCGCTCCAGGGCCTGATACCGCCGGGATGGTCGAGCCAGAAACTGGAGCGGATGACGTCAAGCCCGTCGCCCAGAAGCACCAAGCGGACTTCCGAGGCCCGGCGTTTGCGGGCCAGGTCGGCCACCTGGTCGGCAAAGAGGTCGAAGGCCTCCTGGTTGATGGTTTCCCCGGAGGAGCCGTCGGTCAGATGAGTGTCGCTGAACAGGATTAACATTTACTATAATTATCGTCTATGAATGTTAGTCTTCGACTGGAGTGAAAGTTAATTTACGGTTAATCTGTGCGGATAAACACAAGGTCTTGTGGCTCACCCTCGGAATTCTTATCCTGGCGCCGTGCCCCCTGAACATGGCGGCAAACAACGCCGCCAGGCCACCCGCAATGACTCTTACCCGAAGCGTCCCGTGATGTAGGCCTCGGTCTTTTCCTGGCGCGGCTTGGTGAAAATCTCCTTGGTCGGCCCGAACTCGATCAGTTCGCCCTCGTAGAAGAAGGCGGTCAGTTCCGAAACCCGGGCCGCCTGCTGCATGTTATGTGTGACGATAATAATTGTATATTGTCCGCTCAACTCGTCGATCAATTCCTCGACCCGGGCCGTCGAGCGCGGGTCCAGGGCCGAGGCCGGCTCGTCCATCAGTAGCACCTCGGGGTCGACCGCCAAAGCCCGGGCGATGCAGAGCCGCTGCTGCTGGCCGCCCGAAAGCCGCAGGGCGTTATCGTGCTGGCGGTCCTTGACCTCGTCCCACAGGCCGGCCCGGGACAGGCTTTGTTCGACGATTTCGGACAAGTGCGTCCTGCTGGAAATACCGTGAATGCGCGGCCCGTAGGCCACGTTGTCGAAGATCGACTTCGGAAACGGGTTGGGCTTCTGGAAGACCATGCCGACCTTGCGCCGCAAGGCGACCACGTCCAACTGCGGCACATAGAGATCCTGGCCGTCCAGGGCCAGCCGCCCCTGGACCGTGCAGCCGGGAATCAGGTCGTTCATGCGGTTGATGGCCCGCAGAAAGGTGCTTTTGCCGCAACCGCTGGGACCGATGATGGCCGTCACGCGACCCGGTGGAATGTTCATGGTCACGCTCTTAACGGCGGGTCGCCCGCCATAAAGAACGTGGAACCCTTCGGCGGCAACGTGCGATACTTCGCCGGCCACCGCAGGCGTCTGAGGCGTCTCTGGTGATCGACTGGTTGGGCGAGTCGTTGGCACGGACGTAGTCATTTTTTTTGGCCTTTCGGCGACAGCGGAACTTGCCATTTACGGATCCTTTCAGCCACTCAACCGGCGCGTGATCCTGGCCCGTAGCAACACCGCCGTCAGGTTCAGGGCCAGCACCAGCACCACCAGCGTCAGCACCATGCCGTACTGCACGTGGCGAATCTGGTCCACAGCCTCGTGCTCGGTGCTGACGTTATAGATATTCCAGGACAGGGCCTGGGTCGGCGACGTGAAGACTTCCCACGGCTTAACGCCGAGCCCGACGCTCACGGCTGCGGTGAAGATGATCGGGGCCGTCTCGCCGGCCGCACGACCCATGCTGATGATTATGCCAGTAAGAATGCCCGGCAGCGCCGCCGGGAGAATCACCGTCAGGATCGTCCGCCACTGCCCCGCCCCCAGGCTCAGGGCCGCCTCCTTGTAGGCCAGCGGCACGGCCCGCAACGCTTCCTCCGAGGCCCGGATGATGGTCGGCAGTATCAGCAGGCCCAGCGTCAGGGAGCCGGCCAGGACGCTCTTGGAGGGCGAAACGTGAATCGTGTTGATAAAAAACGCCAACCCGAACAGCCCGAAGACGATGCTCGGCACACCGGCCAGCGTGCTGATGCAGGTGCGTAACAACGAGATGAACCGCCCCTGCCCCGCGTACTCGACCAGGTAGATCGCCGTAATTACACCCATCGGCACCGCAAACAGGATCGCTCCGAGGGTCAGGTAAATCGTCCCCAGCACCGCCGGCCCGATGCCGCCGAAAAAGTTGGCGTCCTGCGGATTGTCGATCAGGAACTGCGGATAAAACGTCCATTGCGGCCGCAACAACTCCGCCAGGTGCATCTCCACATAGCCGAACATCGGCTCCAGCGACGTGCCCTTGTACCGCGCCGCCCGCGGCCCCTCGACCTTCAAGGAAAAACCGTGGCTGTCCAGCCCCCGGTCCTCCTGGACGTGTACGATGCTGTCGGCCTGGACCAAGGCCCGGTCCCATCGTGTCGCCCCATATTCGTCACGTTCCAGGCGCGACAGCGCCTCGCCGGGTGGTGGGCCGATCAGCCGGTAGACCTCCCGCTTCAACTTTGGAAACTCCGCCCCAAACCGTGCGTCGAGATCGTCATCGTTCTTCAGTTGGTGTTCGAACTTGTGCAGCAGGTCGTAGACCGGTTGCCGCACCTGCCGTAAGGTTTCTTTCTCTGTCGTCAACACCTCGCGGTCGCCGCGGTCGAAGCGGTCCGACTGGTATTTGCGAAATTCCGCTGTCCCGCGAAAGACGAAAGCGCCCGTGCCGTTGGCAAAAATCGGGGCCAGCAGCACCACCAGCGCCGCCGTCATGACCACGATGGCCAGGATACCGATCCCCGTAGCCGAGCGGTCGATGATTTTCCGCGTTCTCAGATGCACGCTGCCACCTTTACGTTAGCCGCCGATCCAACTCCACACTCGCCGCATAAAACCTTGCGGCCGAGACGCCGCGTCCCCGCCGCCCGTCCCGCGCACCGCGGAAATCTTGGCCACCGTGCGCCGCACGACCCATTCACTGGCCAGGTTCGCCAGAAACGAAACGACCAACAGGCACAGGGCCATGGCAAAAAGCACATGGTACCGCGACGACCCGGTCGTCTGGTCTGCCTCGCCCATGTCCGAGACGATGGTTGCCGTCATGGTCCGCACCGGCGACAGGAAGTTATACCACGGCTGCGGAATCTGCGCCGCGTTGCCCGAGGCCATCAACACGACCATTGTCTCGCCGATGGCTCGCATGATGCCGAGAATGACCGCGGCCATGATGCCGCTGGAGGCCGCGGGGATAATCACGCTGAGGATGGTCTCGGCCCGCGTGGCGCCCAGGGCGTAGCTGCCCTCGCGCAACTCCCGGCCCGCCGCCGTCAGGGCATCCTCTGAGACACTGACAATCGTCGGCAAGGCCATCACGCCCAGGATAATCGAGGCGTTCAGAGCATTAGTGCCGCTGGAAATGTGGATGGCCGCCAGCGCTGCCGACAGTTTCCACAACCCCGCCAGTGCCGCTAGGGTGAGCAGAATCATCACTGCCGCCCGGGCCGGATTGCGAAACCGCTCGCGCAATCGACCGCAGGACACATCGGCAACAACCAGGATAGCCAGCGCCGCCAGCGGCCCGAACAGGAGCCAGGTCGCGACCGACAGCGCTTGCCCGCCCTTATCCTGTAGGAGCGGGGCAAAGACCACCAGGGCAAAAAAACCGTAAACCACCGAAGGAATCGCCGCCAGAATTTCCACAGTCGGCTTCACCCATTGCCGCACCGAAAACGGCAACACGTCGCTCAGGCAGACTGCGGCCGCGACCCCCAGCGGCACCGCCACCACAATCGCCCCTACGGTCACCATGCCCGTGCCATAGAAAATCGCCAGAGCTCCGAATTCCGGGGCCGCGGCGTTCGACGGATACCAATGCGTACTGGTAAAGAATTCTCGCAAGCCGTTGTCGTGGAAGAACGGAATCGCGTCGCGAATGATAAAGTAGAAAATGAAGAGAACCGCCAGGGCCGAACTCGAGGCGATGGCCAGCAGGATCAGCCGTCCCAGCAGGGCGACCGCGTGGCGCAGACGATCCGCCCGCTGGCCCAGGACCAGCGAACCGCCCTGTCTCCGTATGCTGATCTTGCCGCTCGTTTGTCCGAACGCCGTCATACTTTCCTCGCGGTGAAACCAACGGGGCCGGGCGGCCCCGATTCTCCGCACCTCAAGTGCGCCGCCCAGCCCCGCTCTAATTCCGTCTTGCCACTCGACACGGCAGGCTTCATTCGTAGTTGGTCACCGGAACGAAACCGACCGAGTCGATGATGTCCTGCCCCTTCTTGGTCAGATACAGCGTCACGAACTCATGCAGCGGAGAACCGAGTTTGGGGTAGCCATTGGTGAACATGAACAACGGACGAGCCACCGGGTACTTGCCCGTGGCGATGGTCCGCTTCGTCGGCATCACGCCGTTGATTTCCAGGGCCTTCACTCCGTCGGTCGTAAAAGCCAAGCCGACGTAGCCGACGGCTGCCGGTGTGTTCTGCACGCGCGCCCGAATCGCCCCGTTCGAGGTGACGTATTCGACGCCAGAGGCGATCTTCTCTTCCTTGAGCACCTTTTCTGCAAACGTTTCGTAGGTTCCGCTGTTGGTGTCGCGGCTGATGATCACGATGTCGGCGTCCGGGCCGCCGATCTCGCTCCACTTCTTAATCTTACCCGTGTAAATACCCTTGACCTGGTCCGTGGTCAAAGCCTTGATCGGGTTGGACGGATGAACGATCAGGCACACCCCGTCCATGGCGATGACTGTCGCGACCGGCATGACGCCCTTCTCCACGGCGGCCTTAAATTCCGTCTCCTTCATGAACCGCGACATGTTGCCGATGTCGCAGGTGCCGTTAATCAGGCTCTTGGCCCCATTCCCGGAACCCGACTCGCCGACCGTGACGTTCACGCCCGTCTGCTTCATAAAGTAATCCGCGAAAGCTTTGGCAATCGGCCCGACCGTGGTCGAACCGTCGCAGACGATCTTGCCCGCCGGGGCCTTCGTCTCCTCCGCCACAGACACGCTGCTCACTACCAGCGCCGCCGCCACAGTCGCCACCAACGCTAACGTCCAACCCAGAAAACGGTTGCTGCGTTTGCTCGTACTCATACTCGCACTCCTTTCAATTAGATTCTACCTGACCTTTACACACTGTTCCGTTAAGCTTCCGTTAGAATTCCATGAGCAAAACGCCTGGCGAATCATGGCCAAACCAGCCAGGACGGCCCGCAGTATGACCGGCCGGTATTAAGGCTTGGTTAGCTCATCGCAAAATAGTGGTAAATTATTCCTGATTTGAAACCGACGAAGCCGTTGCGGCTGAGGGCAGATGCAAGGTGAAGATGCTCCCCTGCCCCGGCGTACTTTCCACGGTCACCGTCCCGCCGTGAACCTGGGCGATGTGCTTGACGATGGCCAGTCCCAGCCCGGTGCCGCCCAGAGTCCGGCTGCGCCCTTTGTCGACCCGATAGAACCGTTCGAAAATCCGCGACAAGTGCTCCGCCGGGATACCCCAACCCTGATCCCGCACGCCGATCACCGCTTGGTCGCCTTGCTGCTCGGCCGCCACGTCCACGCGCCGCCCGGCGTCGCTGTACTTGATCGCGTTGTCGAGCAGATTGCTCACCGCCTGTTCCAAAAGTTGCGGGTTGGCCCGCAGAAAGAAATCTTCAGGACAGGCCAGCGTGACCTCGATGCCGCGCTCGGCGGCCAGGGTCTGACAATCGGCCAGGGCGCCGCGCAGGACGTCCGCCAGCCGCACGCGAGCCGTTTCGATCCGGACGTTTTCGGCATCCTGCTCGATCCGCGACAGGCTCAACAGATCGTCAATGATCCCGCTCAAGCGGTCGGCTTGGCGGGCAATGATTTCCAGGAACTGCCGCGTCTTGACCGGATCCTCGACCGCCCCCTCGCGCAAGGTTTCGACAAAGCCCTGAATCGAAGTAATCGGCGTTCTTAATTCGTGGGACACATTGGCCACAAAGTCGCGTCGCATGTTTTCCAGTCGCCGCAACCGCGTCACGTCCAGCAGCACGACCAGCACGCCGATCTCCCGGTCGCGGGCGTCGCGAATCACCCGCCCGTGAAGCTGCACCCGCCTCTCGCTGCCCGCTTCGTCCCGCAGGCCGATCTCCTTCTCGGCCGGCTCTCGGGCTTTCTGGAGTCCCGACAGGAATTGCTGCAACTCCACGTTCCGCACCACCTCCAGCAGGCTCCGGCCGCGGGCCTCGGCCGCCTCGAGGCCGATCATCTCCGCCGCCGCCGGGTTGATAATGATGATCCGCTCCCGGCCGTCAACCGCCAGGACGCCCTCGGTCATGCTGGCCAGCACGCCCTCAAGTTCCCGCTGCTGCCGCGTGATGGTCCCGATCCGTTCGTCCAACTGATCCGCCATGCTGTTCAGTGCTTCCGCTAATTCCCGGGTTTCGGTCGAGCCGGTGGCGGGCAGTTTGTGCGCGAAATCACCCTGGGCAAACCGCTGCGCCCCGACCTTCATTTCCTCCAGCGGCCGGCTGATGCGCCGCGAAACCACGAGCGCCACGGCCAGAGCCAGCACGGCGATCAACAGCGCCGTTTCCAACACGCGCCAGCGCACCGCCGCCGAAGTTTCCTCGATGGCCGTCAACGGCATGGCCGCACGCACAATCGCCGTCACCTGTCCGCCTGATTCAGTAACCGGAATGGCCACATACAACATCCTGGTCTGCTTCGTTTCGCTGTAGCGTTCCGCCCGGCCGGTCGGCTGCCCCGCCAACACATCCCGAATCTCCGGGCGGTTGCCGTGATCCTCCATCTGCTTCGGATCGGCGTCGGTGTCGCCGACCACAGCCACGCCGCCGCGATTGTCCGGTCGCAACAGGGTCAATCGCACCCCGCCCGCCGACCCCAACATCTTGCAAGCCGCGTCCACATCGGCCGCGCTGTGCCCCAGCGCCGCCATAAGTTGTGGCGCCGCCAGGCGGGCCTTTTCGCCCAACTCGCGCTCGGTCGCCCGCAGATGGAAACTTTCTAGTTCGCTCAGAATCGAGAATCCGACCGCCACCGTGCAAGCCAGGATTATCGCCAGATAGGAGAGATTGAGCTTCCAGAGCAACCGCAGACCGAACATGGGGACGGGCCTCAGAGATCCTTGAATCGGTAACCTACGCCTCGGACAGTCTCAATGTATTTGCCGCACGCCCCCAGTTTGCGCCGCAAGGAAACAATGTGCACGTCCACCGAGCGATCCGTCACCGCCGTATCCTCGCCCTGCGCCCCGTCGACAATCTGGTAGCGGGTGAAGACCCAGCCCGGACGCCGCGCCAGGAAGTGCAGCACCTGAAACTCGGTGTGCGTCAACTCCACCGCTTTGCCCTTGACCAGCACCTCGTGCCGTCCGGGATTGATGTTCAGGTCGCCCACCGCCAGCGACGCGCCCGCCTCCGCTCCGGTCTCCGCCGCCACCGCCCGACGCCGCAGCACGGCCTTGACGCGGGCCAGCAGCACCCGCGGGCTGAACGGTTTGGTCACATAATCGTCCGCCCCGAGCTCGAGGCCCGTCACGATGTCAGCTTCTTCGCCCCGGGCCGTCAGCATCAGCACCGGCACGCCCGCCGTCCGCTCGTCCTTCTTCAGGATGCGACAGACCTCCAGCCCGTCCATGCCCGGCAGCATCAGATCCAGAATCACCAGGTGCGGCGCATCGGCCCGCACCGCCTCCAGCGCCGCTTCGCCGCTGGCGGCGCGCGACACGGCATAGCCGTGACGCGACAGATTGTAGTCCAGCAATTCCAGAATGTCTTCTTCGTCGTCTACGACCAGAATCGTTTCCTTCGCCACAGGCCGACCTCCCGAACGGTTGCACCGCCAGTTTCACACCGGATCACTCAGCCTCGCGCAACTTCCCCCACTATCCCTTCGCCTCGTTAGTGCGCCGTTAAGGAAGTGTGAATACCCGGTTCGCCGTCCGCATATAACTAATACCAGAGACTCACAATCAGATGGGCTTCGGTCGTTTTGCCCTGGATTTCTCCGATCGTGTTCGACACGAACTTGACCTCGTACCCCGTCTCGTCCAGCCAGGCGTTGATCTGCTCGTCCATGACGATCAAAGCCGCCCGCGTCAGCTTGGTATCGAACGTCCGCACCCGGGTCGCCCCCGTCCCGGTCTTGATCGGCTCGCGATTGTATTTGATCTCGTGCCGCGCCCCCGACCCCATCGTGTTCGAGGCCACGATTCCCACCGACTCGGTTTCCTCGTTGCCGGCTTCCAGACCGATCGGCGACTCCACGGCGGCCTTGGGTTCCCCGGCATGCGTCGTAATCTTCGCCGGCGCCGGTTCGTCTGGCGGCAGCGCCAGCGGCGCCTCTTCATTCCGTTTCACCGGTCGCTGGGCCGGCGCCGCCGTGGGCCCGGCCGGGCTAGTCACCGGCGCAGCGGAACGCCCCGCGCTGGCACAGGGCGAACACAGGAGCTGCCCACCGACCAGTTTTGCCTTGCCCCCAATGATATCTTGCCCCGACAGGGCCGTCCCACACTTCGCACAGACCTTTCCGTCCGCCATTTTTCACTTCCTCCCACTCACTGTTCCACAATCGCCGAATCCGGACTGCCACAATCTACCCCGCGCCGGACGGAACTGCAACAGCTTTTCGTGTTCCGACCCAGCGCTGGCCTCCGCGTCCGGTCACTGGTACAATCAGTTTTGTGTTTGTGCCGTTCGACCCGTTTTGAGGAGAAGGAAACTTGTCACGCTGCCTCGTCGGTATTGCCACCCTGGTCATCATCCTCCTGGCCGGCTGCGCCACGCCCTCGGCCACCCATCCCGGCGAACCTGCACCCTATACCCTCATCCTCAATCTCCACAAGGACGTCTCGATTCCTGACCGGCCCGTCGTCGTCTTTTTCTGCGACGGACTGAGCAAACAAATATTCGACGCCATGCTTGCCGCCGGCGAACTGCCCAACATCAAGCGCTTCCTGGTCGAGCGTGGCGTCAGCGTCGACCGGGCCGTCGTGCCCCAGCCCACCGTCACCTATCCCAACACCGCCGCTTACCTGACCGGCCTCTATCCCGGCCACACCGGCGTTACCGGCAACGTCTGGTTCGACCCGCGCTCCCTCATTTTCCGCGACTACAAATATCCCGAAACCCTGGAGATGGTCGATGACGACATAAAAGCGCCCACACTGTTTGAGATGCTCGACCACGAATCCAGCACCGTCGTCCTCTGCCAGACCAACCGCGGAGCCACACATTTCTACGAAAACTACTTCATCGGCGGATGCGAATTTGCCCTCCAGATGTTCCACGACCTTAACATTTCCGTCTCCGCCCGCCTCAAGAACACGGCCGCCGCGGCCAACCAGGACCGCCGCTGGCCCGATCTGGTCTGGCTCTACTATCCCGCCACCGACCTTGTCGGCCACGCCTACGGCCTTAACTCGCCCCGCTACCACCAGGCCATCATCGACTTCGACCTCGAGGTCGGCAACGTCTGCCTCGCCCTGGACAGGGAAGGTTTCCTCGACCGCACCCTCCTCGTCCTGATCACCGACCACGGTTTCGTCAACACCCCGCGCCACGCCGACATCACCGCCATGCTGAAAGCCAACGGCCTCAAGGTCTACGACAAACGGCCCGACGACAACTCGGAGTATTACCAGCAGCGCTACGCCAAGTTCAACCCCTACGACGTGGTCGCCGTCGTCGACGCCGACCGCTTCGCCAAGCTCTGCTTTCATGTTCCCGGCCGGCCGTGGACCCACCGGCCCGACATCAATGAAATCCGTACTCTCTTCGACGACCGGGCCAGAGCCCACTCCGGCATTTTAACCTTTGTGCCGCGCGACCCCATCGCTGAACTGCTCCACGTCGACGGCGTCCAGTTCATTGTACACAGTGACCGCGGTGCGCCCGAGACCCGCGTCGAGGTATTCGCCGCCGACGGCCGCGCCGTCATCACGCGGCATATCGACGCCGAAGGCCACAAATCCTACGCCTACCAGGTCACCGAGGGCTGCGATCCCTTCAGCTACGGCCAGCGCCAGGCCTCCGCCACGCTGTGCGGCGGCTCGTTCCACTCCGCCGACGAGTGGCTCGCCGCCACCATCGACGGCAAGTATCCCGACCTGCCCGTCCAGTTCACCGAGTTGTTCGACTCCGAGCGGGCCGGCGACCTTTGCCTCTTCGCCAAGCCCGGCTGGGACTTCCTCAACACTAATCTCGGCGGCCACGGCGGTATCACCAGCGACGAAACCGTCGTGCCCTTCATTTTCGCCGGAGCGGGACTGCCCGGAGGCGCCACAATCCCCTATGCCCGCACCGTGGCCCTCGCCCCGACCGTCTTCCAGTTCATCCGCGGCCAGCGCGATCCGGTCCTCTTCTCCCGCTTCGACGCCGACAGTCTCCTTGACATTCTTCGCGCCGCACGCCAGAATAGCCCGTCTAATGCGACACCGGCGATAAAATAGTGAAACGTTGCCGTTGCTGTCAGCCCTGAAAGGGCGTCAGTATTTAGCCGGGGGCGTAAGCCCCCGGTATGGAATCTCACGAGAATCATCTTTTTTTCTTTTTCTTAGCCCCGGAGGGGCGACAGAATTTTTGAAAACTGCCGCTGCCGCCGAAAGGAGTTGCCCTTGTCCACCGAAACCACCATGCGCACTCACACTTGCGGCGAGCTTCGCGCCGCCGATGTCGGCAAACAGGTCGCTCTGTGCGGCTGGGTCGCCAATCGCCGCGATCACGGCAACCTGATTTTCATCGACCTCCGCGACCGCTACGGCCTGACGCAGTGCGTGTTCGATCCGGCCCTGGCCGCCGAGGCGCACAATCTGGCCGAGCGCGTGCGCGGCGAATGGTCGCTGCAGGTTCAGGGTCGCGTCCGGCTCCGGCCCGAAGGCCTGGCGAACCCAAAAATGCCGACCGGCGAAATCGAAGTCGAAGTCACCGGCCTGGCCGTCCTCAACGAATCCGCCGTCCCACCCTTCGAGATCGACGCCGACAAAGAAGTCAGTGAAGACCTGCGTCTGAAGTACCGCTATCTCGACCTGCGCCGCCCGCAGATGCTCAACGCCCTGGTCATGCGCTCCAGGCTGATCAAGGCCATGCGCGACTTTTACGACCGCGAAGGTTTCATCGACGTGGAAACGCCCTTCCTGACCAAAAGTACGCCCGAAGGCGCTCGCGACTACATCGTTCCCTCGCGCGTCAACCCCGGCCTCTTCTTCGCCCTGCCGCAATCGCCGCAACTTTTCAAGCAGATCCTCATGGTCGCCGGCTTCGACCGCTATTATCAGGTCGCCCGCTGCATGCGCGACGAAGACCTCCGCGCCGACCGCCAGCCCGAGTTCACCCAACTCGACGTGGAAATGTCTTACGTCGCCCAGGACGACGTGATCGCCACCACCGAACGCATGTTGGCCCACGTCTTTAAGACCGTTCTAGGCCGCGACTTACCCCTGCCCTTGCCGCGCATGACCTACGATGAGGCCATGGACAAATATGGCCACGACGCACCAGACATCCGTTTCGGGCTGCATCTGGTCAACGCCACTGATATTGCCGGCGAGACTGATTTCCGCGTCTTCAAGCTGGCCATCGAAGCCGGCGGCCAAGTGCGCGGCCTCTGTGTCAAGGGCGGGGCCTCGTTCAGCCGCAAGGAGATCGACGACCTGACGCCCTTCGTCGCCACGTTCGGGGCCAAGGGCGTGGCATGGGTCAAAGTCGAAGAGGCCGCTCTCACCGGCGCTGCCGCCAAGTTTTTCCCCGATGCCCTGGGCCAGCGCCTCCGCGAACGCTTCCAGGCTGCGCCCGGCGACCTCATTCTCATGGTCGCCGACCAGCCGGCCATTGTCTTCAAAAGCCTCGGCCAACTGCGTCTCATGCTCGGCCAGAAGCTCGGCCTGATTCCCGCCGGCGTCTTCGCCTTCACCTGGGTTGTCGATTTCCCGAGCTTCGACTGGGATCCAGAGGAGCGCCGCTACGTCGCCATGCACCACCCCTTCACCGCGCCGCAAGACCAGTTCCTCGAAGCCCTGCCTGCCGGCCCGCTCACGGCGACTACGCCCGACCCGGCCATTCTCGGGATCAAGGCCAAAGCTTACGACGTGGTCCTGAACGGCACCGAACTTGGCGGCGGCTCGATCCGTATCCACCGTCCAGATGTCCAGAGCCGCGTTTTCAATCTCTTGGGCATCGCCGAGGAATCGGCCCGCGTGAAATTCGGATTCCTGCTCGACGCTCTGAAATTCGGCGCTCCGCCCCACGGCGGCATCGCCCTGGGCCTCGACCGTTGCGTCATGCTCCTGCTGGGCCTGCCCAGCATTCGTGACACCATCGCCTTCCCGAAGACGCAGCGGGCCATCTGCCTGATGACCAACGCCCCCGGCCCGGTCGACGAACGCCAGCTTCGCGAGCTGCACATCCGCCTGGCCCCAGAGATTCAGGGTGAGAAAAAATAGCTGTTGGAATTTTAATTGAGTGCCGTTGGTCTCTCGCTATAATCGGCCTCAGACCTCTCGGAGAATCGCCGCACATGAAGCTCTCAATAGCCTCGACTTATATCGCTCTCGTCCTGACGCTGACCGTCGCCCTGTGCGGCTGCGGGAAACCCCAGCCCGCCCTCGACAACCCCATGCCTCTGGCCGCCACCGACGACAATGCCGTCCGGGCCAACATCAAGGACGTCCTCCAGACCATGTTCTTCGAGGTCGAGCAACCGCCGCGCACCCCGGAACGCATCGACACCTACCCGCTCGTCTCGGCCTACTTTCTCGAATTCTGGCGGCCTGACGTCCGCACCGCCGCCGATCGCCACGAAGCCGCCATTCACACCGTGCGCCGCACCGTGACCGTCTTTCTGCACCCGGTGGCCCAACCGCCGCAGCCGCCGCCCATGCCCGAACCCGGTTCGGACTCCGCCGACAATGTTCCCTCCGGTGCGGCCGCGCCGCCGCCCAGTGCCGCGGTTGACCCGCAAAACGTCCCCTCTGGCGCTGCTGCCGCGCCGCCTCAAACCACCACCCTGGTCGGCCCCATCACCGTCCTCTCGCCCCCGCCTCGGCCGCCGCAACCAGCCAGCGACTGGTCCAAGGGCCTCTCTATCGAGGTCGTGGTCAAGAAGGAACGCGTCGACACCGACACGCCATTCACCGCCTCCGACATCAGCGAGTTCTACTCCATCTTCCGCGCTCAAACCAACGCCCTCGACGTTTACGACGAAAGGTGGAGCGGGAGGATCCGCTGGATCGACTACGGCCGCGATCACGCCCTCGAACAATATATTCTGCACAAAATCCGGGCACGCTTCTGATGGGGCGGGCCGCTACTTCGGCGAAGAATTGTATAGCCGATGGGTCTGTTCCGGCGTGAGTTGTCCACTCAACATCTCCATCTGCTCCGGGCGCAGCACCCGGGACAGCAGAGCCTTGTATTGCTCATCCAGCTTGTCCAGCAACACCGCTTCCTGCCGGTAGATTTCATTGTACTGCCCGGACATCTGCCGGGCCTGGTCGTCGTGTCCCTGCGCTACCAGCATCTTGCTCGTTGATTCAAGCTGGTCGATTTGCGCCCAGAGCGGCTGGAGGTCCGCAGCGACTTTCGGCCGCATCTCGGCCGTGATCGTCTGCACTTTTTCCTGTTGCGCCGCGGTCAGCCGCAGGGCCGGGTCCGTCGTCAGCGCGAGTTGCCTCACCACATTAGCACTCGGCAGACGATATTTCAATTCCTCCATGGCCGCCCGCAGTCGCGCCGAAGCCTGCTCCCGCCGCTCATCGGCCGTAAGCGTGCCGCTGAAACTGGTCGCGCTGCTCGGAAGGGTTGCCGTTAACCTCTCTCCCGCTTGCCCCGCGCGAGGTCGAGGGGTGGGAACGGGTGGCCCTTCAGGTCCGGGTACGGGGTTATTGTTCAAGCCCTGCCCCGGCGACAGTTCCGCCACTCCCGAGACGGACGGTCGGACCGCCCACTGCCGGTAGACCGCAACCGTGACGCCCAGCAGGACCAGCGCCACGACCACCGCTACAGCGCCAAGCAGATAACGAGGCATCGTCGCTCCCTCGAATAATCAAGCGGACTTCAACAGCCGTATTATACGACGCGGCGACCGAAGAATCTGCCCCAAAACCGAAAGCGTTTCGCCCACAAGTCCAAGGTTGAGTCGCGGTCCGCTTGCCCTCGTGGCAGGCATCGACTATAATCCCAGCCTTCCTGAAACCGGCGAAAGGGTAGTCATGGGCAAAACGCTCACTCGCAAAATCATCGAAAAGCACCTCGTCGAGGGCGACTGGCAGCCAGGCGGCGAAATCGCCATCCGCATCGACCAGACCCTGACCCAGGACGCCACCGGCACCATGGCCCTGCTCGAATTCGAGGCCTTCGGCTGCCCCCGCGTCCGCACCGAAATTTCGGTCAGCTACGTCGATCACAACATGGTCCAGCTATCCTTCGAGAACGCCGACGACCACGCCTACCTGCAATCCACCGCCGCCCGCTACGGCCTGGTCTTCAGCCGCCCCGGCAACGGCATCTGCCACCAGATCCACCTCGAACGCTTCGCCGTCCCCGGCCGCACGCTCCTCGGGGCCGATTCCCACACGCCGACCTGTGGCGGTCTGGCCATGATCGCCATCGGCGCCGGCGGCCTGGATGTCGCGGCAGCCATGGCCGGCCAACCCTTCCATCTCACCTGCCCGCAGGTCGTCGGCCTCCGCCTCGCCGGTCGACTCCCGGATTACGTCGCGGCCAAGGACGTGATACTCGAAGTGCTGCGCCGCCTGACCACCAAGGGCAACGTCGGTTGGGTCGCCGAATATTTCGGCCCCGGCGTCGCCGCCCTCACCGTCCCCGAACGGGCCACCATCACCAACATGGGCGCCGAACTCGGCGTGACGTGCAGCCTCTTCCCCTCCGACGAGCAGACCCACCGCTTCCTCGCCGCGCAAAAGCGGGCCGACCTTTATCTTCCCCTCGCCGCCGACGAGACGGCAGCCTACGACCGCATGATCGAAATCGACCTCGCCAAACTCGAACCTCTGGCCGCCTGCCCCAGTTCGCCCGACAACATCAAACCGATCCGCGAACTCGCCGGCCTCGCCGTGCAGCAAGTCTGCATCGGCAGTTGCACCGCCTCGTCCTACAAGGACCTGATGACCGCCGCAGCGATGGTGCGCGGAAAGAAAATCTCCCCGCAGACCACCCTGGTCGTCGCCCCCGGCTCGCGGCAAGTTCTCCAGAACATCATCCGCGACGGCGGGCTGGCCGACCTGGTCGCCGCCGGCGCCCGGCTCGACGAGTGCGCCTGCGGCTTCTGCATCGGCTGCGCCCAGGCCCCCGCCACCGGCACCGTTTCTGTCCGCACCTCCAACCGCAATTTCCCCGGCCGCTCCGGCACCCAGGGTGACCAGGTTTACCTGGTCAGTCCTGAAACCGCCGCCGCTACGGCCCTTGCCGGTATGATAACCGACCCGCGCACCCTCGGCCAAGCCCCGCGCATCGAACTGCCCGCCGAACTCATCATCGACGACTCGATGCTCCTCGCCCCGCCGGCCGACAGCGTAAAGACGGAGATTTTCCGCGGCCCAAACATCGGCGAACCGCCGCGCTTCGACCCGCTCTCCGACGATCTTGTCGGCGAAGTGGCCCTCAAGGTCGGTGACAAAATCACCACCGACCACATCTGTCCCGCCGGCAGCCTGCTGCGGCTTCGGTCCAACATCCCGGAATATGCAAAGCATGTCTTCACCAATGTCGATCCCGCGTTCGCCGGCCGCGCCGCCGCCCTGCGCGGCCGAAAACTCGCCGCTTTCATCATCGCCGGCGCGAGCTACGGCCAGGGTTCCAGCCGCGAGCACGCCGCCATCTGCCCGCGCTACCTCGGCATCAGGGCCATCATCGCCAAAAGTTTCGAGCGCATCCACACCGCCAACCTGATCAACTTCGGCATTCTGCCGCTCGTCTTCGCCAATCCCGCCGACTACGATCTCGTCGCCCCCGGCGCCGCCCTCCGCCTCGCGGGCGTCAAACAAGCCATCGCCGCCGGCGCCGATACCCTGGCCATCACCGCCACTGCCGCCGGAAAAGAATTCACTTTCCAAGTCCGCCTGACTCTGACCGACCGCCAGCGCCTCATAGTCATCGCCGGCGGACTTTTGAACCTGGAGCGATAGTGTAGGGTGGCTGTTTGCAGGCACGCTGCAAAATCGCGCACAAACATGTTGCTTAATAAAGGAAATTCACATGAAGCCCAACGTCAGCGCCGCCGACGGTCCTAGCGCCATCACGCCCTCGCTCTGGTGGGTCGGCCGTTCGGCCTGGGGCGGCCTGCCGCCGTTGACCCCCAGCTTCGACGGTAATATTTTCCTCCTAAAGGGCGACCGCTACGACGTGCTCATCGACGCCGGCGGCGGACCTTCGATCAAGGATCTCCAGCACAACATCCGCCTGGCCGGCAGCACACCCGAGCGCATCCGCGAAATCTGGATCACCCACTGCCATTGCGACCATTTTCTCGGCGCCGGCCCCTGGGCCGCCAAATACCCGCGAACCATCTGCTGCCTCTCGAAGGTCGGCCTCACGCTGCTACGGCGCAAGGATTATCGTCTGACTGGTCTTTATCTTGGCCCCGGCGCCCTGAAACTACCCAAAAAGCTCCAGCCGCTGGAGGACGGTTCCGTGCTGCGCTGTCCGCCGTTTGAATTGCGGGTCGAGGCGACGCCCGGCCATGTGCCCGATGGCCTCTGTTTCCGCGGCCAGGTTGACGGGCTGGAATTGCTCGTGACCGGCGACACCGTGATCGGCGACCAACACATTCCGGGCACGGGCCTTCAGAAAGGCATGATCGGCTGGATTTGCGGTTCCTGGATGTCCAACATGCGCTCCTATCGCCAGAGCCTGGCCCGGCTCGCCGCGACCAGGCCCGACCTCCTCCTGCCGGGCCACGGTCTGCCGCAGGCCGGCCCCGCCGCAAGAAGCTCCCTGAAAAACGCCCTGCGCCGCGTCGAACGCCTGATGGCCTTCCCCGACTTCCTCAACCTCGGACCCTATTACTCCTTTTCCGCCTTCGCGCCGAAATGAGCATTGGCCGGCCACCGGTCTGGCAACCACCGCCTGTCGGGTTGGTCGAGCGGCTTCGGTCGTAGCGCGGGCAGAAATCCTGCTGGTATCTATCTCACTGCGTCGCCAACTTGCGGGCTTCCGCCTCGGTGGCCAGGGTCATGTCCTGGCCGCAGCAAACCAGCGTGCCGCTGCCTTCGTGCAGCACCTCGACGACGATGCCGCAAATCTCGCAGAAATAGAATTCCTTGTCATTGGTCATGGCCGGCCCCTAAAAAGTTTTCCCTATTGACGACGCTCATTTCTACCGGCGTCGCTCCAAAAAAGCAAGATGCAACCTGTGCGGGCCAGGTGGCGACTATCTCGGCTGCCGGAAAACGTCGAGGGCCGCAGGGAACGGTCCGAGGGCTCGCTCGAAGAGGCCCAGGGAATAGGCGATGGCCATGCCGTAATTCGTGATCGGCACGCCCGCGCGGCGGCAGCGCAGGATTCGCGAGAGCATCTCGCGGCGATTCCACATGCAGGCCCCGCAGTGGATCACCAGGTCGAAGCCGGCCGGCGGGTCGGGAAAATCGTGGCCCTGGACGGTGGTGAAATCGAGCTTGCCGCCGACGTAGTTGGTGAGCCAGCGCGGAATCTTGACGCGGCCGATGTCCTCGCCAATAGGGTGGTGCGAACAGGCCTCGGCGATAAGAACTTTCGCACCGGGCCGCAGACGGTCGATGGCCATGGCCCCGCGGACAAACTCATTCAGGTCGCCGCGCAGACGCGAAAAAAGAATCGAAAACGAAGTCATGGGCACGTCCGGCGGTGTGTCAGCGGCCACCTTGAGAAAACCCTGAGAATCGGTAACGACGAGAACGGGCGGACGCTTGAGCCGGTCGAGGGCGTCGCGGAGTTCGCGTTCCTTGACCACCAGGCAATAGGCGTCATTGTCGAGCACGTCGCGGATGCTCTGGACCTGCGGCAAAATCAGCCGGCCGCGCGGGGCTTCCAGGTCGATAGGCACGACGAAGACGGCCATTTCGCCGGCGGGGACCAGGTCGCCGAGGATGGTCGGGGCGGACATGAATTCCTCGGGAGCGGCGGCGATTAGGGCTTCGCGCAGGTCGAGCAGACCCTCGCCGCGGCTGGCGATGGTACGAACAACCGGAACTTTTCGCTCGGCGAGCTTGGCAAGGACGGCGGCTGGCGGATCGGCCAGATCGACCTTGTTCAGGACGGCGACGGCGGGGATTTTGCGCTGTGCGAGTTCGTCGAGAATGGCCGTCTCAAATTCGCCCCAGGCCCCGGCCTCGGCCACGAGAATGCCCACGTCGGTCCGGTCGAAGACCTGCCGGGTGCGGTCGACGCGGAGTTGGCCCAGCGCCCCCACGTCGTCGAGGCCGGCGGTGTCGATGAACAGGACCGGGCCGAGCGGCAGAAGTTCCATCGGCTTTTCAACCGGGTCGGTCGTGGTGCCGGCCACGTCGGAAACGATGGAGACCGTCTGTCGCGTCAGGGCGTTAAGCAACGACGACTTGCCGACGTTGCGGCGGCCGAAGAGGCCGATGTGCAGGCGAAAGCCTTTGGGAGTTCCTCTCACTTGTGATGTTTTCCTTCATCCGCGGGCCTCCCGAGGCGCGTCACGCGCTCGGGCGAAATCAGGGCGTCAAACTCGGCGGCGCTCATCAGGCGGCGCTCGATAACGATCTGGCGAACGGTTTGGTTCCGGGTCGTGGCCGCCTCGGCGACTTCCTGGGCCTGGGCGTAGCCGATCTCATCGACCAAGGCGGTTAGAACGGCGGTGGTGCCCTCGACATGAGCGCGGCACCGGGCTTCGTCGGCTTCGATACCGGCAACGCAAAATCGCCGCAACATTGAGCAGGCGTTGGTCAGGAGGTCGAGGCTGTCCAGCAGCGAATCGGCCACCAGCGGCAGAAAGGGATTGAGTTCGAGGCTGCCCATGGCGCAGGCCTGAGCGATGGCCTGATCGTTGGCACAGACAACCAGGGCCGCCTGGGTCGCGGCCTCGGGAATCACGGGGTTGACCTTGCCGGGCATGATCGAGGAGCCGGCCTGGCGCGGGGGCAGGCGGATTTCGCCCAAGCCCGCCTCGGGGCCGGAGGAGAGGAGCCGCAGGTCGCCGGAGATTTTGATGAGGTTGACGGCGCAGGCCTTGAGGATGCCGCTGACTTCGACGAACACGTCGGCGTTCTGGGTGGCCTCGACCAGGTTTTCGGCTCGGGCCAGGCCGAGGCCGGTGATATCACGGAGTTGCTCGACTGCGCGAAAAATGTATTGTCGCGGGGCACCGAGGCCGGTGCCGATGGCCGTGCCGCCGAGGTTGACCACGCGCAGACGTTCCTCGCATTTGTAAATCCGCCAGCGGTCGCGGGCGAAGGCCTCGGCGTAGGCGGACATCTCGCGGCCGAGCGTCGTCAGGACGGCATCCTGCATCTGAGTGCGGCCAACCTTGACGACGTGGGCGAAGGACTTCTCCTGCCGCTGAAATTCCTCCAGCAGGGCGACGACCTCGCGCTCGAGGCCGCGCAGCAAGCCGATGGCAGCGACGCGCAGGGCCGTGGGATAGGTGTCGTTGGTGGACTGGTGGAGGTTGAGATCGTCGAGGGGATCGAGGGTGGCATAGTCGCCGAGCGGGCGGCCGAGAAGTTGGAGGGCGCGGTTGGCGAGAACCTCGTTGACGTTCATGTTGGTGGAAGTGCCGGCGCCGCCCTGGAGGGCATCAACCACGACGTGACGGTCGAGCGACCCGGCCATCATTTCCGTGCCGGCCCGCTCGATAGCGGCGAAGGTCGGTTCGTCCCAGCGACCGAGTTCGTGGTTGGTGCGGGAGGCGGCCAGTTTGACGGCGCCAAAGGCGTGGATGAGAGCGGGGTTCACCGGGCGGCGGGCGAGCGGAAAATTCTCAATGGCCCGTTCGGTATAGATACCCCAGAGCGCGTCGGCGGGGACGTCGCGCTCGCCCAGAAGATCTTTTTCCCTGCGGAAGTTGGTCACGGTCGGTCACTCGTTAGAAGTACAGATCGCGTTCGCCGCCGTCGCGAATGCGGCGCAGGCGGTCGACGATCTCGGCCTTGCCCGGCCCTTCGTCGATCTTGGCCAGTTCGTCGGCGATGATTTTTTCTCCGGCGGCGCGTGTTTCCGGCGAGGCGTAATCGGTCAGGTACTCCTCGAGCGTGGTCAGGGCGTTGGGCGTGCAGAACCGCTTGATAAAGCCGGGAATGGCGAACTCCATGAAATGTTCGCCGGTGCGGCCGAGACGGTAGCAGGCGGTGCAGAAACTCGGCACATAGCCGTCGGCCATGAGTTCGCGCATGACCACGTCGAGCGGGCGAATGTCGCCGAGGGCGAATTGCTCGCGGTCGAGATTTTGCTTCTTGCCGCCGTCGGTGTAACCCCCGATTTCGCAGCGGCTGCCGGCGTCGATCTGCGAGACGCCGAACTCCATAGCTTCGCGGCGCACGTGCGGCGGTTCGCGGGCGGTCAGAATCAGCCCGGTATAGGGAACGGAGAGCCGCAGGACGGCGATCAGACGTTTGAAGGCTTCGTCATCGACTTGGGCGTAGTTGTGGTCAAGGGTCACGCCGCTGGCCGGGCGGATTCGCGGGAAGCTGATGGTGTGCGGCCCGACGCCGTATGTGCGGCGCAGGTGTACGGCGTGCGAAACGAGGCCGAGAACCTCGAACCGCCAGTCGTGCAGGCCGAACAAGGCGCCGATGCCGACGTCGTCGCAGCCGGCTTCCATGGCCCGGCCCTGGCCGTCGAGGCGGTAAAGATAGTTGCCCTTGCGGGTGTTGCGGGGATGGAGTTGGGCATAGGTGGCGTGGTGGTAGGTTTCCTGAAAAATCTGATAGGTGCCGATGCCGGCGGCCTTGATGGTGCGGTAGCCCTCGTAATCCATGGGGGCGGCGTTGATGTTGACGCGGCGGATGTCGCCGCGGCCGACCTTGGTTTCGTAGGTCACGCGGACGCAATGGGCGATGAAGTCGGCGTCGTAGAGCGGATGTTCGCCAAAGACGAGAATGGTGCGGCGATGGCCGACCTGTTCGAGGGCTTCGACCTGGCGGCGCAGCTCGTCGTCGTCGAGGGTGCGGCGCACCGCATCGGCGTTGGAGCGTTTGAAACCACAGTAGAGGCAATCGTTCAGGCACTCGTTGCCGACGTAGATCGGGGCGAAGAGAACGATGCGGTTGCCGTAAACATCGCGCTTGAGCTGGCGGGCCGCCGCGAAAATCTCTTCGATCATGCCGGGATCTGTGGCGGATAGGAGCGCGGCCGTCTCTTCGACTTCGAGCGGCTCCTTAGACAAACTCTTGGCGATGATCTCGCGGACGCGTGCAAAGTCCGCTGGTGCGGCCGAGGTGAGCGCGGTGAGCCGCGCGTCGTCGATGAAATCGACCGCCTTGGGACTCAACGTCATGGCAGGTAAGGCACACATCTTAAGTCACTCCTACAGATTAAATTGTCGGGTCTGTTGACCCGACCGACAATCATTTTACGCCGGCGGCCGAACGGCGCCGCGAGTCTCCGCGCCCGGAGCCGACCGTGCGGCCAATGCTGAGAATCCGGCCGCGCAAGCAGCGGTGGCAATCGTCGGCCGTCTCGCGGATGCAAGCCTTGGCCGGGTAAATCTCGTAGAGCGCCCGGTACTCCACCGGCGTCAGGTTCGGCATCACCACGTTGGCCCCGCGCGAAAGCCCGAGTTCGCGGCCCGCGGCCAGATTCAAGGTGGCCAGGGCCGTAGTACTGGGAATGTTCGCACCGGGACAGACGAGCCGGGCCAGAGCCACGACTTTGTAGGTCATCGCCTCGGTGTTGGGCACTTGGTCCGCCCCGCCAGACGCCGGCGGATCGCGTCCGAGCGGCGTCTCGGAATGAGCGATATACGGCCCGACACCAATCATATCCAAGTCGAGTTCGCGGAACAACTCGATGTCGCGGGCCAGGTCGTCGAAAGTCTGGCCGGGAATGCCGATCATCACGCCGCTGCCAATTTCATAGCCGAGTTCGCGGAGGCGGCGGAGGATTTTTACCCGGGTGTGCCACGGCGGGTCTTGTCCCGCCGTGTCATCTGTCGGCCGGCGCGGCGGATGAATCCGGCGATAAAGCTCCGCGTTGGAAGTCTCGAACCGCAAGAGATAGCGATCCGCCCCCCCTACCCTCCAGAGGGCCAGTTCCTCGTCCGCGCGTTCGCCAAGGCTGAGCGTCACCGCCAGCGGCGTCTCGGCTTTGATGTGACGCACCACGTCGGCCACCCACGGGCCGGTGAGGCGATAGTCTTCACCGGCCTGGAGGACGACCGTGCCGTAACCAAACTCGACCGCCCGACGGGCACAGGCGAGGATTTTGCTGGCGGTCATGCGGTACCGTTGCAGATCGCGTCGCCCGGCCCGCAGTCCACAATACCCGCATTGCCGTACGCAGTGGTTGGAAATTTCGATCAGGCCGCGCAGGTGGACTTCGTCACCAACGTGTTCACGGCGCACGGTGTCGGCCTGACGCCAGAGTTCTTCCAATCGGCGCTCGTCGGTTTCCCGCAGCCAGGCCAGAATCAGCTCATGCGTCATGGCCGGGCGCCTCCGGGACGGCCGGTTCCGCGGGCGGCGGCGTGCGGCTCAAGGTCACGGTAAAGGTGCTGCCGACGTCGGGTTGGCTGGCGACGGTGGCATCGCCGCCGTAGAGCTGGGCCAACTTCTTGACGATGGCCAGGCCGAGGCCGCTGCCGAGGATGTTGCGGGTCTTGTCGTTCTTGATGCGGACGAAATCGCCGAACAGCCGCCCGCACTCTTCCTCGGTCAGGCCGATGCCGGTGTCGACCACGCGGATCGTGACCTGGTCGGGAGCGTCTTCGAGCGTCACGTCCACGCGGCCGCCGTCGCGATTGTACTTCACGGCGTTGGAGACGAGGTTGTTCATGATGATTTCCAGTTCACTGCGGTCGGCCGTCAGGCGCAGCGCCGGCGGGGCGTGCAACTCGACCACGAGGCCGCGCGGCTGGGCTTCGGGCAGTGCGGTTTCGATGGCCGCCTGGGCGGCTTCACGCAGGTCGCAGTCGACCAGGTCGCGGCGGCGCTGGCCGGACTCAATTCGCGTCAGATCGAGGAGGTCGAGGATAAGTTTGCGCATGTGTTGCGAGCGGATAAGCGACCGTTCGATCATGTGCTGGTAGGCGGCCGGATCGTCGCCGGCGGAATGGTCCTTGAGGATGTGGAGGTAGCCTTCGATGGCGCCGAGCGGGGCCTTGAGTTCGTGGGCCACGACGGAGATGAACTGGAAGCGGAGTTGGCGTTTCTCGCGGGCCAGTTGGCGGGCCTGGCGGGCCAGAATCAGGCTGCCGGCAGCCTTGCGGACCGTGTTGCGAAGTTCGTCGGGAGTGAACGGCTTGGCCAGAAAATCGTAGGCCCCGCGCTTGATGGCCGTGACCGCAGCCTCCAGCGAAGCGTAAGCCGTAATCATCACGGTCAACATGCCGCGCTCGGGCGTGACGAGGCGTTCCAGAACCTCGAGGCCGCTCAGGCCGGGCAGCTTGTGATCCAGCAGAAGAATGTCGGGCGGGTCGGCGGCGAGGCGTTCGATGGCCTGCTCGCCGGTGGCGGCGGTTTCGACCGTGAAGCCGATGTCGCCATTGACATCGGGCAGGCGAAACTTGAAGTTGGCCAGGCTCCGGGACACACCGGTCAACATTCCGGGTTCGTCATCGACGACCAGCACTCTGAGCGTTTCCACGATTGCTCCTCGCGTTCGGCTAAACCGACGGCGCTTTTCGCGGCAAGGTGATGGTGAAGGTTGTGCCGGTCGGGCCGGCGGCCGGGTCGGCGTTGGACTGCAAGGTGATGTCTCCATGATGCATCTTAATGATACCATAAGTCACAGCCAGACCCAGGCCGGTGCCCTGGCCGATCTGTTTGGTGGTGAAAAACGGCTCGAAGATCTTTTCGCGGTTTTCCTTGGGGATGCCAATGCCGGTGTCGGACACGGCCAGGCGGACGCGGGCGGCGTCGCCGTCGAGCGAAACCGTCAGCGTCCCCCCGTCAGGCATGGCCGCCTGAGCGTTGGAGACCAGGTTCGTCAGCACCTGAACCAACTGATCACGGTCGACCTCGGCCGTCGGATCTTCCAGACGGCACTCGACGCGGGCGACGATATTAGCGGGTAGATGCAGGGCTTTCATGGTCCGCTCGACGAGTTGCCGCAGGTCGGTCGGTTCGAGTACCACTTTGTTCTGGCGGGCGAAGTGCAGCAAGCCGGCCACGATCTTCTTGCAGCGGTCGGCCTGATCGACGATGGTCGAGAGATCTTCGCGCAACCGGGGTTCGTTGCCGTGTTCTTCCAGCATGAGGTGTGAGTGCATGAGTACGACGCCCAGAGGATTGTTCACCTCGTGGGCGATACCGGCGGCCAGTTGCCCCATGCTGGCCAGCTTCTCCGAATGGATCAGGGCGGCCTGGGCGCTGGCCAGTTGGTCGTTGGTGACAGCCAGGTTCTTAACGGTTTTCTTCAACTCCTCGATGGTGTAGGGCAGGCACATCTCGTTTTCGGCCAGACCTTTGAAAATCGCCACGGCGTGCTCGCGGCAGGTTTCGTAGCCACAGGCGCCGCAATTAAGTTCGTCCTGGGGCGTGAACTTGCCCATGCGGGTCAGAATGGCGGAAATGTTGATGTCGTCGAGCGGCGTCGGCATCCGCTGATCGTTGGGGATAAAGCGGCGGTGCAGATCGAGGTCGGCGCAGCGGTCCATGTTGCGCTGCCACTCGGCGCGGTCGATGGCGGCCATCCTTTGGCGGACGTACTGGCTGACGCGGGAACGGCGACGGAACAGGGCGGCCTCGGCATTCATCCCGGCCCCCATGATGCAGCCGTTGCAACAGAGGGCTTCGAGCAGCCGGACGTCGAGTTCCCCAGAGGCGAATCCTTCGAGGGCTTCGATGAACCGCCCGCGCCCTTCGGCGGCAACCACCTCGCCGGCAATCAGATCCTCTTTAATCGCGGCGGCCTGGAGCATGCCGCGGCTGATGGCGAAAAGGCCCCCCAACCCGCCGTGCGGCAGATCGAAGTCGCTTGGCGTCACGCTCTCGGGCGTGATCCCACGGGTCAGGAGCATTTCACGCAACTCCGTAAAGGTCAGGACGGCATTCACCTGACCGGCCACCGGCGGGCTGGCCGCCTCGCCCTTTTTGGCGATGCACGGGCCGACGAACACGACGCGAACATCGTCGCCGTGCAGGCGATGAATGGCCCGCGCCGCCGCGAGCATCGGCGAAACGAGCGGAGCCAGCGCCGTGACCAGGTCGGGCTGGTAGCGTTCAACGTAGCTGACCAGGGCGGGACAGGTGGTGGCAATGTAGCGTTTGTCGGTGGTCTCGACCAGGAGTTTCTGGTACGCGCGGGCGACCAGATCGGCGCCGAAAGAAACTTCGATGACAAGCTTGAAGCCCAGCGACCGCAACATGCCGACGACACGGTGATAATCAAGGTCCGAGAATTCGGCCGGAAAGCTCGGAGCCAGTACGACCGCGACGCGATGCGGCGAGGAGAGCAGTTGCTCCACGTCGGCGATGCCGCTTTCGACACGCTTGGCCGATTGGCTGCACACGCGGATGCAGTTGCCGCAACCGATGCACCGCTCGGGGATGACCTCGGCCTGGCCGGTAGCGACGCGAATGGCCTTGGCCGGACATTCCCGGACACAGGTGTAGCAAACCCGGCATCGCTCCTGAATCGTTTGAACGAGAGACCGTGGTTGCATAGGACACCTCGCAACGGCCCAGTATTTAGTGCGCGTGATCCGGCACCACTTCGGCTGGTTCGTTCAGGAGCCGCGCCACCGTGGAGCGAATCTCCTCAGGCCGGGCCGGCTTGTCCAGCATCGCGTCGGCCATGAGCCAACTCTGGGCTTCGGCGCTGGCCGGCTTCAGGTCTAGGCCGGTAGCGCTGGTGACCGCCGTCAGCAAGATCACCGGCAGGCCGGGATAAAGTTTCTTCAACGTGTGGCACAGGACGATTCCGCTGTCCATGTGTTCCATCATCAGGTCCAGGATGGCCAGGTCCGGATGCACGCTGAGCAACAACTCCTCGGCTTCTTCGCGGCTGGTGGCTGTGCGCACGCCGTAGCCGGCCGACTTCAGGACAAGTCCGAGCTGTTCCAGGGCGTCCTCGTCGTCGTCGACCAGAACAACGATCTTCTCTTTGCTCATATCACTGTCTCCCGTTTGGCATAATGCGTGTGCAGCAACTTGTGGCTCTTCTCGCCCAGCGGCCGGCCGAGGAAATCGTCATAGAGCCGTTTGACCTCCGTGTTTTTGTGCGAGACGCGGACGGCCTCGCTACGGTCGATCTTGTAGAGAGCCTGCATGCGAGCCTTGGCAGCCTCCGGGTCAGCCCCCAGGGGCTGACCGCCGCCGTTGATGCAACCGCCGGGGCAGGTCATCACTTCGATAAAGTGTAGATCTTTGCGTCCCGCCTTAAGCTGTTCAAGCAGTTGCCGGGCGTTGCCCAGGCCGCTGACGACCGCAGCGCCGACTTCCAGGTCGCCGATTTTGGCCCGCAGTTCCTTGATCCCCTTGGCGCCGCGCAGGGGACGAATCTCGAGGTTCTCCAGTTCCTTGCCGGTCAACAGGAAGTGGGCCGTGCGAACCGCCGCCTCCATAACACCGCCGGAGGCGCCGAAGATTTTCCCGGCGGTGGTCCGTTCGCCGAACGGCGTGTCAGCCGTCTCGCTTTCGAGGGCCATCAGGTCGAGGCCGAACCGGCGGATCAGTTCCCCCAGTTCGCGCGTGGTCAGGACGTAGTCGACGTCCGGCACATGGTTGGGGGCCATTTCGGGACGCTCGGCCTCGAACTTCTTGGCCGTACAGGGCATAATCGAAACGCTGATGACGTTGGCCGGATCGAGCTTCTGGTTCGGCGCCCAGAAACCCTTGATGATCGCCCCCATCATCTGCTGCGGACTCTTGCACGACGAGAGGTTCGGCATGAAGTCGGGGTAGAAGGTCTCCACGAACTTGATCCACCCGGGCGAACAACTGGTCATCATCGGCAGCACCCCGCCCGTGGCCACGCGGTGGGCCAACTCGGAGGCCTCTTCCATGATCGTCAGGTCGGCGGTGAAGGAAGTGTCGAAGACGCGGGCGAAACCCATGCGCCGGAAGGCGGCAACCATCTTGCCGTCGACGTCGAGGCCGGCCTTGATCCCAAATTCTTCGGCCAGTTGGACCGACACGCTCGGCGCATGCTGCACGACCACGGTTTTGCTCGGATCGGCGAGCGCGGCGACCACCGCTTCGACGTTGGAGTGTTCGGTCAGAGCGCCGGTAGGACAGACCAGGATGCACTGGCCGCAGTTGACGCAACTCGAAACGTTCAGGCCGCGGTCAAAGGCCGTGGCCACGGTGGTCTTTGACCCGCGGCCGATGAAATCGATGGCCGCCACGCCCTGAATTTCCTCGCAGACCCGCACGCACCGGCCGCAGAGTACACACTTGTCCGGGTCGCGCGTGATCGACGGGCTGGAGATGTCGAGCGGTCGATCATTCCTGGCCCCGCGATAGGTTCGTTGCCGCACGCCCAGGTCGCGGGCCAGCGTCTGGAGGTCGCACTTGCCACTGCGGGCGCAGTACAGACAATCGTCCGGGTGGTTCGAGAGGAGCAACTCGACGATCGTCTTGCGGGCCTCCAGGACGCGCGGCGTGCGGGTCTTGACCTTCATCCCCGCCGAAGCAGGGAACGAACAACTCGGCACCAGGCCCGGCGCCCCCTCTACCTCCACCACGCACAGCCGGCAAGCGCCCGTGGGCGACAGGCCTTCCATGTGGCAGAGCGTCGGCACGTTGACTCCCTCGCGCCGCAGGGCGCCGAGGATCGTCTCGCCGTCCCTGGCCTCGATCGTCTTGCCATCAGCTTCAAACTGTATCATCATTCCACTCCTTTTGATGTTTCTTCTTCACCCCTCTCCCTTGGGAGAGGGTGGCCCTTTTTAGGGCTGGGTGAGGGGTTTCGCTCTCGACCTCATGGCGGCAAACCACGCCGCCAGGCCACCCACCGTCGCTCCTACTTTCTACTTTTTACTATTACCTTTTAACTTTTTACTTGCTGTTAATCCGGCTGCGTAAACTCCAGGTCGCACCTCATGCACCGGCAGGCTTCCGTCCTGGCCGCCTGCTCCGAGAGGCACAATTCGACTTCGTCAAAACTCTTCGACCGTTTGGCCACGGCCAGGTGCGGCACTGCGGCCCGGTCAACAGGCTTCGCGTCCTCGTCGTCCAGGGCGACCGGCGGGACAAAAACCTCCGGTAACGTCGTCTTCGGTACCACCCGCATAAGCTTACCCTGAATGAAACGGTCGATCATCACGGCCGCATTTTTACCCGCCGCAATGGCCCCGATAACTGTGCCCGGCCCGGTCACTACGTCGCCACCGGCAAAGACGCCCGGACGGTCGGTCATCCAAGACTCGGTGTTGATGGCCGGCGTGTTCCACTTGGTGCGGCCGATGCCATCAAGGCCAGCCGTCTCCGGCTCCTCGCTGATGGCCACGACTAGCGTGTCGAGTTCCACGTCAAATTCCGTGCCCGGAACCGGGACCGGCTTCTGCCGGCCGGAAGCGTCGCGCTCGCTCAGCTTGTTGCGAATGAACTTCATTCCGCTCAGTTTGCCGTCCTTATCGTGAACCGCGACCGGGGCCACCAATTCCTCGATCTTGATTCCTTCGGCCAGCGCCGCCTCGATTTCCTCGGCGTAAGCCGGCATCTCCTCGCACGTCCGCCGATAGAAGACCGTCACGCTCTTCGCGCCCTTCTGGCGGAAGGCCACGCGAGCCGCGTCCATGGCTGAGTTGCCCCCGCCGATGATCCCGACGCGACCGGCGCCCAACTCCTGCCCATGCAGATTGTGAGCCTTCAGGAACCGGATGCCGGGAATCACGCCTTGAACATCCTCGCCCGGCAGGCCGAGGCCTTTGCTCTGGTGCGAACCGAGGGCCAGATAGACCGCCTTGTAGCCGTCCTTGAGCAACCCGTCGATGGTCACGTCCGGCCCGAGCGTCGTGTTGTAGCGCACCTCGATGTTCTGGTTCAGCAGCAGGGAGATTTCCTGGTCGAGTTTTTCGCGCGGCAGACGGTAAGCCGGAATGGCCGCCGTAAGCAGACCGCCGGCGCGGGCCTCTCGCTCAAAGACGGTCACGCGATAACCGAGTTGCGAAAGGGCATTAGCCGCCGTCAGGCCCGACGGGCCGGCCCCGATCACGGCGACTCGCGCCGCGTTGGCCTGAGCCGGTTCCACCTGGGGCGCCAGTGCCGCCGCATCGACCGTTTCGACCACAAATCGTTTGAGCATTCGCACGCCGACCGGTTGTCCGCCGCTAGCCCCGGCGCGGCAAGTCTGTTCGCATGGATGGTGGCAGACGCGGGCACAGGCCGACGGGAACGGATGAGCCGCGCGGATCACACGGTAGGCGTCGTTGTACTCGCCCCGGGCGATGTGGGCCACATAGCGCCAGGCCTCGGTTCCCGCCGGGCAACTGTTCTGGCACGGTGCGCCGACCAGTTCCTTGCAGGTTCCCGCCGGGCACTGGCGATCAAACACGTGGGCCTCATACTCGCTGCGGAACCATTTCAGCGTGCTCAGCACCGGGTTCGGCGCGGTCTGGCCCAGGCCGCAGAGGCTTGTGGCTTTGATCATCTCGCCCAGCTTCTGAAGTTCCATGATGCCTCGGAGACGTAGGAGAGCGTCGAGCGGCTCTTCCTTGTTCCGCGGCCGGCAGATGGCCTGGAGTATTTCGAGCATGCGCCGCGTGCCCTCGCGGCAGGGAATGCACTTGCCGCAGCTCTCCGATTGGATGAACTCCATGAAAAACTTGGCAAAATCGACCATGCACTGCGACTCGTCCACGACCACTAGACCGCCGGAGCCCATGATTGTGCCGAACTTCTTGAGAGCTTCGTAGTCGGTCGGGATGTCAAGCTCGGCCTCCGGGACGCAGCCGCCGGACGGGCCGCCGATCTGGACGGCCTTGCATTTGCGCCCGCCGAGAATGCCCCCGCCGATTTCGTGAACCACCCGGCGAAGTGTCGTGCCCATGGGCACTTCCGCCAGGCCGGTCCGCCGGACCATGCCGGACAGGGCGAAGACCTTGGTGCCCTTGCTGCCGGCTGTGCCGAGAGCGGCAAACCAATCGGCGCCGCGGTCGAGAATGAGCGGCAAGTTGGCCAGAGTTTCGACGTTGTTAATGACCGTCGGCAGGCCGAACAGCCCTTTGACCGCCGGGTACGGCGGTCGCGGCCGAGGCATGCCGCGCTTGCCTTCGATGGAATGGATCAGGGCGGTCTCTTCGCCACAGACGAAGGCGCCGGCCCCCATCTTGATGACGATCTTCACGTCGTTGCCGCTGTCGAGGATGTTCTCTCCCAGGAGTCCGTAAGCCTGGGCCTGGGCCATGGCCTCGGTCAGGCGGCGGACGGCCACAGGATATTCGGCTCGGATATAAATGTACGCCTTGGTGGCCCCGATGGCATAGGCGGCGATCAGGATGCCTTCGAGCAGCCGGTGCGGATCGCTTTCCCCGACGGCGCGGTCCATGAAGGCCCCCGGATCGCCCTCGTCGGCGTTGCAGATCAGATATTTCTGCTGACCGTCGGCGGCACGGGCGAACTTCCATTTCTTGCCGGTGGGGAATCCACCGCCGCCACGACCTCGCAGGCCGCTCTGTTCCACCAACGTGCAAACCTCGTCGGGCGTCATGGTGCGGAAAACTTTGGCAATCGCCGAGTAGCCGCCCCAGGCAATGTATTCGTCGATGCTGCCGGGATCGATGATGCCACTCGTGGCCAGGACGATGCGCCGCTGGTGCATCAGGAACGGATGGTCATCGAGGTTGGGCACGTCGGTCCAGGGCTTCAGGCCGATGCTGCGGAACTGGCCGAGAGCCAGCGCGGCGGGCGGACGACCGGCAAAAACGGCGTCGAGCAGCGCGGCCACGTTATCGGCAGTGACGTTGCCGAAGCTGACCCGCGTGCGGCCGGGAAGCTGCACGTCGACGATCGGTTCCTCGGAACAGAGACCGATGCAGCCGACTTCGATCAACTCGGCGTCCTTCTTTTGGTGAGCCACATAGTCCCGAATGGCTTCCAACGTCTTGCCGGCCCCGGCCCCCAGGCCGCAGGTGCCCGTGCCGACGAAAATGACCGGTCGGGCAACGTCGTCGCGGCGGAGTTGCCCCAGGAGGCTATCGACTTTGTCCTGTCCGGCGGCTCGGGCGGTTCCGAAAAGCCCGGCCTTCACACCGTCCAGCAGCGTGGCCTCGACCGGACGCGGGCCTTCCCAGCACCGGCCGAGGGTGGCATTTGATTCAGTTTTGTGCATGTTCCAACTCCTTCTGACGACAGTCTTCGACGATCTTGGCGAACTTCCGCGACGACACGGCCGCGTGGAATTCGCCGTTCAGGTTCACCACCGGTCCCAGGCCGCAGGCGCCCATGCAGGCGACGATCTCCAGGCTGAACAGCTTGTCGCGCGAGGTCTCGCCGGGTTTGAGCTTGAGCAACTTGACTGCTGAATCCAGCAGCTTCTGCGAGCCTTTGACGTGACAGGCCGTGCCGCGGCAGAGCATGACGTGATACTTGCCTTTGGGCGTGAAGCGAAACTGGTTGTAGAAGGTGGCCACGCCGAAAATCTTGCTGGCCGGCAGATTCAAATGGCGGCCGATCCGCGTCACCGCCTCGCGCGACAGGTAGCCCTGGGCCTCCTGGACTTCCTGGAGGATGGGAATCAGGGCATCGCGTTTGGCGCCCGCATGCTTCTTGAGGATTGCTTCCAGATCCATCGTGCTCACTGCTGATCTCCTTTGGCTGTTTCCAAAACTCTGCTGTTCTCCTGCTCTACTATCTCGGCCGCCTGCAGCCGCGCCCCCTGACGGGCAAAATACGCCACTTTTTCCAAAGACATTGTCATATCAATGTCTTCGACGTAAACTCCGGCCGGAACTTTGAGCGGCGCCGGGGCAAAATTCAGAATGCCCCTGAATCCGGCCCGGACCATGTTCTCGGCGACATTTTGCGCTGCGGCGGCCGGGACGGCCAGAATGCCCAGGCGGATGTCGTTCTCTCGGGCTACGGTTTCAAGTTCTTCCACCGAATAGCAGCGACAGCCGTGAATGACCCGGCCGATCTTGTTCTCATCCACGTCAAAGGCGGCGACGATCGAAAGGTTCGGTCGACGACCGGTGAAATAGGACAAAATGGCCCGGCCCAGATTTCCGATTCCGAACAGAGCGGCGGCCTGACCCGTCTGGTCATCTAAAAAATTACCGATTGATTTCGTCAATTCCGACACGTCATAACCGTGAGTTGAAGAGCCCATGTACCCAACCGCCATCAAATCACGACGGACCTGCGCTGGAGTGGCTCCGGCCATGGCTGCTAACTGGTGAGAATAGACGTTCCTAGTGCCCTGACCGGCCAGGCCGTTGAGCAATCGACGATAGAGGCTGAGCCTTCCCACCGTTCTATGTGATACCACGGCCCACCTCCTTTCTACTTACCAAACGAAAA
The DNA here is from genome assembly GCA_903929765.1 of uncultured Planctomycetia bacterium. Classification (GTDB taxonomy): domain Bacteria; phylum Planctomycetota; class Phycisphaerae; order FEN-1346; family JAACEH01; genus CAIYVX01. Next base: position 72,919 of record CAIYVX010000097.1, read on the forward strand.
CAAACATAGTCCCACATAGTGAATCAGATCACGGCGTGAATAAATTCACAAGGAATTCTATCCGGCGGTACTCCTATGTCAAGTAAAATAATGTGATGTCTGAACCGGCCTCGGCCCGTTCGACGGGAAGAACAATACCTGGAGGAATCAACCATTGAGAAAACGCCACCAACCCCGGAGATTGCGGAGGCGGTGGCGTCTTTGAATTTACTGGCGGAGAGGGAGGGAGACGGGCTGCGTATTTTTGTAACTTGTTGTCCTGCTGGGAGTTGCGTCGTAAGTCTTTGGCCGGCAAGAAGTTGCGTTTTCATCCCAGATCACTCATTGTCATCCACGATCACGCAGGATAATCGAATTTTACCCCTCAGTTTACACAAAGTTTTCACAACAGCAGGCGAAGAAAAACCGTCTTGTAGTCAACGGTGCATCCGGATTACCCCAGAATTGCATAGTGGAAGTCAATCCAGAGAATGTGCTATAGCCGAAGGGGGGCGCGGCAGTCAAGCAGATCTCAGCCACCGATTTCTACGTTACCTCACAGGCTTCACCGAGGCAACTTTTGTTCTGCCAAACGTCGTTACCCCTCAACGCTCAAGCTGGTAAGACGGTCGCGAATCAACCCCTGAAACGTTTCCTTCCGCTCAGTTGCCAGATGGGACTCGCCTATCTTCTGCGTCATCCAAGAATCACGATCCGCATAGGCGTCGATGCGATCTTCGACCAGTCCGGCAGGCACGCCAAGCGTGGACGCAAAGGCGAGAAAGTCTCGGCGGGCGATGTTGTTCTTCCGGCCGTTCAAGGCCAGAGCCAATTCTTCGTTCTCTTCGGGAATGACGATCCGACTCGACACCATGTCGTAGGCTGGCGAAAGGGACACCGTGTCCTTCTGCGTCAGCAACGAGAAGTTTTTGAGGTGCGCGTCACCGTTGCCGATTACAAAGCAGTACAACACACGCTCGAAAAGGTACTGGGCGTCAAGATCTGGAAACGTGCAGTGCTGCCGCAGGGCCTTGCCAATCTGCTCATAACTGCCATCGTACTTCGGCTTGCCGAGAATCTGGGCCATGTCTTCACAGGAAACCTTCTGGCCGGCGCCGGTGCGGTCAAAGCGCCGCACGACATAGGCCCAGGATCCGTCAGCCAGTGGCAGCAGGATATTCGGAGCCGTGCGAATGCCGCACTCGGCGGCCATCTGCATGCACAGGTACTCGTTTTCGGGCAACTGTGGGAACGTGGCGGTCTGCGGCTTGAGGATGAAGCGTCCGCCCACTGGAGCGGCCACGAGTTCGTCGCCCTCCAGGCGGACCGATAGCTTGGGCTGCACACCGGAGATCGACAGTTTGCCGGCGGACTGTTGGGCGACGAGAGTGACTTCCGACAGGTTCAACCGAATCTTCGGTTCAACAGGTTTGCCGAAAACTGCTCGCAACTCGGTGGCCGTATACATAATCTACTCCTGCGGCTCTATGGAGACCGCGCCGATACAATCCCGACAAGTCGCCAGCAGCATGCCGAACCGGTCGGTCGAGTCGACCTTCAAGACCTTGGACGCAATCTCCTGGTACCAGCCTTCAGGCAGCAGGCCCTCAAAGAAAGCCGGTAGACTTTCACTTTCATAAGGCTCTGCTCGTAATGGCAAACTCAGCGAGATGGCGGTGCCGTAAGCCAGATAGCTTGGATCGTATTGGAAGACGTAGCCACGGTCGACCTCCCAGAGCCGGCCCGCCAGACGCTTCTTGAAGAAGACGTTAGCCTTCCGTCCGCTCATGCTTGACGACTCCCACCTCTCGGGAAAACAGCCGGAGCACCTGGTTCACCTTGTCCAGTCGAACAGTTTCCTTCCCGCGCTCCAGCTCACGGATGAACCGCAGGCCAACACCGGCCCGTTCCGCAAGCTCCGTTTGGGAAAGCCTGGCTCGCTTTCGTAGTTCCTTAACCTGATCTGCGAGACGCATGGCTGCTTCTCCAGTTACGCGACAAGAGCTTCTATCGGATGTTTCACCAGATTCTGACAGTCATTCTATACCCTGTCGGGTACATTGCAATCCTAATATACCACGATCTGGCCGCAATTTTAACTATAATGGTTCTTAGTATACCCCGGAGGGTACTTATCTGGCGATGGTCTGTATCGCTCGCTGTCAAATCCACGTCCAGAGGCCATTATTGTACCCGATCTCTGTCGCCAAACTCCTCGAAGTCGAGCGTATACTTTGAAGGTCTGCCGGCGATCTGCTTCAAGAGATCCACAAACATCCACTTGCGAGCATGCTTCACCCGCAGAGTTTCCAGTTGCCGCGAGAAGTCCACTTCGGTTCCTTGGTGGATGGACAAATCGCGGAGATCGATGACCCGTTCTATAGCCTGTGCATAGTTCTTGCGCTGTTTCGTCGCGGCCAGTTGGTCGATTTTGTTCCACAAGGATTCTTCTCGGCCGACCAGCCCATCCAGATATCTCTTCCTTTCGGCGAAGGCCTCGCGTTTTTGGCGCGCTGCGGCCTCTGCCGCCTTTCCAACCGCGATTTGCTGCTGCTCTTCCGCGGCCCGGAGCAACTCGCCCACGGTCCGGCGTTTCGGGCCCTCGGTAACGGTCGCTTCGGTGATTGGGCGGCGCTCTCGATCAAGGCGAGATAGTAGTTCCCTGGCCAGGCCGGGACTCTCGCCCGCCATTAGGCGCACCAGCATTTTGTCCTTCTCGCCTACCGCCAACCCGGCGACCCAACTCTCCAGCACACGGCGCTCCGGCAGACGATCATCGACATTCGGACTGGCCCGGCAGGCCGCCGCAAGCAAATGCTCATCGACCCGCAAGAATTCCGCGAAGGCGCTTTGCGACGCCGACAACCGCCCCAAGTTCGGCGGCACGGGCGGTTCAAGATCGTCCTCATTCAATTCGCCGCTCTGGACAGCCAGAAGCCAGCCCAGATACAAAGCCCGCAAGTCGCCACGGGCCACCTCATCTCGCACCGGCAACATGGCCGCCAAATGCCCGTCGCCTTCAACCCAATCCTCTCCCTCTTCGTTGTCCGACACGAATGTGACCACCATTCTGTCCTTGGCTTTTCGCGCCGAAACGGTTTCGCCGGGGCAATAGAGCCGGGCGGTTGCCGGCGACAGCACGGCGGACGGCCAGCGCAGCTTCAGGACATGCGTGCCCCAGTTGGCCAGATAAAGAAAAGCGTCAAAATACTTCGCCATCCAGGCATCTTCGTCGCCCTTGAAGCTGCCCCACTCATAGTGGTTGATGAAACTCGTGGCCGTGATGATGGCCCGCGTTGAGTAGGACCGCAGTTCCTGCATTTCCGCAGTGGTCAGCGGCCGGTCGATGGCTTGGAATTCGTAGTACTGGTATTCGCTCATGGCTCAGTCGGCTCCTTGCTTGCTTTTTCTGCCTTCGACGGCAACCCATTCAACATTCATCCACGCAGATCATCACAAAAACTGTGCGATAATTCCCTACCGCTGTCTTTGTCGGTGGACCATCACCCGTAGGATAGCGCCGAGAACGTCGTCCAGGTGTTTGCCGACATCCTCGGCCAGGAACCGCAGGACGAAATAGCCATTCTCCTGTAACATCGCGTCCTTTCGACGGTCGCGGCGGTAGGCTTCAGGATCGGCCAGGTGCTGCCCGCCGTCGAGTTCGATGGCGAGTCGAGCCTCGGCGCAAAGAAGGTCCACTTCCATCTGGCCCCAGCCGTCAAACGCAATCGGCAACTCAACGTTGAGGCGGAACTTGCCGACGGTTTCCGGCAGTGTTTCCAATCGACGATACACGAATGCCTCGGTCGCACTGCGCGCCCGGTCGGCACCCTCGGCGTCAGGAGGCATCGACCTGGCAGCGTGAACGAACAGATTCCCCAGTGTCGAATCCACGCCGTCGCGGACCAATCGTCGGACACTGCCGGCATAGTCCTTCTTCCACGCGGGATCGATGGGGAGCGGCACGTCCACGGGCCAGCCGGGCACGGCGCTGGCCGGTAGCAGAATTGTGTACCCGATGGCCTCGTATCCGCGACAGCGTCGGTCAAACATCCGCGCCAACATCGGCACGTTGAGGTCGGCATAATCGTACACGCGGACCTCTCGCTTGCGGTCATGCAGCCGATGCAATCGGCCGGCGTACTGGGCGATGGTCCCGCGCCACGACACCGGCAGAGTCAGGAACAATGTGTCAAGCCGCGCATCGTCAAAGCCTTCTCCAATGTACCGCCCGGTGGCCAGCAGCACGCGTTCTTCATTTTCGGGAACGGCTGCCAGCCGAGCAAGGACGGTCTTCAGTTCCTTTCTGCCCATGCCGCCGCGAAGAACGATGAGGTGACGGATTTCGGGAGAAAGGAATTCAGCCAGGCGGTCAAGATGCTCCGTCCGTTCCGTCAGGACCACGGGGGAGCGACCTTCGCGGACCGCCTGCACCACGTCCTCGCAGATAAGCCGGTTGCGAGATTCGTCGGCGATCAACTCGTCGTACAGTGCATGAAACTGGGCCCGGACATCAGGATCGGCTGGCGCCAACGGAAGGAACCCCGTGGGACGGACATATACCGAGTGCGTAAATGGCCTGGCCTCCGCCTGGGCTTTGGCATCGGCACGGTAGCGCACGGGCCCGCATTGCATGAAAATGATCGGATGATGACCGTCCTTTCGGGCCACGGTGGCCGAGAGGCCCGTGACGAACTTCGCCTTGGCCCGTCGCGCCACCTGCTCAAAACTGTGGGCGGACAGATGGTGGCACTCATCGACGACCAGATGGCCGTACTCACCGACCCGGTCGTCCACGATGCCCTTTTGTACCAGGCTCTGAATGACCGCCACGTCGATCACGCCCGTCGGCTTTTTGCGTCCGCCGCCGATTTGGCCGATGGCCTTCGCCGGCAGTCCGAGGAATGCGGACAATCGTTCCACCCATTGTTCCAGCAACTGTCGTCGGTGAACCAGAACCAGCGTGTTGACGCCGCGCTGGGCGATGAGCCACGCCGCCACAACCGTTTTCCCGAATGCAGTCGTGGCAGCCAGAACGCCCGTGTCGTGGTCCAGCAGGGCCTCCGCTGCCGCCTTCTGCTCGGATCGCAACTCGCCGTGGAACGAAACATCAAGGCGTTGACCGGCGCAGCGTTCGTCGCTGATGATCGGCTTGATCTTCAGATCGGATAGAAGGTCTTGCACGTCTTCCAGACAGCCGCGCGGCAGGCCGATGTACTGCGGATAGTTTTCGGCGCAGGCAATAACACGCGGCTTGTCATAGGTCGGCAGACGCATCGCCTGGGCTTTGTAGAATTCCGGGTTCTGAAATGCCGCCAGCCGGATGAGGCGATTACGCAGCCCGGGAGCCAACGATTCCTTGGCGATGTAGATCTGGTTTCCCAGAACCAGATCCATGCTCTCTGGCAGCGGGCCGGCAATCGACGGCTCTTTCCGATGGCGCGAGGGCGGCGCGATCCACGGCGCTTCGTCGTCCTCGTCGATCAGAGCCAGACGCACGCCAACAACCCGGCCGCGGCCCTCGGCGTCACGCACCATCGTCTCAGCCTCGGAGCGGCTGATCTTTCGGACGGTCGCCAGGAAGGCCCACTGGTCGGCGTGGGGTGCGAACTGTTCATTGAGAAAAACGCTGTTACCCTGCTCTCGAGGTTGTTTCTGGAGCGGGAGGGCAATCAGGTTTCCGAAGCCGCCTTTGGGCAAGGTATCCTGATTGGGGAAGAAGCGGTCGTAGGAATCCAGTCCGATGTCCGGACGGCGATCCATGGTCTCGGTCAGGACATAGGCGCCGAGTTTCCTAGCCAGCGTCGCCGGAACTGCCTGCTCGAAAAAAAGCCAGACGTGACCGCCGTTGCCGGAACGGGATCGCTCCAGCGCGGCCGGGAGGTTCAACTGGTGGCACGTTTCCAGGAACGCAGCTACATCATCGTGCCAGCTTTCCTTGTCGAAGTCGGCCGCCAGGAAGAAGCACGTCTCGTCCAAGAGCATCGGATAAATGCCCATGACAAAGTCGCGCCCGGCGTCGTCTTGTCCGGAAAGATGCCAGCGAACCACATCATCGGTAACGGGGAGAAACCGGCGGTTGGCACACTCAGCACACCGAACGGCGCGTTTGTCGCACAAGCCGCGAGTCCATTCGTTGGTGCAGGCCGGCTGGTAGCCGGACTTGCCGGTTTTGCGGCTCTCGAAGCGGCGGGGATAGACGTCGTTGCGTCCGCGAAATAGCGAGCGAAACAGGGCAATCTTCGCCTCTGGCGGCGACTGATTGTTGACGGAGCCGTCTTTCTGATCCATCGCAGCATTATGCCGCAAGGCGGCCGAGTTCGCAACGATGGCCTTGCTTCGACTACCGTTCCATCGGCAGTGACGACCTATCTTTCCAGTTGCGGTCTCTCTCAAACTCTCTCGATCTCTGGTCAAGATGCGGTCGGCGGTCAGCCATCCATTTTCTGTTCGCGCCAACGGTTCGGCAGTCTCGTATCTTGAACCTACAATAAGAATTTACCCCAAGCCACCCCAAAAAATCCCACTTGATCTTTCTGACACCTCGTGTTAGGGTATAGTTAGGTTTTGTGGGTTATCGGAGGTTGCCATGGCGCAATTTGCATTAACCGATGACGTTTCCACCTTGCGACAAACAGCCAATCGCTCACTACTTGCGGACGCTCTCCAGGATGGACGACTGGTGCAAGAGGTGGTGGTCGACCCATCCGGCTACTTCAAGGTAGAGCACGTCGAATGGGGCAAGTACTGGTCGAATTCCCTGGTCGGCATGTCAGATCAGGTCTGGTCGGACCTGAATTCGCTGCGAACCGTGTGGCAGGCTTACTGCGACTCGGGCTATGATTTGGCATTGGCCTCCCCCTATTGTTACCGCTACTTCGAGCTCCTGCGGCTAGCTTTGGTTGGCAACCTTGGCCGGAGTTTTCTGGAGGCATTGGCAGGTTTTGAGGTCTTTCCCATCCGTCGGTTTTATTCGTCGGGCGTGGAGGCCGCGGGAGTCATCACCGTTCGCCATCCTGCGTATCTGTTGGCGAAACTTCGCAAGCCAGCCGCTCCTGACGATCCAAAGTATCTGCCGATGGTTTATCTCCCGCTTACGGGATCTGCACCTGCGTCTGGCGGTCTTTATTACCACTACCGACAACTGAAGTTTGACAGCCGGCACAACGCATCTGTCTTAGTCTATCCTGCGGCTGAACTTGGAAGGCGACTGGATTCCTTTGGCTGCATTGACGTGTTTTCCTCGATACTACGGTCCAAACCCGATCCACGCGGCCGTCAGCGAGCGGCCGCGATTGCCGACTGCGCGGTAGGCCCATTTCTGAAGCGGCGAGGCGCCACTGCCGGAAAGGTCTGGGGTGACGAGATAAGCATCGCCGACCTTGGTGGCGGGACCGGCATTCTTCTCAGCCACCTCTGCAAGCGGTTGCTCACTCGCTTCCCCGATGCGCTGGGTGGCCGGGCATTTGCGTGGTCGATTATCGATTTGAGTACACGGGATCCGGCTAGGCACACAACTGGTCAACTGCTTCGATGGGGGTGTAAAATCCTTTCTGTAAATTGATCTTCCTGGGGCGGCGGAGCGGAGGCGAGCGTAGCGAGCCGCAGCGAAGCCGCCCCAGGAAGACCGGAAGTCTCTTGAAACGGTGGGCCAAAGA
>CAIYVX010000098.1 GCA_903929765.1 uncultured Planctomycetia bacterium
GTCCCTGACGCCCAGTGATTTCATCATGCTGACGAGCGGGTCCGACCAGTACTACTCCCGCCAGGTGCTCGCGGTCCTCAGCGCCAGCACGGTGCAACTCTCGTCGCCCTTCACGAACAACTACGACGGCAGCGGGTCGCCCATCACCATTGCCCCCGGAACCACCTTTCACCAGATGAAGACCATCCAGAACGTCGGATTCGTGGGCTGCATCTGGGACTGTGCCGGCGGACAGAGCCAATGGCAGGATGGGGTCAGCAATTTTGTCATGGTGCAGTGCGACCATATCGGGCGGAGCGGGCCTTGCACCTGGTTGATGCGTACCGCAGCGGGGCCTAGCGCCTTGGGGATGAACAATGTCGCCCTGCTGGATGGTATCATTAACAGCATGTCCTGGGACGGCGGGACGCCGGCTCCGGGCTATGCCGTGCTGGGGTTCGTTTCCGACAACAACCAGTATCTGACCGGCACGAGCTACGACAACAAGAACGGTTCGCCGGTCGGAATGATCACGTTCGACAACAGTTACGAACCGATCCACGGGCTGAGCAAGACGAGCAAAGGCCGGACCCAGGATGGCCGTCCGCTCTTCCAGTGGAATTACAGTGGCAATTTTATCAACTCCAATACCCCCTGTTTTGTCGGCGCCCAGCAGCCCTATGGCATGGGCACGCTGACCGTGTCGGCCAATCTTCAGGGGGTGGGCTCGGTCAATTGCACCCCGAGCCAGGCTTACTACAACACCGGCGACGTCGTGCAGATCCTGGCCACGTCGATCTCCGGCTATGGGTTCAACAACTGGACGAATACCGCCGGCACGGTGGCCAATGCCAGCGCCTCGCTGACCAATCTGACCATGTCGGGCAACTGCCTCCTGACGGCCAACTTTATCCAACTCACCTACTCCCTGGCGGCGGCCGCCGGCCCGGGAGGAGGGGGAACGATCACGGTGACGCCAAGCCAGGCGACCTATCACTATGGCGACATGGTCCAGATTCAGGCGGTGTCGGCTTCCGGCTACGGCTTCTGTGCCTGGACCACCACCAATGGTGGGATACTCAACACCAGTTCCTCGCTGACCAGTCTGACCTTCTCGGGCAACTGCACCCTGACGGCCAGTTTCGTGCTCCTGAGCGGCAGCTTTAGCCTGACGACTGCGGCCAGCCCGGCGTGCGCGGGGTGGGTGGCGGTCTCGCCGAGTCAGGCGACCTATCACTACGGCGACACGGTGACGCTCAGCCAGACGGCGAATGCGGGCGCTCTGTTCGACCACTGGACGGCCCCGGGCGGGTCGGTCAACGGCTCGACGCTGAGGATTCAGGGCAACGTGGCGCTGACGGGGTATTTCGTGCCCCCGCCGGGGACGCTCGATATTTCCAGCGGGTTCAACATGGACGCCGTCGTCGGCCCGAAAGAGTACACGCTTTTCATCTCCAGCGGCCATAGGCTGTCGTATCTGTTCGGTTACGAACCGCAGGGGGACGCGTATTACCTGAGTAAGGCCCCCGGTTCTCCGGGCGGCAATCCCTATGCCTTTATCTGCGACAGCTCCTCCGCCGAGTCCGGCGCCAGCTACAACGGCACTTATTACACCGGCTCAAGAGGCCTGCCGGAGTACGGCCGCCTGACGTCCAAGGTGGATGGCCGGGGCTACTACCTGGCCTCGGTCGGCGGCAACGTCCTCTTGCCCGGCGACTGGACGGAGGCGGCCAGTCCGTCGGGCAGCAACAATACCAAATTCAACGCGGCGGTTATCTGCCAGCCCTACAGCTACGACCCGACCTGGCCCCAGTCCGCGATTATGAACGTGACTCCGGGCTACTACTCAGACATCAACTTCGTCTTCACGGCCGGGTATGGCCAGGGCGCTGCCTACATGCAGATCTGGGCCATCTACTCCGACACCAGTTCGACCAAGCTCTACGACTTCGGTGATCCCGGCGCCGGCTTCGCCGGTCCGAACATCCAGAGTGCGCTGTCCGGGTCGGGGGACTTCAGCACCCTCTATACGAGTACCTATGGTTATTGCGACGCCTCAGGCGCCACCGGCAATATCCTGACCGACTCGCTCTCGCTCTTTGAGTTTGCCGTGCCGCGAACCCTGAATTCCACTAAGAGTTTGGCGAGCATCAAGATCCTCGACCCCACGGGCAACACCAAACCCTACCATTACCGCGAACTGGCCGTCTTCGCCGCCACGGCCACGGTGGCGACGTCGTCCTACTCCGTTACGGTGAGCCAGACCACCGGCGGCACAGTGACGGTCTCGCCCAGCCAGGCGCAGTATGCCTACGGGGCGACGCCGGCGGTCACGGCTTCGGCCAACGGGGGCTACAACTTTGTCAGTTGGAATGTGACGGGCGGGACGATCTCTCCGAGTACGTCGCAGGCCACCCTGACCGTGCAGGGCAATGTGACGATGTCGGCCAGTTTCAACCGGATCAGCTACAGCGGCACGGAGCAGGACGTCGGCGGGACGATCACCATGTCCAACAGCGGTCCGTACATCTACGGCCAGGTGATTACTGCGACGGAGTCGACCAACACCGGCTACACCTTTGTGGGTTGGAGCATCACGGGACCGAGCACACTGAGCAGTACGACGGCGGTGACGACGTCGGTGACCGTGTACGGCAGTTTCACGCTGACGGCCAGTTTCGCGCCGAATGCGTGCGCGCTGACGGTTTACCAGTCGGCCGGCGGCACGGTGGGCGTAACCCCGAGCCAGGCGACCTATTCCCCCGGCGCGGTGGTGACGCTAAGCGATACGGTCAATACGGGCTACGCCTTCACCGGCTGGATGGTCACGGGCAGCGCGGTGGTGTCGAACTCCTCGGTGGTGTCGGCGACCATGACCATCAACGGCAATTGTACGCTGACGGCGCTCTACTCCGGGTTTGTGTCGCTCCAGATTTCCAGCGGGTTCAACATGGACGCCCTCGTCGGCCCGAAAGAGTTCACGCTTTGCATCACCAGCAGCCATAGGCTGTCGTATCTGTTCGGTTACGAACCGCAGGGGGACGCGTATTACCTGGGTATGGCCCCCGGTTCTCCAGGCGGCAATCCCTATGCCTTTATCTGCGACAGTTCCTCCGCCGAGTCCGGCGCCAGCTACAACGGCACATATTACACCGGCTCAAGAGGCCTGCCCGAGAACGGTGTGCTGACGTCCAAGGTCGATGGCCGGACCTACTGCATGGCCTCGGTCAGCGGCAACGCCCTCTTGCCCGGCGACTGGACGGAGGCGGCCGTTCCGACGGGCAGCAACAATACCAAATTCAACGCGGCGGTTATCGGCCAGCCCTGGGGCTACACCTCGACCTGGCCCCAGACCGCGACCCTGACCGTGAGTCAGGGCTACTACTCGGACATCAACTTCGTCTTCGCGGCCGGGTACGGCCAGGGCGCTGCCTACATGCAGATCTGGGCCATCTACTCCGACACCACCTCGACCAAGCTCTACGACTTCGGCAATCCCGGAACCGGCTTCGCCGGCCCGAACATCCAGAGTGCGGCCACAGGGTCGGGGGACTTCAGCGCTCTCTATACGAGCTACAACGGTTATTGCGACGCCTCGGCCGCCGCCGGCAATATCCTGTCCGACTCGCTCACGCTCTTTGAGTTTGCCGTGCCGCGGACCCTCGTTTCCTCCAAGCTCCTGGCGAGCATCAAGATCACCGACTCCACGGGCAGCACCATGCCCTACCATTTCCGCGAACTGGCCGTCTTCGCCGCCGCGGCCACGCCGGCGCCGGCCTACACCATTACGGTGAGCCAGACCACCGGCGGCTCAGTGACGGTCTCCCCGAGCCAGAGCAAATATCTCCTCAACGCCACCGCCACGGTTACGGCCTCGGCCAGTTCGGGCTACAACTTCGTCAGTTGGACTGTGACGGGCGGGACGATCAGCCCGAGCGCGTCGCAAGCCACCCTGACCGTGCTGGGCAACGTGGTGCTGTCGGCCAGTTTCAACCTGATCAGCGATAGCGGCTCGGAGCAGAGCGTCGGCGGGACGATCACCCTTTCCAACAGCGGTCCGTACACCTACGGCCAGATGTTTACGGCGACGGAAACGCCTAGCAGCGGCTACGCCTTTGTGGCTTGGAGCATCACGGGGCCGAGCACCCTGAGCAGTTCGACGGCGGTGACGACGTCGGTGACCGTGTACGATAATTTCACCCTGACGGCCAGTTTCAGGCAACTCGGAACGCCTGTCCCGCTCAATATCGCGAGCAGCTTCAACATGAACGCCTGGTGCAGCCCGGCCATGTTCAACAAATGCGTGGCGTCAAATTCGAACCTGGTGAATCTGTACGTCGGGGAGGAGAACGGCTACTCGCTGAACCTGGTGAGCGATGGACAGAACCCAGCTAGTCTGTGCGCCGTCACGACGGTCTCCGACAGCGCCGGGACCATCTCGTACAACGGCACCTATTTGACCGGCAGCCAAGGCACGCCGAGGAACGGCGTCCTGACCGGCTCCGGCGGCCGGACCTACTGCATCGCCTCGGTCAGTGGCAACGCCTTGATGCCCTACGACTCAATCGACATGAAGAACGCCGCAGTCATCGGCAATGATTACAACATTGGCCAATGGTCCGTCTCGCAGGTGACGCTGTCGGTGTCCGCGGCCTACTACTCGGACATCAACTTCGTTTTGGCGGCCGCGAACTCCAATTCCTGCCAGATCTGGGCCGTTTACACCGACACCACCTCGACCAAGCTCTACGACTTCGGGTCGTCCACCGGTCCGGGCATTGAATCGTCCACGCCCTCCAACTACTCGGACTTCAAACCCATCTTTATTTGCACCGAGAATCTTTATGGCGCCACCCCGCCGTATTTCCGGACCGACGGCATCGGGCCAAGCCTCTATGAATTCTCCACGCCCCTGACGCTGAATCCCGCCAAGCAGCTCCAGAGCATCGTGCTGATCAATACTCTCGCCTCGGTCCCCTGGAACGCCAACCACCCAGAACTGGCCATCTTTGCCGCCACGGCCCGGCCATGACGGCTCGCTTGGCGGCCAGGAGGGCTGGTTGAACATCAAATGCAGAGGGCCCCGGAAATCGTTCCGGGGCCCTTTTTCTGGTGTCGGGAGAACTGGTCCGCCTTCCCGTTGGTCAGCAGAAGAAGAAATCGGCCCAACCCGGCTCCCCCCAGGCCAACTTAATTTGCGTTTGCCCTCCAGATTTTCCGATTCCTCTTGTTTCCTTGACGGTTTAAGTTAAAGTTGTCCGTTTCATTTCGTATTCCGAGTCACATTCTTTTGCTGTAGGAGGAGCGCGATGCCGGAAAACGTGAGGACGATTGCTGCGGCGCTGCTTGCGGCGATGATTCTGGGTGCAAATGAGCCAGGTCTCCTGGCCCAGGCCCCGGCCCGCTCGCCCGGCGGCATTCAGGTCTGGACCAGTGATGTGGTCTCGGACGAGATGTCCTCGAATGCCACAAAGGAATTGAAACCCGTTTCTCTCGTCGGCGTCCGCAACGGCGCCTTCTCCGGCAAGCTCGTCGTCGAGTCCGGCACTGCCATCAAAGGCCTGAAGGTTTCCGTGGGCGTGCTGACCGGAGCGGGCGGCGCCATCCCCGCCCGGAACGTGCAGGTGCGCTACGCGACCGACTGGCTGGACATCTCTTTCTCTCTCGTCCCGGGCCGCGGCGACATTCTCCTGGAGTCGCCCCCGGAGGCGGTCCCCGCCAACAATCGGGGTCGGGCGGTGCAGCCCGTCTGGATCACGGTTCAGGTGCCCAAGGATGCCAAGGCCGGCGTGTATACCGGCGAAGTATCCGTCCAGCCGCAAGGGGCCGACGCCGTCAAGGTGCCGCTGAAACTGGATGTTCAGGACTGGACGCTGCCCGATCCGCAGGACTACCGCACTTTCCTCGACTTCATCGAATCCCCCGACACGCTGGCCCTTGAGTACAAGACGCCGCTCTGGTCCAAGAAACACTGGGAACTGATCGACCGCTCCTTCAAACTCCTCAGCCCCACCGGCGGCCGCACCCTCTACGTGCCGCTGATCTGCGGGACGAACCTCGGCAACGAGCAGTCGATGGTCCGCTGGATTCCCAAGGGCGACGGCAAGTACGATTACGACTTCACCGTCCTGGACAAATACCTCGACTCGGCGGAGAAGAACCTGGGCCGGCCCAAACTCGTCATCTTTCAGGTCTGGGATATTTGCATGACGTCTGATGAAGTCTGGGCCTTCAAGAGGGGCACTTCCTCCGATCCTGAAATTCAACAGAAGGTCGCAGAAAACCGTAAGGAATTGTTAAATAAGGGGCCGCGCGTCACCGCTTTGGATCCGGCCACGAATGAGACCAGTATTTTGATTCTGCCGCGCTATGATGATCCGGCGAGTAAGGCCCTGTGGCAGCCGGTCTTCGCGGAGATTCGCAAGCACCTGGCGCGTCGCGGACTGGAACAGACCATGATGCTGGGATTGATGAACGATGCCCTGCCCAGTAAAGAGCATGTGGCCTTCTGGAAGGACATTTCGGGCGATCTGCCCTGGGTGATCCACTCCCATGGAGTGCTGCCCCTGGCGGTGCTGACCCCCGGGAACAAAGCGTTATACAAGATCGCCGAAGTCGGCTACGCGGCCTACGTGGGATTGATGGTGTACAACGTCAATCCGGCCAAGGGCCGGCTGTACGGCTGGCAGAACAAGATGCTGATGTCTGGTTATGCGCGGGGCGGGGGGATGAACGGTTCGCCGCTGAATGTGCGGGAGTTTCTGGCTTTCGACCTTACCGGGGGGCAGCGAGGCGAAGGCCGGATCGGCGCGGACTTCTGGCTGGTGCTGAGAAACAAGAAAGGGCAGCGCGCTGAGGTGGTTGCCGCCCGCTACCCGGAGAACAATTGGCGAAATCTGGACATGTCTAGCTGGGTGCTGGCCCCGGGACCGGACGGCGCGGTCGCCACGGCGCGCCTGGAGTCCCTGAAGGAAGGGGTCGAGGAATGTGAGGCGAGGATTTATCTGGAAGACGCCCTATTGGATGCCGCCAAGAAGGCGAAGCTCGGCGCTGACTTGGCCCAGCGCTGCCAGCAGGCCCTCGACGAGCTCCACCGCGCCATGTGGAAAACCGTCTGGAATGATGACGCCGACCTCGACTCTCTGGGCCGTGTCGACGGTTACCGCTTTCCGCTGGAAAACCTCTGGCCTGCGTTGGAGAAGAATGGCAAGAAGTTGCCGAAGTTCTGGAGCGGCGCGTTCCATGCCCTGAGCTCCGAGCAGTCCACCAATGGCCAGGCGTGGTTCAGGCAAGGTTGGCAGGAGCGCGAAAAGAAGCTCTTCGCCCTTTCCGGCGAAGTGGCCGCCAAACTTGCCGCTAAGTGAAACTCAGTTTAGAAAGGGGTTGTGCGATGCAAAAAAATGCGCGAATAATTGCCGTGGCCCTGGTGGCGGTTTTTGTCCTTAGTGCCGCAGGGCCGCGGCTTCTGGCTCAGGCGGGCGCCGGCCAGGCCGCCGGCGGCGTAAAGATCTGGACCAGCGACGTCTGCACCGACGACACGTCGATGGTAGCCGCCCATGAATTAAAACCGATCCTGCTGGTCGCCGCACGCGGCGGCACCTTTTCCGGCAAGATCATGGTCGAGTCCGGCAGTCCCATCAAAGGGCTGCGGGCCGCCGCAGGCACGCTGTCCGGTCCCGGCGGCGCCATCCCCGCCGAGAACATCCGCATGCGTTACGGCGTCGACCTCACCGAATGCGCCCCGAGCAACAATAGTCCGGGCCGCTGGGATGTGCTCCTCGACGCCCCTCCCCCGGAGGTGCCATTAACCGACAATGCGGGCCGGTTGGCGTCGTCCGGACGAGCCGTGATACCCGTCTGGGTCACCGTAAAGGTGCCCAGAGCCGCCAAAGCGGGAACCTATAGCGGGGCTGTGACCGTCCAGACTCAGGACGCAACCGCCGTCACCGTGCCCCTGAAACTCGAGGTCGAGGACTGGACGCTGCCCCCCACCCAGGACTACCGCACCTGGACCGATTTCATCCAATCGCCCGACACGCTGGCCCTCGAATACAAGGTGCCGCTCTGGTCCAAGAAACACTGGGAGCTGATCGACCGCTCCTTCAAACTCCTCAGCCCCACCGGCGGCCGCATGGTTTACATCCCGCTGATCTGCCGCACGAATTTCGGCAACGAGCAGTCCATGGTCCGCTGGATTCCCAAGGGCGGCGGACAATACGACTACGACTTCACCGTCATGGACCGCTACCTGGATTCAATCGAGAAGAACCTCGGACAGCCCAAGATGGTCATCTTCCAGGTCTGGGACATCTGCATGTCGTTGGATTCGCTCAAGCGGGGGCTCTGGGGCGGAGATACTGACACCAAGCACAACCGTGAGGAACTCATGGGCAAGGGGCCGCGCGTCACCGCCCTCGACCCCAAGACCGGCGAGGCGACCGTCCTGACCCTCCCGCGCTACGAAGACCCGGCCAGCAAAGCCCTCTGGCAGCCGCTGTACGCCGAACTCCGCCAGCGGATGGTCAAACGCGGACTCGAGAAGACGATGTTGCTCGGACTCATGCCCGACCTGTGGCCGAACCAGGAAGAGGTGGTTTTCTGGAATAACCTTTCGGGAGGACTGCCCTGGGCCATCCACGGCCACGCCGGCCATGTCTCCGACGTGATCCCGGGAAACAAGGGGTTGTACAAGATCACCGACATCGGCTATGCCGCCTTCGTCTACGATATCGTCTACAACCTCAACCCCGAACTGGGCCGTATGTACGGCTGGCAGAATAAGGCCATGCTGACCACGTTCTTGCGCGGCGGGGCGCTGAACACGGCTTCCTCGATGGACGTGCGCGAATTTCAGATCTTCAACATTACCGGCAACCAGCATGGCGGCGGTCGCATCGGCGCCGACATCTGGCCCGTCCTGCGCAACAAGGCGGATCGTCGCTCCGGTGAAGTCTGGGCCCGCTATCCCGAGAACAACTGGCGCAATCTCGACATCGCCGACTGGTTCCTCGCCCCGGGACCTGACGGCGCCGTCGCGACCAGACGCCTGGAAAGTCTGATCGAAGGAATCCAGGAATGCGAGGCGAGAATCTTCCTCGAAGACGCGCTCCTCGACGCCCAGAAGAAAGCCCGACTCGGCTCCGACTTGGCCAAACGCTGCCAGGACGCCCTCGACGAGCACCACCACGCCATGTGGAAGACCGTCTGGAACGGCGAAGAGGATCTCAAAAAGCTCGGCCGGCTCGAAAATGGTCGCAACCCGACGGAATCGCTTTATACGAACCTGGAAAAGATCGACAAGACTCTGCCGAAGTGGTGGACCGGACCGTTCTTCGCCAGGATGAAAGAAGAAACCTACAAAGGCCAGACGTGGTTCCTTCAGGGCTGGCAGGAGCGGGAAAAGAAACTCTTCGTTCTCTCCGGCGAAGTGGCCGCCAAACTCG
The DNA here is from genome assembly GCA_903929765.1 of uncultured Planctomycetia bacterium. Lineage (GTDB taxonomy): Bacteria > Planctomycetota > Phycisphaerae > FEN-1346 > JAACEH01 > CAIYVX01. The sequence goes on from CAIYVX010000098.1 coordinate 9,423, forward strand.
GCCAGAAATGAAATTATGTTGGAAGTTTAGAGCCGCGGCGGCAGACGCCAGAAGTCCCGGTCGCTAATCCCGACCGTCGCCAGTGCCTTCTCCGCCTTCGCAAAGTCGTTCCCGTACGGATTGCCGTGCCAGTCCGACCCGATCGACAAGCGCACTCCGCGCTCCTTGAGTTTCGCCAGATAGTTCAGGTACTGGTGGTTGAATTTCTCCGTATAGGCGGAACTCATCACCATCGTTGCCGCATTGGCCTCGACCGCCGTCCCGTGCTCTATCGCCGCCGCCGCAAACTCCTCGTGCATGCTTTGCGGCACCACGTCAAAATCATCGAACCACGGCTTCCCCGTCAACCGTCCGTCCGCGTCCTTCCAACCACGAATCCACCACCACGGATGCCCCACCACGTCCACCAGCGGATGGGTGACGATAAACATCAGTTGCCGGAAATTGTCCCGGATCACCGGTTCCCGCTCCAGCACGCCGCACAGCGGCCCATGGACGCTCCCGATGACGTACTCAATCTCCAGTTCAGCCACGTCCTCGGCGCTCAGGTCCAGCGCCAGCGGCCCGTCCGCCGGACCGCCCACGTACAAACTATCCTCCAGGCGGCCCGCCACGATCTCATCGCTGGTCCATTGCAGCATACAACTCGCCTCGGCCCCGAAATGAAACCGCGGGCCGCCCTTGGCCGCCAGAAACTCCCGCCGCGCATCCCGGAGGCTCTTCTGCTTATGCGGCAGGTCGCCATGGTCCGTCAGGCCATAATCCAGAATCCCCAGTTCCGCCGCCCGGCCCGCCAACTCCATCGGCGCCAGACCTCCATCCGAATTCCGCGAGTGAATGTGCCAGTCGCAACTGATCGTCATAATCTCAAATCCTTTAAAAATCTATTAAATCAACCGAAAGAGGGTGCCACACTTTGTCCCGGCGGTCCGTTTCGCCGGGCAAAGTGTGTTCTTGCCGAGGACAGCCAATCGTAAATTGCTCTAATGAATCCGCAACACCGGCTTCAACAAAAACGACAGCGGAATCACCAGAATCAAGTATCCGATAATCCACGGCGGCAGACCGATTTTGGAAAATCCCGGCACGATGCCCAGCGGCTTGTACTCCGGCAGATCTATCTGGATCGCTTCGCAAGCCGCCTTCTCCCCGCCCGCCTTCTCATACGCCTGCACCGGCTCCGCATATTTATACCCGTCGATCAGCAGGGCCTTCTCAAACGTCTCCCCCTTGTACCGCACTGGCAGCACAAACGAGCCGCCGCCCCCCGTCGCCCGCACCTGCCACGTCGCCAGCCCGCCGGCCACTTTCCCGCCCGCGTCCTTGTCTTCGCCGATCTTCTGAATCCACCCGCTCTTCGCCTCCAGCCCCGCCGGCGGAACAATGTGTACCAGGTTCCCGATCTCCGACGTCGCAAAATAGGCCTTGATCGTCACCGGCTCCCCTCCAAGCGGCGGTTCGTACCCGATCCGCGAAAACGCCCACGTCGCCAAAAGTGCTATCGGAATCAGCGACGCCGCCAGCGGCAACAATTCCGCCTTCATCCCCACCGCTCCGATCTCGCCGTTCGTCGCCCGGTACCGCTTCACCGCCTCTTTGTCGCCGGCCTGTTTCGCCGCTCGCATCAACACTTTCAGCCGCGCCTTGTCCGCCTTCGCCCGACCCAGCAGATCCTGGTTCGTCGTGAACTTCCGCACGCCCGTCAGCACCACCGCCGTGCAGACCGCCAGCAGCGCCAGGATCGCCACATGCGGCAGGTGCAGCGACCAGCCCAGCACGTAGTCCATCAACGTCACGCAGAAATTCATCACTGTATCCAGCACCGCTTAGTCCTCGACTATGGCGACCTGACCGCTGTCGCCGTCCACCCGAACCTTCGCCCCATCCCGGATCAACTGCGTCGCCCCTGGGCAGGCCACCGCCGGGATACTGAAATCGCGCGCCGTGATCGCCCCGTGCGACAGCACGCCGCCCCGCTCCACCACCAGACCCTTGATCGTCGTAAACAATGCCGTCCAACTCGGATCCGTCGACGGGCACACCAGAATGCAATCGTCGCCCAGGTTCTTCGCCTCGTTCGGACTGCGCACGATCCGCGCCGTCCCCGTAACCAGCCCCGATGACAGCGACAAACCCTTCAACTCCCGCGCCGCCACCAGCTTCCGCGGCTGGCCCAGCGCCTCCAGGTCCGTCGAATCGATCACCTCCGGCAAATCCAGCTTCTGCGCCGATTGCCACCGTATCCGCCGCCGGCCTGCCGCCTTCGTCAGGGCAGGGGCCTCCGACTCAAACCGCCCCAACTCCTCCAGGTGCAGGAAAAACACCTCGTCGCCCAGGTTCCACCGCCGGCCCAATTCCAGAATCGCCGTCCGCACCAGCTCGTAACCCATCAGCAGATAATGTTTCCCGCTCTCCCGGTACGGCAAGAGCGCCTGCGCCTCGCGGGCCAGTCGTTCGATCTCCTCCCGCAGGAAGCTTCCGCCCCAGACCACCAGCGTCGCCGGCAACTCGCTCATCGCCTGCTCGCGCCGCTGTTCGTTCGCCCGGTGCAGGCTCGCCGGCGAGTGGCTCTCCGCCGTCTTCAGCCCCTCGATAATCTGATACAGATAACTCGCATCTTCCCGCCACCGCGGCTTCTCCAGTTCCATCTCCCCCACGCCGCGATGCCCGTACCGCACCACGAAATCTTCCATCTTCGCCTTACCCCGGGCCACGTCAAACAGCATCGCGTTCTGTTCCACCGTCGTGTCGTTGCCCAACCCCGAAGTCAGCGTCTGGCAGAGCTTGCCGCCCTCCGCCTGTCCCATCAACTGCACCAGCCGCCCTTCCAGTTCCGCCCGCGCGCACCCGCCGAAGAACCCCGGCTTGAGCGACTCTTTGCCGAACTCCGTCAGCACCCGCTGCACGCGCCGCCCCAACTCCGCCACCACTTCCGCCGTCGAGAGCTTCGTCAAATCCCGCTGCCGCTCCGCCGCCACATACTCCAAATACGGCGGCAGGGCCAGATCCTCGAACTGGTGAATGGCCTCGCGCCGCGCCCGCTTCATCGTTCGCCAGCACCGCCACACCGCCCGCATCGTCCCCGGCAGTCGCATCAGAAATTTCTCGTCCGCTCTGGAAGCGTCAAACTCCGTCGGCGCCGCCTCCAATATCCGCGGATCGGCCAGCACCGCCTGGTGATCGTACTTGAACGGCAGCCCCTCCCAGAACACCTCCGCCGCCCGGTCCGCATCGCAATAAATCCGCCCGCAGATCAGTTCCAGAAAACCCTCTTCCTGCACCCGCCGGCTCGGCCGATACCCGAAGTCCGTGTACATCGCCCCGAACCCGCCCGTGCCGCTCATAAAGTGGCGCATGATGTCCCACGTCAAAGGCGTCGGCGCCTCCAGCGTCTCCGCCAGATTGTGTACAATCCAGACCTTCCCCGCCGTCTTCTTCCCCACAACCGCCGCCGCCAATTGCTTCAGCCGCGCAATCTCCTCCAGCCGCCCCGTCTCCACGTCCCGGGCCACGTCCAGCCCACGAATCGCCCGCGACTGGAGCAGCGTAAACCGCCCCTCCGACAGGCCCCATTCAATGTCCACCGCATACCCGAAATATTTTTCTACATTCAGCGCCACCTGCGCCAACTCACCAATCTGCGCGTCCGTCAGGCACGCCGTCGAAGGATCGAGCGGCTGCGTCCGGCTGCTCTCCGACAGCGTCGCCGTCACATGATCCTTCCGCCCCAGCGCCGCCTCTTTCAGCTTCAGCGTCGCCCGGTCCAGCACGAACCGGTCCGGCGTCACCTCTCCCGACACGATCGCTTCGCCCAGCCCGTACGACCCTTCGATGATAATCTCTTCCGCCGTCGGCTTCGACGGATTGGCCGTAAACGCCACCCCCGAAACCTCCGAGTTGAACATCGACTGCACCGTCACCGCCGTCCCGGTCAGGTTCTGCAACCCGTGCGCCTGCCGATATATGTTCGCTCGCTCATTATTCCACGAATCAAACACCGCGTTCACGCACTCCACGAGCGCCCCCCACGCCGTCGCCGGAAACTTTGCGCACGCCTGCTCTTCATACAGCGCCATGAACGCCCTGGCCCGCGACTCCTGCGCCTCCGCCGCGTCCCCGAGCCGCTCATCAATCTCCTCAAACGCCGCCGCCGGAATGTGCGCCACCGTCGTCGCAAATTGCCGCGCAAACTGGGCATAAACCATCCAGAACCGCGACGCCGACGGCACCGCCGCCGCCAGACCCGGTTGCAACCCGCAATTCAAAATCGTGTCCATCATCCCCGGCATCGACCGCGCCGCCCCCGACCGCACCGAAACCAAGAGCGGCTCCCGCCCCTCGCCGAACTTCTTCCCCACCGCTTTTTCCAGCCGGGCCAGGTACTTCCGCAACTCCTCTTCCAGCCCCGCCGGCCACTTCTTCCCGTTCGCATGATAATAGCGGCAGCACTCAATCGAGATCGTGAACCCCGGCGGCACCGGCAGACCGGCCGCGCTCATCGCCGTCAGGCTCGCGCCCTTGCCGCCCAGAACGTCCTTCCGTTCGGCGTCGCCCTCACAGGCGCCCGCTCCGAAAAAGTAAATCAGTTGCTCCGCCATTACGAACCCTTCTTCGGTTTCATGCACACCAGACCGCTCTTATCCGTTCCGAACAGCACATGCGAATCCACCATAATCATCGGCGTCGTGAGTAGTCCCGGAAACGTCGCCGTGACCTTCGCCCAGAGCGCCCCCTGTTTCGTCCGCAGATCGTACCGCACGAGCGAATCCTTCGCCGCATAGAGCAGTGTATCCCCCGCCAGAATCGGCCCCACGCTCGTATTCACGCCCGGCAGCCGCGCCGCAATCGTTCCCTTCTCCGCGTCCGCCACGATCAACTCCCCCGACGCCGTCACGCAGACCAGCCGCTCCCCATCCGCAATAATCCGCCCCGTCACCGGCCCGCAATCCACCACCCGCGGCGCCTCGCCTTGCACCAGACTGTATCCTCGCAGCCCCTCCGCCGTCCCCACCCACACCCGGTCGCCCAATATCACCGCCCCGGTCAGCGGCGGCGACGGCAGTTTCTCCGTCCACAGAATCTTCCCGTTCGCCCGGTCAATCGCCTGAAGTCCTTGTATCGCTGCCACCACGACCAGATCGCCGCTCACCGCCGGCGCCCCCACGCTCGATCCGGTTTCCGCCTTCCAGAGTTCCTTCGGTTCTTTCGCCCCAGAAATGTCCAGGCACGTCAGGCCCGTCGCCGTGTCGGCAATAATCAACCTGTCGGCAACCAGCTTCTCGGCCGTAATCACGAACTCGCCCGTCGCCTCATCTGCTATGGCCCGACTCCAGACGTTCGCCTTCGTCTTCCGGTCCACGCAGCGCAGTGCCCGGCCCTTATCTCCAACCCGGCCCTCCGCAAAGAACACAAACCTCTCCGTCGCCGCCGGCGAAATTGTCACCGGCAACTTCGTCGCCGCAAACCATCGCTGCTCCGGCTTCCGATCCAGATTCCCGCTGCACGACAGCGCCGCCACCCCACACAAGCCGCTCTCCTGCACTCCGACATAGAACGTGTCCCCGATGCACGCCGCCGGCGATTGCACCACCACCGCCGACGCCGAAGCCGTCTCGCTATCTTCCTCGTCACTGCTCCCCACGCCCCAGCCGTAAGTCCCGCCGGTCGGAACCAGGCTCCCATCCATAGCGCCGCTCTTGCCCGCGCCGCCCAGCGCTCCCGCCCAGATCGCCTCGGTCTTTTCCACGCCCGGCTCGCCCACGCACAACAGCCCGCCGCCGTTTGTTCCCAGGTAAACGTGCCCGTCCGCCACCGTCGGCGAACTGAAGCTGGGACAGTTGAAGTTGACGTTCCAGACCGCCGCCAGGGTGATCTTGTCCAGCCCGTAGAGCACGCCGTTGCCCGTCAGGACATAAACGTATTTGTTGCCCACCGCCGGCCCGGCGTCAATCGGGCCGTGGGCGTTGAACTTCCGAATGAACTGACCCGACGTCGAGAGACAATAGAGGTTTCCGTCGCGCGAGCCGAGGTAGACCCGCTCCCCGTCCACCGCCGGCGGCCCCAGCATCGTGTCGCCGATCTCCTTGTATTTCCAGTCCACGGTGTGTTTGGCCAGGTCGATGCACCACACTTCGCCGCCGGTCTTGAGTTCCGCCAGCGCCGCCTCGATTTCCGCCGGGCTCTTGCCGTTCTTCTTCATCTCCTCTTGCTTAAGCCCCCGCAGCTTGGCCGCGTCATTGACGAAATCGCCCACGCCCATGCCCACGTAAAGTTTGCCGCCCGCAATCGCCGGGCTGTCCGTCGGGAACGGCGTCGGAACTTCCCAGAGCAGCCGCCCATCCTTCGGATCGACGCAGCAGATCGCGTGTCTTTCGCGCCCCAGCCCGAAATATAACTTCCCGTCCACCACCAGCGGCGCCGACTCGCAATCAGGGAAATCCTTCCCCGGCAATTGCCAAAGCTTCCGCGCCTTCCCGTCCTTGTCCGGCGCCAGGGCCAGGCACAGCACCCCGTCGTCCCCCGCCCCGATTATCGCCCGGTCCTTATCGATGCACGGAGACGACTCCATGTGACTCGTCGTCCGGTAGTCCCACAGCTTCACGCCCTGATGTTTCTTCTCGCTCTGTTCGATGTCCAGGCAGAAGACCCGCGAATCCATCGTCTCGTGCAGCCCTTCGCCGACCACCAGGTACTTGCCCGAGACTGCCGGCGAGGAAAACGTCGAGCGGTACTTGTCGCCCTGGAAGGCCCAGACCATCTTGCCCGTGTCCGCGTCGATGCTGTAAATCGCCCCGACGTCGCTGAAATATTCGTAGCGAGCTGCGCTCACGTAGATGCGGTTCCCCACCACCGCCGGCGCACAATAGAACGTGTTGATCTTCCCGTCCGAAAACGACCAGTTAACCTTGCCGTGTGCCGGATCCTCGACCGATTGGCCGCTCACGGATGCCCGCCGGTCCGCCCCGCCGCGGTACGCCGCCCAACTCTTATCCCCGCCGACCAGCGCCGAAACCTTCCCCGGCCCGTGCGGCACCAGCACCTCCCAGCCATAGATCAACCCGGCCACGACCAGCACGATCGGTATCACGATCAGCTTCTGCGACCAGAGCAACTGGGCCAGCCGCTTCATCGTCGTCGGCTTGAACATCGTCACGATCAGCGTCCCCAGCGCCACCAATATCCCCGGCAGCGCCGCCAAGAGCGCCTGCGCCGGCCCCACCAGAATCGGCACCACCCCGACCGTTGCCGTCCCGTCTGTCGCACTCAAAAAATCCATCATTCCAAACTCCGCGTGCTGTTTCTTCTTTACCCCTCCCCCTTGGGGGAGGGTGGCCCAACGGGCCGGGTGAGGGGTAGAGGCTCCCGACTGCTCGCTTCGCTATTTTTTCTCCGCAGCCTTCGCCGCCACCTTATCAATCACCACCCGCACCACCTTGTCCTTGACAGTCACTTCCTTTTGCTGCACCTCGCCGCCCGGGAACTGCCACTTCACCGTCACCGGACCGGCTTCTATCAGGCTGTACAAAAGTCCCGGCTCACCCACGCGAAGCGGCGCCACGCCGAACGACCGCTTGTCCCGCGCCACCCACACCATCACCGGACCCGCATTCGGACTCGCCGGCGACAGGCTCACCACCACGCCCCGCGCCGTCTCCTCGATCTTCTGCGGGAAGAACCAGATTTCCCCGTTTACCAGCGCCAGCGCCTGCCCCAGCGCCCCCTCGCCGCTGAAGTCGCCCAGGCAGCCCGCCTGCTCCCCCGCGTCCGCCTGCTTCAGGACGCTCAATTGTTTTTCCAGCGAGCGGCACAGGCCGAAACTCCGGAACCCCCGGTTGAAATAGACTTGCGGACCCATCCCGTTCCCGTAGACCATCAGCAGCCCTTGCCGACCGTCGCCGTTGAACGCCACCGTCTGGCAGAACGTCGCCCCCGGCTTCGCGATGTACGACACCGACCCCGACTTGCCGATCTCCTCGGCGAACTTCCCCCCGCCCATGTTGTGCCACAGGTGATTGCGATTTTCCGCGCAGGTGAAAATGTCCAAGAGGCCCGACGCCTCCCAGTCGCCCACGCACACGCCGTGCCGCCCTTCGCCCAGCCCCACGCCCATCTTCACCGGCGCCGCAAACTCGCCCGGCTTCGTCCCCTTATAGAACAGCGCCCCGCGCGAGAAAAACTGCATGACGTCCGGCACGGCGTCGCCATCTAAATCCGCCACCACGCTCTCTCCCGCCGCGCCCAGGTCTTTGCCCGGAAATTCCCCCGTCGCCAGCGGCTTGGTCTGTAAATTTCCATCAGATGCGGTTGATATCACCACCGGCCAGCCATTCGTGCTCACCAGCAACGTTGCCCGGCCTTTGTTCCCGCCGTCGAACGTCGTCAGACCCAGGCAACTGCCCGAAATGGAAGAAACAGTGCCGACCGCCGTGCCGTCTTTACCTGTCCTGAAAATCGCCAGCGCCTTGCCGTCCCAACTCGCCAGAACAGGGCGACCCTCGCCGTAAAAATCTCCCCACGCAAACTGTTGGCTCTTCGACTTCAGCCCAACCTTTTCAGAGATATCCTCAAACGCCTTTCCGTTCCACCGGAACAGATGATCGCCCTTTTCCGCCGCCACAAACAAATCCGCCTTGCCCTTGCCTTCCAGATCGATCCCCGCCGTCGCATAAATTTTGCCTTCGATCTTCCCGACCTGGATCTCTTTCCCCCACTCCATCCCCTCGCGCACCGGCACCGTCGCCTCCGGATCGCTCCGCACGTAATCGATCACGCGCAGCAACATGTCCGTCCCGCCCGACCACGTCCCCAGCATGTGGTCGTCCGTCTTTTCCATGTCCCAACCGTTTCCTTTGCCCTTGCTCAGAATCTCCCACATCCCCGCCAGGTGCAGAAATCCTTTCGCCTCGTTGCCGCCGGCCGCCCCGCCATCGCCGCCCTCGTGGAACGCCCCCACGAACAGCACCCCAACCTTGTTCCCGTCGTTGATCCGGTCAATCACCGCCTTGCCGTCGGCCTCGGCCACTCCGGCCATCAGGTCGATCTTGATTTCCTTGTCCTCGAACTTCCCCTGGATCACTTTCGTCACCGTCGCCGTCACCAGACCGTCTTTGTCGACGTTCTTGATTTCGACCGTCACGATGACGTCCGACTGCTTGACCAGGTCGATCGGCGTAAAGTTCGGATTGATGAACGCCCAGGCCGAACTGCACACCAGCGCCACCAGCGCCACGCTCACCACCAGCTTCCGAATCATGCTCATCACGTTTCTCCTATCTCGTATCGTAGGGACAAATGCTCTCGACCGCAACGCGGCCTGCGGGGCCGGCAATCTTAACTGTTTTTTTCACCCTGTCGATATAAATTCACCCCGGACCCGCTCCTGTTTCCACTCCCTGTTGAACACCGCAACCGAACCGTAGGTATTGCCGGTTTGGCGGAATTTCAAAATTCTTTAGCAATATGGTATACTCACCCTGCGTTAAAGTCCGTAGGGTGGCGGCTCGCAGCCACGCGGCAATAAGGAGTTCCGCCATGGTTATGAACAATCGCCACGTCGTGCTTCTGGCTTTCGCCGCCTTCGTGGCCGGCGGGGCGCTCATGCTCGCTGCCGTCCTGGTCATCAATTCGCAGACCAACCTTGTCCGCCTTGCCGCCCAGCGCGACACCCTGGTCCGGCAAACCGACAAATTAGTCAACGCCGTCCAGAACTCCGCCGCCGAAACGGGCCAGGCCCAAGGGCGTCTCTACCTCGTCTCCCAGCAGGACCGCGACGCCTCGGACGAACTCCGCGCCACCATCGCCGACCTCCGCCAGCGACTCGACCAGAACAGCCCGGGCACCCCCGCCGAACAACTCGCCGCCTGCCGCCACGCCCTGGAAGAGCAAATGGTTGCCGCTCAATCCTACGTCACCGCCCTGAACATCGCCAACGAACGCGTCGCCTCCCTTTCTAACGCCCTCGAAAACATGGGCCAGCAACAAGCCGCTCAGACCATCCGCCGGCAAACCGACCAGAAATACGCCGACGCCCTCGACGACGCCAACGCCAGAATCTCTTCCCTCACCCAGGCCCTCCAGGTCGCCGGCACCCCCGCTCCCGTCCCCGTCCTCGCCGACATTCCGGCCTACCTGCCGCCGCCGACCGCCCCGGCCTACCTGGGCGTTTCCTACTTCGGCCCGCGACCCAACTTTAATTCCTCGCCACGCCACCATGATCGCGGCGCCTACCCCTCCACCCATTCCCTGCCACCGCCCAAACCCTTGTCCTCTCCTCGCCACCCCGGTTCCTGAAGGTGCGGGCTGTACAGTGGCACGGGCATCTTGCCCGTGAGTGCCAGGGGCATCTTGCCCCTGTCTGTTGCTTTTTTTCTTTTGCTGCTGTTACTGACCACTGACCACTGATCGGTTGCTGAAAGACTGTTGCCTTGCCTCTGCTCCTGCCGTATATTAGCCCTCAACTATGAATAACCGCCTCGCCTCCGCCATCGCTCTCTTGCTCATCGCCGCCGGCGCCATCCTCGTCGCCTATGCCGCCCTCTCCCTGCGCCATTCGCCGACCGAACCTTCCCGCCCGCCTGCACCGAGCCGCGCCGAGAGGCCTGTCCCGACCCATATCGAGGAACCTGACTCCGAATCGGCCGCCGCCGTTACCCCCTCTCCCTCCACTCCCTCGTCCGCCGTCCTCGCTGCCGCCCCGGCCAAGCGCCCCGCCGATCTCCCCGACTCCTCCGACCGCACCGCCGCGCGCCGCCAGGCCGCCGTCCTCTGGCTCGGCCTCGCCCTCCCGCTCCTCTTCATCACCTTCGTCCTGATCGTCGTCCTGCGCCGCCTCCGGCCGCCGCCCATGAAACACACCGGCCCCTCCGACACCACCGACCTCTGGCAGGAAGCCGGAAGGCGCATGAAATGACCGCTGTTTCTTCTTCACCCCTCCCCCTTGAGGGGGGAGGGTGGCCCTTTAGGGCCGGGTGAGGGTGCACCTGTTGGATCCAATTTGAGCTTGCACGTGTTGTTTCTGTTTTAGTTTCTTCTTTTGTTTCTTCACCCCTCCCCCTTGACGGGGGAGGGTGGCCCTTTAGGGCCGGGTGAGGGTGCA
>CAIYVX010000099.1 GCA_903929765.1 uncultured Planctomycetia bacterium
CTCTTCTCTTCTTCTTTTTCTTCTTCTGTTTCACCCCTCTCCCTTGGGAGAGGGTGGCCCGAAGGGCCGGGTGAGGGGTTTAGGCTCTCGGCTCCCAGAACCGCCATTACCGCCCGCGCCGCCTCTTCCCCCGTCCCAAACTCCTTCAAATCCACCGCCGCCACCCCATCTGCCATCCGCCCCAGCGCCGCCAGCACCCACCGCGCCGCCCGAGGCTTCAGCCACGACGCCACCACCAGCGGCCCCGTCGTCGCCGCCAACCGTTCCGCCGCCGCCATCCCGCGCCGCAAATAGTATAGGTGTGGCACCACGATCACCGTCCGCCCCGCCGCCGCCAAAGCCTCCACCAGCGCCGCCTCAAACGCCGCCGCCGGCCCGCCCTCTACCGCCGGACTCCGCGCGACCACGATCAAGCCATGAGATATTTTTTTCTCGATCTTCCGCACAAAGGCCATTCTATTGCGAATCTCACGAGAGTCAACGCGCCAGATCTTGCCGTCCCCCCTCCACCGTCCAAGTTTGGGAAGTCATTTATGTCGGTTGCGCTTTTTGCAGCCGCGGCAATAAAATGCCGTTTTCCGCTTGCCTTTTGTTTTGTTGTCTTGATAATAGCAGTTGGGTGTCGGTTTCGCCCGGACGATTACGGAAAGGAAATCACATGACGAAAGAAGAAGAGAAGAAACTTCGAGCAGCATCAATGAAGGGGCGGCAAGTTCGTTTCAAGAACAAAGGAGCACCGGGGCATTGGGTCGTTGGCACTGTCGAAGACGAAGTGTTCATCATTGTCAGCGACTACAAACATATGATTCAAAGGATTCAGTTCCCTGAAGGTGAGGGATGGGGCGGAAATCTGCAGGCATACAGAATCGGATACTATACACTCGCTGCGCAAAAGAGAAACGTCAAATGGGGGCAGTACCATTCACTTTTAGCAGAGTCCGAGTTCAAAGATTTACTCCATCAGGCCAAGCAGAAGGGTTGGGATATTTTCTAATCAGGCACTCTGCCTCCGCCTCGCCAGGAGTGCCGCCAGACCTATGGCCAGGAGGCCCATCGTCGCAGGTTCGGGCGTCGGCGTCAGTAGGAAGGCGTCTTGCTGTCCGTCTGGGCCGATACCGTAACCGACGATCTGGCCATTGTCATTGATGCCCGTAGCGTCCTGTAAATTCCAGCCTGAGTTTGGATCGACGAGGTTGTTGAGGTCGGTAATCGTTCCGTTGCTATAGATGAAGGCGCGATTAATTGTAATGGCGTAGAAAGGTACTAACGCTTCCCCGACGACCAGACCGGCGTTGTTGATAGCGTTGGGTGTTGCCCCAAACCCCACGGCAAGTGATCCGATGTCGGTTGTTGTACCATCGCTGTAGATGAATCCAGGATTCTTTCCATCAGCTCGACTATTGAGTATGCCTACGACTTGCCCTGCGTTGTTGATGGCGTAGGCATGGCCAAAGTAGGTGCCAGGTATATGTGTTATAGTCCCGTTGTAATAGATACTCGCGCCTTCCGAGTCCCCGATTATCTGTCCGGCGTCATTGATGCCGGAAGCGTTGATTGGAATACTTGTCCGCGTCTGCCATGTGTACCCGTTTGCGTAAAGGCCATTAGTATCTGTCACGACCTGACCAAAATTATTGATTCCGACGGCTGCGTTATCTTGAGATAAGTAGGTCATGTTTCCGCTACTGTAAACGAAGCCAGCTTTACTACCTTGGGGGTTGCCGTTGAAGTAGCCCTGGCCGATTATCAGGCCGGCATTATTTATGCCCGTGGCGGTAGAATAGTTCCCAGCTCCGATATTGATCACATTCCCGTTGTTGTAAAGGACAGCCTGGGTTGTGCCGTAGCCGGTGCTAATTGCACCGACGGCCTGACCCGAATTGTTGACGGCGTAGGCTTGGCCCTGTCCCAAGTCCGTGACGGTGTAGGCCACGGCGGCGGCAGCGGGGGAACTCAAGAAGGCACCAAGAACGGCGACGGCAAGAACGAATCGCAGCTTAGACATGGACGATCCTCCTTAAGTTGTAAGCCCTATTGATTCCTCGCTTCAGCGAGTCACACAACCCATTGCAGCTACAGCGCAAAAAAACCGGGGACTGCGGCTGTCGCCACATCGCCAACTTCTGGCGCGTGTCGAACCGCAATCCCCGGGTGCGTAATGATTCTTTTCCGGACGCCCCCCGTCGTCCTGTAAGCCCTATGAACTATATTCTAATGCAGAATCACTGTAAAAGCAAAAATAATCGTGATTGAAATTCGCTGTCCGCTTCGTAACCTCATGGGGCGCAGGCGGTTACAACGCTAGATATTTTCTAAATCCTCAGTGCCGCCTTCACGCAGCCCGTCCGCCCTTTGTTCGCCAGCACCTGAAACGCGCTGCGATAGTCCGCCAGCGGAATCGTGTGCGTCAACAGCCCGTCGGTTTTCAGCCGCCCGTCGAGGAGCATTTCGTGCACAATCTGGTAAGTGTGCCGCCGCGCGGGGTCCGCCGCCTCGAAGGCCCGCCCGTTCACCCCCATGATCGTCAGGTGTTTCCACGTCACCGGATCCCAATCCACCCACCGGGCGTGGCCCATCCCGATAATCACCACCGTCCCGCCCGAGCGGGCCAGCCGCAAGGCGTCTTCCGTCGTGTCACGCGAACCGACCGCGTCATAAACCACGTCCGCCCCGCCCAGCAGAATCGGCTTGCCAACGAACCCGCGAAACATGCGACACTGGAATTGCTTGGCAAAATATCCGTACATTCCGGTCAGCGAAAAATCTCCCGGCAGGGCCACCGTGTCCGCCCCGCGCGCCAGGGCCAGGTCCCGCTGAAACTCGTGCCGACCCAGCATGATAATCCGCGCCTTCGACCCCACCGCCCGAATCGCGTTCACCAGGGCCAGTCCGATGATCCCCGACCCCAGAATCAGCACCCTCTCCTCGTCGCGCGGCTTGCGCCGCAGCACCGCGTGCAGCGCACACGCCAGCGGATCCACGAGCAACGCCTGCTCGTCCGTCAACGCCTCCGGCACCTTGAACAGTTGGCTCCGGTGGCCGACAAACGCCTCGCTCCACGCCCCGCTCGTCGCCGAGTTAAATCCTATGGCCATGCCCGGCGGCAACCGCCCCGCCGCCAGATTGTGGCAACTCGCCAGCAGCCCCTCGCGGCACATCGGACAGGCCGGCTGAATACCGCGGGCGGCGCACCCCAGCCCCGGCTCCACGTTCACCCGGTCGCCCACCCGGAACCCCTCGACCTGCTCACCCACCTCCGTGATCCGCCCCACGCTCTCGTGGCCCATCACGAACGGACTGGAAATAAACGCCTTGGCGAAACTGTCCGGCGGATTCGCCAGCTCGATCAACGCCACGTCGCTGCCGCAAATCCCCGCCAGCGTCGGCCGCACCTTCGCCCATTCCGCCGACGGCAGCTTCGGCTCCGGCCAATCTGTCTTATATTTCAGCGCCGCCGCCCCGCTGTAATAAACCCCCGGCCAGACCCGCCCCAAAATCTTCAGCGGCAGGTATCGCCCCGGCGAAATGCTGTTGACGATTGCTTTCATAACACACATTCTAAGCGGCTGCACGCCCCCGTCAAATTCTTTACTTTTTCCTTTTACCTTTTTCCCTTTTACCTTTTCCCTTTTCCCTCATACTATTGGCGATATGCCCGACCCGAAAGCCACCGCCCGCGACCTCCCCAAGAAGCCCGGCTGCTACCTCATGAAGGACGCCGCCGGCAGTGTCCTCTACGTCGGCAAGGCCGCCGACCTCCGCTCCCGCGTCTCCAGCTACTTCGCCGACGCCGCCGACCTCGCCCCCGACAAGGCCAGGATGGTCGCCCAGGTCGCCGCCATCGACTACCTCGAAGCCGCCAGCGAAGTCGACGCCCTCCTGACCGAAGCCCGCCTCATCAAAGACCTCCGCCCCCCGTTCAACATCCGCCTCCTCGACGACAAATCCTTCCCCTATCTCGAACTCACTACCGCCGAAGAATTCCCCGGCGTCTATTTCTCCCGCCAGCCCGACCCGCGCAGCAAACTCTTCGGCCCCTTCGTCAGCCCGCGCGACCTCCGCGCCGCCCTCCCCATCCTCCAGAAAATCTTCAAATTCCGCACCTGCGACCTCGAAATCCACGAAGCCGACCCCAAGCGCCGCTTCCAGCGACCCTGCCTCCTCCACTACATCGACCGCTGCTACGCCCCCTGCGCCGCCCTCATCTCGCGCGAAGAATATCGCGGCACCATCCGCCGACTCCAGCGCTTCCTCGAAGGCAAGCGCCGCCCGCTCCTCTCCACCATGCGCCGCCAGATGATGGAACTTTCCGACGCCCGCCGCTTCGAAGAAGCCGCCCACCTCCGCGACCAACTCCGGGCCATCGAATCCCTGGCCGAGCGCGGCGTCCTCGACGTTCACGTCCAGCCCGAAGTCTTTCAACAGGATCCACAAGCCGGTCTCAAGGCCCTGGCCAAGCTCGTCGGCCGCGATCAGATTCGCACCATCGAAGGGTGCGACATCGCCAACCTCTCCGGCCGCGAGACCGTCGGCTCGCTCGTCCAGTTCGTCGACGGCCGCCCCTTCAAAGCCGGCTACCGTCGCTTCCGCATCAAGAGCGTCGAAGGCCAGAACGATTTCGCCGCCATCGGCGAGGTCGTCTTCCGCCGCTTCAGCCGCCTCAAGGACGAAGAGCAAACCCTCCCCGACCTCCTCCTCATCGACGGCGGCGCCGGCCAGCTCGCCGCCGCGGTCGAGGCCCTCCGCGCCGCCGGCGTCTCCGGCGTCACCGCCCTCGGCCTGGCCAAACGGGCCGAGGAAATCTACCTGGTCGACCGCCCCGCGCCGCTCTCGCTCCCGCGCACCAGTCCCGCCCTCAAGCTCCTTCAATATGTCCGCGACGAAGCCCACCGCTTCGCCCAGCATTACCACCACATTCTCCGCCGCAAAAGCCTCCTCGGCGAACGCGCCGCAGCGCCGAATAAACTGTCGTAAAACCCCTGTAATTATCGGACTATCCTGCGAAATTTATTTTTAAAAATCCGTCCAAAAATTTGCCTCTTAACCTCAGACGTTGTATACTGACAGTGTAAGAGGTGTGCGTCTGAGGGATTGGGTTATGAAAGCTGTGCCGACCAAGAAAATTCGCCCCCGCTGGAGCCACTGGCTTTTCAGTATTGATATGGCCGATGCCGCCCCCGAAAAAGTCCTGCGCCGCTACGAAAAGTCGCAGACCGATTTCGACATCGCCTTCCTCGAAGACATCCTGATCCACAACCCGCATCACCTCGACACTCTCCGCCAACTGGCCTCGCTCTATACTGAAAACGGCCAGTACAAGGAAGGCCTGGAGGTCGACCGCCGCATCGTCGCCGCCTGCCCGCGCGACGCCGTCGCCCATTACAATCTGGCCTGCAGCCTCTCGCTGGCCCATCGCGTCGACGAGTGTTTCCACACCCTCCACCGCGCCCTCCAACTCGGCTACCGCGACTACGAACACATGGCCCTCGACAGCGATCTCGACTCCATCCGCAAAGATCGCCGCTGGCCCGAACTTTTCCGCGCCCCGACGACCAGCATCGTGGCCTGACCATTGTTACCGGAACACGGGCACCGTGCCCGTGAGACTCAGGGGCTTTAGCCCCCGGAATCCTTGTCCCGCCCCGTGCGAGACAAGGATTCTTCTTTTCCAGTCCCCCGCCCGATATTCTTATTGTAGAATGTGTGGCCTGGTCCGACGTTGTCATGTAGGGCGGTTGGTAACAACCGCCGCAATCAAATGCCGTTTTCCGCTTGGCGTTGCCGTTTTTGTTTCTGTTTCTTTTGCTGCGCCTGAAGCCTGAAGCCTGAAGCCTGTTTTTATTGGAGCCTCCTCCCCATGCGTATTATCGCCGGCACCCATCGCGGCTGGAAACTCGAACCGCCCAAAGGCTACGACGTCTCGCGCCCCATCACCGACCGCGTCAAGGAAGCCCTCTTCAACATCCTCCAGTTCGACGTGCCCGGCCGCACCGTCCTCGACCTCTTCGCCGGCGTCGGCAGCATGGGACTCGAGGCCCTCAGCCGCGACGCCAAATGGGTCACCTTCGTCGAGCAGGACCGCGACGTCGCCGAGGCCCTGCGCCGCAACATCGAGCGGTGCAAGTTCGAGACCTCCTCCCGCGTCCTCCAGGGCAACGTCCTCAAGCTCCGCGAAGGCATCCGCGACACCGCCTGCCGCGAGTTGCCCGACCTGCTCACCTACGACCTCGTCTTCCTCGATCCCCCCTACCGCCTGATGAAAGACGACCTCACCCGCGCCATGATCGGCGAAACTCTCGCCCAACTGTCCACCTGGAACGCCCTGGCCCCGGACGTTATCATCACCGTCCGCCACGACTCCCGCGACCACTTCTCCTACGACTGGCCCGGCCTAGCCGTCACCGACACGCGCCGCTGGGGCTCCATGACCATCGACTTTTTCGCGCGGGCCCTGTAGGGCGGTTGGTAACAACCGCCATTGTAAAAGGTTGCCGTTCTTCCGCTTGGCGTTGCCGTTGTTTCTTTGTCTTTTAATTTTTAATTTTTAACTTTTAATTTTTAATTGTGCCATGACCAACCGTTCCCTCGCCATCCTCATCATCCGCCGCCTCCGCTCCGCCGGCCACGAGGCCCTCCTCGCCGGCGGCTGCGTCCGCGACCGCCTGCTTCGCCGCCGGCCGAAGGACTACGACGTGGCCACCAGCGCCCGGCCCGACGAAGTCCGTAAACTCTTCCGCCGCACCCTCGCCATCGGCGAACAGTTCGGCGTCATCGTCGTCCTCGACCGCGCCGCCCGCGTCGAAGTCGCCACCTTCCGCTCCGATGCCGCCTACGCCGACGGCCGCCACCCCACCGCCGTCCGCTTCACCTCCGCCCGCGAAGACGCCGCCCGACGCGACTTCACCATCAACGCCCTATTCTTCGACCCCCGCTCGCGCCGCACCATCGATTACGTCGGCGGCTTGAAAGATTTGGAGAAAGGAATAATCCGCGCGGTCGGCGACCCCGAAGCCCGGTTCCGCGAAGACCATCTCCGCATGCTCCGCGCCGTCCGTTTCGCCGCGCGGCTCTCCGCCCCGACTGTGGAGTCCGGGTGCCACACTTTGTCCCGAAACGTGGGTGCCACACTTTGTCCGGGCGGCCGTATCGCCCGGCAAAGTGTGTTCTCCGAATCGCCAGAGACCGCTCCCCGCGGCTTCCGTCTCGCGGGGTGCCACTCTTTGTCCCGAAACGGGGGTGCCACACTTTGTCCGGGCAGCCGTATCGCCCGGCAAAGTGTGTTCTCCGAATCGCCAGAGACCGCCGCCCGCGGCTTCCGCCTCGCCCCCTCCACCGCCCGCGCCATCCGCAAGCTCGCACCGTTGATTAAAAAAGTTAGCGGCGAACGCATCCGCGCCGAACTCGAACTGATGCTCACCGCCCCCTCCCGCGTCGAGGCCCTGAAACTCGTCGACTCGCTCGGCCTCCTGAAACAAATCCTCCCGGAACTCTCGGCCATGAAAGGTTGCCGCCAGGGCCGCACCGTCCACCCCGAAGGCGACGTCTGGCAGCACACGCTGCGCACCGTCAGCGTCCTGCGCCGCCCAACTTTCACCCTCGCCCTCGCCGCCCTGCTCCACGACGTGGGCAAACCGCCGACCGCCGACTACTCCGGCGGCAACGTCCGCTTCTACGACCACCCCAAGGTCGGCTCCGAAATGGCCGCCAAAATCGCCGCCCGCCTCCGCCTGTCCGCCGCCGAAAAAGACGAAATCGTCTGGGCCGTCCGCCACCACCTCGACCTGCTCCAGATTCGCCAGATGCGCACCGCCACCGTCAAACGAATCTTCCAGCACCCCTTCTTCCCGACTCTCGCCCAGGTTATTCGCGCCGACATGTACGGCAGTTCCGTCCCGCTCGCCGAGTACCATTCCATCATGCGTCTCTACCACCGCCTCCGGGCCGAAGACCTCCGCCCTGCCCCGCTCGTTCGCGGTGGTGACATTCTCCGCCTCGGCCTCGCTCCCGGCCCCGCCATCGGCCGCATCCTCCGGCAACTTTATGATGAGCAGTTGGATGGAGATTTGAAGGACCGCGAGCAAGCCCTGCGGCGGGCGAAGGAATTGGTGGCCGAAGCCATGTAGGGCGGTTGGTAACAACCGCCGCAGTAAAAGCTGTTTTCCATCTGGCGTTGCCTTTTCTGATTCGTTGCTTGATTAGCCATGTAGGGCGGTTGGTAACAACCGCCGCAGTAAAAGCTGTTTTCCATCTGGCGTTGCCTTTTCTGATTCGTTGCTTGATTAGCACTCACAAAACAACAACAGGTTAGAGGAATGTTCCTTTTGATTACGGCGGTTGTTACCAACCGCCCTACATACTTCCCGAAAAGGAAATCTGCTCCTTCGACTTGACGCCAAAACTCTTCGGCGATTGGCGAGTTGACAAACCTACCGTTTTTAGCAATTTCTCCCATTAGGCGACGGGTTATCTCGTATAAAGCGTATCGCTTTTCGTAAAGGTTCAGCCTATATTGGGCCCGACTTGTCTTGGCTTGCTGCCAAGCGATGTAAAGGCAAAGCAACTTTTTTTCTGTAAATTCATTTCCGGTCCGTCTCTCGTAACAGTGGCTTAGGCGTTCTCCGATTCTGTTATGGTCAGATAAAC
>CAIYVX010000100.1 GCA_903929765.1 uncultured Planctomycetia bacterium
CTTCAGTTCGTCCAGGCTGAGGGCATCGAGCAGGTCGCCGCGCGCGAAGCCGAACATGCCAACCATGCCGTGCTCGTCGCCGCAGGCGATGTAGCGATCAGTCTCGCGCCAATAGCGCAGCGTCTCGGCGTCGCCCTGGCGCGCCGCCTCCAGCGCGCCGAGCTGGCTGTCGGCGAACAGGGGCCGGTGGCCATGCGCCTGATAGACCGTGTAACCCTGCGCCGCCCGCGCCTCCACCTGCCGCCGGAAACAGTCGAACGGCACATTGACCGCGGGTGCGGCCCACCATGTGTCGCTCAGCCAGAAGAACGGCGTGCCGTCGGCATATGTCAGGTAGCGGCCGTCGGCGCTGGTCTTCAGGAAACCGCCGTGGCGGTGCGTACCGTCCCCGGCCGCGGGCTGCACCTCCAACGTACCCCGCCGCCCCTGCAGGCCGGCGTCACTGGCGTCGCTGAATTGCGTCGCGTAGGTCCATGCGCCGGGCGCGGTGGGCGTGAAGCGGATTTTCCATTGGCGTTCGCCATCCCAGAACCCGGGCACTTCCACCCGCACCCCCGCCGGTCCCGTGAACACGGCGGAAAAGCGGACGTGCACGAAATCGAACGGGTCGGCGACCGCGCGCTCGGCGGTCCAGGACAGCTCGAGCGTACGCCACTGCCGGGCCGGCTCGGCCGCCGCACGGGCCCAGAAGGCGAGACAGCACAGGAGCGAACCCAGCAGCAGGCTGTGACAAGGGCGCATCCATGTAGCATACCAAGGCGCCGCAGATCGACAACGCGAAAGCCGGTCCGACCATGCCGGCGCCCTGTAAAAACAAAATGTTTTCGGAGCGTGCTGCGAAGTTCCCAAGAGAAATGTTAATATTCCTCGGGAATTCAACAAGTCCGGACTGTAAGGGAAGTGTGTGGCGACGGGAGCGGCGGCTTTCCTGAGGGCATGCTTTCGCTGGGGCGGTACGCCTCCACGGCTGGCAGTGGGCCCACTTCTGCGCTTATTTCCTTGCTTGGCATCGCTGGGGTCTTATGCTTCCGCGCACGTCGGAATGCAGCCGGGCCTGAAGGGTACAGGTTGGATTCAACACGATAGCAAGTGTCGCGAAGCCTGCGGGATGGGAAGCGCATGGAAAAAAAGGAAGCCGCGGCCCGGATCAAGATCAACAAGCTGCTGGAAACTGCCGGCTGGCGCTTTTTCGCCGACGCCCAAGGCCCCGCCAACATCCAACTCGAACCCTGCGTCAAAATCACGGAGCAGGCCCTGGATGCGCTCGGCGCGAATTTTGAGCAGACCAAGAAGGGCTTCATCGACTTCCTGCTCCTCAACGAGAAAAGCTTCCCGTTCATCGTCCTGGAAGCCAAGGCCGAGGGCAAGTATCCGCTGATCGGCAAGGAGCAGGCGCGGAAATATGCCCGCTCGCAGGATTGCCGCTTTGTGATCCTGTCGAACGGCAACCTGCATTACTTCTGGGATCTCGAACGCGGCAATCCCAGCCTCATCACCACCTTCCCGACGCCGGTCTCCGTCGCGGGCTATCAGCAGACCATCCCCGATGCGCAGCGCCTCGTCGCGGAAGTGGTCGCGGAGGACTTTATCGTCCTGACCCAGCGCCCGCACTACGCCGCCGAAGCGGCGTGGAAAAATCCGGACGAGCGCCCCCGCTTTATTGCCGATAACGGGCTCCGGTTCCTGCGGCCTTACCAGTTGCAGGCCATCCATGCGCTCCAGCAGGCGGTCGTCGCCGGCCTGGATCGCTTTCTTTTCGAAATGGCCACCGGCACCGGCAAAACCCTGATCGCCGCCGCCATCTGCAAACTCTTCCTGAAGACGGGCAACGCCCGGCGGGTGCTCTTCCTGGTGGATCGGCTGGAGTTGGAAGACCAGGCCCACAAAGCCTTGGTGCGGAACCTCGCGAAGGACCACAAGGCCGTCATCTACAAGGAGAATCGCGACGACTGGCATCGCGCCGAGATCGTCGTCACCACGGTCCAGTCGCTGCTTTTCAACAACAAGTACCAGCAGCTCTTTTCGCCCACGGATTTCGACCTTGTCATCTCCGACGAGGCGCATCGCTCGATCGGCGGCAACGCCCGCGCCGTTTTTGACTATTTCGTCGGCTACAAGCTCGGCCTGACCGCCACGCCGCGCCACTATCTCAAGAATTTCATCAACACCGCGGCCGCCACCCGGGACCCGCGCGAGGTCGAGCGCCGCCTGCTGCTCGACACCTACCGGACTTTCGGCTGCGAGAACGGCCAGCCCACCTTCCAATACGATCTGCGGAAAGGCGTGAAGGAAGGTTTCCTCATCAACCCTACGGTCGTGGACGCCCGGACCGAAGTCACCACCCAACTGCTCTCCGACAAGGGTTACATCGTCGAATTCACCGACGCGGCCGGCGAGGACCAGGAAGAAGCCTATAAGCAGCGCGAATTTGAGCGCCGCTTCTTCTCCGACGCCACCAACGCGCTCTTTTGCAAAACGTTTCTCGAGCACGGCCTGTGCGACCCCGTCAGCAGCGAGTTTGGCAAGTCCATCGTCTTCGCCGTCAGCCAGAAGCACGCCAGCAAGCTCACCCAGCTCTTGAACCAGATGGCGGACAAACGTTATCCCGGCAAGTACCAGTCGGATTTTGCCGTCCAGGTCACCTCCCAGATTCCCGACGCGCAGCAGATGACGATCAACTTCACCAACAACAACCTGCTCGGCTCGGCCAATTTCATCCCCACGTACAAGACCAGCAAGGCCCGCGTCTGCGTCACGGTGGGCATGATGACCACCGGCTACGATTGCACCGATATCCTGAACCTCGGCCTGTTTCGTCCGATCTTCTCGCCGACGGAGTTCATCCAGATCAAGGGCCGCGGCACCCGCAAACATAATTTCCTGGAGCTGCTCTTCGACGAAACCCTCAAGGAGACCGTCGCGAAACCCCTCAAGACGGCCTACAAGCTTTTCGATTTCTTCGCCTCCTGCGAATACTTCGACAAGAAGTTCAACTACGACCAGGTCATCAAGCTGCCCAAGCCCCAAGGCAAGGGCGGCACAGGTGGCGGCGGCGGCCCCACGGTCCC
>CAIYVX010000101.1 GCA_903929765.1 uncultured Planctomycetia bacterium
CGGCACAGTACGCCGGGCCACGCCACCAAGAATGATACGGAGGACCAACTCGCGGACGAGTCGGCCCTCCGAGCGGATAGACCCCTCCATTAGCGCCCGCGCGGGACGCCAGGTTATCCGCATTCTATTTCGTTATCACCCTGCTGATCGTGAAGATCGGCAACAGGAGCGAAATCGCGATGCCGCCGACGATCAGGCCCATGAAGGCGATCAGGAGCGGTTCGAGCATGGTGGTCAGGCGTTTGGCGGCGTCCTTGAGTTCGCGGTCGCAGAAGCTGCTGACGCGCAGGAGAACGTCGCCGAGGCGGCCGGCCTTCTCCCCGGCGAAGATCATTTGCGAGGTGGTCACGGGAATCAGGTCGGTGCAGAAGAACTGGTCGGCCAGGGTCTCGCCCTCGCTGACGCGTTCGATGGCCCGGTCGAAGACGGCCCGGAAATGTTCGTTGCCGGCGGTGCGACGGGCGATTTCCAGGGCGGTAATCACGGGCACGCCGGCTGAGATCATCGTGCCCAGCGCGCGGAAGGCCCGGGCAATGTAAAACTTCAGACAGACGGCGCCCAGGAGCGGAGAGCGAATCTTGATCAGGTCGGCCAGGCGCCGGCCCGCCGGATAGCGCAGAAAAAGGATCGCCCCGCCGACGACCACGACCAGGCCCAGGACGAGCAGCAGCCAGTGGCCCGTGACAAAGTCGCTCAGGGCAATCAGCACCCGCGTCGGCAACGGCAACAGGGCCTGTTTGCTGGCGAAGATTTTGGTAAATTTCGGCAGCACGACCGTCATCAGAACCACCACCACGAGCACGGAGAGGCAGAGCAGGAAAATCGGATAGGTCACGGCCCCGACGATCTTGCGTCGCGTTTCAAACGTCTCGACCAGATAGTCGCTGACGTTGTTGAGCATCTGGCCCAGGTGGCCGGACGACTCGCCGGCGCGGACCAGGCTGACGAACATGGGATTGAACTGTTTAGGATGCTTTTCGAGGGCCTCGCTCAGGGGCTGGCCGCTTTCGACGCCGCGGGCGATCTGCCGCAGGATGTCCTGAAAGGTCGGGTTGACGGTCTGCTGGACCAGGGTGTCGAGGGCCTCGGCAATGGGCACGCCGCTGTCGACCATGACGGCCAACTGGGTGGCGAAGTGGACGATGTCGCTCTGTTTGACGCGCGGGCGGCCGATCTGGAGGTTGAAGAGCCCACCAAGCGAGCCGCCGGCGCTGCGTACGGCGACCGAGAGGACGCTCTTGCCTTCCTGCCGCAATTGCCGCACGACATCTTCCTGAGAACCGGCGACGAGGACGCCCGAGGCCAGCCCGCCCCGCGCGTCGCGTGCCCGATAGGCAAATTGTGCCATAAGAACCTCCTGAAAACAGGCTTAAGGCTTAAGGCTTAAGGCTTAAGGCTTAAGGCTTAAGGCTTAAGGCTTAAGGCTTAAGGCTTAAGGAACAGCAACAACAGCTTCCAATTCTGGTGGTTTATTCTTCATGGCCCGTCTTCGCCGGACCATGCCACCCACGGTTTTTCTTATTCCACAATAACTACGCGTTAGCGGTCTTCGCTGGCCTGAATCACTTCTTCCAGCGTAGTGATGCCCGCGCGGACCTTCTTCATGCCGTCGGTCCGCAGGGTGGACAGATTGTTCCGAGCCGCGGCGGCGCGAATCTCGGCCAGGGCGGCGCCGCTGATAATCAACTCACGAATCTCTTCATTGACTGACAAAAGCTCATATATTCCGATGCGTCCCTGAAAACCCGTGCCGCGGCACTTCGGGCAACCCCGGCCGCGATAGAACGTTTCCAGGTCTGCGATGGCGCTGCCGCCCAGTCGGCGCAACGGCTCCGGCGGCGTGTAGGTCTCGCGGCAATGCGTGCAGATTTTCCGCACCAGACGCTGAGCCAGGATGCCGACCACGCTGGCGGCGACCAGGTACGGCTCGATGCCGACGTTGGCCAAGCGCGTCACGGCTGAGGCGGCGTCGTTGGTGTGGAGCGTAGTGATGACCAGGTGGCCGGTCAGGGCGGCCTGGACGGCGATGGCCGCCGTCTCCGGGTCGCGGACCTCGCCGACCATGATGATGTCCGGGTCCTGCCGCAGGAGGCTGCGCAGGGCCGTGGCAAAGGTGAAGCCGATCTTTTCGTTGGTCTGAAACTGGTTGATGCCGTGGAGGTTGAACTCGATCGGATCCTCGACGGTCGAGATGTTGACCTCGGGGGAATTCAGTTCGTTCAGGACGCTGTAGAGCGTGGTGGTCTTGCCGCTGCCGGTCGGTCCGGTGACCAGGAGAACGCCGTTGGGCGCGGCGATCAGCCGCCGGAACTCCACGAGCATGTCCCCCTCGAAGCCGAGTTTCTCCAGGTTTACGAGGGTGCTGCGGTCGTCGAAAATGCGGATGACGACCTTCTCGCCGTGCGGTCCGGGCAGCGTGCTGATGCGCAAGTCGATGGGCCGGCCTTGCATCATGACGTGGATGCCGCCGTCCTGCGGCAGGCGGCGCTCGGAAATGTCGAGCTGGCTCATGATCTTGAGGCGGCTGACCAGGGCGGCGTGCATGCGGTGCGGCGGCTTGAACATTTCGGCCAGCGTGCCGTCGACGCGGTAGCGGACGCGGGTCTCATTGTCGTCCGGCTCGATGTGGATGTCGGAAGCATTCTGCCGCACGGCGTCGAAAACCAGGTAGTTGATCAGCTTGACGACCGGCGAATGGTCGGAGACGTCCTCGACAGAGATGTCCTCGACCTGCTCCTCGCTCAGGGCGAAGTCGTCCGCGCTGAGGTTATCCATGATGTCGTCGATGACGAAAACCTTACCCGTATCGACGTGTGTTTCCAGCGTGCCGACGATGTCGCGGGCCGAGGCGGCCACGACCTGAATCTGGCACTTGGCCAGGGTGGCCATTTCGTCGATCAGAAACATGTTCGACGGTTCGGTCATGGCCACGGTCAACATGTCCCGGATCTTGAACAGCGGCAGCACTTTGTGTCGCTCGAGAAAATCCCGCGGCAAGGTGTCGATCACGGACGCGTCGATGAGCTTCGGCGTCAACAGGGCATAGGGCACGCCGAAGCTTTGGGCCAGGGCGTTGACGATGTCGTCCTCGGTGCAACTGCCCATTTCGATGAGAATCTCGCCGAGCAGGCGGCGCTGGGCGCTTTGGCGCTGCGCCGCCAGAGCGGCGGCCACCTGCTCGGTCGTCACCACGCCCTGGCGGACCAGGACGTCTCCGAGCCGCAAACGTTCTATAGTTGTCGCCACCATGGCTACGTCCTCCCGGTCACGCCTTCACCTTGGATTTCGCCTTCGGCGCGGCCGTCATCTTCTCGGCCGGCGGACTGGCTCCACTTTCGGCGGCCACGCAGCCGACCGTGTAGCCGTATGACTTCACGGCTTCGGACACGCCGGGGAAAATCTCGAACTTACGGTCGAAGCGCGTCAGTTCGAAAATTTTGGCGCAGGTTTGGTCCAGGCCGCAGACCTTGACCAGGCCGGTGTTGCCCTCGACCTGGTCGCGAAACCAGAGCAAGGCCTCCAGACCGGCGGAATCCATGGTCGAGGTCTGGAGGAAGTTGAGGACGAACCAGAGGTTCTCCGGAACGGCCTGTTGCTCGGCCACGGCCCGGAACTCCTTCACGGCGTCGCCGGAAAATTCCGCTTCCACGCTGATGACCACCACGTCTCCAAATTTTTCCGCCCTGGTCGGCATGGTTAAGACCTCCGCGGCCCGGTGGCCTGAAGATTCAAGTCCAGTTCCCCGTGCTGGACCGGCAGACGGTCCAGCAATTTTCCCAGCCCGATTTCCATCAGGGCGTCGACGCAAGCGCCGTCGAACTGCGTGCCGGTGCAGCGGCGGATTTCTCGCTCCACTTCGGCCACGGGAATGGCCGGGCGATAGACCCGCGTGGAGGTCATGGCGTCCAGGGCGTCGGCCAGGCCGATGATTCGGCCGTCGAGCGGCAAAGCCCTCTCGGCCAGGCCCTTGGGGTAGCCCCGTCCGTCGAGTCGCTCGTGGTGGTAGAGTACGCCGGCCATGACGCCCTCGAGTTCCTGGACGCCGGCCAGGATTTTCGCCCCGATCACGGGATGGGTTTTAATGACGTCGTATTCCTCGGCGTCGAGTTTCCCGGTCTTCATCAGAATCCGCTCGGGCACGCCGATCTTGCCGATGTCGTGAAGCAGTCCGGCCAGGTAGATTCTTTCGACGTTCTCGACCGGCTGCCCCAGGCGGCGGGCGATCTCGCGGGAAATAATGGCCACGCGCTCCGAGTGGCCGCAAGTGTAGGGATCTTTGGCCTCGATGGCGGAAACCAGGGCCTTGATCGCCCCGAGCATCAACCGCCGCAGGTTCCCGTAGAGGTGCGAGTTCTCCACCGAGACCGAGATCGTTCCGGAGAGCGAAGAGACCAACTTCACGTCCGCCGAGGCGAACTCCCGATCCTGGCACTTGTTGAAGGCGATGATCACGCCGTAGAGCGTATGGCCCTGCCGCAGCGGCACCAGAATCATGTTCCGCACGCCCGGGGCCAGACGGCGCAGATGCTCGGAGGAACCGCAATCGTTGGCGATGATCGCTTCGCGGCCGTCCATCAGGTCGCGTTCGTAGTGGCGGTAGAGGCCGAGCAGGTCATTTTCCAAGAGCGGCGCGGCGCCGACCGTCACCATTCGCGGCACCTGGGTTTGGTTGTCGCGATAGAGCGCCGCCAGGCCTTCCACTTCCAGGAACTCCAGCAACTCCGAGCAGGTGGCCATGAAGAAGTCGTCGGAAGGTTCAGAAACGCGAATCTTGCCGGCCATGCGCTGGTAGAGCGTGATTTCCTCGTAACCCTGAGAGAGTTCCTGGCTGACCTGGGAGATTTCGTCCTCGGCCTCCAGGCGGCGCACATACTCATCACCGAAGCGGGCGATCAGGCCGACCATCCGCCGCCGGGCCGCCCGGTCGAGGACCGGCTCGCCGGCCAGCCGCCCGGACACTTCCGCTTCCGCAACGCCGGACTCGGCGGCCAGACGCGCCGCTGCGACCGCTCGTTGCTCGGCCGATTCCAGAACCACCGTGGCCACGACCAGGGCCGAGGCGTTGCGGCGGCGGACCGGCGCGGCCAGAGAGATCAGGCCTTCGGTCAGGGTGGCACTGGCGCCCTGCCCCGACTTGAACACGGCGGCCACCTGCTCCTGCATGGCCCGGCGCAACGAGGGCGTGCGGGCCACCAGGCCCACGAGCGTGGTCGAAAATCCGACCGGCATCCAGAACTGGCCGTCGGGCGTCCAGGCCACAAAGGCCAGGCCCGTCAGGTCGGCCAGCTCGCGACACCACGAGTCGATCCGTTCGGACGGCAGCGGCGGCTGATCCGGCAAATTATCTTTAACCACAAGTCTCTCCCCGAACGAAATTAGGCTTCGGCCGCCACACCGACGCATTCGTTGACTTTGGCCAACAGGTCGCGCGGGCTGAATGGTTTAGTCATAACGTATTTGATATTCGTCCCGGCCGTGGCGGCGCCGTCCACCTCGAAGCCCTTGGCCGTCAGCAGGATGACCGGTATCTCGGCCGTGGCCGGATTGCGGGCCAGGGCCGCGGCCAGTTCCAGGCCGCTCAGGTAAGGCATCTGGAGGTCGGTGACGATGGCCAGAGGATGGATGCGGCCGGCCAACTCCAGAGCTTCGCGTCCGTCCAGGGCCATGACCACGTCAAAGCCACCCTTCTGAAGTTTGATCTGCACCACATGCAGAATGTGTGCTTCGTCATCAGCGATCAGAATTTTCCGGTTGTCGTTCATCGTCCCCTCTCCTTGCGCTCCGCGCATTAATTCCCTCGGCGATCAATCCCTGAGCCGTTTACTTACTGCTTGCTATCTTCCTTCGCCGGGCTATTGGCACCCAGCTTCCAATTTTTCGGTTCGACCGTGGCCATGCGCGAACCAAGTCCGGTGGCCTTAGCCGTGGCAATGGCGCCGCCGAACTCGGCCCAGACTTCGTTGGCCTCATCGCCGCGACCCTGGGCCTGGAGCGTGCGGACCAGCACCACGGCGACCAGCGTCGGATTCGCCGTTCGATCAATGGCGGCCCGCAACCACCCCTCGGCCGCCTTCAGATCGCCCTGAGCATAGTGAACGTAACCCAGAAGGGCCTGGGCCTCGGCATGTTTCGGATTAATCTCCAGAACCTTGAGCAGCCGCCCGAGCGCCGCCTGATCGTGATGCTCGGCGACGTACACTTCCGCCAGATGGAAGTTCCACTCGGCGTTGCCCGGCTCCACCTGGCAGAGTTTCGCGTAGCCCTCTTCGGCTTCTTCGTAGCGTCCCAACTTGAGGTCACAGTCGGCCAGGGCGACTTTGAAAGCCGTTTTGTTGCTAGTGTCGCCGCCCTGGGCCATGATTTCCTGGAGCAGCGGACGGGCCAGTTCAGGCTGCCCGCCGGCCGCCAGGGCCAGGGCCAGCCGCTGCCGGGCGTCGCGGTCGCCCGGCTGTTCCCGCAGGATGCGTCGCAGGCAGGTTATGGCGGCGCTGTAATCGCCTTTCATCGTGTAAAGATCGGCCAGGGCGCTCTGCACGCCGACGTGGGTGCTGAACTGGCCCTCGTAGCGGGAGAGAATTTCCAGCCCCTTGGCCGCCTTACCCTGACGAACGTAGAGTTCCGCCAGGCAGATCAGGTAATCGGGGTCATTGGGGTCGAGGATCTGGGCCTGGGCCAGCGCGGCCAGGGCCTCGTCGGTCTGGCCGGAAAGTTCCTTGAGCAAGCCCTCGCCGTACCAGACCTCGGCCGTCTTCGGCGCCACCGTGCGGGCCAGGTCGAGATAACCCTGGGCCTCGTGGTAATGGCCTTCCTTCATGGCCACCTTAGCCGCCAGGACGTAGGCCGGAATGCAGGGTTCCTTGGAGGCTACGATCCGGGCCAACTGGGCCTTGCAGGAGGGCAGCTTGTCGTTTTCGTAATCCTCCAGGGCGACCTGGAAGGCGACTTTGTTGCGGGCCAGTTCCCAGTTGGCCCGGACTTCTTCGTTGGCCTTGCGCTGCGCGTCACATCCGGCCACCAGCGCCGCCAGACCGCCGCACGCCAACAGGTATCCGATTAATTTCATGGTTTTCCCCTTGTTCTTTTATTCATGGCGGCAAACAGCGGCCGCCATGCCACCCGCGTTCTCTACTTGCCCTGGACCGGCGCTTCCTCTTTGACTGGCGCCTTTTTCACCTTCGGCTGCTCCACCGGCGCCGGCGGCAGATTGTCGAGCAACCCGCTCTGCCGCAACCGCTCCCAGAGTACGTCATCGGTCTGGAGCCGTGGCCGCACGGCACAGTCCTCGGCCTCAAGCTTGTCCATCAGGCGGCCCACGGCCACATTGTTCGGGGCCACGTTGCGGGCCAGTTTCAGGTTCCAGAGCGTCAGGTTGCGGTCGGAGCCGCTGCCGGATTCCAGGTAGCGGTCGTAATATTTTTCGGCCTCGCTCAGATGCATGGTCGTCAGCTTTTCGCGCGTGTAGATCGGGAACCGCGCCTTCAGCCCCGTCGTAATCCGGTCAACTTCGGCCGCGATGCGCCGGCCTTCGGCGTCCGCGACGCCGTCGTCGACGATGTGCGGCGTCAGGAGCACGATAATCTCCCGCCGCTGAATCGAGGAATGATCGAAGCGGAACAGGGCGCCCACCACCGGCAACAACCCCAGGCCGGGCACCTGGGCCTTGTTCATGTCCGAGGTGTCGGCAAAAAGCCCGCCGATGACGATGGTGTGCCCGTCGCGGACCATGACGTTGCAGGTCACTTCGGTGGTCTGCTCGCTCGGCAGGCCGAGGCTGCTGATCTGCCCGGTCGAAACCGCCGGGTGAATCTCCATGCGGATCGTCCCGTCGTCGCTGATGAACGGACGGAACTGGAGCTGGGTGCCGGTATCGAGGAACTGGACCGTCTGAACGGTCGTGGTCTGCGTGGTCGTGGTGGTCTGGTAGCCCAGCCGCGAGCCGACCATGACTTCGGCCCGCTGCTTGTTGAGGGCCAGCACCTTGGGATTGGCCCGGACGTTGATGTCGCTGATCGTCTCCAGGGCCTGAATGAAGAGCGAAACGTTGTTCGTGATCACGCCGACCTGGAAGCCCTGCCCCGGCGTGGCGAAACCGGTCGTGCCGACGCGGCCGAACGGCATCTTGGAAACCCCCGCCGTCGGCGCCGTCCCCGTGGACCCCGGCTGCGGGATGACGGCTTGCGGATTGGTGAGCGGAAAAGCGACGGCGGAAGTCTCGTTGAAGTTGATCCCGGCCAGGACGTTCAGATCAACACCCAGCGAGGTGTCGTCGTTGAGTTGCACGTCGAGAATGGTCGCCTCAACCAGCACCTGCTTGGGGCGCACGTCCACCTGCTTGATGATCTCGGCGACGCGGGCGACGTTGGCCTCCAGGTCGGTCACGACCAGAACGTCCTGCTGGCTGTAGCTGTCGCCGCCCACTTCGTCCCCGCCGGAAGGAATGCCCTTCTGCGAACGCGAGGTCACGGCCACGATCCCCATCTTGGACAAGGCCGGCTTGACCACTTCCTTGGCCTCGTCGGTGTTGACGTAGTTCAACCGGAAGACGCGCGTCACGACCCTGGCCTCGCTGACCAGCAGGTCGGCCAACTGCTTCTTGGTGTAAATGTAAATGAAGTTATCGACCCGGCGATAGCCGTAGCCGTTCATCTCCAGCACGGCGGCCAGGGCCTGGTCCAGCGTAACGCCGAAAAGGTCGGCGGTAACCTTGCCGGAGACGTCCTTGCCGGCCACAAAGTTGACCTTGTTCCGGTCCGACTGCTGATCGTTGATAATCTTCAGCACTGCCGACAGGTCGGCGTCGCGGACGTGCAGCTCGAGGCGGTCGCTGCCCGGCTCGGCCAACGGCCCTGAGACAATCGTCTCGGCCGCGGCTCGCGGAAACGGCTCGCTGATGAGCGCCGCCAGGTGGGCCGGTCCACCACCCGCGGGCAGGTTCTGGCCCGCGGGCATGGCCAGATCCGCCGCCTGGACCGTCCAGGCCAGACCCACCAGACACACCACCACGATCACGCAAACTATCGTATTAAACTTCATGGCTTGACCTCCACCACGTATTCCCTGACACTCCCTTTGAACACCACGAACTGCCGGGCCAACTCCCGACCGCGCGACGACAGCGCCTTGTGGCCGATTTCTCCGACCACCAGCCGACCGCCGATGGTGTCACCTTCGCCATAGACCCCGTCGTCGATGATGACCAGCGTCCGCCCGCCTCTGACCAATGTCCCGCGAATTTTGAGCGTTTCGACGAAGCTCATCTCTCGGGCCGCCGTTTCCGCCGCCGTGGCCGCGCCGTCGGCGGCGGGCTTCCCCCCTGGCCCGCCGATCTCACGACCCGCCGTCTTCGGAGCATCCTTCTGCTTCGCGGCCGGAAAATAGGCCGCCAACGGCTCGAACGGATTACGCCCGGGCAAATTGATAGCCAAATCCGGCGTCGCCGCCGTTGCTGTTGAAGCCCCCTGAAATGCTGGGGGATGCTGTTGCTGTTCGCCGTTGTTGTTCGACACCGCCCCGTAGCGTGGCATTACCGAGGCCGGCGCCGCCTGAGCCGTTTGCACCCCGCCACGCCCTTCATTTCGCAGCACGCTCACGCTGATCACCGTCACCGTCCAGACCGCCAGCGACACCACCGCCAGGCCGGTCACGAACAGCCGCTTCAACATCGGCGACGACGGGCCGGTCGGCTGCGACGGCAATAGCGAGATCCGGGGACGATTCTTGTTCGTGCTTATGTTCGTATTCACGATCGCGCCGCCTTTCCCAACCCGGCCGCAGACTTCACGGCCTCCTGGCCGCTCGGGTTGCTGTGGAAGACCACGATCTTCACCTCCGCGTGCATCGTCCCCTTACCGTCCGGGACCGACGTCAATTTCAGATTCTCGATGCGGCTGACGCGATCCAACGCTTCCAGCCGCACCAGCACCCGGAAAACGGCGGCAAACGTGCCCTCAAATTTGATCTCGACCGGCATCTCTGCAAAGCCCGGTCCGACCCGCTCGGCTTGCGGCACCACCTCGCGCTTGGCTATTGTTTCCGCGGCCAGGGTGTCGGCAACCTGCCGCAGGAACTCGGCGACACGCGGCTCAGCGGGGATGCGGTCCAGGTCCGCAGCGTATTCCGGTTTCAGCCGGGCCACCCGGTCCACCAGTTCGGGCAATTGCCGGACCTGGGTCATCTTCTCGGCCAGTTCGGCCTGACGCTGCTGAAGCTTCTGTGTTGCGGCGCGCGCCGCCCGCGAATCCGGCACGTAGACCAGCGCGAGAAAGCAGCCCAGCATCGCCGCGGCCAGCCCGGCCGTCACCAACTGACTGCGATCCGGACGCCACAAATTACGGGGATTGTTCACAGTTGTCCCCCTTGCGGCTTGCCGGCCGCCAATTTTTTCTGATCCAGGTGCGCGACATTAAATGTCGCTGCGAAGGTCCGCACGTTCCGGTCGTCAATCTGGGCGTCCTTGGAAAAGGCCAGTTCGCCCTTCTGGAACACACCGCTGTCGCTGAGTCCCTGGAGGAAGCGGGCCAGAGCCAGATCGTCTGCGGCAAAGCCTTCGATTCGCAGCCGGTCGGTCATTTCGATCCCGGCCGGTTTGGTTCCGGCCTTACCGCCCGGGGCCGCCGCCGGCAGGTCACGCTTCTCGATCACCAACTCCAGCCGTGACAGAAAAATCTGATCCGGCAGCCGAGACGCGATCTCACGCACCAGCAGCGTCCGCGGCTCGCCGCACTTCAACTCCTCCACCAGAAGCCGTTGCGACCGGAATTTTTGGAGTTCGCCGTTCTGGTCCGCGATGCGGCGCAGGCCGACCTCGATGCCGGCCAGTGAGTTTTCCGTGGCGGCGATCTGGGCCGCCAACCGGGCTTGGCCGCTACGCGCGTAGAGCGTCCAGCAGACCATGACCAGGGCCATGACAACGAACAGCCACACCCGCACGGACCGCAGCCGCAGATGCGTTTGGGCTCGCAGATATTTTTCCGGAAGAAATTCCAGGTCTTTCATATTTTTAACTCGCTAACCGTCGGCTGCGGCCGTTCAGGAACGCGCCCTTAAGGCTTAGGCCGAAAGCCACGGTCCATTCGCTCAACATGCCGCGCCGGTCCACGTCCGATCCCAGGTTCGCCGTGTCGAGGCCGCGGAAAGGCTGGCCGATCACGACGGGCAGTCCCAGCCGTTCGCCGAGCAGGGCGGGGATGCTCCCTTCGTGCGTTTCTCCGCCGACGAAGGTCAAACACTCCGGCCGCGCGCCGCGAAAGGTCACGCTGTGGTAACGCAGACACTTGCTGATTTCTTCGGCCAACTCGTCGATTTCCGGCCGCAGAGCGTCGAGTACGGCCTGCCGGGTCGCCGAATCGGTAGTTTCGTCCGCGTTCGAACTGCGGGACAGCTTCAGCCGCAGCGCCGCCGCCTCTTCCGAGGTCAGGCCCAGCCGCGCCGAAACCGACTCGTTGAACGACACGCCGCCGCGGGACAGGTTTTTGATGAACAGCACGTCCCGCCCACGGGTTATAACCACCGTCGTAATACCGCCCATGTCGATGAAAACATTGACCTCGTTCTCGTCCGCCTTGCGCCGCAAGTAACGCTCGAAGGTGCGGAACATGGCACATTGCGGCACATCGAGCGAAACGGGGTTCAGTTTCATCCGCCGCAGCCGGGCCACATGGGCTTCCAGGGCCTGATTTTCCGCGGCGAACAGAATCACCTCCAGCCGCTTGTCTTCGCCGTGATGCACTTCGCCGGCCACGAGGTAATTGAGCGTTGCCTCGGCCAGGTTGAACGAAAACTTATTTTTAGCCTCGTCCCGCACCACCCGTTCCAACTCCTCCGCGTCAACACATGGCACCCGGACGTTGCGGATGGCCACTTCGGCCGCGGCCAGGGCCGAGATGCAGTCGCTGCCGCGGAACCGGCCGCTCTTCAACTTCTCCGTGATCCGGCCCAGCAGGGCCTCTTCGCGCGCCGCCGCGGTCATCCCCGACAAGTTCGGCAAATCGACCTTGGCGCAGGCGATGACCGAATATTTAGAGCCGCTGGCGGCCAACTGCACCAGTTTGGCCCGGCTGGCCCCGACGTCGATTCCTATGGGCAACACTTTACGCACGGATTTCTTCCTCACTGTTTCCGTCAGTTCACCGAAACCGCGCCCGTAATCGCCTCCACCGACACCGTCAACGTCGCGGCCTGCGTCGTCAGCACCACCGAGCCGCTCAAGGTCGGACTCCCGAAACTGTCGAAGGTGATGTACTTCGTCGGGCTGAACGCCGAGTTCACCACCACCTGCGGCGAACTCATTTGGGCCACCACCACTTCGTAGGCGTTTCCAGGTTGCAGCGGGTTGGCCAGGGCCACCAGCGAACCGTAATCGCTCAGGTTCTGCCCGTCGGCCAGGACCACCTTGTATTTCGTCAGCGTCGCGTTGAAGACCAGGGCCGTCTCGGCCTGCCGGGCCAGGGCTGTGGCCTGAGCCGCTTCCAAATCCGCCGTCAGGATCCGCGCGGCGCCGGCCACCTGGGCACTCTCCGTGCCCGAGGCCGCCGGAACCACCACCGCGGCCACGATCCCGATCAGCACCAGGACCACCAGCAGTTCGAGCAGAGTGAAAGCTTTTTCTTTTCGGACCACGTGACGACTCCTACCGTTTTTCGTCCGACTTCCGCACTTCGACCTTGCCAGCCTCGTCCGCCTTGGCCGGCGGATTCCGTTCCGCCTGACCTGACGCCTCGCTGGTCACCACCGATAGCTTGCCGCTCTTAAGCAATTCGACGAGGGCGTCAAGTTTCTGGTCGATCGCGGCGAGATGTCCGTTCGACTCGCCCAGCCGGTCGACCATCTGCTGAAACTGCAGGCCCGAGTCCGGCACGCCACCCTGCGGCAGTTGAGTCCCGACGCTGGTCGTAGCCTGGGCCGAGCTGACCAACTGGCCAGGACGACCGGAATTAGCAGCGGCATAGACGGCCGCTGCGGCAATGATGGTCAAGATTATTTTGATATACGCCAAGTCAGACTTCATTGTCTTTCCTCCAACCCCTATATCGCCCATTTTCACCCTATAGCCACAAAAAATCGCGGTTTGTTTTTGCGAACATCCGTTAGCCACACCCCGCGATAGTTTGCGTTACCGTTGAAGCCTGGAGAGCCGGAAACGGCAGTCGGCCCCGGGGCTGTCCGACGCAGATAATGGGTCTTCCCCAGAACCTCCGTCGGACCCCGTGGCCGACTTTCCAACTCTCCGCCTCCGGGCGATCGTCCCGAAGGAACTTATTTCTCAACAAGTCAGGCGGCTGACTCGCCGCCGGGTCGCGATTCTTACAGAGCGTTCACCTGCGTGCCGTTGGTCGTTAAGACGGTGTCCGGCACATAGCACTGGAACTGACCAGTGTCGCTGTTGTACCACCACCCGTGGGTCATGACGATGGGAGCCGCCCAGGCGGTCGTCACAATCGTAACGGTGTTGACACCAGTGTACGGATTGGACGGAATCGCCAGCAAATACGGTCCGTACATGAACGTCGTGGTGAAGGTGGCATTCGTGGCGCCGGTCGCGTCGGTGTACCCCGTCAGTTGGGCGGTCGACGTCGGATACGCGCCGCCGTGCTGGGCCGCGTACAACTGGAGCTGCGACCGGAACGTCTGCAGATCCGCCATCACCGCGGAGGAATTGGCGTCGCTCGATGCCGTGCTGAACTGCGGAATCACGACCGAGGCCAGGATGCCCAGAATGATCACCACGATCAACAACTCGACCAGCGTAAAGCCACGTTTCCTGCTCATAGCAACCTCCCGCTCCTTCCGGAGCACTTCGTTAGGGCCGGCGGAAACCCGCCAGCTTTACACCCCAGTTCCCGGCGAAAGTACATGCTCTATCGGTCAACATCAGAACCAACTTAATAAAAATTCTATTCATCTTGTTTATACATCCCATCTTAACTGCACTGCCGATCAAATATGCCATTCAGTATATTATTAGAGATAGCACTGTCATTTGTGCCTTCACTCGTGTCACAGGTGTGGTTGTCGGCTCAGAAATGAGCAAAACAGGCGGAGTTTTCAGATAAAAACCACCGCGTGATTAGCGTAACTATCGCTACAGAAATGAGTTAGCGTTGAATTCACAAAGCTGACGTGAGAAATCTGCAACACGGCGGTGGGATCAGTCAAAAAAACCAATTCCAGCCGTAGGTCAACTCCGAACCAGACTCACCAGGGCCGCATCGAATGCCCGTACCGCGCCGCTCTCTAGCCGCAAGACCAGGGCGTAGTCGGGAGATATCGCTTCGACCGTGCCGCGAAATAATCTTGCCCCTTCCTTGACTGTCACCGCGCGACCGATCATGTCCGAACGGGCCAGGTACTCGGCCATCAAGTCCCCCGCCTCCGCGCCTTCCGCCTGCTGGAGCCGCGATTCAAGCGCCGCCAGCGTCCGCTCCAACAGCAGCGTCCGGTCCTGCTCTTTTCCAGCGGCCAAAGCCAGCGAAGTGGCCCGCTCGGCGAGTTCCACAGGAAACTCCGCCTGGTTGACATTCAGCCCGAGACCGATAACGTAGGGCACGAGCGCCGTCCCAGGCGACCGGCGCTGCCGACCGGCTTCGGCCGACTCGATCAGAATGCCGGCGACCTTGCGCCGTTCAATCTCGACGTCGTTGGGCCACTTGATCGTCGCCCGAAGGCCGGTGACCTGGCCAACCGCATCGCAGACGGCGACGCTGGCCGCGAGCATCAGGCCCGCCTGCGACGCTGTTGCTGTTTCACCCCTCTCCCTTGAGGGGAGAGGGTAGGGTGAGGGTGACATATCTGTCGCCCGCGCCGCCACGGTCGGCCTCGCCCAGTGCACCACGCTGACCAGGAGGCTCTGCCCGCGCGCCGCCACCCAACAGGCCCCCTGCCGCCCGCGACCCGCCGTTTGCTCCTCGGCGACGATGGTCAGGCCTTCGGCCTCGCTTTCGGCCGCCACGGCCGCCAGGGCCAGGTCGTTGGTCGATCTGGTCCGCTCATAAATGCGTATCGTCCGTCCGATCCGACCGTCGCGCCGGGCATAGGCGACTTCATCACGATCAATCGCCTCGGGCGCCCCGGCCAGCCGCAGGCCCATGATCGGATGATGCTCGAACCGGAACCCGGCCGCCGCCATATCGTCAATCTCGCTATGGATTCGTGATTCAGGCACGCCCGCCTGAGCCGCCAGATCTTCCAGAGAGTGGTAGGCGGTCGCCTGTCGCCGCAGAGACCAGGTCAGTTGGTAGTTCATGTGTTCTGTTCGCGGATGTCCAGAGCGATGTCCAGGGCCGGTGCGGAATGGGTCAAAACCCCGACGCTGATGCGGTCCACGCCCGTCTCGGCGAATTCGCGGACGGTCTGAAGCGTGACGCCGCCGCTGGTTTCCAGGAGCGGCAGACCGCCGGGGCGGAGTTCGTCGCGCAGGGCCACGGCCTGGCGCATCTCGGCGGCGGTCATGTTATCGAGGAGAATGTAATCGACCGGCAGCGGCAGCGCCGCCCGAAGCTGGTCAAGTGTATCGACCTCGACTTCTATTTTAAACTGCGGCCCGACCCGCGCCCGGGCCTCGGCCACGAGCGCCTCGATGGTTTGACCCGACAGGGCGATGTGATTGTCCTTGATCAATATCTGGTCGTAGAGGCCGACGCGATGGTTGGTTCCGCCACCGCAACGGACCGCGTATTTTTCCAGATGCCGCCAGCCGGGAGTCGTCTTGCGGGTATCGCAGATCACGGCTTTCGTTCCCCGCACCGCCTCGACGAACCGGCGGGTCAATGTGGCGATGCCCGACAACCGTTGCAGAAAGTTCAGGGCCGTCCGTTCGCCGGTCAAAATGCTCGCCGCCGGCCCGGTCACAACGGCCAACTCCAGCCCGGCCTCAACAGCGTCGCCATCGGCCGCATGGAAAGTCACTACTACCGTCGGATCAATCCGCTCGTAGACCATTCCAACAAACCAAAGCCCGGCGACGACGCCGGGGCATCGAGCGACAATGGAGCCGCGCCCGG
Organism: uncultured Planctomycetia bacterium; assembly: GCA_903929765.1. Classification (GTDB taxonomy): domain Bacteria; phylum Planctomycetota; class Phycisphaerae; order FEN-1346; family JAACEH01; genus CAIYVX01. The sequence continues at coordinate 15,999 of CAIYVX010000101.1, forward strand.
GATGATCGGCGGCAAGGCAGACCTGGGTCGTGATGTCTCCAGTGCCGACGTCTTCCACAAGCGCCAGAGCCACGAGAAGCGAGGCTTCGGACAACAGGTCTTCTTCTGCCGACACCTCCGGTTTAGCGCCGGCGTCGCCCGCGGGCGACCTTTTTTTGTGGGGTTTCTTTTTTTCTTTCACTCGTCGGCTCCGTCAAAGCACTGATCTTGTCCCGCAAAACGGCCGCCCGCTCAAATTCCAGGTTGGCCGCCGCCCGTTGCATTTCGGCTTCCAGTTCGCCCACATATTCCCGCGTCGCAAACTGATCCTCGCTCTCGTGGACCATGATCCGAGCGGCTCGGCGGGCGGAGATTTCTGATTCGATCCCGGCCCGAATGGCCTTCTGGATGGTGACAGGCTGGATGTCGTGGGCCTTATTATACTCGATCTGCTTCTCGCGCCGACGGGCCGTTTCGTCGATGGCCTGTCGCATCGAGTCAGTTATCTTATCGCCATATAGAATCACCTGGGCATTCACGTTCCGGGCGCAGCGGCCGATGGTCTGCAGCAGCGAGGTGGTCGAACGCAGAAAGCCCTCGCGGTCGGCGTCCAGAATCGCCACCAGCGAAACTTCCGGCAGATCAAGCCCCTCGCGGAGCAGGTTGATGCCGACCAGCACGTCGAACTCGCCCAACCGCAGGTCGCGGAGAATTTCCACGCGGTCGAAAGTCTCGATTTCGCTGTGCAGGTATTTGGCCCGCAGACCCGCCCGCGCCAGGTAATCGGTCAGGTCTTCGGCCAGCCGCTTGGTCAGCGTCGTCACCAGCGTCCGCTCGCCGGAAGCGGCGCGCTTCGTGGCCTCGGCGATCAGATGCTCGACCTGCGTCCGGGCCGGTTCGACGCGAATCTGCGGATCCACCAGGCCCGTCGGGCGGATGACCTGCTCGACCACCTCGCCGGCCGAGTGCTTCAACTCGTAATCGCCCGGCGTGGCCGAAACGAAAATCCCCTGCCGGATCATCTTCTCCCATTCCGCGAACCGCAACGGGCGGTTGTCCAGGGCCGAGGGCAGGCGAAAGCCATGCTCGACCAGCGTGTTTTTGCGGCTTCGGTCGCCCTCGTACATAGCCCCGATCTGCGGGATGGTGACGTGCGATTCGTCGACGAAACAGAGCAGGTCCGGGGGAAAATAATCGATCAGCGTGAAGGGCCGTTCGCCGGGAGCGCGGCCGGAGAGGGGCCGGCTGTAGTTCTCGATGCCCGAGCAATAGCCGACCTCGCGGAGCATTTCCATGTCGTGCTTGGTCCGGGCTTCCAGCCGCTGAGCTTCGAGCATTTTGCCGGCCAGCCGCAACTCGCGCAGCCGGTCTTCCAGTTCGGCCAGGACGGCCTCCACGCCGCGCTCGACGCGATCTTCCGGGAGCACGAAATGCTTCGCCGGATAAATATAGGTTTCCTTCTCCTGTCCGAGCACCGTGCCGCTGGTGGGATTGATCATCTGGAGCGTTTCGACCTGGTCGCCGAAAAATTCGATGCGGTAGGCGAACTCCTCGTAGGCGGGGTAGAGTTCGACCATGTCGCCGCGCACCCGGAACTTGCCGCGGCCAAACTCCACGTCGTTACGCTCGTACTGGATGTCGACCAAAGCCCGGAGAAAATCGTCGCGAGGAATGGTCTGGCCGACCCGCAGCGGCACGACCATGGCCAGGTAATCCTCGGGGGCGCCCAGGCCGTAGATGCACGAAACGCTGGCCACGATGATCACGTCGCGGCGGTGCATCAGGGCGCTGGTGGCCCGCAGGCGCAGGCGGTCGATGTCATCGTTGATCGCGGCGTCTTTTTCGATATAGATGTCGCGGGCCGGAATGTAGGCCTCGGGCTGGTAGTAATCGTAATACGATACGAAGTACGCGACGGCGTTCTCAGGGAAAAACTCCTTGAACTCGGAATAGAGTTGGGCGGCCAGGGTTTTGTTGTGCGAAATCACCAGCGTCGGTCGCTGCACCTGGGCGATGACGTTGGCCATGGTGAAGGTCTTGCCCGAACCGGTCACGCCCAGGAGCGTCTGCCAGGGCCGGCCGGCCTGGAGGCCGCTAATCAGATCGGCAATGGCCTGCGGCTGGTCGCCGCGCGGCTGGAATTCGCTGGCCAGTTTGAAGTCGGGCATAATTCAACCATTAGTTTACAATAATTCTACGGTTTCTCCGGCAGCGTGGCCGGGCCGACCGTCAGGAACGGTCGCAACTCTTCCAGCCGAATCCGCCCGATCCCGCGTACGCCGCCGCGCTCGCCCAGCAAATCTTCCAGCGCCGCGTAGGGCCGCTGGGCCACGATCCGCCGCGAAAACGTCCCGCCCAAGCCCGGCACCAGGCTCAGTTCGTACCAAGGCGCCCGGTTCACGTCGACCAGGTATAACGACTCGTCCTGCGCTGCGGCGCGAAGGTCCGCGCCGGGGTCGGCCGGCCCATAAAACAACTGCCCCAACAGCGCCGCTCCGACCACGAACAGGGCGAGGCTCGCCGTCACGGCCAAGCCGAGACGGTCGCTGCGCACCAGGAACGGCGGGGCCGGCTGGGCACCTCCCCTGCCCTGAACATGGCGGCAAACAGCGACCGCCATGCCACCCGTCGCATCCGTTTCGTTTACCGGTATTCTTTCCATTGTTCATCGGGCCGGGCCGCCGGGAGTTCGGCTTCCACAAGGCCTCCTTCGGGCCAGATTTCCTTTTTCATCCCGAGCATCATGGCGTACGAACCCTTCGGCTTCAGCCCGGCGTCGAGCAGTCCGGCGTGCGGGAAAAGGTGGCCCGGCCGGTCGCTCAGTTCGGTCCAGCAGACAGAAGTGACGAAGGGCTTGCCCACGGCGATGTGGTAGAAACTGTCGACCCATTCGCTCTGGACGGTCTGGTCCCACGGTCGGTGCCAGACGCCGCCGACGGCCACGTCCCGCTGGCCCCGGCCGGCGTCGTTGGCGTCGGGCAAGGTGGACGAGGGCACGCCCGCCGCCGTGATGTGTACGGGCTTGCCGAACGAGCCGAACAGGTCCAGCAGAGCCGAGACGGCCAGGAGGTCGCGACAATAATACCCTTCGGCCCCCAGGAAAATTTCCAGACCGATGGCGTCGAACTCGACGCCGGTATTGACACACATTTCCACATATTTCAGCGGCGAGATACTCCGCGGCGGAGCCGCCGCGTACTCGCCCCAGGGCAGCACCACGTCCAGCACCGCCAGGGCCTGCGGGGCGTGTTTCTTCACCACCCGGGCGCTCATCATCGTCAGTTCGATGATCTGGTCCAGCGTGAACTTCAGGCAGTTCTCGGCATTGAGGCCCGCGGCCACGTCCCAGTGCTCGATCCGCGGACCGTAACGCCGGACGCAGCGCAGCACGTGCTCGAAGGCGTGGTCCCGGATGCTCTCAAAATCGTCTTCCCAGATGTAGAGCCAATCCGGCACCGTCGCTTCGCTGAAGCGCAGCACCTGCCCGGCCTTGATGGCCAGCCCCTTTTCCCGCAGCCACCCGACCCAATAGTCCAGGTCCCGCCACTGAAACTCCTGCTCCCGCCCCTCGATCGCCCGCCAGTCCAGCGGCAGCGTCGCATAGTTAAATGACTCGAACAGCCGTTCCTGGTAGGGCCGCTCGCGGCAGGAAAGTTCCACCCGGCAGCCGAAATCCAGGTCCACCAACTCGCGGTTCGTCCGCCGATAGATCAGCCCGCGTTTGGCGTGTTCCAGCGTCAGATCCTCGCCCAGCAGCACCGCCGCCTGAAGCCCTTGGGCCGCCAGGTCCGCCGCAGCCGCCGGCGTCGCCGCCGAAAGGGCCTGGGCCAACTTCTTTTTCACCTCGGCAAAGCCGGCCAGAAATTCCGGCGTCGGCCCCGTGTAGGCGTAGCCCCAATCGTCCTTCTTCCGCCAGTTCTGCACTACGCGGCCGCGCAGCAATTCCACCGTCAGGTTGTACGGCGCCTCGCGCTCGGGCAACAGCGTAGTCGAGAGCAGCACGCGACCGAAATCCGGAATCGACCACGGAATCACCAGCGCCGCCAGACCCTCCACCCGCTTCTCGCAGAGCAGCAGGTCGCCGCGCAGCGTGACCCGGCCACGGATCACCTCCTCGTCCGGGCCGAGCAGATATGCGTGGGCCACGTCCAGGTCGGCCGGCGCCCGACCGTTGACCAACACCGAAAACTTCAGCATCGCCCTCTTCTCCTTGTCGCACTTGTCGCCACAGGCCGTCCCGGCGCTTGACACCCCCGCGCCGCCGAACCTATGATAGGCTCACGGTCGCATGTGAACCAGCGAAAAATCGAAGGAGTTGCCCATGACCGCCCCACTCGTTCTGGAAACTCATCTGCCCGGCCTGCCGCGCCGCCAGGGCAAGGTCCGCGACGTTTACGACCTCGGCGACCGCCTGCTCCTGGTGGCCACAGACCGCATCAGCGCCTTCGATTGCGTCATGCCCAACGGCATTCCCGACAAGGGCCGCATCTTGAACGGTCTTAGCCTGTTCTGGTTCGACCATCTGTCAAAACTAACGGCGAATCATCTGATCAGCGCCGCCGACGAGGATTTGCGGTCCATCGCGCCGAAGGATTTCGATTCGCTTCGCGGCCGCAGCATGATCGTCCGCAAGGCCCGCGTCCTGCCGGTCGAGTGCGTGGTGCGCGGCTACCTGGCCGGGAGCGGCTGGAAAGATTATCACCAGGGCCGGCTCGTTTCGGGCGTGAAATTGCCGCCGGGACTCCAGCAATGCTCGCGCCTGGCCGAGCCGATCTTCACACCATCGACCAAAGCCGAGGAGGGCCACGACGAGCCGATGACCTTCACCGACGTGGTCGACTTGATCGGAGTCAAGACGGCGGCGCAACTCCGCGACCTGTCGCTGGCGGTTTATTCCGCGGCGCGCGATTATGCTCTGAAACAGGGCATCATCATCGCCGACACGAAGTTCGAGTGGGGCGTGGCCGACGGCGGGATTATTCTCGTGGACGAAGTCCTGACGCCGGACTCGTCGCGCTTCTGGCCGGCCGACGACTACGCCGAGGGCCGCGACCAGGCCTCGTTCGACAAACAGTTCGTGCGAAATTATCTGGAGTCCCTGGACTGGAACAAACAGCCCCCTGCCCCGCGGCTGCCGGACGAGATCGTCGAAAAAACCCGGGCGCGGTACGTCGAGGCCTACGAACGGCTGACACAAAAGAAGTTCGCTTAATGAAAAAAGGTCTCAGGTGTGCCACGGCCGGTTTTGCCCGGCCGTGTTTAGGCCAGTAGATGTTCGCACGGTCGGACAAGCCGACCGTGGCACATGTTGAAGAAGTTCGTCAAAAAAAAGGACGCCCAAATGCTAACCTATCGCACCGCCGGCGAATCGCACGGCAAGGCTCTGCTGGCCATCATCGAGGGCTTTCCCGCCGGCGTGCGGGCCGACCTGAAATTCGTTGACCGCGAACTCGCGCGCCGCCAGGGCGGCTACGGGCGCGGCGGGCGGATGAAAATCGAGACCGACCGCGTCGAAGTCCTCTCCGGCTTGCGGCGCGGCGTGACGCTCGGCTCGCCCATCGTCCTCCAGATCGCCAACCGCGATTTCCGCATCGACGACCTGAAACGGACGCCGTCGCTATATCAGCCGCGACCGGGGCACGGGGATCTGGCGGGGGCGCTCAAGTATCTGACGCCCGACGTGCGGAACATTCTCGAACGAGCCAGTGCCCGGGAAACTGCCGCGCGTGTCGCCGCCGGTAGCTTTGTGCGCAGCCTGCTCCGCGAGGCCGGCATCGAAGTCTTCGCTCACGTCGTTTCCGTCGGCTCTGCTTCGGTTAACCCCTCCCCCTTGGGGGAGGGTGGCCCGACAGGGGCGGGTGAGGGGTTGATTCTTCACCCCTCTCCCTTGAGGGGAGAGGGTAGGGTGAGGGTGACGTTGAGGCCAGAAACCATTCCCCCCGCCCTGCTGCGCCGCCGCAACAAGAGTCCTCTCTACTGCCTCGACTCCGCCGCCGAAACCGACATGATCTCCGCCATCGACGCCGCCCGCGACGCCGGCGACACCCTGGGCGGCATCTTCGAGGTCATCGCCACCGCCGTGCCGCCGGGCCTCGGCTCGCACGTCTCCGCCGACCGCCGGCTCGACGGGCGACTGGCTGCCGCCCTGATGAGCATTCCGGCCATCAAGGGCGTCGAAATCGGCCTGGGCTTCGAAGCCGCGCGGCTCCCCGGCAGCCAGGTTCACGACGCGATTCTCTACCGTCCGGCCGAGCGCCGCTCTTCCACTCTCGGCTACGCCCGGACCTCGAACGGGGCCGGGGGCATCGAGGCGGGCATTTCCAACGGCCAGCCCATCATCCTTCGCGCCGCCATGAAACCCATCGCCACGCTGGCCCAACCCCTGCCCTCTATCGACCTCCGCACCAAACGGGCCGTCAAAGCCGCCTACGAACGCAGCGACTTCTGTGCGGTGCCCGCCGCGAGCGTGGTCGGCGAGAACGCCGTGGCCTTCGAACTGGCGGCGGCGCTGCTGGAAAAAACGGGCGGGGATTCGCTGGCGGAGGTGAAGGGGAATCTGGCCACGTTCCTGAAGTTGGCCCGCGAAATGTAATTTGTAGGGTGCGTGCTTGCACGCACCACGCGGGCCAAAGAATGGTGCGTGCAAGAACGCACCCTACGAACCGTTCGAGAGGTGAAGTATGGAAGAGGAAGGGCGTCCGTCGCGAAATAAACTCAAGATAGCCATCATCTGTGGCTTAGTTCTGGTCGGCTGCTTTTTATTCTACATGAGCAGACCGAAACTAATTATTTGTCCTCCCCATAGCAACGCTAAGACTCAGATGAGTACGCTCTGCACGGCACTGGAACATTTCAGAATGGAAACCGGACGGTTTCCGACTGAGACCGAGGGGTTGCAGGCGTTGGTTGAGAAACCGGCAGGTTTGGAGAAATGGGACGGGCCGTATCTGGACCCGCCGAGGATTCAACTCGATCCGTGGGGCATGCCTTACATGTACTACACGCGGGGGACCGGAGAAGAAGCGGAGTACCTGATTGTTTCTTACGGTCCCAGCAAAAAACCAGGCCCGGGGAACATCGGATCGAAGGACATGGATCCGGCGGCGTGGTTGAGCGGGAAGCCTGCGGGCCGGTAATTTTCGATAATTGATTTGGTGCGTGCAAGCACGCACCCTACATAGAGTTTTAGAAATCATGCTGAAACGCTGGATATTTCTTCCGCCTGCGGAAAACCTGGAGGTGCTGGGTCGCGCGATTGGCGCGGGGGGGCTGGTGTGTCAGGTGCTGGCGAATCGGGGGATGGTGACGGCGGAGGAGGGAAAGGCTTTCCTGAATCCGGGGTATAAAGATTTGCATCGGCCGGAGGATATGCCGGGGCTGACAAGGGCGGCAGAGCGGATTGTGGCGGCGGTGCGGGATGGGGAGAAGATTGCGATCTATGGCGATTATGACGTGGATGGGCTGACGGCGGCGGCGCTGTTGTATCAGTGTTTGGAGCTGGCCGGGACGAAGGCGACGCTTTATGTGCCGCATCGGATTGAGGAAGGGTATGGGCTGCACGGCGAAGCTTTGCGGCAACTGGCGGCCGAGGGGCACAAGGTGGTCGTGACGGTCGATTGCGGCGTGACGAGCGTGAAAGAGGCGGCGCTGGCGCGAGAGTTGGGGCTGGACCTGATTATCACGGATCATCACGAGCCGGAAGCGGAAATTCCAGCGGCCTATGCGGTGGTGAATCCGAAGTTGCCGGGATCGAGCTATCCGTTCCGCGACCTGGCGGGCGTGGGCGTGGCCTTCAAGCTGGCCTGGGCCATCGGCTTGATGCTGTCCGGGGACGCGGAGGGAAAAAAATGCACGCCGGCGTTTCAGCGGTTCCTGACCGACGCGACGAGTCTGGCGGCGCTGGGGACGATTGCCGACGTGGTGCCGCTGGTGGATGAGAATCGGGCCTTGGCGGCGATGGGGTTAAAGGCTCTATCTTCGCGGCGCTATCATCACGGGCTGGAGGCCATCGTCAAGTCGGCCCGCACCGCCGACGGAAAAGTGAAGGAACACGACGTGGGCTTCATCATCGGCCCGCGCCTCAACGCCGCCGGGCGGATGGGGTCGGCCCACAAGGCCCTGCGGCTCCTGACCGAGGCCGGGCCGGAAGAGGCGATGGCGATTGCGACGGAATTGGAGGCCGAGAACCGCCGGCGGCAGGACGTGGAGCGGGAGATTTATAACCAGGCCGTCGCGATGGTGGAGCGCAGCGGCGGGGTGAAGAACAAGTTCAGCCTCGTCCTGGCGTCGGACCAGTGGCACGCGGGGGTGATCGGGATTGTGGCTTCGCGGCTGGTGGAGCGGTATTACCGGCCGACGCTGCTGATCGCCCTGGAGGAGGGCCAGGGCCAGGGGTCGGGGCGTTCGATTCCGGGGTTCTCGCTGTTCCAGGCCCTGACGGCTTCGGGCGGGCATCTGAAAAGTTTCGGCGGGCACGACATGGCGGCGGGATGCCGCCTGGCGGGGGAAAACGTGGCGGCGTTCGCGGCGGCGTTCGAGGCTCATGCAAAATCGATGCTGCGACCGGAGGATCTGGTGGCGGCGGTGAAGATCGACGCGACGACGGAATTTGCGGCCCTCGGGCTTACGGCGGTGCGCGAACTGGGGCGGCTGGCGCCGTTCGGTCAGGGCAATCCCCGGCCGGTGTTTGCCGTGCGCGATTGCCAGTTGGTGCGGCCGCCGGAACGGCTGGGCAAGGACGGGTCGCACCTGGCGCTCACGCTCACCCAGGGCGGCATTTGTCTGCGGGCGCTCTATTGGAAACAGGGACGGCTGGCCGAGACGCTGGCCGGGGCCCAGACGCTCGACATCGCCTGCCGGCCGACGATCAATAAGTTCAACGGGCGGGAGTCGGTGGAGTTAGAGTTGGCCGACGTGCATCCTGGCGGGTATCGCGAGCCGACGAGTTAGAGCCTATCCGAATAACCCCTCTGGCGTCGGTCGGCTGCGAGGGCCGATGGCGGTGTCGTCCTGCATCGGCGTATGCAACTGCATACGCCTGCTTCGGCCTCCGTGCCCTCGGCCCTCTCGCTCGACCTTGGGCCGACGACGGGCTATTCGGATAGGCTCTTAAAAAACCACGGCGAACCCGAGGTCCGCCGTGGCGTTTGCACTTTTCCATTTCTGCGCCGGGATCAGAAGTTGATCTGCACCCGCAGCCCGATCACCGTCGCATCGCTGGTCGCTCCGCCGCCCGGATGGGCCACATACTGAATATCGGGAATGATCTGGCACCACGGCGTCAGCATGATGTTATAGTAGGCCTCAACCACCGATTCATTATTTTGCGTAAAGCCCGCCAGGGGCGAGTCGGCCAGCCGGCTGCTCGCGAAGCCCAGGCCCGTCACGTCCTTGTCGCGGCTCGGAATCAGGCCCTGGTACTGCAGGCCCGCGCTCCAGAAGCCCTTGATCGCGTAGGCGTCGGCGTTGTCCGTGCCCCAGCGGAAGAACGCGCCCAGGCCCTGCCCGTCCTTGGTGTCGTTCTCGTTCCAGAGCTTCTGATCGCAACTGACGTACAGGCCGAAGTTGTTGTTGGAGATGCCGGTGCCGTCGAGGTCGCGTCTGCTCCCCTGATCGTTCCAGAAGCCGATGCGGTAGGCGCCCTGCAGCGGGCCGTGGCACGAGGGCATCCTGGGCGTCACGCCGGTTTCATACAGGCTGAAGATCCGGGCGTCGTCGTCGAAGGTCGTATCGAGGCCATTGGTCCGGAACTGTCCCCGCCCATCCGCCGCAGCCATCGAGACATACCACCATTCCAGCGGTTGAACGTGCACCACCGCCGCCAGACCCGGCTGCGGGAACGGGATCGTCGGGTTGTCGACCAGGGCCCCGTTGACGAACTGTTCGAACTTGTTGTTGGCGTAGCTGTTGCCGTCGAAGGCGACGGGGCAGTCGCACATGCGGAAACCGTCCGTCAGATCGATTTTGCCGACTCGGACGAACACCTTATTGTTAAGGAACATCTGTTCATAGTACAGTTGCTCTACCCAAACTGAATGGTCGCCGAAGGCCCAGTTGTTCACGCCCGTCAGGCTGCCCACCGCATGCGGATCCACGCCGCTCGACCAGCTTCCGAAGGTCAGGGACCGTATCCGCCCGCCCTGGATTCCCAGAAGTTGTTCGAGATGGAAGTTGACTTCCAACTCGTACAGCCCGGCGTATCGGCCGGCTTTGTTGTGCACGGACGTGCCGCCGTTCAACACCTGTTGGTACGCCTGCGTCAACCCGAGGCTGACGTCGACGCCGGCGTCCGAGGCCGCCTTGCCGAGGCCAAAGAAATGGTCCGTCAACGAGCTGCGCGTCGCCAGATCGTCGAAGAATCCCGTCGGCGCCGGAGCGGGAGCCGGAGTCGCCACCGGCTGCGCTGCCGCAGGCGTCACCGCCAGTGGCACGACCGCAGGCTGCGCTGCCGCAGGCGGCTGGTCCGCCGCCAGGCACGGTGCCGCCCCGACGATCAGCCATCCCGCAACCAGCATTATCGCAACAACCGAAATCCGCACTACCAGCGACTGCCATTTTGCTCGGTGGGACATGAATGGGCCTCCTCGATCCAGAGATAGGAAGCGGGCGCAAAGCGTCCGCCGGATAAATAAATATCGTGTTTTTGTGCCGTTATGATTCAGTTATTCCGCCGGCCAAATCACCGCTTCAACGCCGAGCGGTGCAGGGTGGTGTAGGTCGGGCCGGTGCGGCCGAGAACGCTCTGGACCAGGACGATTTCGGAAATGGGAATCTCGGGCGTCGCGGCCAGGCGGTAGGCCTCGATGGCCGTGGCGAGTTTGGGCAGGTTCTTCGGACCGTTGACGCGGCCGAGCGTCAGGTGCGGAGCGAAGCCGCGCGGGTCGACCGGCGTCAGGTATTTGGTGGCCTCATCGACGCGGCGCTGAAGTTCGAGCAACCGGCCGCTCGGTTCCTCAAGGCCGGCCCAGACGACGCGCGGCCGCTTGGACGTGGGAAAGGCCCCGACCGCCGCCAGTCGCGAGGCACAGGCCTGGCTCTGGGCCGCGGCCTTATCGAGCGCCGCCGAAAGCGTCGGCACTTCGTTGGCCGGCAGGTCGCCGACGAACTTCAGCGTCAGGTGAATCTGCTGCGGTTTCGACCATTTCACGTCCGACTTGGTCGCAGCAAGGTCCTTCTGCACGGCCGCGAGCAGATCCAGGGCCTCAGCCGGCAACTCCACCGCGATGAACAGCCGCAACACGTTACTCATGAAAACGCCTCCCGTTGGCACGTCCCTTCGGCGAAACATGGCGGCAAACAACGGCCGCCATGCCACCAGTTATTAAACTACTAGCATCTTGACATATTCATCCAATCGCCGGTCGATGTCGGCGCGGCTGATCTGCTGGAACCGGTTCAGGCTGAAGTCTTCGACGTTGAACGAGGCCGCCACCGTGCCGTAGGCCAGGGCCCGGCGGAGGTGGGCTTCGTCGAAAGTTTTCTGCGTGGCCAGGTAGCCCATCATGCCGCCGGCAAAGGAATCGCCAGCGCCGGTCGGGTCGATCACGCGGTCGGTCGGATAGGCCGGCAGCGTAGCCACGCCCGTGGGCGTGACGAGCATGGCCCCGTGCTCGCCCTTTTTGATGACCACGAACTTCGGCCCCCAGGCCAGCACGCGGCGGCCCGCGGCGACAAGATTCGTAATGCCGGTCAACATCCGGGCCTCTTCGTCGTTGAGGACCATGCCGTCGATGCGGCTCATCAGTTGAATGAGCGGCTCGCGGGCCGAATCGATATAGAAGTTCATCGTGTCGGCCACCACGAGGCGCGGGCGGCGCACCTGGTCGAGGACGCGGCCCTGGACCTGCGGGCTGCCGTTGGCCAGGAAGACCAGTTCGGAATCGCGAAATTTTTCCGGCAGCTTCGGATCGAACGAGCCGAAGACGTTCAGTTCGACGGCGAGGGTCTGGGCGGCGTTCATGGCCCCCTGGTAGGAGCCGCGCCAGCGGAAAGTCTTGCCGGGGGCCACTTCGAGGCCCGCAGTATCGACGTTCCGCTTCTCCAGCATTTCGCGGAAAGCCGTGGGAAAATCGGAGCCGACCACGCCCACGAGTCGCACCGGGCCGAAAAAGCTGGCGGCATAAGAAAAATAGGTGGCCGAACCGCCCAGGACGTCGTCCGCGCGACCGGCCGGAGTTTCCACGGAATCGAACGCGATGCTGCCGACAACGATCAGAGACATAATCCGCCCTCACCAGGTTGATACGACTGAAGTTACATAGGATACCCGAAAACGGCGGCCATCGCAAGGTCCGAAACCGCCGGCCAAACGTGTTCTCACCAAGACCACAAAAATTGCCCGTTGGCGCACTTGCCCCCATTATGCATAATAGCCGGGCCTATTCTCTTACCTTTGCGTGAACGTGGTGAATTGCGTCGCGAGGACTCGCCTTGACCGACTCGGTCACAAGAATCGCCCCTGGCCTGTCCCCACCGCCCGCCCCATCCTGGCGGGTCTGGCTCCGTTGCGTGCTCACCGCCGAAATCATCCTGATCGCCGTCTTCGCCGCCTGTACCTTCCGTCTGCTTCATAAAAATGCCGACGCCAACCCCACCATCACCACCGAAGTCACCAGGAATTACCTCGCCTTCACCTACTGGTACTCCGCCGGTATTCTGGCCGGCTATTGCCTGGTTGGACTCGTCTGGGGCTCCTTCTGCTGGGCCATCGTCGCCTCCTGGGGCGCCGTCAGAAACCGGCCGCCCTCCAAACGCGGCGCCATTCTCGCTTCCGCCCTCCTCATCGCCCTCATGTCCCTCTACATGACCGCCGCCTACGCCGTCCACTCCCCGCAGGTGCTCGAAAACATCCTCACTTCCGACGACGGTCTCCAGGCCATTGTCTCGCTCGGACGCTGGACGCCACCCTGGCTCCTCACCCTCCTGCGCGGCGCCTTCGAAGCCGCCTCCTGCGTCCTCATCGTCGCCGGTCTCACCTGCGCCATCCGCCGCATGAACCACCCACGCCGCCGCGCCGCCCTCACCCTCACCGCCACCCTGCCCATCATCGCCGCCGGTCTCGGTCTCGGCCTCGCCATCGACCGCCTGCCCGCCAAAAATCGCCACGACAGCCACCCCAACATCCTCATTCTCGCCACCGACGGCCTGCGCCAGGATCACCTCGGCGCCTACGGCTACCCCAAACCCACCAGCCCCAACATCGACCGCCTGGCCGCCGACGCCGTCCGCTTCAACGAAGTCTATGTCCCTCAGGCCCGCACCCTGCCCAGTTGGACCTCCATCCTCACCGGAACCTATCCCCACACCCACGGCCAGCGCTTCACCTGGCCGCGCGAATCGCACATCCCCATGCCCCTGGCCACCCTACCCCGCGAACTGGCCCGCCAGGGCTACGCCAGCTACGCCATCAGCGACTGGGTCGGCGGCGACTTCGCCAAGGTCGATTTCGGCTTCACCGCCGTCCACGTCGCCCCGGAAGCCTGGAGCCTCAAAACCTGGATCGCCCAGGCCATCTGCCAGGGCCACCCGCTCCTCGTCGCCCTGGCCGACAACCCGCTCGGCTACCGCCTCTACCCCGCCATGGAAGGCATGCCCATCAACCCCAACCCCGAAAACGTGACCCAGGAAACACTTTCCACGCTCGGCCGCCTGGCCCGCCGCGACCAGCCCTTCTTCATGATCGTCTTCTACAGCGAAACTCACCTGCCCTACGCCACCCGGTATCCTTATTATCAAACCTTCGCCAGTCCCGCCTACCAGGGCCGACAGAAGCTCAACGCCGTCCCGCCCAGCCTCGAAGACGCCGCCGGCGGAAAGTTCGACCCCGACGCCTACTTCAACGTCGCCCAACTCCGCGCCCTCTATGACGGCGCCATCCTCAGCTTCGACGACCAGGTCGGACAGGTCGTCGCCTCACTCAAAAACCTCAACCTCTGGGACGACACCATCGTCATCATCACCAGCGACCACGGCGAAAACCTCCTCGAAAGCCCCAGCAGTTGGGGCCACGGCAATTTTCTGTTCGACGCCAATTATGACTCACGCATTCCCCTGATCATCTCCGATCCCGCCCTGCGCGGAAGCTCGCCCCGCTCCATCGACGAAGTCACCAGTTCCGTCAACCTCATGCCCACCCTGCTCCAACGCCTCGGCCTCCCCGCCCCCGACTCCTGCGAAGGACGCTCCTTCGCCGACCTCCTGCGCGGCCAACGCCCCCCGCGCGACGGAACCATCTTCGCCGAAAGTGCCGAACTCCTCGGCGGCGAAAAGCAATTGACCTGGGACAGTTACCTGCGCTATCCGCCCCTGGCCAAAATGCTCGAAGTCACCGAACCCGCTTCCGGCCTGATTGGCATTAAGAAGGAATATTTCGACCTGCTGATCGAAGCCCGCCAGCGCATGGTCCGCACTTCGCGCTGGAAGCTTCTCTACGCCCCGCTGGTCGAGGGCGCCCGCTACCAACTCTTCGACTTGCAGGCCGACCCGCTCTGCCGCTCGGACGTGCAGGACGCCCACCCGCAGGTCTTCGCCGATCTGCGGGCCGCGCTCTGGGATTGGATGAAAGGCGATTCCCAACGACGACAGCGCGGGGACCATCTGGTCCCTCGCGCCTTGGTCGGGAAAATCGAAACTGCTGGGAACATCGGGGAATCTGGGCTTAAATAAAAACGACCGGTCAGCGACTCATCTTCCGGTCGAGCGTCTTGCCCAGCGAATCGAGAAATTCCAGAACGCTGCTCATGGCCACGCGGTAATAGACGCACCGGCCCCGCTTGCGCGCCGCCAGAACGCCCGCCCGACGCAGAATACCCAGGTGCCGCGAAACATTCGCCGCGTTGGTGTGCAGATATTCGATGATCTCGGACACCTGCCGCTCCTTGCCGCCGATATACATTAACATCTGTATACGCAGCGGATGACCGACCGCTCGCACCACACCTGCCTGAAACAACACCGCTGCTGGGGACATCGTGCCTTTTTTCATCGCCGTCTCCTTTGCCTAAAGGCCCTCTGTTGTCACGACACGAACCTGCCCCAACCCTGTTGGCCACCTCCGTCCAAATTGTCTAGATCTGACCTACAACTTCGACTAATTTAATCCCGTTTCCGATACAAGTCAATCCTTTAAACCGGCCCCGTCGAGTTATTTTTTCCCGCCCTACTCCACCGTGATCAAGGTAACTTCCGGCGGCGAAAACAATCGCACTGGCGGTCCCCACGTCCCTGTCCCCCGATGCACGTAAATCTGCGGCCCCTCGCCCGCCGGACCCGTCGCGTACCGCCCCGCAAAAAGTGGATAAATCCACTTCACCACCAGGTGAAACGGAAATACCTGCCCCCCATGCGTATGACCCGAAAGCTGCAAATCAATATGCCCGACCGACCTCGCCTCGATCCGCGGCTGATGCTTCAGGAGAATGGTCGTTGCCCCCTCCCCCTTGGGGGAGGGGGGCCGCTTTAGCGGCCGGGTGAGGGTTTGAAGCTCTATGCTCCCGTCACGCCAAAGAGCTTCCTCCTCCGCAAAACACTCCACCCTCTTCATCCCCTCCCCCGCCGGATCGTCCACACCTGCGATCCGCAACCCCTCCATCACCGTCGCCGCCGTGCCGCGCAGCACCGTGAACCCCGCCGCCTCGTGAAACCGCAGCGACTCCGCCACCCCGGCGTAAAACTCGTGATTGCCCAGCACCGCGAACTTGCCGCGCGGCGGATTGATCTCCCGCAACTCCTCCGCGAACCACCGGATATTCTCGAACGCCGAATCCGTCAGATCCCCCGTCGAAATCAACACGTCCGCCTCGGCCTCGCGCACCAACTCCAGCACCCGCCCCAGCCGCCGCTGCCCCATGTGCACGCCCAGGTGCAGGTCCGAAATCTGGAGCAGCTTCAGCCCGCGCACATTTTCCGCCAACCCCGGAATCCGAATCGTCACCCGCTTCAGCCGAATCCGCTGCGCCCCCAGCACCCCCGCCGCCAACCCGACCGCAATCACCACGCACGCCGCCGCAAACCCCGTCCGATGCGTGATCGTCGCCGCCAGGATTCCCGGCCACTTCATCCCCAGCGCCGCCACCGCCAGGTTCCACGCCCCCGCCGCCAGCGCCAGCGAGCAGAACCAGAACAGCCCCGCCATCCACAAATACCCCGGCAGCGCCGCCGCCTGGGCCCATCGGAATTTCAGCCGCCGGTCCAGTTGCACCACAATCACCGGCGCCAGAAACATCAGCGTCAGAAATCCATAAATCGGCGCCCGCCACCACCCCAGCCCCGCAAAAACCTGGTCCACCTCCCAACCCAGGTAAACATACATCGCCGCATAGATAAACAGGATTACGATCAGAAATACCGGCACGCCAGCCTCCGGTTTATGTAGGGTGCGTGCTGGGGGGTGTAAAATCCTTTCTGTAAATTGATCTTCCTGGGGCGGCGGAGCGGAGGCGAGCGTAGCGAGCCG
>CAIYVX010000102.1 GCA_903929765.1 uncultured Planctomycetia bacterium
CCGCCGGGAGCTCGAACGCCACGTGTTGGAGATCAGCGAGTGCGAACGCCGCCGCATTGGCCACGACTTGCACGACAGCCTCGGCCAACAGTTGGCCGCCTTGAACTTCATGAGCAGCACGCTCCGCAAGCGGCTGGCCAAGCACCAACCAGACCAAGCCTTGGCCGTAGCCGAAATCGAGCGCGCAGCCCAGCACGCGATCACGGAAATGCGCGACATCGCCCGCGGGTTGCATGTGATTCAGGCCGATGGCGTAAGCCTGCGGGCAGCGCTCCAGGACTTAGTGGAGGGCGTCGCCAAACGGAGTCAGCTGTTCTGTCGGTTCACCTGCACCCACACGTTCCTACTGAACGATAGGGATGTAGCCAGCCAGCTCTACCGTATCGCCCAAGAAGCCGTCAGCAATGCCATCCGCCACGCCCAGGCCAAAGGCATCTGGATCCGGCTCCGGAGTTACGCCCGCGGCGGTGTCCGTCTTGACATCGAGGACAATGGACGCGGTCATCCAAACCCGGCCGGCCGCGCGGCGGGCATGGGGTTGAAGATCATGCAATATCGTGCCGCCGCCATCGGGGCGACTTTTCACATTGCTCGTCGGCCGCGCGGCGGCACGCGCATCAGTTGCCACTGGCAACCCGCTGGAACGGTGCCGGAGAACCCGCGTGCCCTTTAAAAGACAGCCCCTGGAAAGTTCCCCATGAACCCACCGTCCTCCAAACCCGATGAGTCGAACGACCTCCGCCAGCGGGCGGAGGCTCAGGTGCGGGCCCACGCGGCAGCGCAGCCGACCCCCTTGACGCCCGCCCAATCGACCCAACTCACCTACGAGCTGCAGGTGCACCAGGTCGAGCTGGAGCTGCAGAACGAAGACCTGCGCCGGGCGCAGGCCGCTTTGGAAGCGTCGCAGGCGCGCTACTTCGACCTCTACGATCTGGCACCGGTCGGCTATGTCACGCTCAGTGCCAACGGCCTGATCCAGGAAGCCAACCTGACCGCCGCCAACCTGCTGGGCGTCACCCGCACGCAGCTTGTCCAGCGACCCTTGGGCAGCTTTGTCTGCAAAGAGGACCAGGATGACTACTATCGGTACCGCCAACAGCTCGACAGACCCCTGGCCTCCACAGCGGCCAGCGCGTCCCTGATCTGCGAACTGCGCATGAAGAGGGCGGACGGCATCCTGTGGGTCCGGCTGGACGCCGCCAAGGCGCAGGATGACCGCGGCGCACCCGTGATCCGGGTGACCTTGAGCGACGTCACCGAGCGGAAACAACTGGATGACGTGCAGGCCTTTCTGGCCCAGCATGCGAGCGCTGTGGTGGGAGAGAGCTTCTTCGAGGCCTTGGCGAGCTATCTGGCCCGGAACCTCGCCATGGACTTCGTCTGCATCGATCGGCTGGAAGGCGATGGGTTGACCGCACAGACCGTGGCCGTCTGGTGCGACGGCAAGTTCGAGGACAACACAGCCTACGCCCTGAAGGACACACCCTGCGGCGACGTGGTCGGCCAGACGGTGTGCTGTTTCCCAGCCAGTGTCTGCCAACATTTCCCGAGGGATACGGTGCTCAAGGACTTGAAGGCGGAGAGTTACATGGGCGTGACGCTCTGGAGTCACACCGGACAGCCGATCGGGCTGATCGCCGTCATCGGCCGGAAACCACTCGCCCACCGCCCGTTCGCGGAGGCCATCCTGAAAACGGTGGCCGTGCGTGCTGGCGCCGAAATGGAGCGTCTGGAGGAAGAAGCCGAGTTGCGCGCGAGCGAAGAAAAATATCGCGGCATCTTCGATGAATCCGTCGCGGCAATCTACGCCTTCGACATGAAGAAGTGTTTTATCGACAGCAACCAGGCGGGCTTGGCACTGCTGGGCTACACACGGGAGGAACTCCTGCGCTTGGGCGTTGCCGATGTGGACGCCAACCCCGTTGAGGTTGTGCTGGCCCACCGGCGCTTGCTGGCCGGCGGCCGATTGACCAATTTCGAGCATCAGCTTCGGCGCAAGGACGGCCGGGTCATCACTGTGCTGAACAACTCACGGCCTTTGACGGACGGCCAAGGCCAGGTTGTGGGCATGCTGAGCACTCTGCTGGACATCACGGAGCGCAAGCAGGCGGAAGAGGCGTTGCAGCGGAATGAAGCCCAGCTCCGCGTCACGCTGAACACCACCGTCGACGGCATTCTTGCCGTGGACCAGCGGGGGCAGATCCTTCAGGTTAATCACCGTTTTGCCGAGCTGTGGAAGCTCCCGGCTGACCTTCTGGAAAGCCACGATGACCGGCGCCTGCTGGCTTTTGTGATGGACCAGCTGGCAGAGCCGGAGGCGTTCCTGAAAAAGGTGCAGGACCTCTACGCTTCGGATGTGGAGGATGCGGACCTGCTCACGTTCAAAGACGGCCGCATTTTCGAGCGCTATTCCTCTCCGATGCTGGCGGCGGGCGTTGTCACGGGCCGGGTGTGGTCCTTCCGCGATATCACCGAGCGCAAGCGGGCCGAGACGGCCTTGCGAGAGCAGGAAGCGAGCTACCACGCGCTGGCCGATTCCGGCATGGCGTTGATCTGGACCTCCGGCACCGACAGAAAATGCGACTACTTCAACCAGCCCTGGCTGAAGTTTACCGGCAGAACCCTCGCACAGGAGCTGGGTGATGGCTGGGCTGAGGGCGTGCATCCGGATGATCTGGCCCGCTGTTCTAAAATCTATACCGAAGCCTTTGATCGGCACGAGAGCTTCAGCATGGA
>CAIYVX010000103.1 GCA_903929765.1 uncultured Planctomycetia bacterium
AGCGTCGGCACGAACCACAGAAACCTCTTTATCACGAACCACGTCACCGTCCGCCTCCCGCCCCGACCGTCGTATCCGTCCACAAATCCTGAAACAATATCTCATTCAACAGATTCGGCATGTACCCATGCACCGTTCCCCGCACCAGCGCCGGCCCCACGTAATGATAAAACGGCATGATCGGCAGCCCCTGTTCCACCAGAATCGTCTCCGCCTGCCGTAACTTCGCCATCCGCTTCCCCGCGTCCGCCTCCTGCGCCGCCCCCGCGATCAGCCGGTCATACTCCGCGTTCGACCAACCCGTCTGGTTGTTCCCCCCGCCCGTCACAAACATATCCAGAAAAGTATTCGGATCAACATAATCCCCGTACCAGCTCTGCCGCGCTATGTCGTAATCCAATCTTTGCACCCGCTCCAGAAGCGACTTCCACTCCACGTTCCCCAGTTGCACCTCGATCCCCAGTTCCCGTTTCCAGGCCTGCTGCACCAGTTCCGCAATCGCCTTGTGCCCCTCGTTCGTATTGTACAGAATCGTCAGGTGCGGAAAGCCCTTTCCCCCCGGAAACCCCGCCTCCGCCAGCAGCCGCCGCGCCGCCGCCGGGTCGTGCGCCAAGCCCTGCGGCCCCGCGTACCCCGGAATCCCCGGCGGCACCAGCACGTCCGCCACCGGCTGACCGCACCGTCCCGCCTTGTCCACAATCTCCTGCTTGTCCACCGCCAGGGCCAGCGCCTTGCGCACCCGCACGTCCGAGAGGGGCGCCCGCGTACAATTCATCCGATAAAAATACGTCCCCAGGATCGGCCCCACTGAAAAATCCCCCCGCCGCCCCGCCCGGCTCTCCCGCCACAGCTTCTCCGCCGCCAGCGTCGGTATCGTCGTCACAAAATCAAGCGACCCCCGCTCGTAACCCACCAGCGCCGTGTTCATCGCCTCGATCGGGTCGATCTCCACGCTCCCCAGCCGCACCGCTTCCCGATTCCAATAATATCGATTCTTTTCCAGCCGCATCCGCGACTTGTACACCCAGCTCTTCAGCACATACGGACCGTTCGACACCAGCCGCTCCGGAAACACCCACCGCGGCTCCTCCACCCCGTTGCCCTGCGGCTCCACGCAACTCTTTTTCACCGGCAAATAGGTCTGAAATCCCGTCAGCGACAGAAAATACGCCGTCGGCGACTCCAAATGAACCCGCAACTCCCGCGCCGAAACCGCCTCAATCCCCAACCCCGCCCGCGCCGCCACCACTTCTTCCTCCTGGGTGGCATGGCCGCTTGCGGCCATGTGCTCGGCCGCGTGCCCCTGCGCCTCCACATACCGCCGCGCCCCCCGAATCGGAAATAACATGTAGTTATATTGTGCTTCGGTATGCACGTCCAGCACGCGCCGCCAACTGTACAGAAAATCCTCCGCCGTCACCGCCGACCCGTCGCTCCACCGCGCCTCCTCACGCAAATGAAACGTATAATCAAGTCCGTCCGCCGAAACTTCCCAACTTCGCGCCACCCCCGGGCGCGGCCGTTGCGTCGCCGGGTCGATCACCGTCAAACCCTCCCACAGCGCCGCCGCCACCCGCCCATCCGATAGCGCCGTAATTTTCGCCGGATCCAGCATGGTGACGTCGTCACCCTGGCAGAAATGCAGATCGGCTGCCCCCTCGCCGCTGCGCCACAGCAGCACCCCCAACACCGCC
This sequence comes from uncultured Planctomycetia bacterium, assembly GCA_903929765.1. Classification (GTDB taxonomy): domain Bacteria; phylum Planctomycetota; class Phycisphaerae; order FEN-1346; family JAACEH01; genus CAIYVX01. Next base: position 1,695 of record CAIYVX010000103.1, read on the forward strand.
ACGTCCGCCGCCCCCACCAGCGCCAGTCCCAGGATCAGCCCTCGCCAACGCCGCAGTTGCATGACGGGCCAAGCCCTCTTTTAAGTTGTTTTCGTTATGTATGGTGGCTGCTTGCAGCCACGCGGTTATAAAGTGCCGTCTTCCGCTTGCCGTTGCCGCTTCTTCTTCACCCCTCTCCCTTGAGGGAGAGGGTAGGGTGAGGGTGCACCTGTTTCTCCCACTTCACCCTGTGTCGCAGTTGCTTCTTCTTTTGCCGTTCTAATTTTTCATTTTTAATTTCTAATTTTTAATTTCCTACTCCGTCTTCCCCGTCAGCCCCGCCGACTGTCCCGGCGTCCACTCCAAACTCGCCGGCCGGCCCTTCAGCCGCAAATCCTTGTTCCCGCTCTTCAGCAGAACTTCCACCCAGTTCATCTCCTCCAGCCACACCGCGTCCGCCACCTTCCCGTCGCGCAGCGGCCACTGGGCCTGCTCTTCCTTCAACGCCTCGCCCAGACCCGTCTTCTCGCCCGTCATCCGCGTCAACTGTTCGTTGATCACCGTCAGCAAATCCAGCGACCCGCTGCACGGCGGTACCCGCACCAGAATCTGCGCCAGCGACGCCACGATCTTCTGTCTCCCCACCGCCGGCGGACGGATGTCACGGTCAAACGCCGCCCCCAACCCCTCCACCGCCACTTTCAGCGCCTCCCGGCCCTCACGCTTCGACAGGTCCAGCGTCACCGCCTCTTTCCCCGCCATCTCCGCCAGCATGTCCGACGCCTCTTCCGTCCCCAACGCCGGAGCCGCCGAGAACAACGCCCCCGCGATCTGCGGATCCTGTTCCTTCTCCAGCGCCGCTCGCAGGCTCCCCAGCACGTCGCGAACGTTCATTCCACCGCGACCCTGCACAATTTCCTTCGCCAACTGCTCGTTCGCCAGACCCTTCGCCGCCCAGTACCGCACCGGCGGATTCTGCTCGTCCCCCAGCAGCTTCACCAGCACCGGCCCGGATTGAATGTTGTGCATTTTTGCCACCACGATCGCCAGCGCCATCCGGTTCTTCAACGCCAACGCCACCGGCAACCGGTTATTCAGTTCCTCCACCACGACCTTCGCCGCCGCCGTCCGAAATTCCAGCGTCGCCTCCGCCTTCGCCGCCACGTCCAGCAACCGCGACCGCGCCCCGCTCACCTCGTCGTTTTCCCGGCCCGTCGCCACCAGGTCCAGGTCTTTCTTCAGCGCCTCGCGAATCCGCCCCTCGTCACCCGGCGACAGCGACGTCTGCGTCTCCAGCGCCGACAGGTCCGCCGTCTGTCCGGGCGCCGCCGAAGCCGCCGCCAGTACCACCGCCAGACCCGCCATTATCACCATTATCCGACCCGTCATGCACCGTCCTCCGTATGCCTTCTTTTTCCGGGCCGCAGCCTGCCCGCACACTACAAATTAGACCCACCCGCCCCCCTTGTCAAGGGCTTTCCCCGCTTCTCCCAGTGGCACGGGCATCTTGCCCGTGAGTCCCACGGCCATCTTGGCCGTGGTCTCTGCTTCTTCTTCACCCCTCTCCCTTGAGGGAGAGGGTAGGGTGAGGGTGTACCGGTTGCTCACAAATCGCTAGAAAACTGTTTTTTCTGTTTTTACTGACCACTAACCACTGACCACTGCCGTTCTCACTTATACAGCGTCACAAAATAATCCATCCCCGCCCCGGGCATCTTCACTATCTTCGCCCGCGCAAATCCCGCCTCCTTCGCCATCCGTTCCAACCCCGCCGGCTCGTAGAAGTACACCGGGCACCGCTTCAGCCAATACCGCACCTGCCGCACCGGCTCCCGAAACCAGTGGTGGCTCGGAAAACTCAGCACGCTGCACCCTCGCACCGTCTTCGCCAGAGCCGTCAGAAACGCCTGCGGATCCGCCACGTAATCCATCACCCCCATCGTGATCGAATAATCAAACGTCTCCGCCGGCGCCGCCTGAGGAAAGCCCCCCTGCACAAACGCGCACCGCTCCGCCACCCCCTTCGCCGCCACGCGCCGCCTCGCCAACTCCAGCATCCCCTCGGCCATGTCCAGCCCCACCACCCGCGCCGCCCCGCGCCGCGCCGCCTCCGCCACGTACGGGCCCGACCCGCAACCGATGTCCAGCACCGTCTTGCCGGCCAGCGGCTCCAGCGCCTCAAACGTCAGGTAATACCGGTTGAACACGTCCGACCGGAACTGCCGGTCCACCCACTGCATGAACCCGCTCCGCTTGGCGTCGTAAAACGTGTCGAACGTCGCCGCCGCCTGATCGAAATATGTCCCCACCTTCTGGTCATGCGAACTCTGTCCCATAACGCTCCTTTACAATCTCTATGGCCGGGACGAACCGGAAACCCTGCAACATCTGCGCCAGCCGCGCTCGCCCCGCACAATGGTAATAATGCCGGAACCGCCGGTACGCCGACATCGGCGCCACCCGTGGCGCCACCGGACCAACTTCGTATGGATGTATGTAAAACATCCCCGGATTCCCCGCCCGATTCTCGCGCCGCAAAAACGCCCGCGTCAGCCACACCGGATACAACCGGAAATACCCGCCCCCGCCGAACGGCAGCCGCTTCCCCAGCACCGTCGTCGTCGACAGCGGAAACTCCACCAGACCGTTCGCCAGTTTATTCAGCCCCGGCTCGGCCCCCTTTATCCCATAAACGTCGTGCAGCCCGAACGGATAAATGCTCGAATCGTAAACGAACCCCAGTTCCTTCAGCACGTCCAGCGCCCAGAGCGACGCCTTCGTAATCGAAAAATCCGGCGCCCGAAAGCCCCATACCCGCTGACCCGACACCGCCTCCAGATCCTTCTTCGCCGCCCCCAGCTTCTCCCGAAACTCCTTCTGCTCGATCCCGAACACCCGCAGATGCTCGAAATTATGGCACCCGATCTCGTGCCCCGCCTCAGCCGTGCGCCGCACCAGGCCCGGCAATGCCTTCGCCAGCCGGCCCAGGAAAAAAAACGTCGCCTTCGTCCCCGCCCCCGCCAGAACCTCCAGCGTCACCTCCGTGTTCCGTTCGATCTCCCGATCTTCCGCCGCCCGGTCCACATATTTTTCGCCAATCGCAAAACTCTGCCGGTTCGACTCGACGAATCCCTCCACGTCCACGGTCAGCGCATTCGCCATCCCGCCCCGACCCGCACTTACACCCTTTTCCGCCGTGTCGCTCATGCCCACAGATTATCGTCCCCCTCCGCCCCCGGCAACAGGAAAAAACAAGTTGTTTCTGTTGTTTTATCGCCGCCCAAACTAAACGGTGGGTGGCCTGGTCCGGCGAAAGACGGGCCATGAAGAAAAATTGTCAAATCACCGAATTCTGCTTCGTTTTCTTCCGACGTCTTGATTCGCTATTCGTTATTCCGACTTCGCCGTTTCTCCGCAAACTCCAGCCGGGCCTTTCGACCCGGCGTCCATCCTGCTACAATCAATCCGACCCTTACCGTTATGGAGATTTTCCCATGTCCGTCCCGAAAAGACCTCTTTCCGGCAACCCCCTCCTCCCCGGACGCGGCCTCTGCGACCCTCATGTCCGCATTTTTAACGATAAAGCCTATCTCTACGCCACCCACGACCTCTCGCCCGACGCCGCCGAATTCGTCATGGCCGACTGGTGGGTCTGGTCCTCACCCGATCTCCTCCGCTGGACCCACGAGTGCACCCTCCGCCCCCAGGACACCTATCTCGGTCCCGGCTTCCGCCAGTGCTGGGCCACCGATGCCGCCGAACGAAACGGAAAATTCTACTGGTTCTTCTCCGACGGCAACCGCCGCACCGGCGTCGTCGTCGCCGACTCCCCCGTCGGGCCCTGGCGCGATCCCCTCCGCCGACCCCTGATCGGCGACGGCCTCGTCCCCGTCGGCGCCTACGACCCCGGCTTTTTTCTCGACCAGGACGGCTCGCCCTACCTCGTCTTCGGCGTTTGGGATTATTACCTCGCCCGCTTGAACGACGACCTGCTCTCCCTCGCCGAACCCCCGCGCCAACTCACCATCCACCGCCCCGAAGGCCCCTACGGCCCCGGACGCACCGACGACAAACCCTACCTCCACCATCGCGGCGGAATCTACTATCTCTCCTGGGGCTGCTACTACGCCATGGCCGACCGCCTCTTCGGCCCCTACGAGTGCCGCGGGTCCATCATTACCGAGGAGAACGTCGCCCCCGACCTTCGCTACCAGGCCGACGCCGTCCCGAATCTTGACTACCCCGACCGCCTCATCACCTACGACCGCCACGGCTCCTTCTTCCTGTGGCACAACCAATGGTTTTTCATCTGCAACGACATGAGCCAGACCCGCAACATCTTCTTCCGCGATTCCTCCCTCGCCTACGTCTTCTACCGACCAAACGGCGAAATCGAACCTCTCCGCCTCGACCCCGCCGGCGTCTGCCTGCCAGACTAATGGGTTGCCGTTTCTTCTTCACCCCTCCCCCTTGGAAGAGGGTGGCACGAAGTGCCGGGTGAGGGGTTCGCTCTCGCCCGCCCAAAAATCAAAACTCGATTCCACACCACTTTCTCTCAACAGGAGTCCGTCCTTCATGATTGGATATTGGGTGTTGGTTATTGGATATTCGCCGTTTCCGCCGCTTCTTCACCCCTCTCCCCCGGGAGAGGGTGGCCGCGCCGCGGCCGGGTGAGGGGTTCGCTCTCGCCCACCCAAAAATCAAAACTCGATTCCGCACCACTTTCTCTTATCAGGAGTCCGTCCTTCACGATTGGATATTGGGTGTTGGTTATTGGATATTCGCCGTTTTTCGCCGCTTCTTCACCCCTCCCCCTTGGGGGAGGGTGGCACGAAGTGCCGGGTGAGGGGTTCGCTCTCGCCCACCCAAAAATCAAAACTCGATTCCGCACCACTTTCTCTCAACAGGAGTCCGTCCTTCA
>CAIYVX010000104.1 GCA_903929765.1 uncultured Planctomycetia bacterium
ATCGGTTGATCACCTGGTATCGCCAGGGCAAAGATATCCAGATCCTGTTGCCCTACCTCGCCACGTACCTGGGCCATCTGAATCTCTCCGGAACCAAGGATTACCTGACCATGGTTCCAGAGCTTCTGGCCGCGGCCAATGACCGTTTCGAGCGCTATGCCTGCTCGGAGGTGCCCCATGCTTGAAAGAGAACCCGCCGGCCGCTGGATTCGTCGCTTCCTGTTGGAGCACGTCATCGCCGAACGCAATCTCTCCCGCAACACGCAGAAGAGCTACCGGGACACCCTGACGCTCCTGTTGCCGTTCGTGGCCCGCAAGGCCGACAGAGCCATCGACCGGCTGGCCCTGGAGGACTTCACCCCGGAGACCATCCGCGGCTTCCTGAACAGTCTGGAACAGGACCGTGGCTCGTCGGTCGCCACGCGTAACCAGCGTCTGGCGACGGTCCATGCCTGGGCCCGCTTCGTCGCCGAGCATCTTCCCGAACAGGTCGTCTGGTCGTCGCAGGTCCGGGCCATCCCCTTCAAGAAAGCCCCTCGGTCCGTGGTGGACTACCTGGAGAAGCCGGAGATGGACGCCTTGCTTGATGCCCCCGACCGCGGCACCCCGCAGGGGCGCCGCGACTACGCGCTGCTGTTGACCCTCTACAACTCGGGGTCGAGGGCGAGCGAGATCGCCCAGGCGACAATCGGTGACCTGGACCTCGGCCGCTGCCCATCGATCCGCATCCAGGGTAAGGGGAACAAGACACGTCTGTGCCCCCTCTGGCGTAAGACCATCGACGTCCTGACGCCCCTGGTGGCGGGACGCGACAGCGCCGAGCCGGTCTTCCTGAACCGAAGCAGGCGGCCCTTCACCCGCTTCGGCATCCTGGTGCTGGTCAAGCGATATGCCGCACGGGCCGTCCGCCAGGTGCCTTCTCTCGCCCGAAAGAAAGTGGGCGTCCACACGATCCGTCACACCACGGCAGTTCACCTCCTCAGGGCTGGAGTGGACATCAACACGATCCGCGCCTGGCTGGGGCACGTCTCGCTCAACACGACCAACATCTATGCCGAGGTCGATCTGGAACTGAAAGCCAAGGCCCTCGCCCACTGCGAACCAGCAGGAGCCAAGCCACCAAAACGCTGGCGCGAAGAGCCGGGCGTGCTGGCCTTCCTGAGGACGCTGTAGCGGAATCTTATGTGAAGTTCCGGAGAGGATCATCTTGGCCCCTCAACCACTTGCGCTGCCAGCGCAACATAAGCGCGGCCGTCACATAAAAGCAAAAATGTTGAGCGCAACATTTTTGCTTGCGCCTTTCCGTCGATTGCGCTATTCTGGAACTTTCACAAGGAGCTTTTTAAGGGAGGTGTACAATGACTGATCGAACTCGTAGATGGCTTATCTGGGGCGCTGTTGGAACACTGGCCTTGCTCGGAATCGTGTTCCTGGTCCGGCGTCTGCGCCGCAAGAACCGCATGGAGCCGGTAGTCGTTGCCGGCACTTGCCCGGTATGCGACGACCGACTGCAAGGCGGACAAAACTATTGCTCGGCCTGTGGAAGCAGGGTATGATTCCCCCCTGCTCTCTTACCTGCCAGCACCGACCGCCCTGACAATCGCCATGATGGCAGTGCGGACGCTGGCCGGAACTTGCGACCATATGCGAATCAGATGCCGAAGTTCAGGGTCGAGACGGTCAGAAACGGGCGAAATCGTTCCAGATTTTGCAGCAGCGGCTTTGGGCATCTTCCGTAAGTCGTTGCTATTACTACTGGTTACGTCGGCAGATTCCGTTCCCCTTAGGGGTACCAGCATATTAACATGAGTTGCAGCGTCTTGCAGCGGGCCTGAAATCGCGGGTTCCTGTAAGGGTTGCAACTCATTTTCTTTGGTAGCGGTATCTTGCGGCGCCACAAAATGCGCCACGGGTCCGGCCGCTTTCCTGAAATGGTCCTCTGTCGTCATCAAGTAGTGCTTGCGGGCGATTTCTCCGCTGTGACCGAGCCACCCGGCGGCGACGTGCGCCGGGAAACCAGAGCATTTAACGTTTGAATGGTTGCGCCTCATGTGCCACGATCGGCTTGACCGATCGTGTGCTTGTCATGGGTGCTGCGCGAACATGGCGGCAAACACCGCCGCCATGCCACCCGGCGCCCCCACTCAATCGTGAAGTGCTCCAAAGCGCGGCCCAGCCAAAAAACGAGGCGCAGAACAACATCGCTTCATCATCGGGAGGCCGCCGGGAACCTGACGCGATAGACCTTCAGGCCACCTTGGTCCATGATCGGCTTGGGGTCGAGCCAGGGCAGCGCCGACAAACGGTCAATGAAACTCTGCGGGTAGCCGCCGGTGTGCTTTTCGTGAGTATCGTCGAAGACGCGATTGGCGGGGATGACGACATAAGCGATCTGAAAAAACTCCAGAATCCGCTCTTGCTTCTCGGGAGTCCAGACAAAAAAGAACGCCCGCGGATTCACGGCCGACCACAAAGTGCGCACCCCGCTGTAGGTGAAGAGATTGTCCTCAGGACAGAGGGCGAAACCCGCATCAGGTTTGATCTGCGCCGGCGACCAGGGCGGCGCAGCACGGTCGTCGGGGGCTGGAATCAGACCGCGCGATCCGGAGAGTTCGCCGAAGGCCCTCATCGCCGCGATGCGCTGCGGGGGCATTTGACGAATTTTGACCGCCAGGACACCAACCGCGAGCGCCTGGAGCACGGTGGCCGCCACGACCAGAGCGAGAACTCGTCGCGGCCATCTTACCCAGCGTTCGGCCGCCAGGGCCGCCAGGAGAACGAAGATCGGCAGGATCGGCATGGCGTAACGAATCTCCACCTGATTGTTCCGGGCCAGCAGGAGCACCTCCGGCAGGGCAAAGACCAGGACCATGAGCCACAGGCCGAAATTAACCGACCGCGCCGCCTCCGGCCCGGTGGCGCCCCGCGACTTCCAGAAACCGCGGACCAAGTGGCCCAGTGCGAGCAACACTCCGACCAGGAGCGGCGCACCAAGATACATGACCAAGTCACGGAGATTGAAAATGCTGGAAACTTCAAAGAACTGTGCGGCGCCTTTTTCGAGGATCATCGCCCGGATGTCGGCGGGGATCGCGGCGTCGCCGCCGGAGGCGCTGAGACGAGTGATGCCGATGGTGCCCAGATGGATCTGTCGCCACCAGAGGTCGGGCAAAACGCACAGTGCCGTGCCCAGACCGAACCAGATTCCCGCCACCGCGCGCTTCGACAACGTTTCGCGCGGCCAGAGAACCAGGCCCAGCAGGAAGGCCGGAAAGGTCAGAGCGACCGTCGGCTTGACCAGGAAGGTCAGGCCGAAGGCCAGGCCGGCCAGCAGCGGCCAATCGAGCAGGGCACAGACCACCGCCGCCATCAGCAGGGCCATCATGGCCCCTTCGACGTAGAGAAGGAACCCGCCGAAAAACAGCATGGCCGGCAGACTGGCCGCCGCAGCCAGAGCCCACCAACCCAGCCGGTCGGGCGAAACCTCCGTCGCCCCCTGTACCGTCAGCGCGGCCCGACGGTTAATCAGTCGCCCCAAGGCCCGGCCAGCAGTCCACGCCAGACCGACGAACAGCACAAACCAACCCGCCTCGTAAGCTTGGGCAACCAACACGCTCTGCCCCGTTACTCGCCACAGCGCCGCCAGGCCAGTTTCCCAGAGTGCCCCGTCATAGAAAGGAAGTCCCGGCGGAACGGTCGGGCCGTAGGTAGGATCAAAGGCCAGTCGGCACCCGGCGTCGAGAAAGTTGGCCGCCTTGCGGAGATGGTAGCTTTCGTCGCCGAGGGATAGGGTGGTGCTCGCGCCGATGGCAAAAACGAAAAGTCCCGTCGCCAGGGCGACCAGCCAGGCGGCCAGAGCGGGAGAGCTGAGAGAACGGGATGAATCTTGGGTCATCGGCCGGGCAATTCTACCAACTTCTACCATCGCGGGCAAGTTTTGCAACACCCCGGGGTGCATTAACGTTTTGGGGAAACAGCCAAAGACCAGGGGCAAGATGCCCCTGGCACTCACGGGCAAGATGCCCGTGCCACTGTACAGCCCCAAAACGTTAATGCACCCAACACCCCGCCGCGCAGGGGATTATTTCCTGACCACCAGCAGCCAGACCGAGAAGATCGCCGTCAGCAGCGCCGCCAGGAGGAAAGCCCGCCTCGCAATCGGCACGCCGAGACGCACGTGGATCAGCAGCACTTTAGCCAGCCAGGCCGGCAGAAACGCCCCCACCAGGGCCAGGCAGATTCCTGTCATGTACCAGTGCCGGTAGAACGGAATGGCCAGCCCCAGCATCAGGGCGAACTTCAGCCATTCGATCAGCGTCAGCCAGCGGGCTTGGCCCGAGCCGTTAAGCACCGGGTCCAAGGCGCACCGCTGGGCCTCGAAGGCCACCCCGTAGGCCAGAATCACCAGAGCAAACCAATAGGTCGTAAACGTCGTCCCGAAAATCCCCAGGAGCGGCCCCGCCCCCAGGGTGAACATAACAAAAATCGCTGTGGCCGCCAGCCCGGTCACGGTCAGGGAACGCCGCACCAGGGCCGCCAGAACCTGCGGGTCGCGCGTACCGTGGGCGTCGCTGACCGCCGGCAACAGGGCGATGCCCAGCGGTATCAGCAACACTTCGTAGCTCCGCGTCAGGGTCCACAGCGGCGCAAACCGCCCCACGCTGGCGTACCCTTCGCCGGGCGGACTCATCCACCAGACAATCGCCACCGCCAGGTACAGGAGGATGTAGCCGGCCGCCATCGGGGTAAACAGCGCGGCTCCAGTGCGCAGCCGTTCTATCGGCCGGTAGCCGCGCAGCGTCAGGTCGTAGTACGCCACGTCTGCGGCGGCGTGCGGCGGACGCGGGGCGGCGCGGCGATCTCGCAGGAGGCGTCGCAAGAGGAGCAGCGCGGCCACACCGGCCACCAGGTACCAGACAATCCAGCCCCAGACGATCCAATACCAGGGCCAGGCCGCCAGGACGACCAAGCCGCAGATCACCAGCCGCGCCGGCTGCGAGATCAGATCCTGGAACAGGGTGAACTGCATCTGCTGGAAGCCGGCGAACACGCCCGCCGTCTGTTGCATGATGGCACAGACGACCACCAAGATGACCGAGAGGTAGATCAGATCGCGCAGTTGTTGGATTTCCTCCGAGCGGCTGGCCAGGCCCGAGATCGTGGCCAGGGCATCGACAACGCCGGGCACCAGAAAAACGGTCAAGCCCATGACCAGCCCGCCGATGGCGGCGTGCAGCAGTCCCACCGCGGCCACGTGGCCGGGGCTGCGGCCGCCCAACCCGGCCACACTCCTCGAAATCAGCAGCGTCGAGGCCTGGCCATTGCCCAGGTCGCCCAGCAGGATGCCGATGGCGACGATCGTCCCGAGCACTTGTATCTGCCCGAGAATACCAGCCCCAAGATAGCGGGCGATCAAAATCGTGCTGACAGCGGAGACGACATTACAGACCCCGGAGTCCACAATGAGGTAAATGACGTTTCGCGAGACGCGACCGAAGATGTGATGGCGCGGATCAGGGGTGCCCATCGCGAATCCTGTCAGAGAGCGGTTCCGGCAAATAACTTCGTGGTTATAAGAACGAGACAATATCGATGGCGAGAAACAACTAGCCACTGGAAGCGCCACCTTGAACGTCGAAAAATTATTGACCAGCGGCAGATCAAAGGCAGAATCTTCATACAGTGCCGTCTCCGTCCACTTCCAGCGCCGCAAAGTGTGCTACTTCAAGTCAACGCGCATGAGGATCATGGCAATGGCCCGGCCCTGGTAATCGGCCCGGGCCACGGGGATGCCGAGTTCCTTGAACAGCGTGGGGTAATCGTGGGCAAAGGTGTATTCGTTGATGCTCAGCGACTCGCCCGGCCGCACGCCCACACGGACCTGCTCCTCAAGGCACCAGAGGGTTTTGCTGGTGACCCGGGCCAGTTCGCGGATGGCTTCGCGGACGTGCTCCGGCGGCACGTGCATCAGCACCCCGTGCGTCACCACCGTCTCAAAAGAGCCATCCCGGAACGGCAGCCGCGTGATGTCACCGCAGACCAGCGGCAGGTCGAAGGCCAGTTCCCGGCGGGCCTGTTGGAGCAGGGTGAAACTCAGGTCCAGCCCGAACAACCGGCAGGGAAAGCCCAGTTGTTCCCGGAAAAAACGCAGGTTCCGGCCGAAGCCGCAACCGACTTCCAGGAGTTCTGTCGGCCGCGATTCCTGGAGCCGCGCCAGCAGCCAAAAATTCGATTCGTGCAGCTTGCGCTGGTAGGGTTGATGGGTGAAGCGTTCGGCCCATTGTTCCCAGAAGTCGCGCGGGTGGTAGCCGTGACGGAGGAGATGGACGGTGCCGTTCTTGACGCTGGCCAGCCAGCGGGCGGCGCGGAAGCGCATGAGCAGGATTTTCAGGCGGTTAATCACGCCGACATTTCTCCACGAAAGCGGCCATGGCCGCAACGAGGCTTTCTTTGAGCAAGTGCGGCTCGTAGCGCTGGCCCGCCCGACGCCTGGCCATGGCCCGCTCCAGGGCCGACTCGAAATCGGCCATTTCCAGCACGATTTCGCGCATCGCCGATTCGTCGCGAATGGCCTCGCAGACCTCCACCTGATGATCGTTGGGCATCTCGCCAAAACGGGCCTGCCGCGGCACCAGCACTAACGGCAAGCCCAGGCGCCGGGCCGCCAGGATCGGACCGGCCGAGCCGTGCGAGACGGCGACCTCGCTCTGGCCAAAAAGTTCCTGAAAATGGGCAAAGGGGGCGAAGGCGAAAAACTCCGCAGCATGGCGAGGCTGGTAGGTCGAGTAGCCGATCTGCATAAAGACACGATGTTCGGGATGGCGGCCAGCCCAGTCGTCGGCGGCACGCACCAAGCGATCGAACTGCACGCCCGTTCCGACCGTCAGGATCAGATTCATAGGACACGGCCCTCGTAGCGGGCGTGGGGTCCGAACATGGCGGTCTGGTGCGGCCACTGGACCAGAAACAGGTCGCTCCAGCGATAGACCCAGCGGGCCGTGCCGGTCGTCTCGTGAATGCGTGTCACCGTCTCCACGTAGATATTCCGCGTCCGCCACAGGAGCTTGCCCATGACGAACGGTCCGATAGCGATTTCGCTGCCGGTGGAAAAGAGAATGTCCGGCCGCTCCTGAAGGAAAATCCAGAAGAACTGGAACAGGTTGGCGATCAGCGACAAATAGAGCAGCAGGCCGCTGCTGCCCCAGAGGGCCACCAAGCGGATGCGGCTCACCAAGGGATGCGAATACGAAGCCATCTCGCCCTGGTGGCGATAACAGATCACGACCACCTGCGTGTCGCGAAACGCTTCAAAACATTCTGCGGCTTCTTCGATATGCCCGCCGCCGGAGACGATGCACAGGGTTTTGAGGGGTTTCCTGTCGGCCATCTTAAGAGATCTTTCCGTACTCGGCGCGGTAAAGTTGATAAAGTTTCCAGAAATAACGAAGCTCCGGCCAACCTTTGATCCGGCGCAGCGAGCGCATGGGGTTGAGGAACTTCCTGACGCGGGAGCGATAGAACCGGCTGTGAGCCTGGTGCAGGACGGCTTGGAGTTCGGCTTTCTTGAAGTGCTTGGTGTCGCAGAAGACGGCGCTCTGGTGGCCGTAAAACTTCAGTTCGATGCTGTCGCCCAGGTCGGGCATCAAGCCTTCCTGGCGGTAAATATCGAAGAGCGGCGTGCCGGGGAAGGGCGTGGCCACGAAAAAGGCGGCGAAATCGAGGTCGCTGTCGACGGCGTACTGAATGGTCTGCTCGACTTCCGCCTTGGTCTCAAAGGGAAAACCGAGGATGAAGGAGGCATGGGTCCACATGCCGGCGCGGTTGCAGCGGCGGATGACATGGTCGCACTGGTCGAGCTTGATCTGGGTCTTGTTGATGAATTGTTGCGTCCTGGGGCAGCCGGTGTCGATGCCGAAGGTGACTTTGTAGCAGCCGCTGGCGGCCATTTTGTCGACCAGTTCGTCATCGAGGGTCCAGATGGCGACGCCGTTGGGCGTGCACCAGTGGAGGTCCAGGCGACGGCGGATCAGTTCGTTGCAGATTTCCATCATGCGGTCGTGCTTCAGGGTCAGGTTGTCGTCGAGAAAGGTGATCTCGCGAATGCCGTAGGTCTTGACGAGTTTTTCGATTTCGTCGACGACGGCCAGGGCGCCGCGGGCGCGGTAGCTGTTACGCCAGATGGAGTGGATCGAGCAGAAGACACAACGGCACGGACAGCCGCGGCTGGTGATGACGTTCAGCCGAGGTGGGGCCATGGCCACGCGGTTGCGGTAAACTTCGTTCATGTAAACGGACATATCGAGCATGTCCCGGGCCATTTCCGGGAGCGAATCGAGGTCGGCGATGAATGGCCGTTCTGGGTTACGAATGATTTGGCCGTCTGGTCCGCGAACCACGGTGCCGGCGATGTCGTTGATGGGCCGTCCGGCGGCGCGGCGTTCGAGGATTTCCAGGAGAGTCTCCTCGCCTTCGCCGACGACCACCAGGTCGATATTCTTGTCGGCCATGATCCACTCGGGCAGGGCCGAGGCGTGGCTGCCACCGACCGTGACGAGGACACCGGGCCAGACCTGTTTTACCACCGCCGCCGCGTCGTGTACGCCGCGGGCGTGCATGGTGAACATGCTGGTGATACCGACCACATCCGGGCGTTCTGCGGCGGGCAGGGCGGACAGTTCCTGGCGCAAGGCCTCGTCGCTCAAGCCGCTCTTGAAGAAGCCGTGGCCGCACTCGACATAAGGAATGTTACGCAAGGCGTCAAAGATGCGCACGCCATGTCCGCGTTGGCGCAGGAAGGCGGCCAAGCTGAGCAGCCCAAGCGGCTCGTCGGCCTGAATATCCCAGGCTCCACCATAGAGTGTGTAGGGGGGATTCACGAGCAAGGCAAAAGCCATGATCTTTCTCTCCAATGTCATGTCGCTACCGCGGCCGACCGGGCCACGGATCAGCAGGATTCTATCAGGTCAACCAGCGTTCTGGTATAGCGCAGCCCTGATTTTACCTGCCAAGCGGGCGAATCTTTGAGCAACTCGGCCAAGATTGGTCCGAGGTTGTCCCATTGCCAGCCGTAAGCCGACTGCGGCACGATGTAGCGGTAGGCCTCGAGAAAACGGCCGATCATCGTACCGTGTCCGACGTAGCTGGTCCGCTCCATGCGGCAGTTGAGGGTGACGCACTCGGCTGCGGCGGCGCTTTGGAGCGGTTCGGCGTGCGGCTCCCGGCGGGGGCCGGGCGAGGCTTGGAGGACGATGAGTTTGGCGAGCCGGGCCTGGCGGGAGAAGGTCAGGTCGACCTGGTCCTGGCGATAGAGATAGCGCAAGAGCCGCAACCTGTCCACCAGCGACAGATTCTCGTCCTCCATGTGACGAAGCTGAAACTGGAACCAGCGCGGCGAGGTGGGCAGGGCAAGAACCTCGGTCCCACGACCGTCGGCGGCGGCGCGGAGGAGGACGAAGTCGTCGCTCATGGGCTGCCAGCCGCGGCGCACCAGTTCGGCGACGACGGCGGTCTTGTTGACTCCGCCGCGTCCGGCGATGACCACGGCCCGGCCGTCGCGTTCGGCGGCGCCGGCGTGGACGAGGTAAAGCCCGCGGGCCGCCAGTTGGCCTTCGAGAATCGGCCAGAGGACGTAGACCATGGCGATCAGGTCGGGAAAAAGCCGCCAGGGCAATTTGTGAAAATTGGTTGGGCCGTGGGCGAAGCGGATCACCAGCGGCGCGCCCGGCGGGCGTTCGAGGCCGTCGATGTCGGCCTGCCACGAGAGGCCCTTGTCGCTGTCCTGCAAGAAAAGGTATCCCGGCCTGGCCCAGTAGAGGCGGTCGAGCGAGAAGCATTGCTCGAGGTCGGGCTGGAACGGTCCGATGACGAGTTCGATGTCGGCGGCGCCGCCGGGGTCGGCCGTGGCGAACCAGTGGAGCTTGTTGTTGAGGTCGGGGACGCGAGCCGGAGTCAGGCCGGTGAGGCGAAGGCGGAGGCCGAAGATGTCGAGAAAGGCGTTCAAGGCCGGGCCTCCCCGGCGGCGGGGTCAAGGTCGCGTTTGGCCTGGTCGTGGATCATCTCGAAGACCTCCGGTGTGTAGTCCTGCGGCACTGAGATCTGGCGGCAGACGGCCCGAGCCAGGCGCTGGGCGAGGCGCGACTCGAACTCGGGCCAGAGCCTGGTCAGCGGGCTGCCGGGATTGGCGTAGTTGTAGGCCAGGAGCATAGCCCGCAGTTCGTCGGCTTCGAAGAGGGTGCTGATGAAGACCTGCCGGGCGAAGAGGTCGGTCGGGCGCGGTTCGCTGACGGCCGGGCGCGGTCCGTGAATCAGCAGGTAGACGGCTCCGAGCGGGGCCGAGTCGATGATCTGCGGGCCGAAGACATCCTGCGACGGGATGCGGGTGAAGAGCGTGATGCGCCGGAGCGTGGCGAGAGCGAGGGACTTTTTGAGAAAAATCTCGGCCCTCTTGCCCGTCGAGAAGCGCACGCCGAGCAGCCGTTCGACGTCGTAGGTGAACCGGAGGTTGAAGGGCGTGACGAAGCTGTAGGCCCGATCCTCGGCAAGGATGCAGGAATCGTCGCCGAGGAAATCCCAGCCGCGGCGGGCGAAGTTGACGGCGGTGATGGTCTTTCCGGTTCCGCCGCGAGCCGGCAGGAGCAGTGAACGGCCGTGGCGGCCGACGGCCGGGGCGTGCAACAGGAGCAGCCCCCGGCGGGCGAGCTGGAGGCGGATGAGGGAATAAATCGTTTCGCCGGGGAAGACGAGCCGGGCGGTGTAATTGGGGTCGATGCGGACGCGCAGGGGGCCGGTTTCGAGGCCAGTGATTTCCGTGCGCCAGCGGGCGCTCTTAAACCGCGATTCGTAATAGATGAAGTCCGGCCTGACCCAGTAGCGTCCGTCGAGAACCACCGTGTCGTCGAGGCGGGGCTGGAACGGGCCGATTTCGACGTCGATATCTGGTTCGGCAGCGGTCTCGGCGGCGCCCGGATCGGAGACGCGGTAATAGCCGAAGGTGGTGTCGAGAAACCCGTCGACCAGCGTTCGCCGCTGACGGCGGACACGGAGTCGCAGCAGGTCGTGGAAATTGTACAGGTCGGCGTTCAGACTAGAGCCTCGCTGGGGTCGCCGACGAGGCCGCCGGGGCCGCCGGTGCGGCCAGTGCGGCAGCCCGCTGGTGGAGCTCCGCGAGCAATCGCCCATCGTTCGAGTAGTCCGCGGGTTGAATGTGCAGGAAGGCCCGGGCCAGCGACCGGTGGCTGAGAATGCGCAGGATTTGCCCTGGCCGCAGGTAGAACTTCATGATCGCCCGCCGCTGCCACTTTTCCAGGTCGTGCGGGCTGAGCGTGGGCGTGCGCAGCACCGGAGCCTTTTGCTTGAAAATGGCCGGATTATTGCACAACTGTGATGGATCAAAATTAGTAATCAAACCCTCGGCCACAGCCTTCTCGAAGAGTTCCGTGCGGGGGAACGGCGTGGTGATGGTGAAGATGGCGAAGTCGGTGTTCAGGCGGCGCGAAAAATCGATGGTCTGCTGGATGGTCTCGGCCGAGTCGGCGTAGTTGCCGATCATGAAGAAGGCCAGCGTGCGCAGGCCGGCCTTCTGGACCGTGTCGAAGGCCGTCAGGGCCCGGTCGAGGTCGAGGTTCTTGCGCAGCACCTTCTGAATTTTCGGACTGCCGCTCTCGACGCCCATGCCCAGGTGCCAGCAGCCGGCGTCGTGCATGGTCCGGGCAATGTCGGGGTCGATCGAGTTGGCGTGCGACAAGGCCATCCAGGACAGGTCGATCTTTTCCCGGTGAATAAGGTCGCAGAATTTGAAGACCCGCTCCTTGGAGGCCGTGAAGTTGTCCTCGCGGAAGAGGATTTCGCGGGCCCCGTAGTCGCGCATCAGCAGCTTGACTTCCTCGATCATCCGCTCGGCGGAGTTGACGCGGTAGGTGTGGCCGAAGATGTCGTGCGCGCAGAAAATGCAGCGGAACGGGCAGCCGCGGCTGGAGATCATGACCTGCACCGGCCGCCGGCGATAGACGCGACCGTAGTTGCGGTAGAGCGACATCGGCAGCAGGTGGCGGGCCGGCATCGGCAGATCGTCGAGGTTCTGGGCCAGGGCCCGGTCAGGATTGTGGACCAGTTTACCGTCGAGTTTGTAGGACAGCCCGTCGATGGCGAATTGGCCGCGCCGGCCGCCGAGATATTCGCGGCAGAACTCCGAGAAGCTCAGTTCGGCCTCGCCGCGAACGACGAAATCGACGAACGGCAGGGCCAGCACCCCTTCGGGATCAAGCGTCGGATGGGGACCGCCCAGGACCATGGCCGACTCTGGCCGCGCCGCCTTGATGATAGCCGCGAAGTCCTCCACCACGACCAGATCGGGCGTCGTGGCCCCCAGGCCGATGATCTGCGGGTTGATTTCCCTGATCCGGTCAAGCGACTGATCGACGGAGAGTTTCTCCATGCCACAATCGACGATGGCCACGCGGACCCCGTCGCGCTCGAGTTGGGCCCCAAGATACAAAAGGCCCAGAGGCGGAGTGTTGCTATGGATGCCCGGCGGCACCAGAAGCAGAACGTCGGCTTTTGACATGACGGCGACTGAGCCTCCTGCGCCGCGGAATATCCGCACTTCGCACGGCGCTTAGAATAACCCGCCGGGACTGTGAACTCAAGATAAATTCCCGGTCTTGGGCGGGGTCTGATGCACGTCAGATTTGTAGGCAGTGGTCGGGCGGCCAAGGGCTGGTTGGCCCAGAGCCGCGACCATTGGCCATTGAGCCAGGCGACAGGTACCTACCCCTAACCAGACCAACGCTGACTTTGATCAGGCCCGGAAGACTCTGGCCTCAATGTTCAGGATGTCCGCCAGGCGGAGCAGTTCGTTCTCCCAGTCGCCGTAGCAACCGTGAATGTGGTTGCAGGGAAAATTCGTCAGGAAGTATCCGCTCGGGCACTCCAGCCGGGTGAAGGCGATGGGCCACTCGGGGGTGACGGTCGAGCCCTTCTGGAGCATCTTCTTCTGCGGGAACTGGACGATCTCGCCGGGCACGATAGCCAGGTGGTAGCGGCCGCCCTTGCGGGCCAGCCGGGCCAGGGTGACCCGGCCCGGGGCGGCGAAGTGGTGCACCGAGGCGCCACCGGCCGGGTAGTACGAGGCCTCGGGATAGAAGGTGACGTGCTTCAGGTTCTCCGCCGGATCCTTCGACCGCCCGGCGAAGAAGGTGGCGTGAGTGCCCGAATTGGAGAAGTACCAGGCATCGTCCTCGGCGTCGTAGTGTCGGACGTCGCTGAACAGGACCGGCTCGCCGGTGATGAGCTTGAAGAACTGCATGGTCAAGGCCCCGTCCATGTCGGCCTCGGTCGAGGCGACGATGGTCTCGTGCGGACCGTCCCAGTCATAAGGATCGTTGAGGAAGGCCTCGGCCACGTCAACGGTCACGAAGGTGTCGGTCAGGTCGCCGTGGGCCTTGGTGCCGACGAAGTCCAGGCGGCGCTCGTCGATAATCTGCCGGTAGGCGTAATAAGAGCGAACCTGGAGGGCCAGTTTCTCGGGCGTCAGTCCGGCGCCGTCGTACTTGATCTGGCCGACGTGCTTTTCGAGCCAGGCCAGGCCGGCCGCGACTTTCTTCGCGTCCGCTTTGGCGGCATAGCGCACCACGTCCTCCTGCTCGATGTGCTCGACGTCGAGACCGAACATGGTGTTCCACTGGTCGAGGTTGGACACGGCGGTGTACATGCCGAGGGGCCGGCCGCCGAAGAGTCCGAAGGTCTGGCCGCGAAGTTTTGAGACCGCCCCGGCGGCGCGGATGAAGGTCATGACCTGGGCCAGGACGGCGGAGTCGCGGATATCGCCCCAGACGCGGGCATACTTTTTGCCCAACTGATCCATGGTGCCGGCGGCGGCCAGCATGCCGACCATGCCCGGCTCTCCGGGGTTGAGGTTGCAGAACAGGAGGAACGGCCCCGGGGCGAAGTTCACGGCCATAGCCGACAGGTGCGGGTAGCACCAGATGGCGTAGTTGAGAATGGTCAGGTCGACGTGGGCCGCGGCCAGGCGACGGGCTTCCTGCTGGGCCACCTGGCTGTTCCAGATGATTTCCTGTCCGGCCACGACCTCGATTTCGCCCGTGGCTTCCAGGGCCTGGCGCAGGCCCTCCTGGTAGCGGCGATTCAGCGGCAGCAGGTTCTGGTGGATGTACGGCCGCCCGTCGCTGAAGGTAAGGATTCCGACACGGGTCTTCCGCATGGTCTGCTCCTGTCAGGCATTGAGGGCCGAAACCGTCAGCCCGTCGGTTTCCGAGACCTCGATCGTCCGCTTCTCGCCGGCGTCGAGCCAGAACCAGTTGTCCGAGGCCTGGAAGGTGTCGGCCCGGCCGGGCCGCTCAACGTTCACGCCGACGGCCGGGCGGGTTCCGGTGTTGGTCACCGTGACCTGGTTGCGACCGGCCCGCAACTGCAACGTGGTCCGTGGCAACTCGAACATCGAGCCGCGGCGCATCTCGTAGTTCAGGAAGTAGAAGGTGCGGAAGGCCGGCCGCCCGTCGACTTCGAGTTCCGTGACGAAGAAGAGCGGCACGGTCTCGGTTTCTTCAAAGGGCGCTTTCAGGAGGCCGAGCAACTTAACCCGGTCCACCGAGCCCTGGCCGGTGAACTCCCAGTGACGGACCTCCTTGAGGTCGCCGCCGAACATCCGCACGCGAGCCGCCCAGTTCCGGCCGGCCAGGGCGTCGGTGTCGTCGATCAGGTGGGTCGCCCCGGTGATGAACGTGCCGAAGCTGTTCAGGGTCGAGAGGTCGAGATAGACGCCGAGCGGCGCAAAAGCGTCCTGGAGGAACCAGTGCGCGATCTTCGGCGCTCCGTACCAGTCGGCCGTGGCCCAGGAGGCGGCGGGGTAGTTGTCGTTCAGCTTGTAGAGGAGTGCCCCGGCGCAGTTCGGCCAGCGCCAGCGAGCCCGCTCCAGCGTGTGGCGGAGTACGACGACCTGGAGCAACTGCGACCCGGTGATGAACTGCTTCATGTCGGTCTTCGTGCGGTTGACGAAGTAGCCGGCCAGTTGGCTGAGGCGGTTGAAATCGTCGAGGGTGTTGAAGACCGGGGTGTGGTGGACGAAGGCCCCGTCGGGCTTCGGCGGCCACTGCTTCTTTTCGTCCTCGGGCAGGTAGCGCTGGACCGATTCCCAGACCGGCAGGCTGGCGGCCCCGAACTCGCCATAGAAGTCGGCGGTGCTGTTGACGTGGCGATCCGGATGGTCGCGCCACCAGTAGGTCTGGTACTCATGGAGGCTGCCGCCGCAGGGTTCGCCGCGATGGAAGGGCCGCGTGCCGTCCAGTTCGATCGAGAGGCGGCCCATCATGTCGATGGCCGGGCCGAAGGGGTCGCCCGACTCATTGCCGCCGGTGGTGATGACCCACGACGGGCGGTTGCGCAACCGCAGCGTATTGAGGCGGACGGTCTCCTCCAGCACGTCATAGGGCTGGATTTTGTGACTGTTCCAGGCGGTCGGCCATTCCTGCATGACCATGAGGCCGAGGCGGTCGCAGAGGTCGTAGAACTCGTCGGTCTCGGGCATGCCGGAGCCCCAGGCCCGGACCATCATGCAGTGCTCCTGCGCGGCCAGCCGCAGAAACCGCTCGTAACGTTCGCGGCTGAAGTCCATCAGGGGATCCATGGTGCACCAGCCGGTGCCCTTGACGAACATCGGGCGGCCGTTGATGACGAAGGTCCAGTTGAACTTGTCTGGTCGCGGCCCGCCGGGCAGCGGACGCATCTCGACCGTCCGCAGGCCGAAGGTGAACTCATGCACGTCGGCCGGGCCGCCGGCGTCGGGAATGAAGGCCAGCGTCAGGCGATACAGGTTCGGCTCGCCGTGGTCGAGCGGCCACCACGGCTGCGGGTCGGGGATAGCGAGCCACAGGTGGATGTGCCGCCCGCCAGCGACGCGGTGCTCGAAGCGGACACTGCGGCCCTTGAAGTTTTCGGGCACAAGGCGGCCGACCAGCCGTCCGGCGGCCTCGGCGTCCAGGTTGGCCAGGAGATCCACCAGGCCCTTGTGAGCGTCGCGCGTGACCACGAACGGGTGTTCGATTCGCACGGCCGGGCTGCTCGTGACCTTGACGCTCCGCCAGATGCCCAGGGCGGGCAGATTCGAGTAATGCCAGCCGAAGACGTTGTTGAAGACCGCCGTGTCCTGCCAGCCGATGTTCATATTCGTGAAGAAGTTGGACTCGGCGCAGACCCGCAGCGGCGCCGGGTCGATCTTGACCACGACCGCGTTCTCCGCGGCCAGTGCGGCGGTGATGTCGAAGCGCGGGCCGCCGAACATGCCTTCGTGCTCGCCCAGACGCCGGCCGTTGAGCCACACGGTGCAGTGCACCGCTACGCCGCCGAAGTCCAGGTGAAAGGGGCCCCGGCCCTTGGGCCGCTTGAATGTGCGGCGCATCCAGTAGGTCTTGAAGCAGGTGGGCAGGACCTCGACCTGATTTTTTCCGAAGGTCTGGTCGGGAATGCGTCCGGCCCGCTGGAGGGCCGTGTGCACGCTGCCCGGCACCGCGGCCGGGATGGCGTCCTTCCAGGCGGCCTTTCGCAGCCGCGCCGCCTCGTCGCCCCCCTCGGCCAATTCCCAATCGCCATCGAGGCCGAGGACCGGCGCCCCGGACGGCAGTTTGACCGTCCCCGGCTTCAAGGCCACCGCTTCGGCCGGCGTGTCAAACGGTCGCGGCCCGGCCCCGAAACTCTCGTTGTCGATCTCGTCCATCGAGCGGTTCGGCACGATCTTCGCGGCCAGCAAACCCTTGCTCAGATTGTCACTCATGGTCTCACCTTTCCGTTAGTTGGGTACGACGGTTCGTTCTTTATGCTATGAGCACGGCACGCACCGGGCTGGTCGTCAGGGAACCTCCCCGTTCGCCGGGCGCGGGCCGGTTCGCAGGCCCTCCGGCAGGTCGTGCCACGCCGGCGCGTGACTGTAGGCCCAGTAATGTGCCTCGCTCCAGCCCGGCGCGTCGCCCGAGGAGACGAACTCCAGGCGCACGCGAATCCTCGTCTTGCCCGCGGAGTACGACGGGGGAATCTCGAATTCGTCCTCGAGCCATCGACGGTAGGGATTATGGTCGGCCACGTACCAGGAGCGTTCGCCGACGAGTTGCCCATCGACGTAGACGCGAGCCCGTTGACGGCCACGCTCCTGGTTGCTGCGGCGGCGCAGTCGCACCCCCTGATTTCCGGGACTGACGTTCACGCTGAACTCGCTCGCCCCGCTCACGCAGCGGACATAGTCCTTCAGCCATTCGCCCGTAGTGCCGCTCTCATCGCGGGCCTCGAACCAGCCTGCCTCGAGCACACCCTCGGCGGTCACCTCGTGGGCCAGTTCTGAGTCGGCGTTGCCGATATCGACTTCATCGCTCAGCCCCATGCCCGGTTCGACCGTGCCGTAGTAGAAGACGAGGCCCGAGTGCCGCATCGGCCAGTTGTTCTGCTCGCCGGCCTCGATGCCGAAGCGCAGCTCCGTACGGAACGGGTACCAGTCGCCGGGGCAGAGGCGGGTCATCGAGAAACTGTAGTGCGGCGGCCCGCTGCCGTCATAGCCCGAGACGGGGTTCTGCGAGCCGGGCGAGACGAAGCCCCAGCCGTAGCAGGCCCAACTCTCGGAACCGTCGCTCTCGACCTGCGGCGTCGCCAGACCGTCCAGGTAGACCCGGACGTCGCCCTCGCACGACACGTAACGCTGCACATGCGGCAGGCCGGTCACCAGTCCGCCGACGACGTGCCCCTGGCCGCGGGCAGTGCCGATAGTCGTGTCCTGGCCCGGCACGACGGGGGTCGAGGGGTAGTAGGGCGTGGTCCGGAAGTAGCCGCAGCGTCCCGCCGGGTAGCGCATCGCCTCGACCGGCTTGTGAACCACGCGGGCGGCGATCTCGACCGCCTCTTCTCCGTCGTTGACAATTTCGATGCGGGCCGAGCGCCAGAACGGCATCGGCCAGTAACAGTAAAACCGTCCCTCGGGCGACAAGCCGTGGGAGAGATACCGCACGGGTCGATGGCCGAGTTCGTTGCCGAAGAAGGCGCCCAGCGGCGCCAGCACGGCCGGCGCCGACTCATCGTCCCAGATCATCCGCAACTGGAGCGTATGCAGATGTCGCCGCTGAAAGTTCTTCACCTCAAGATGAATGGCCGCGACCGAGCCAGCTCCCCGAAGGTCGAGCAAGGCGACCGCCGCGCCCGGTTCGACGGTCGCCGCGGTGCGAACCTCGACGTTGCCGGCCGTCGGCTTGGGATCCTCGCCCACGCGGTTCCACATGTCCACGAGCGGCTTGTAGTCCTCGCGGCCGGTGAACGTCTCGACGCCCTCGGCACAGGTGTAGTTGTGGTACATGATGTGGCCCCAGCCGCCCTCGCCCAGGCTGCGGTCGTTGCCCTGGAGCTTGACGGTGGAGGTCACGCGGCACGATCTGGCGAAGGGCATCGGGACGAAGCTGCGCACCACCCAGATCGGGCCGCGGCCTTGTGGCGGGTTATCGTCGCCCACGAAGATGGCGGCCAGCGGCTCGACCAACGGCGGCTTGCGGCCGAACTCCTTCGGCGTGATCTCGAAGCGCGGCTCGGACTCGCCGTCGAAGTAGAAGCGGAACGTCGGCTCGGGACTCACCGGGTAGCGGTGCTGCACGAAGTTGTAGATGCAGCCCGGCCCGTCGACGTCGAAGAGAACCCATTCGCCGCGCTCGTCCTGGTAGAGCCACCAGTCCCAGTCGGCGTTGCCGCCGCGTTTGTCGATGCTGCCTTCGTAATGCACCTGCACGCCGTCCTTGAGAAAGGGCAGCCGGTCGAAGGACAAGAGGTTGTCGATTCCGATATTCCGACTTATGGCAGACATTTCTATCTTTCATCTATACCCAGTATGCCGGCCGCGCGGGCGATCCGGCCAATGTACAGCGCCGCCCAAGACCCCGGGCGTCAGACAGCGCCCAACTTCTCCTTAACGAAGGCACAGGCCCGGCGGGCTTCGCCGTCGAGGTCGAGTTCGCCCTTCAGGTCGCGATAGACGGCAATGTCGCGGCCCACCTGGCCGCCGGGCATGAGGAATGGTTCCATGACCACGTGGCCCTGATAACCGGTCTCGGCGAGGGTCGTGAAGATTTCGTCCCAGGCCATTTTGCCGCGGCCCGGGGCCCGCCGGTTGGTCTCGCCCAGGTGCACGTGATCGAGCCACGGGCCGGCCGTGCGGATGGCTGCGGCGAAACTGTCCTCTTCGATGTTCATGTGGAACGAGTCGAGCAGAATGCGGCAATGGCTGCTGCCGACCCGGCTGACGTACTCGACGGCCTCGGCCGCAGTGTTGATGAGGAACTGTTCAAAACGGTTGACGACCTCCATGTTGAAGAAGACGCCGCAATCCTCGACCGTCCGGGCGACCTCCTTCATGCTCTCGACGCTGCGGTCGAGCCAGACCCGCTTGTCCTGGCCCGGCGGCAGACGGCCCGGCCACGAGCCGTAGATGATCCCGCCCAACTCGCGCGAGCCCAGGTCGGCGACCATCGCGGCTTGCCGCTTCAGGAATTCGATGCCGCGCCGGCGGACCTGGGCGTCGGGCGAGGCCACGTCAAACTCCGGCGAAAGGCCGATGCAGTAGGTCAACTCGACGCCGTGGCGGGCGGCCTCGGACCGCAACCGGTCGCGCGCGGCCGCCGGCAGGTTGGTCACCGTCCCGGAGTTGACCTCCAGCACGTCGAAGCCCAGCGACTTGACCTTGCCGACGAAGGGCACGAAGTCCGCGTCCCAGTCGTGCGTCCAGTAGGCGTAGTAGATGCCAACCTTATTCATCCGCTCGAACCTCCTCCTCGTCAGCGATCCGGTTGCAGCACGGCCAGGATGTTCTCGACCGCGCTGCTGATGGCCCGGTCCACACTTTCGGCAGTGTACCCGCCAATGTGGGGCGTGGCGATCACGTTCTGATGCCGCACCAGCGGATCATCGCGGGGCGGCTCGGTCTCGAAGACGTCCACGGCCGCGCCGGCCAGTCGCCCGTTGTCCAGGGCCTCGATTACGGCGGCGCTGTCCATGAGGCCGGCCCGCGCCGTGTTCACGAGTAGTGCCCCGGGCTTCATCTTGGCCAGCGCCGCGGCGTCGATCAGGGGCTGGCCATCGGCGGCGGCCGGACAGTGCAGGCTGATCACGTCTGCCGCCGCCAGCAGTTCGTCGAGGCGGCAATATTTCAGATCCCCGCAGCCGCCGTCGGTCGGACAGGGATCGTAGCCGATGACGCTCATGTCCAGGCCGCGGGCCATGCGGGCCACCAGCCGGCCGATTCGTCCGCAGCCGACCAGGCCCAGCACGCGACCCTCCAGTTCGAAGCCCTGTCGCCGCTGCCATTGGCCGCTTTTGAGTTGCGCGTCGCTCCAGGCCACGTGGCGGGCCAGGGCCAGCATCAGGGCCAGGGCGAGTTCGGCCACGCCGCGGGCGTTGGCCCCGGGCGTGGGCAGCACCCGGAGGCCGAGCCGCGCTGCCGCGGCCAGATCGACGTTGTCGATGCCGACGCCGTTGCGGGCGATGACGCGTAGCGTCGGACTGGCCGCCTCGAGCACTTTGGCGCTGACCTTTTCCACGCCGGCCAGGTACCCCGCGCAGCCGGGCAGCCGCGCCAGGAGTTCGGCCTCGTCCGGTTGCACCCCCGGCGTCGCGAACACCACCTCGCAGCCGGTGGCGCCCAGGCGCTCGAGAGCCGGATGCCCGCTGCGCGTCACCGAACGCGGGGTGACCAGAATCTTGTTCAATTGGTTTGTCATACGCAGCGTCCTATTCGATCACCGGTTGACCGTGTCGGCGGAAGACCCGTTGCGGAAAACCTTCCGTGGCGATGTCGCCGTAATTGTGGCCGGCCTCGGCCGGATAGACGCAGAAGCTGATCAGCGGCTCGCCTCCCGTGTTCACCGAGCGGTGGGCCCAGAAGGGCGGCACATAGACCATCTGGCCGCGAACCATCCGCTTGGCGTCCGCGCGGCCGTCGGCGGTCTTCATGACCATGTAGCCCTCGCCGCGCAGACAGAGGTAGATCTCGGCCGTCCCGGGGACCTCATGGTAATGACCTTTGGTCATCCAGTACTCGTCGCCGACCACGCCGGGCAGCAGCTTGCTTATGCAGTACATCAGGTGACCGGCCTGCTCGGGCACGGGCACCTCGAAGACCTCGTAGTGTAGCGGGTCGCCGGCGGCGACCAGTTGCTCCAGGGCCGCCTCGTCGGCGTAGTAGCCGCGCATGTCCGAGGCCCGCCGGCCCAGGTGGTTCTTGGCCCCCAACATCAGGCCTTCGTCCAGGCCGATGGTGACGGCAAACGGGTTCATGATCTCCGACGACGCCGCGTCCTTCTTCTTCATGGCCAACTCCTCAAAAACACGCCTCGTGTTCTGTCGCCAATCGCAGGTCGCCGCTCATCGCGCTGCGGCGGCAATCTCGCTGATGCGGTCGAACGTCGGTCCGCGGGTCGGAATGTCGCAAGCAAACACGTCGGCCACAACGCGCGTCCAGCCGTGGATGAAATAGATCCAGCCGTCCTCGATTTGCAGGTTCCGCGACGCCTGGGCCCGGCGGGCCTGGTCGAGGAACACCAGGTCGCCGCGATAGTTGAAGTCCCAGACGAGGCCATTGGCGGGCCAGACCGCGGCGTCGGTCAGCGGCGAGCCCGGCCCGTCTTTGCCCAGCCCGGTGGCGTTGGCCACCAGCGAACCCGCCGGCAGCGCCGCGACGACCGCATCGTTATCCGACGGCTGCGGGCAATGATGATAACTGACCTCGAGGCCGGGGTTGATCCGGGCATGAACGTGTTTCATCTCGTCCAGGCGCGGCACGCTGCGGTTGGTCACGCGGATGGTTCGCGGCCGCTGCGGCGGCGGGACGGTTTGCATCAGATACATGGTCAGGGCCAGGCTCGATCCGCCGGCGCCCAGCAGGCAGACCTCGCCGCCGGTCTTGCGCCAGTGGTCGGCCGGAAGAAATGCCTCGAGGGCCAGGCCGCTGGTGATCGGATCCTTGGCGCTGCCCCGCAGCCGGCCGTCTCTTTTCGAGAGGCAACTGATCTCACTTAAGAGTTCGGCGTATTCGTCGAGTTCGTCGAACATCTCGCGGCAGGCGTTCAGGAGGTCGAGCTTGTGCGTCGTAACCAAAGCCCCGAGCGAAAGGCGATCCCGCTTGATGTGCTCGACGATGCGGCGGTAGACGGCCGGGGCGTCGTGCCAGCGGCAATCAATGCCTTGGATGCGCACCTCTCCCAGGCCCAGGTACTCGGCCCATTTCGGAAAGACCTTCATGATCGAGGATTTTCCCGTGGTCATCCCGATAAAGTAAATGGTCGGCACGGCGGCCGCGGGATAGTTGGTGTCAGCCTCCGCCTGAAAGGCGCCCGACACGCTGATCGACGGGGTGCGGCCCGATGAAGTCATCTTTGCAACTCCCTTCTAGCGCTCCGGCAGATCGAGACGCCCGAGCATCGTGTGATACATGTCAATACGACGGCGGTAGTAGCCGCCCATCGACCGGTCCGGGCGGACGGCCTGGCCGGGCAACACCCACCTGGCGGCCGCTTCGGGCAACGACGGCAGCAATCCCACGCCCCAGCCGGCCAGCATGGCCACGCCCAGCGGTGCCCCGAGCGACTGCGTGATCCGCCGCACCGGAACGCCGAGAACATCGGCCTTGATGCCATTCCACAGGCCGCACCGCTCGCCACCGCCGGTGATGCGCAGCTCCTTCAGCCCCAGTTCCGGGTAGAGTTCCGCCAGGACGCGGCGATAAAGGCCGTACTCCAGGGCCACGCCTTCGAGCACCGCCCGATAGAGGTGGCCCAGCGTATGGCCGTGGGTGAGGCCGACCCAGGCCCCCCGCAGATTCGGTTGCGGCGGCGAGACGCGGCCGGCCAGGTGCGGGATGAACAGGGGCGACGCCTCGTCCGGCCTGGCCCGCCGGGCCAGGGCTTCAAGTCGGTCCCAGGCGGGCAACTCCCGGCAGCCCAGGCCCGCGATCTCGCGGCGGAACCATTCGAGGTTCATGCCGCCGCCGTTGACGTAGGCGTACGGATGCCACAACCCCGGCACGGCCGAACGACTGGACGAGAGCAGGCGGTGGACCGTATCGGGCTGAAAGGTCCGGCTGGTGGCCGCAAAGACCGAGGCGGTTCCGGCCACGTCGACGCACACGCCGGGGGCGACGGCCCCGCAGGCCAGGAAGCTGGCCGCAGTATCGCCGCAACCGGCCACCACGGGCGTGCCCTGGCGAAGCCCGCAGCGCCGGGCAAAGCCGGCGGTGAGCCGGCCGACGATCGATTGCGGAGCCACGATGTCCGGCAGCTTGGCCGGATCCATTTTGAATTCCCGGCAAAGCCCCGGATCCCACGCTGCGGCGGCCGTGTCCGCGAATCCGGAGAAGTGCAGATACGTCCAGTCGATAAAGGCCCGCTCGCCGGCCAGCCCGCACAGTCGCATGGCCACATAGCCGCCGGGCTGGACGAAGGCCCGGACACGGCGATAGTCCTGCGAGCGATTCTTCTTCCACCAGAGCATTTTCGGGCCGTGGTTGAAGCTGGCCGGCCCGCCGGTCCGGCGGACGATCTCGTCGCCGGCGCGGCTGTTCATCCGGGCAATCTGCGGGACGCACCGCGTGTCGAGCCACGAGTCGTACGGCGTGACCGCCCGCCCGTCGTCGCCCACGCCGATGACCCCGGCCATCTGCCCGGCCAGGCCAAGCCCGGCCACGGCCGACGCCTCCGCCTTCGCACTGACCAGGCACTGCCGGATGACCCGACAGGCGGCGCCGACCTGGCGCTCGGGGTCTTCCTCGATTGCGCCCGGCGCGGGCCGCTTCAGCCGCGACGCCTCGAAGGCCTGGGCCAGACAATGACCGGCGGCGTCGAAGAGCGCCGCCTTGGCGCCCTGCGTGCCGATGTCGACGCCGATCAGCAGTGTTTCAGCCATCCCGTCCATTCCCGTATCGCGCTGGTCCCGACTCAACGGCCTCAGTCAATCACAATCGCCGACTTCCAGCCCGCGCCGCTGCGGGCCACGTCGAAGGCCCGACCGAAATCTTCGATCGGGTGCCGCGAGGTGACCAGGCGGCCCCAGTTGACGCCGCCCTCGGCGATGATGCCCACGGCCCGGCGAAGGTGCTCGGGGCTGGAACGCGTGGTGCCGGTCACCGTGAGCTGGCGATAGTGTATCCGATTGGTATCCAGCGGCACCACACCCCGGTCCTTCGGCAGTCCGCCGAAGAAGCAGATTCGTCCGTTCAGGCCCGCCAGTTCCAGGGCCGTGACCTGGGCTTCCGGCGACGGGCAGGCGGTGATCGCGACATCGATACCACGGCCCTCGGTCAGCCTGTCGACCGTGCCGGCCAGGTCCGCCGTTTCGACCGGCACGATCTCCGGGAGCACCTGCCGGCAACGCTCGAGGCGGCTTGTGTTCGGATCGCTCACCAGAACCCGGGCCGCTCCGAGCCGTTGCATGAGCATGGCGTGCATCAGGCCGATGACGCCCGAGCCCAGGACCAACACCGTGGCTCCCTCGACCGGCTGAAGGCGGTCGGCCGAACTAAGCACGCACGACAGCGGCTCAGCCAGGGCCGCCTCGTCGAAGCTCATCGTCTCGGCCAGGCGGACGATGTTGCCCTGCTCGACGGCGGCGGCCGGAATACGAACGAACTCGGCGAAGGCCCCGTCAAGATGAATGCCCAGGGCCTGGTAGTCGGCGCAAAGGTGCGTCTGTCCGGCCCGGCAGAAAGGACACCGGCCGCAACCGACGTTCGGGGCCACCGCGATCCGGTCGGCCGCCTGCCAGCCGTTCACGCCCTGGCCCACGGCGGCGATCTCGCCGGCCATTTCGTGGCCGAGCACGCGCGGCAGGCCGCCCGGCACGGCGCCCGAGGCGATCATCCGGAGATCAGTGCCGCAGATCATGGCGCTGCGGACCCGCAGCAGCAACTCGCCGCGGCTCAAGACCGGGCTGGGCAACTCCTCCAACCGCAGATCGTTCTGGCCGTACAGTCGAAGGGCTTTCACCGCCAGTTTCTCCCGCCGCCGAAGCGGCTCACAGCGTCACCGGCTGACCGGTGCGAATCGACTCGTTGACCGCGACCACCCCGGCGACCGCCAGCAGACCGTCGCGGCTGGTGACGCGCGGCGCGCGGCCCGTGGCCGCGCACTCGACGAAGTCCCGGGCCTCGGCCAGGTAGGCGTCGCGGAAAAGCGTGCGCCACGACGGCACCGCCCGGCCGCGGACTTCGCCCTCGATGGTGATGAGTTCCACGCCGTGCTGCTTGGCCGAGCCGATGAAGATGACGCCCTTCTCGCAGAGAATTTCCATCCGGGCATCGTAACCGTAGCCGGCCGGACAGGTGCCATCGACGACGCCGATGGCGTCATTCTCGAAGCGGAAGGTGGCCACGACGTTGTCGTAGAAATCCGGGAATTGGGTCCGGGCTTCGGTCATCTTGAAGTTGTGGGCCTCGGCGTAGACGCGCGTGGGCCGGCTGCCGGTCATCCACAGGAGCGAGTCGATGTCGTGGCTGTTGACCTCGGCGATGATGCCATTGCTCTTCGCGAGATCCCACATCCACGGACCTGGTCCGCCGGGGCCGCGCCCGGTCGACTTGATGATCATGACCCGCCCGAGATCGCCGCTGTCGAGCAGTTCGCGGGCCCGCTGAAAACCGGCGTCGAAGCGCCGCATGAAACCGATCTGAAAGACGATTCCGGCGGCGTCGGCGGCGCGGATCATCGCCTCGCAGTCGGGCACGTTGAGGGCCATGGGCTTTTCGCAGAAGACGTGCTTGCCGGCCGCGGCGGCGGCCAGGACGATGTCCTTGTGGAAGACCGTCGGGGTGGCGATGACCACGGCGTCAACGCCTTTGGCGGCGATGGCCTGACGGTAGTCGGCGAAGGCCGCAGCCGCCGGCATCTCGCGCGCTGCGGCGGCCAGGGTCTCGGGCACGGGGTCGGCCAGCGCGACCACGCCGGCCCCCGGCACCACCGAGTGGAAATGGCGGGCGTGGATCATCCCTGCGCGACCGCACCCTACGATACAGATTCTCAGTTCAGGCATTTTTTCTCCTGTGCCAGGTGTTTGCGAATGGTTGCGTTTACTTTCATGTGCGAAAGTTTATACTTGCCGCAAACGTCTGTCAACAGTATTCTAGCCGATTGTGTGGAGTTATCGCCCACTTACTTCAGTTTTCGTTCTCTTGCGTTTTCAGGAGGCCCCGCGATGACAGAACCGCTGCCGGTGGACCGGCCCGCCGACCCGACCGTTTTTGCCGAAGAGCGCAAGGCGGAGATCGCTCGCCTGGTCGTCGAGCGTGGCAAGGTGACCGTGGCGGCCCTGAGTTCCCGATTCGGCGTCTCGGGCGCGACTGTTCGCAGCTACCTGCGCGACCTGCAGCAGCAGGGTCTGCTCCTGCGGACGCACGGCGGGGCTATTCGCGATACCAAGACCGGCCAGGAGTATCCGTTCGCCCAACGCGAGGTTCAGAACCTGGCGGCGAAACAGTCCATAGCCGCCGCGGCGGTCAACCTGGTTGACGATGGTGACCGGATCATCCTCGATACGGGGACCACCGCCCTGGAATTAGCCCGCCTGCTGGGCCGCAAACGCGACCTGGTCGTGGTGACCAACGACCTGAAGATCGCCTGGTTGCTGGAGGAGGCCAGCGGCACCGAGATCATCCTGCTGGGCGGTCCGCTGCGCAAGGGCTTCCACTGCACGCTGCCGGCGTCCGGGGAGGGCCTGTTCAAGCAGCTATCGGCCGACAAGGCCTTCATGGCGGCCAACAGTTTCGACCCCGACCGGGGAGCGACCACGCCGGACATCCACCAGGCGGCCGCCAAGCGAGCCATGATGGCCGCGGCGGAAAAAGTCGTCCTGCTTTGCGACCAGAGCAAACTGGGTCGCGTTTCGTTCGCCCAGTTCGCCACGCTCGACCAGATCGACACGCTGGTTACCGACGGGCTTCCCGACGACTGGGCCGCCCGGCTCGAGGACACCGGCGTCGAGGTTCTCGTGGCCGGCCGGTGACACCCAGAGAGTACCTCCAAACTTTAACCGCCCCAGGCCAATGGCAAACTACCGCTGGACAGGGCGACGGCGTTTGCCGTATCATATTCCGCTGGAAGAAAGCGTTTACGAGGATTGGATTTGACCGAGCGGGAAGCCAACCAGGGGCAGGAAAGACCATCCGAAAACGGCGTGACGCCGGCGGAGCGTGCGGCCGTGCTGGGCGAGTCGCCCGGCGGCAAGAAGGCCCGGGCAGTCAGGATTATTTCCATCACCCTGGTCGGCGGCGCATTGCTGGCCCTGGTCGTGGTCGGCCTGGTCGCGCTGGTCCGAAGCGATCGGCCCCGCAGCGTCGTACTATTGACCCTGGCCCTGCTCTTCCTCGGGTCGGGCCTGGCGGGGATTTATTATCGCGGCCGGGGCCGGTTCGCTTTCCGACTGGTGGCGGCGCTGGCGGTGCCGGGCTGGCTGGCCTGCTGGGCGGGGGGCGGCGGAGGCGGAGGAATCGCGGGACAAACGGTTCTGGCGGCGCTGGCGGAAAACTCCGGGGCGGCGGTGGGCCTGGCCATCGGGGCGATGCTGGTTTACATTTTCGGTCTGTTCGCGCGGCTTTCTGAAGAACCCGATCAGCCGGCCGCACCGTCCGGCCATTCGTCGGGCCTGAGGGCCGGCGACCAGGCGGCGATCCTGCTGCGCAACCGGTGGACGCGAAGTGCGCCGCTGGTTGCGGGGCTGGCGGTGGGTACTTTCAGTTTTTTGTGGCTGGCCGCTATCGGCGGCGAGGTCACTTTGCCGGTGGCCGGACGGCTGGTGCACGTCGAGGCCCTGGACCTGCTGGTGGCCATGGCGGTGCTGCTGATGGCGACGGCGTGGCGCGTGCGGTGGGAACCGAGCGTCTATCTGGCGGCGCTGGGCCTGCTGGCAGCCACGGGGATTTATCTGGTCCGGTCGGCCCCGGGCGACGCCGAGCGGTCCTTTCAGCACATGACCAGCGTGGTGGCATTGGTTTCGGCGGCGCTGTCGGTGGCCGGGGCGGCGGTGGCCGTGTTTCGGCGGCGGTGGTGGCCGGCGGCCTTCTATTGCGACGGACTGGTCGTCACGGGTCTGGTGGGTGCGGCGGCAACGGTGCTGCTGGCTGCGGCGGGGTCGGGTCAAACCAGCCTGAGCAACGAAAGCCTGATTTTGCTGGCGGCGCTGGGCTTGTCGCTGCTGGTGGCGGCGCTGGTTTATCGGCAGGAAGACCTGTTTGCGTTCTTCGGGCTGGCGGTGGTGGGCCTGGTGCTGGCGTTCTTCCATGTGCATCGTGATCCGTCGCACGCCGCCGGCTGGCTCAACCGCTATTCGGCGGCGGCGCTGGGGGCGGGGCTGGTGCTGGGCCTGGCGGCGTGGGGTCTGGCGGCGGTGGGGCGGCGGTGGGAAAGTTCGGCGCGGAATTTTGGGGCGGCGCTCTACGCCGGGGCGTTCGTGGCGGGGACGGTGGCGCTGGTAGCGGTTTCGACGACCCGGAATTTTTATTATCAGGCGGGCGACCTGCTGGGGCTGGCGGCGATATTGCTGCTCATGCGGCCGCATGTAAAACACGCCATAATTCATTACGCGGTGATCGCGGCGGTGACGGCCGCGGCTTATCTGGCGGCGGTCGGGCGGTGGGGGAACAGTGAAATTCACATTGCGGAAACCGTGATCCTGCTGACGGCGGGGCTGGCGTCCTTCTGGATGCTGACGGCCATCGTCCTGTCGCGGGCGCTGGGGGCGTGGAGCAGCATCGGCGACAAGGAAGCCCGGCAGCAGGCCCGGCCGTTCACGACCATCGGGATGACCCTGGCCGTGGTGCTGGCGGCGTACCTGGGGTGGCTGACGTTCCTGGGGTATCGGGCGGCGTGGGGGGCGGCGGAAAATCCGAACGAGCTTTTCCCGGTGGGGCAGGTTTCTCCGGCGGCCATCGGCCTGGCCTGGGGCGGGATACTGCTGACGTTCTTCCTGTCGTTGTGGGTGGTGCGGCACCGGGCGCGGACGGTGGGGTTCTACCTGGCGGGGAGTTCGGCGACCATCGGCATGGGGCTGCTCGTGCACCATTCCCGCGGGCAACTGACCAACTATCTGATCTACGCGGTGGGCGGGTATGGGGCGATACATTTACTCGTGTACCTATGGGAAGGGCCGTACATGGCCCTGCTGGCGCGGTTCTGCCGGCTCTATCGCGAGGAGAAACACGCCTCGACGTCGATCTTCACGCTGAGCTGCATGTCGTGTTTCGCGGGGGGGATCCTGGCGGCGTTCTTCCTGCACACCCATGCGGCGCTGGTCCTGCTCTGGATTCTGACGGCGGTGTTTTTCGTCTGGTCGTTCGGGCACCGGCGGCCGGAAATGCTTTACCCGATGGTGCTGATGAGCGTGGGGGCATTCCTGAGCGTGTGGCACAACATCGAACCGCCGGAGAACTGGCCGCACTGGGACGCGACACGGATAAACATAAATGCCTGCGTCTTTGCGGCGGGCGGGCTGCTGTGGCTGGGGATCGGGACGGTGCTGGACCGGTTGCGGAGTCCCTTGAGCACGCTGAACACGCCGGCGCGGCAGATGTCGGTGGTGCTGGCCCTGGCGGGGCTGGGGTTTTATGTGGTGCTGGCCCAGGCGCCGCTGCACCCGGAGGCGGAGTGGGGGCCGGACGCTTCGCTGGAACGGTGGATCCTCGGGACCGTGTGCGGGCTGGCGCTGGTGGCGTATTATGTCTGGGCGGGGATTTCGTTCCGGCGGACATTTTATGTTTACCTGGCGCAACTGGCGCTGGCGGTGCTGGTGGTGTTTGCGGTCCTGCGCGAGCCGGAATCGTGGTACGCGCCGGCCGACTGGCAATACTGGCCGACGTCGCTGGCCGTGGTGGCCCTGGTCATGCTGGGCGTGGCGAAACTGCTGGAGCGGCGGCGGCAGGTGCTGTTCGGGCGGCCGATTCTGGTGGTGGCGATGCTGGTGCTGCCGCTCCTCTTGGCGGCGGATTCGGTTTATCGGTTGGTGCTGGGGCAGCGGATATTGCCGATCACGACACTGGTGATTGCGGCGGTGGTGGTGTTCCTGGGGGCGCGGTACCGGTTGGCGCCGAAGTGGGTGGGACGGGGGGAATGAGAATTTTCTCTTCACGGAAACCATTTCTGAACTTTGGCGAGTTAAGATAGGTAATATTCTGACGGATACGAAGAGCGATTTATATTTGACTATCGTTGTTTTGTGATGCACAATTGCAGACCTCCGGTTGGAATTGGGGCGGCTGAGGTGCGTCGCCGGTGGAGTTAGAGGGAATTGCCATGAACCTGCGAAAACTTTTGCCGTGCCTCGCGGCCATTGCGGTCGCGCTCTGCGCCGCGGGTGGCGTGCGGGCGGCCGCCATCGTTAATGGCGACTTCGGAACAGGGAATCTCACCGGTTGGTCGGCATCTTCCTGGGGCGGCCCGGGTGGTGTAGGCGTTGTCACTTCCCCCGCACCCCCCGATGGAACATATTGTGCGTCGCTTTGGGCAGGGCCGAACGGTACTTCGCAACTTGTTACAGGCAACACCCAGGGCTTTTATGCTCACGTGGGCGATGTCCTCTCGTTCGAATATCAAGGCACTTATACCGCAGGAGAGTCGGGGCTTTCGGCGAAGGTAATAGGATCTGGTGGTTATGGCGGAGGATATTTACTCTACCCACCTGGTAACTCTGTCCAGGCGTTGAGTTCGCAGTGGCAGAGTGCATCGTTCCAGTTCGGGGCTTCCGGCATTTACTACTTGGATTTTGAAGTTCAGGAGGCCGCCCTCGGACAGATAGACTTCTACGTGGCCGACGTTCAATTGACACCTGAGCCAGCCAGCATGGGCCTGCTGGCGGCGGGTTTGGGGGCACTTCTCATCCGGCGCAGGATCGGATGACGGAAATACTGTTCCAGTCGCGACTGTTTATTCCAATTCTCCAGGGGATTTTTCATGCTCAAGCGAATCACTTTGGTGTTGGTGGTTTTGGTGGCCGCAGGCACGCCGGCACTTGCCGGCGGCGGACCTCAGAACGTCTTGGTGGTTTACAACCCCGTTTTTTCTTGGTCTACGAGCATTGCAATGCACTATCAGCAGGCACGTAATATTCCCAACGACAACATGCTGGCTCTGAGCATCAGCCCGAATAACATGACCATTTGCCAGAATCCCACCAACTTCGGTCTTCGACCATACGGCACACCACATTCCGACGACGACTCGATGCTGATGATGACCGTGCCAGAGTTCACGAATTCAATCTACAACCCCATCGTCAACTACCTCGCCCAAAAGAACCTCAAAAATCAGGTCTATATCCTTGTAATTTGCGAGGGCGTTCCGTGGCGGATGTGGCCGAAAGCGCCGGAGGACGTTCAGCTCCTCTCCGGATCCTACATCTATGCTGATCCACCAAGAGATTGGTTTCGAATCGACGAGCTTGGCTCCGAGGCTAACGTTGACACGGCGAACGGTCGGTTTGTTCTTAGCAATGCGCCGCCCGTGGGCTGTTCGGGTAACCCCGGATATACGACATATTACGGCACAAATGAAGCCTTCAAGCCCAACAACTGGTCGGTTCCGACCTACACCAGTTCTGGCTATTCGACAGGGAACAAGATACCATTTCTTGTTTCAATGCTCTACGGCTATTTTGCTGGCGATTACTTGAACGGACAGAACCTCGCCAACGACTCAGTAGACCGGGCGGTTGCCGGCGGTAGCACAAGGCCTTTTCGCGCATGGGGAGGATCATCGGCTGTGGCCGAAAGGTCCGAATATCTAAAAGATATCCTACAGATTATCAGAAAAAATTGGCACGTTTCGTTTGACAAGAACTGATTTCTGATGCACAATTGCAGACCTCAGGTTGGTATTGGGGCGGCTGAGGCGCGTCGCCGGGTTAGTTGGAGAGAAAAGCCATGAACCTGCGAAAACTTTTGCCGTGCCTCGCGGCCATTGCAGTCGTTCTTTGCTCAGTGGGCGTAGTCCAGGCGGATGCCATCGTCAATGGCGGGTTCGAGACGGGAGATTTGACTGGT
This sequence comes from uncultured Planctomycetia bacterium, assembly GCA_903929765.1. Lineage (GTDB taxonomy): Bacteria > Planctomycetota > Phycisphaerae > FEN-1346 > JAACEH01 > CAIYVX01. Next base: position 32,045 of record CAIYVX010000104.1, read on the forward strand.
TGGTCTGGAGGCGGCCCTGGAGCTGAGAATGTCGTTACTACAAGCCCCTACGACGGAAAATTCTGCGCACTGGTCTCTGCAAAGGGAAACTGGGAAGTCCTTTGGAGTCCCCTTTTTAGTGCGGCTGCCGGCCAGGTAATCTCTTTCGCATACATTGCCATGGCGGATACAACTGAGTACACAACGGTTAGTATCTATGGTCCGTACCCTTTCGGCAGCGGAGGCATGCTTTACGAATCGATCCAATTTGGGACGATTCAGACCCTAAACTGGCTGGTGTACTCTTACCAAGTCCCGGTCACCGGCTCGTATGACGTGGAGTTCTACGTCAGCGGTGACACTTCCGATCAGTTTTATGTCGATGATTTACAAGTGACTCCCGAGCCGGCCACGATTGGCCTGCTGGCTGCCGGGTTGTCGGCGCTTATGCTGCTGCGCAAGTCAAGGCAGCAATGAAAACCTCACGCTTTCTATTCCGGGGGCATCAACATGCAAAGACCATTTGCACTTTCTTTGGCGGCTATGGTGATGATCTGCGTGCCGGCTATGGCTGGAGGTGGGCCGCAGAATGTCCTGGTCATCTACAATTCTCAGATTTCTTGGTCTCAGAGTATTGCACTGCACTATCAGGCGGCGCGGAATATTCCATCTGACAACATGCTGGCCTTGAGTATCACCCTGAGCAACCTTTCAGTCAGTCAGCCGCCCACCAGCCACCGCTTGGCAAGCTATGGGAGTCCCGGCTCTGACGACGACAACATGCTGATGATGACCGTGACCGAATTCACGAATTCCATCTACAACCCAATCGTAAATTACCTGAAACAAAAGTCCCTCACGAACCAAGTATATATCCTTGTAATTTGCGAAGGCATTCCCTGGAGGACGTGGCCGAACATCAGCGAAAGCACGGCTGCAACGGTCAATAATTCTGAGGGGTTCGACGCCAACTGGAACGTCATTGGTTCCGAAGCTCATGTTGACACAGCTTACGGCCGGTTTATTCTTGGCAACGCGCCGCCCGTAGGCTGTTCGGGCAACCCCGGATATACGACATATTACGGCACAAATGAAGCCTTCAAGCTCAACAACTGGTCGGTTCCGACCTATACCAGTTCTGGCTATTCGACAGGGAACAAGATACCATTTCTTGTTTCAATGCTCTACGGCTATTTTGCTGGCGATTACCTGCATGGACAGAACCTTGTGAACGACGCCGTTGACCGTGCGGTTGCCGGCGACGCAACATATGATGTTTACTACCCATACGGCTGTCGCCAACAAGTTGGCGTGCCAACGCATCAGATATGTTCACAACCATGTACTTTTCTTTTCCTTGACAGTGATGACAATCTGAGGAACGGGCGAAGCCCATATTTCTGGATCGAAGCAGAAACATTGAGGCAAGAAGGTCTCGGGGCGATTTGCGATAAACTTTGTGTGGCAACTTCCAGCCTCTATCAGCCGTGGCTAAATCCCGGATTTACCGGTTCGGTTATGGGCATCACCATGGGGTCGCAACAGATCCCCGAGCCAAATGTTACCGGCACGACTGCATATGTCTGGTCCTCTGCACACGGTTGGCCCTGGGCCAACGGGGCCTATGGGGAGACCCTGACCTCCTTCGGAGGATTGTTCCTCGGTTCTTATCAAGATGGAAGAGGCCAAATTTACAATTGGCACACAACCCCGGAATGTTTTATGGCGGCCGGGGGAATTGGCGGCTACGGCACCGGAAAGGAGCCTCACGCCATCAATGAGAAATTCCCTCTTCCGCTCCAATTCCGCCGGTATGCGGAGGGGTTCAGTTACGTCGAGGTGATGTACCAGTCTATAGCCGATATATCTGATGCGACCGTGGTCGGCGATCCCCTTTCCGCTCCCTTTGCCAAACGCCCCTCGGTCGACGTTTCAGGGCTGCCGGCGCAGGTGAACCAAGGCGATCAACTAGTGGTTTCGATCAATGCCACGCCCTGTAATCAAGGCGGAGCTGTGCAGCGGCTCGAAGCTTATGTTGATGGCCATTTCGTGGCTTCGTATGTTCCGTCCTGCCCGGCGGATCAAACGGTCAGCGTGACTATTAGCGGCGCTACGGTATCCTACACCACGACCGGCGGCGAGACGCGCGGTGCTATTCTGAGCCAAATCCAAAATACGATCAACAACTCACTGTCCGGTTCCGTGGTAGCTGTCGGCAAAGACCTCGGGTGGTATTATCAATTCAACAACCTTTCTAGTATAACGCAGGTTCAGCCGCAAGCAGGCACAGGCAACCAGACAAGTGGTCAACTTATGTTATTGACCCAGGCGCGCGGGTTCCCCGGCAATGGAATTTCGACCACGGCTTCCGGCACAAACGGCAGCGGCGCTAATTTTGTTCACCCCTACTGGCTGGCCCCGGCTACTTACGGCGGCGCTCAGTGGGATGGCATCGTTGCTCACGACCATCTTGCGGTTACGGTTTCACAGCGGCTGGTGGCCCCTGGCGGCGAGTCGCTGACCGTCGAGTTCATCTCCAGTGACGGATTATTCACGAATTCCGGCGTCGTTACCATCTCTGAAAACATGGGCACAAACGACATAGCTCATGCCCTTGCTCAGGAGATGGGTGCTATCAGTGGCGGCCAGTACGAATCCATCGGCAATATTCTTTACTGGATTAATTGCTCGGAATCTGGTGCAACTTTTACTGTCCATCATGACGACTGCGCCGCAAGCGGTTTCGTGGTCGAGCTCTCCGATTATGATTATTTTGGCGACTCCTGGGACGACTGGAGCGCCCCGATTTCTGAAAATTCGAGTGGCGACCTCATTTTTACGGATAATACCCCACAGGAAGACTGGAGCATTTCGGCCGGCGAGATTAAAGTTTCCGTGGTACAAAAAGCATTCAGCCAACTTGTGTCGCCATCGAGCGACGTGTTGACAGTTCAATTCCATTCCAGCGACGACGTGACTTCCGGCACCGGCTCGGTGAATCTTTCGACGGCTACTTCCAGCGCTGACGCCGCGTGTATGACCGCCTCGTGTATGGCCATGGCAAGTTGCGGACAATATCAATTTTTCCAATCTGGAAACATCTACGAAATCCAAGCCACGGGCAGCACCCCGGCCTCCACCTTCATTATCAACCAATCGGGCAGCGACACAAGTTGGTTTGAAATTGGGCTGCGGTCTTTTTCTGCGGATTCGAGCGGCAATATTGTGGGCCAGACATCCGGCGGCGGGCCGGGACTAAATTACCTTTATCTTGACATGGGCTGGGACAATCTGACGAAGACCTTCTCGTTCGACACGACCAGCCTTTCGCCGACTACGCACACGCTGATGATTGTCGCTTTCGACGGCGGCGCAGCCGAGGCCCAGGGTTATTGGAGCGGCAGTTTTACGGTTAGCGGCAACTGGGTCTATCAGAACCCGCCGCCGGATCAGACGGACACGACCGAGGCCTGGCTGGAGAGGGAGTTTTTCGTCCTGGCCCCGGAAGGCTGGCCCGCGGAATTGTACACGCTTTTCGTGTTCGAGAGCGGGCCGGGAGTGGTTTATCTGTCCGAGACGCCGAGTTACTCTCCGGGCTTGTCTACTTCATATCTCTGCTATAGCGTTTCGGGGGAACCCGGCTCATATCTGACCTTTTGGGCCATCGGCAGCACCATGAGCAACAACGGCTGGGGCGTCGGGGCCTGTGTCCTGACGGTCAGCCTGACGGCGCCGCCGGATTACACAAATTCCGAGGGCGTGACGATAGAGGTCCGGCTCCTGGGCGACATAAACGGCGACGGCATGGTGGACGGGGACGACCTGGACATCCTGAACGAGCGGCTGAACGGTTTCGAGATCACGCCCTGCACGGACGAAGACTGCGAGTTGTGCGCCAACCCTTATGTGACGACCGCCGACCGGGTCAGGCTGCGAAAAATATTGAACGGCGTCTTTACGCAAAGTCCGTGACCCGCTTTTTCGGCCGCGCTCGAACCATTTCCTTGATATTCCGGGTTATATGTCCTTGACCGGGGATTATTCTGTCATTAAAGTGCCTTAAGATTGGCACGGCGGGGTATCAGACTCCTGCCATACGCGATGGCGTCAGGGACAGGCGAACGGCCTCTGGTTACGGCCTCGTGTTTTCAGCCAGGACAAGGGAGAAGGTTATGACGAAGCAGATGTCCGTGTCTCCGTTGGCGAATTGGGTCAACACACACGTGTGGCTTGAAGGATGTGATCTGGAGACGGAGTTGCAGCAGGCGGAGGACGAGGGGCGGGAGTTGGCAACGGTGCGGGCGGAGTTTGACCGACTTCTGGGGGTTAAGCCGCCGAAGGAGAACTGGCACCGGCTGGGTGTGAAACGAGATGAGACGTGGCTGGCGGCGGCCGGGGCGCTGGTGGACAAGGTGCAGTCGCTGCCAATGCGGGCGGACTATGCGTACGTCGAGCCGAGCGAGCTGCGGGGAATCCGGCAGGCGCGCGGGCGCCGTCCCGGGTTGCGGAAGTGGACGGGGTCGAAGCGGGAGTTCTTGCGGCGGTTGCACGGGGGGTGGCTGGGACGGATTTGCGGGTGCCTGCTGGGGAAGCCGGTGGAGGGTTGGCGGCGGCACGAGATACGCGTGACGCTGGAGGCGACGAAGAGTTGGCCGCTGGGAGATTATTTTCCCCGTCCGAGCAAGGTGCAGCAGAAGCGGATCGAGGCCGCGGGGGTGAAGCGGGCGTTGGGCGAGAGTCAGAGAGCGATGCTGCGGGGAACGATCGACGGCATGGTGGAGGACGACGACACCAATTACACGACGACGGGTTTTGCGCTGGTCAAGGCGAAGGGAGAAGGTTTTACGCCGCAGGATGTCTGTGACTTCTGGGGACAGAACATCCCGATTTTCCACACCTGCACGGCGGAACGGGTGGCCTATCGGAACTTTGTGAACCTGCGGTTGCCGCCGGCGAGTGCGACGTATCGGAATCCGTATCGGGAGTGGATCGGGGCGCAGATCCGGGCGGACTATTTTGGGTATGCCAATCCCGGAAATCCTGGGCGGGCCGCAGAATGGGCCTGGCGGGACGCGTGCATCTCCCACATTCGCAACGGCATCTACGGGGAGATGTGGGTGGCGGCCATGCTGGCGGCGGCGTATGTGGAGGAGGACATGGCGACGATCATCAAGGCGGGTCTGGCGCAGGTGCCGGCGAAGAGCCGCTTGGTGAAGGATATTGAGGGCATCCTGGCGGCTAAGCAGGCGGGGGAGACGTATGCGGAGGTGGTCGAGCGGATTCACCAGCAGTGGGACGAGAGAAAGATGCATCACTGGTGCCACACCAATGCCAATGCCCAGGTTGTGGCGGCGGCGTTGTTGTATGGGGGCGATGACTTTGGGAAGACCATCTCCATGGCGGTTATGCCCGGATTCGACACCGACTGCAACGGGGCGACGGCGGGGAGCGTGTGGGGGGTGGTCTATGGGGTGAATGCGTTACCGCGAAGTTGGACGGCCCCGATACGGGATAAAATCCGGACCGGCGTCGCAGGCTACCACGAGGTGAAGGTTTCGGACATGGCGGCGGAAATGGTGGAAGTGGCGTTGAAGAACAAGGCCCGGGCGTAAGAGGGAAGCGAACTGAAAACCGTTGAAAGCGAGATTATTTCTCCGCGGAACGAGATTTTGTGCCCTTGACCGGGGATTTTGTTGTCATTAGAGTGCCATAAGGTTGGCACAGCGTGGTGTCAGACTCCTGCCATTCGGCCGATAAGAGGCCGGGAAAGGCAGGTGCGCCATGCAACCGTTCGAGAGCAAGCGGAAGAAGGCCGGCGGGGAAACGAAGGGGAACGGGGTGCGGGAGCGCGTGGTCCGGGTGCTCAAGACCGCGTGGCTGCTCCAGAAGAACCCGTGGACGGTGGACGAATTGGCGGCGCGGTTTGCGATCAGCCGCCGGACGGTCTATCGGGACCTGAAGCTGATCGATCAGGCGGAGTTGCCGCTGGTGATGGAGCACGGCGGGCACGGGTACCGGCTGTTGTCGCGGCCGCTGGAGCAGTCGGCCCTCGATCCGCCGGCGGCGCGGGCGACGGTGCAAATGTAAAAAAGAAGAAATAGCTTCCCCCAGTAATGCTGGGGTCTTCCAACGTTGTTCATTCATGGCCCGTCTTCGCCGGACCATGCCACCCACAGTTTTTGGTGGGCGGAAAAGAAACAAAAGAAGAAATGGAAGGTGGCGATGGATATCAGCCGGTTGCACCGGGTGCTGAAGATCATCACGCTGCTGCAGACGCGGCACCGCTATAGTCCGGACGAGTTGTCGGCGGAGCTGGAGGTGTCGAAGCGGACGATTTTCCGCGATCTGAACATGCTGGAGCTGGCGGGGATACCGTTTTTTTTCGACCGGGCGACGGGCGGGTACGAAATTCATAAGACGTATTTTCTGCCGCCGGTCAACCTGAGCGTGGAAGAGGCCCTGGGCCTGCTGGCGCTGGCGGAGCAATCGGCGGCGGACGGGGCGGTGCCGATGCTGGAGGGGGCGCTGGACGCGGCGAGGAAAATCGAGAGCCAGTTGCCGCTGGCGATTCGGGCGGCGGTGGGGCAACTTTCGCGGCGCGTGGTGATTCGGCGCGGGCCGGTGGCGCGGCACGATCAGCTTCAGGCGGGGTATGAGTTGGTGCGCAAGGCGGTGGCGGCGCGGCGGGCGGTGACGGGGCGGTACATTTCGTTTCACGAGAAGAAGCAACTGCGGGTTGAGGTGGAACCGTATTGGCTGGTGTTTCACGAGCGGGCGTGGTATTGCATCGGGCGGTCGGTGGAGCACGGGGAGGTGCGGACGTTCAAGTTGGGGCGTTTCGCGGGGCTGGAACTCTCGGGGCGGACGTTTGCGGGGCCGAAGACGACGCTGGAGCAGTACCTGGGCAACGCGTGGCGGTTTATGCGTGAGGGGAAAGAATACAACGTGCGGCTGCGGTTTGCGGCGCTGGTGGCGGCGAACGTAGCGGAGGTGAACTGGCACCGGACGCAGAAGATCGTCTGGCAGGACGACGGTTCGATTTATTTTGATGTGAAGGTGGACGGACTGAACGAGATTTATTGGTGGATACTGGGGTACGGGGACCAGGTGGAAGTGTTGCAGCCGGAGGCGCTGCGGAAGCGGGTGCGGGAGGCGGCGGCGCGGTTGGTGAAACTGTACGAGTCGGACGCGCCCTAAATTCGGGGTTGATTTTTTGGGCGGGGTTTCATACAATCCTGCGGCTTGGTAAGTGGAAATCAGCGCCCGTAGCTCAATTGGATAGAGTATTGGGCTTCGAACCCAAGGGTTGCAGGTTCGAGTCCTGCCGGGCGCACCAGGATTTTTTTCGCTTTTTTGCGCCATTAGCTCAGTTGGTAGAGCAGCTGACTCTTAATCAGCGGGTCCAAGGTTCGAGTCCTTGATGGCGTACCAAAAACAACGGCCCTTCTTCGGACGGGCCTTTTTCATGCGCTGGGGCCATTTCGTGTGTGTTGCTATCATCCCCAAGGGGGAGGGGTGAAGAAGAAGCAACAACAAAAGAAACAGCGTCCCCCAGCAGTGCTGGGGGCTTTAAAAGAAGAAGGAACAACAAAGACCACGGGCAAGATGCCCGTGCCACGGTACAGCCCTGTTCCCCGGCGGCGCGCGGCCACTTGACGCATGGCTCGGGGGCGGATACATTTACATTTACCATGAAAATCACGATACGGGATGTGCGGGTCATTCTGACGGCGCCGGCGGGGATCAACCTGGTGGTGGTCAAGGTGGAGACCTCGGAGCCGGGGCTGTATGGGCTGGGGTGTGCCACGTTTACGCAGCGGTGGACGGCAGTGGCGGCGGCAGTGACGGAACATTTGCGGCCGCTGTTGGTGGGGCGGGAGATCGACCGGGTCGAAGAATTGTGGCAACTGATGTATCAGCATTCGTACTGGCGCAACGGGCCGGTGCTGAACAACGCCATCGCGGGGGTGGACATCGCCCTGTGGGATTTGAAAGGAAAACGGGCGGGGATGCCGCTCTACGATCTGCTGGGCGGCAAGGTCCGCGAAGGAGCGGCGGTGTATCGCCATGCGGACGCGACGGAGATCAAGGCGGTGGAGGAGCGGATTCACGGATTTCTGGCCGAGGGCGTGCGGCACGTGCGGGTGCAGATCGGCGGGTATGGGGGGAAGAGTTACGAGAACGCGCCACCGCCGGAGGGGGCGCTGGCGGGGAGCTATTTCCACCCACGGCAATATCTGCGGGCGACAGTGGCGGCGCTGGAGAAGGTGCGGGGGACGTTCGGGCCGGGACTGGAACTGATTCACGACGTGCATGAGCGGCTGACGCCGGCGCTGGCGGTGGAGCTGGCGAAAGAGGTGGAGCCGCTACACCTTTATTTCCTGGAGGATTTGCTGCCGCCGGAGCATCTGGCGTGGTTCGCCAACGTGCGGCAGGTGTGCACGACGCCGCTGGGGATGGGGGAGTTGTTCAGCTCGCCGCAGGAATGGGTGCCGCTGGTGAGCGGGCGGCTGATCGATTTCATGCGGATGCATATCACGGCGATGGGGGGCCTGACGCCGGCGCGGAAGGCGGCGATCCTGGGCGAGTGGCACGGGGTGCGGACGGCGTGGCACGGACCGGGGGACGTCTCGCCGGTGGGCCACGCGGTGAACGTACACCTGGACGTGGCGTCGGCGAATTTCGGCGTGCAGGAATGGTCGGGGTTCAACGAGGCGCTCGAAAATGTGTTTCCCGGGTGCCCGCAGTTGCGGCAGGGATATGCATACGTCTCGGAGCGGCCGGGGCACGGGGTGGACGTGGATGAGGCGCTGGCGGGGAAGTTTCCGTGCCAGGCGGTTACGGAGACGTGGACGCAGAGCCGGTTGCCGGACGGGTCGCTGGGACGGCCGTGAGAAGAAACAGAAACAACACCCTCACCCTACCCTCCCCCAAGGGGGAGGGGTGAAGAAGCAAAAGAAGAAGAAACAGCAGAATGGTGCGTGCAAGCACGCACCCTACATTTGGAGAAGATGTTTCATGAAGATTACAGTGACAGGGGCGGCGGGGCGGCTGGGGCGGGCCGTGGTCAAGGCGTTGCATGCGGCGGGGCATCAGGTGGCGGCCACGGACCAGTGTTTCACGCGCGAGTTGCCGGTGGGTGTGGAGGTGCTGAACCTGTTGGACGCCGACGGGTGTTACCGGGTGCTGGCGGGGAGCGAGATGGTGGTGCACCTGGGGAATGTGCCGGGGCTAAATTGGACCAAGCCGCAACGGACCTATGCCGATAGTTCGGTGGTAAATGTCAACGTGTTCCAGGCGGCGCTGGACGTGGGGGTGCGGCGGATCATCTACGCTTCGTCGATTCAGGTCGTCAACGGCAGCCGGACGCGCGATCAACGGGGCGGGACGATTCCGCCGTCGGTCCTGCCGTATCTGCCGCTCGACGGTCACGTGCCGGCCAACCCGGGCAACCTCTATGCTGCGGGAAAAGTGGCGGCGGAGAACCTGCTGGCGTACTATGCCAAATTCCACGGCCTGTCGGCGGTTTCGCTTCGGTTTCCGGTTCTGCTGGCCCCGGATGATGCGAAATACACCCTGACCCAGGTGCAGCGCCAGGGGTTGCTGGACGAAGGATTTTCGTGCCTGGCCATGCCGGACGCGGCGGAGTTGGTGGCGGCGGTGGCGGCGGCCGAGTTGCCGGGATTCCGCATCTACCTTCCGGCGGGTCCCGGGACGACGCTGGCGCCGCAGAGCGTGGAGGAAATCGTGGCCCAGTATTATCCGCAAGTGCCGCGCCGGGGGCAAAGCGAGTACGACAATCTGGTTGATATATCTGAGATCACGCGCGAGACGGGGTGGCGGCCGAAGGTGCGGTTGGTTCCGGCAAGCCCCGGCATTGACCGCGCCACGTCCTAATGCTAATCTAACCTCTTCAGACGTCAACCGTCACGTCCGGAGGATCGCCGATGGCCATAATCACATTGTTGTCCGACTTCGGACAGGAATCATTCTACCCGGCCGCGATGAAGGGCGTGATCCTGGCCCGGTGCCCGGCGGCGCGGATTGTGGACATCACGCACGCGGTTCCGGAGCACGACATTGCGGCGGGGAGCTACGCCCTCTACGCGACGTACCGCGCCTTTCCGGCCGGGACGATTCATGTGGGCGTGGTCGATCCGGGCGTCGGCGGCGAACGGATCATCCTGGCGGTCGAGCTCAACCGGCACATTTTCCTGACGCCGGACAACGGGCTGCTCTCGTTCATTCTGAAATCGTCGGCCCCGGAACGGATTTTCACGGTCAGCAATCAGGCCCTGTGGAACCGGGAAGTTTCGCCGACGTTCCACGGGCGCGACATTTTTGCGCCGGTGGCGGCGCACCTGGCTTGCGGCACGCCGCTGGAGGAGGTCGGCCCGGCGCAAAAGTCGCTGGTGCGGCTCGACATCCCTTCCGCCCACGCCACCTCTGGCGGCATTGCGGCGGAAATCGTTTCGGTGGACCGCTTCGGGAACCTGGTGACGAACATTACCCGTGACATGCTCCCGGCGTCGGCGGAGGCGCGGTCGCGGTTGGTCATTCGGGTTTCGGGCCGCGAGATACAGGGCCTTCGCCAGACCTACGCGGACGTCCACCTCGGGGAACTGGTGGCCTATGTGGGCAGCGCGGGATTGCTGGAAATCGGGCGCAATCGGGGTTCGGCCCGCGACATCCTCGGGGCCGGGATCGGCCACGCCGTCCACCTGGTTTTTCCGGAGTGAGCCGCGACAGGGATTACCTATGTCACTGAATCAGTTCTATGGCCACGAGCCGGGCGAGTTGGCGGCCCTGGACCGTACCTGCCTCTGGCATCCGTTCACGCAGATGGCGGAGTACGAGCCGCTGGTGATCGTGGCCGGCGAGGGGAATTATCTGGTCGATGCGGCGGGGCGGCGGTACCTGGACGGGTGCGCCAGCCTGTGGTGCAACCTGCACGGGCACCGCCGCGCGGAGCTTGATCGGGCCGTGGCGGAGCAACTCGGGCGCATCGCCCACTCGACGCTCCTGGGCTTAAGTTCGCCGCCGGCGGTGGAACTGGCCCGCCGGCTGGTGGACCTGTCGCCCGGCGATCTTAATCACGCATTCTTCAGCGACGATGGGTCCACGGCGGTCGAGGCGGCGATAAAGATCGCCCTCCAATACCATCAGCAGAAACCCACGCCGGAGCCGGAACGGACACTTTACTTGTCGCTGGCCAACGCGTACCACGGCGACACGGTCGGGTCGGTGTCGGTGGGCGGGATCGACCTGTTCCACGCCAAGTACCGCCCCCTGCTCTTCCAGGTGGGCCACGTTCCGACGCCGTGGTGCTACCGGTGCCCGCTGGGACTTGACCGCGAAAAGTGCGGGCTGGCTTGTGCGGACGAAATGGACCGCGCGGTGGACGCGCAGGCCGGGCAGTTGGCGGCGTTCATCATCGAACCGCTGGTGCAAGGGGCGGCGGGGATGATCACGCAGCCGGAGGGGTATTTGCGGCGCGTGCGGGCCGCGTGCGACCGGGCGGGGTGCCTGATGATCGCCGATGAAGTGGCGACGGGCTTTGGCCGCACGGGGAGCATGTTCGCGTGCGAGCAGGAAGCGGTCGTGCCGGACCTGATGTGCCTGGCCAAGGGGATCACGGGGGGCTACCTGCCACTGGCGGCGACGCTGGCCCGCGAGGAGGTTTATGCGGCATTTTTGGGGAAACGGGCCGAGCGGCGGACTTTTTTCCACGGGCACACTTACACCGGCAACGCCCTGGCGGCGGCGGCCGGGGTGGCGTCGCTGGAGATTTTTTCGGCGGAGCGGGTTATCGAAAACCTGCCGGCGAAGATTGAACGGCTGGGCTTCGCCCTCGAAAAATTGCGCGATCGGCCGCACGTCGGCGACATTCGCCGGCGCGGGCTGATGGTCGGGATCGAACTGGTGGCCGACCGCGCGAGCAAACGGGAATATGCTTATGCCGAGGCCATCGGGGACCGGGTCTGCGCCGCGGTGCGGAAGCGCGGGCTGATTCTGCGGCCGCTGGGGGACGTGATCGTTCTGATGCCGCCGTTGTCCATCACGCCGGAGGAAATTGATTTCCTGGTTCGCGCCACGGGCGAGGCAATTGGAGAGGTGACGGAATGAAAGCGAAAGGATTTTTTGTCACCGGAACCGATACCGGAGTGGGTAAGACGGTCGTGGCGGCCGGGCTGGTGGCGGCGCTGCAGAACCTGGGGCACAACGTCGGGGTGATGAAACCGATTGCCACGGGCGGGGTGAAGCGGCGGCCGAATCTGGTTTCGCCGGACGCGGAGTTTCTGGCCCACGTGGCCGATGCGCCGGAGCCGCTGCGGATCATCAACCCCATCATCCTGGCCGAACCGCTGGCCCCCAGCGTGGCGGCGCGGCGGGCCAAAATCGAAATCGATCTGGACCTGGTGCGGCGCTCGTTCGAGGAAATCGCGGCGGCGCATGATTTGGTGATTGTCGAGGGGATCGGCGGGCTGCTGGTGCCCATCATCTCCCGCACCTATCGCGTGGCGGACCTGGCGGCGGAGATGGGTTTGCCATTGATCATCGTGGTGCGGCCGGACCTGGGCACGTTGAACCACACGCTGCTGACGGTGGAGGTCGCCCGGTCGCGGGGGTTGAAGATCGCGGGGCTGGTGGTCAACAATTACGACGCCGATACGGCCGACATCGCGGTGGAAACCAACCCGGCGGAACTGGCCCGGGAGACGGGCCTGCGCGTCCTGGCCATCGTGCCGCATGATACGGACACCGATCCGGCCAAACCGGCCCTCGGGCCTGCGGTGATTGAGGCTTGTCAGGCTATCGATTTTGAACGCTTGTTGAGATAATTTTGAGTTTTGCATTTCAACGGGGCAGCCAGAAATTCGGGCAGGGGTTGGCGTAACGAAGCACACACTTTGGCCCGACTTCGTCGGGCTTCAAAGTGTGGCACCCGGAGCCATCGACTTTGACAGATTGTTATGAATCAATCAAACATCAACGTAAAGCACCCACCGTTCTTCAACTCCGGCCAGACCTGCGGTCGGAGGCCGGGAATGGTTTCGCGGCGCAGGGCGAGTAGCCAGACGGTACCGCGCGGGGGGCGGCCGCCGAGGAGTTTGAAATCGAGATGGAGGGCGAGGCGGCCGTCCTTTTCGGTTCGCGTCCAGAGGGCGGCGTTGCGGAGCCAGAGGGGACTGGCGGCGGTGGCTTGTTTGGTTATGTGCGGCGCTTCGGCCTCGACCAGCGGCTCGGCCAGGGCGGTCCGACCGGTGCGGCCCATGTCGATGGTCAGCCACGCGCCCGGCGCTGATTTGGCATCGAATTCGAGCGTAAGGCCGGCGGTTTCCTCACAGACGGCAAGGGACAACTTTGCTCCCAGGTCAACCGTCTGCTCTTTCGGAACCGCCTCCAGGCGCACGGCGGGGATGGGCGGCTCGCCGTGGCGTCCGGCCTGAATCCAGGATTCCAATTTGACCGTCGCGGCCCAGACCGGATCGGCCGAGACCTCCGCAGCCTTTAACGCCCGGCGGAGCGCCGCCTCATCAACTTTTCCCAGCGCCGCCAGAGAGCGATAGCGCTCAAACTGGAAATCCGCTCGGTGGGCAATCTCCGGGAACACTTCATTCAAAAACCAGAACATCGAAACATAGTCCTTACCGTCCAGATAGGGGTCTGCCGACTTTTCTGCCGCCAGAGGCCATTCCGGGGCCGCTTGACGATCCAGAACCCACTCCAGCGCCTCGGCTCGCCGCGGCCCCCATGGTGACGCCAACATCGACGTCATGAAAAAAACTTCATTCGCTTTCCTCGCGTCTCCACCCACCGCCGCCCGCCGCGCCAGGTCCATCAACAATGTTTGCGGTAGCTGTAAATTCAAATGCGGTAACCCCCACACCTCTGTCCTCTGCCTTGCCGCCGCAAAGTCGCCGCGTTCCAACTCCGCCTTCATCAGCGGATAGAAGGCCGCAGTTTCGCGTTCCCACTCGGTCCGCTGTTGCATCCCATACGCCGCTGTCGCCGGAATCGGCCGTCGCGTTTCGGTCCCGCCGCGCTCCAGGTCTTCGAGCAAGCCGGATGATCCCGGCCCGGATTTTTTCGAGCCGACACGTTGATAGCCCAAAGATTCGGCGAGCGGGGCGGGCCATTGCCGCGCGAGTTGGGCCGCCATGACCGCGCGGACGGCGTGGCAGGCCCCGAAATTTTCCGAGGGCGAAAGGGGATTCACAGAGAGCGGGTAATCGCCTTCAGCGCCCGAGGCCGGACGAGTGGCCAGGGCGTTTCGGGGATCGGCGAGCCACACCCTTATTTCAGAAACCTTCACGTTGCGAATGGCTGTTGGCCTCAACCCCTCACCCGGCCCTTGCGGGCCACCCTCTCCCGAGGGAGAGGGGTGAAACAACAGCTTCGCTGCTACGCCCACCAGCGACTCTTCACCATCCTCACTTTTCTCGCTCGGCGAGAGCACCACAGTCGGTCGCCAATCCCGAACCGCCATATACAACCACCCGCTCAAAACCATCGTGTCCTTCATCGTGAATCTTCCGTGCGGCAAGGCGGCGGGCCAGAGGAAGCCGGGCGGGCCGTCGCGGCGGGCGGAGCGATAGTCGCCCAGGACAAGCGCCTCGCAACCGTCGAGGGCAGCGGCGGCGTCGCGGAGTTTGCGTTCCGATTCGATCACGGTTTCGTCGGCGGGCATGGTGGCCGACCAGAGGATCGTGCGGTAGCCGCGATCGCCGCAGAGCATGCTCACGAGCGGCCAATCGCCGACGGAACCCCACGGCTCGAAGACGATCAGAGCGGCCCGGCGGGGCGCGCCGCGAACTGATTTCCAGGAACCGCCGCCGTCGGTGGTCTGGTAAATTGTGCCGAAAGGCCCGGCGGCGAGGCCGTTCCAGGCGTCGCGGAATGAGATGGCTCGGACCGGTCCGGGGGGCAACTCGGCCGGCCGTTTCCAGGTGCGGCCGGCGTTGGTGGTGAAGCGCGGGCCGTCCGGCCCGACGCTGCTGCACCAACCTTCGGAGGATTCGTAAAAGCTGAAATTCCGGCAGCCGAGCGGCGCGTCGCCGGCGGCGGCGAGCCACTTCCGGCCGGCGTCTTTGGTGGTCCAGATTCCGCCGCCCTCGAGGGCCGCGACCCAGTTCGCGCCATCGGCGATGTGCGCCGCCGTGAGCGGCGCGGGCGGGGCTTGCTTATCCAACCGCTTCACGCCGGTCGCGTCCCATTGCCAGCCCAGGCCGTCGGCGGTGATGGCGTAGCCGCTGTCGTCGTCGGTCCAGCGCGCCGCCATGGGGAGGGCCGACACTTGCCCACCGAGCGCCGCCCATTTTTTTCCGCCGTCGGTGCTCAGGAGCAGGCCGCTGGGCACTTCCGGTCCCGGCGCGCACCAGGCGACGACGGCCTCGCCGCGCGCCGCCACGCCCCAGAGGCGACCGGTGGCGATTCCACCGGAGGGCGTCACGGTCGGGCCGACCGATTGCCAGGTCAGGCCGCCATTGACGGTTTTCAAGATGACGCCGACGGAACCCTGGCCGGCGCCGAGTGAGCCGCCGCCGACGGCATAGGCGGTGAGGTTTTCGGCAAAGGTCACGGCAACGAGATGGGCGGCGGTGTGGCTCTGACGTTGCTCCCATTTTTGTCCGCCGTCGTCGCTGGAGAGGATCAGGCCGTTTTCGCCCACGGCCAGGGCGGTCGGCTTTTCGCCGGAGGAAAAGGCGAAGGCGTTGACGGGGAATTCGTCGGAATTGATCGGTGAATTGAGCTGGCCGCGTGCCGGGGCGGAGAAGAGGGCCAGGGCGGCCGCGAGGAGGGAGAGCCACACACAGCAAGAATTGATTTTCAGGTCGAACATCGGCAAACTCCGTATTCTGGCTGGTGCATAAACCGAAAAAGAAGAAGAACACACTTTGGCCCCGGCAAGGCTGGGGCTTCAAAGTGTGGCACCCGGAAGAAGAAACAGCGTCCCCCAGCAATGCTGGGGGCTTCAAAAGAAGAAACAACGCCCACGGGCAAGATGCCCGTGCCACTGTACGGCGCGGTTTTCTGGTTGACCGCATTCCCGGCACGGCGTATCCTCGTGGTTTGAGGATAGCCGAGGATACCGCGATATGGAATCGAAAAACAAGGTCGAAATCGTCACCTATCTGCCCAACGGCTCGTTTTCGCTCGACGACGTGCGGCGGCGGCTGGAGCCGCACGGGGTGACGCTGGATCTGCCGGAGGGGGAAATCCGGTTCGTGCCGGACGATCCGACATTTCCGACGACAATTTTCACCAAGACCCGGCGGATCGAGTTGCGTCTGGAAAGCGCCGAAGGGCCGCGGATTGAAGAATTCATCAAGGAACTTTCCGGCTGGCTCAAGGTCGGGTTCGAGAAAGCCTGAAGTTTTGGAGCAGCAAGATGGCGACGAACTGTCCCAACCGCGTGACACGCAGTTCTTCCTTCCTGGTGGTCATCGATATTCAGGAGGGTCTGGTCACGGTCGTGGACGGCGGGGCCGGGGTGGTTCGGCAGGCCGAGCGGCTGGTCCGGGCGGCGTGGCTGCTGGGGGTGCCGGTGGCGGCGACGGAGCAATATCCCAAGGGTCTGGGGCCGACGGTCGAACCGCTGCGCGGGCTGCTGGGGGCGGAACAAATCATCGAGAAGCTGACCTTCACGGCGTGCGGCGCGACGGGCCTGCTGGACCAGTTGCGGGCGGCGAACCGGCGGCAGGTGGTGCTGACGGGGCTGGAGACGCACGTCTGCGTGGAGCAGACGGCGCTGGATCTGCTGGCGGCGGGGTTCGAGGTGTTCGTGGTCGCGGACGCGGTGTCGAGCCGGCGGCCGCTGGACCGGCAAATCGCGTTTGAACTGCTGCGACAGAGCGGCGCGGTGGTGACGACGACCGAAGCGGTGATCTTCGAGTGGCTGCAGGACGCGGCGGACCCGAAATTCAAGGAAATCCTGAAGCTGGTCAGAGACATATAATTGGCTATGGATTGGAATGGTATCGACTGGGCGGCGCTGGAACGCCTGCGCGAGGGATTTCTCGCCGCGGCGGCCGCCCCCGGCGACTATTGGACGAGCGAGGCGCAACTGGCGGCCTACGACCTGACGTTTGCGGCGCGGATCGGGTGGAAATGGGATTTTGTGCTGGGGGAACTGCGGCGGCGGGGTTGGTCGCCGCCGGAGGGGGCGGTGCTGGATTGGGGCTGCGGAACGGGCACGGCGGCGCGGAGAATGGTGGATCATTTCGGTGCGGGGGCGGTTTCTCAAGTTATTCTAAGCGACCGGTCGGGCCGGGCGATGGATTTTGCGGCGCGGCGACTGGCGGCGGAATGGCCGGCGGTGAAAGTGGTGCTGGACCCGGCGGCTACGGGGCCGGCCGGCACGCTGCTTGTGAGCCACGTCCTGTCGGAACTCGCGCCGGGGCAGCTTGAGGCTTTGCTGGAGCGGGCCGGCCAATGCGCGGCGGTGATCTGGGTGGAGCCGGGGTCGTTCGACGCGAGTCGGCGGCTGATCGCCGTCCGCGAACGGCTGCGCGAGCGGTTCGCCATCAAGGCCCCGTGCACGCACCAGGAAAGCTGCGGGTTGCTCGTGGCCGGGAACGCGCGGCACTGGTGCCACCAGTTCGCCGCCTCGCCGGGGGAGATTTATCAGGACGCCAACTGGTCGCGGTTCGCCCGGACGGTGGGGATCGATCTGCGGAGCTGCCCGTTGAGTTTTCTGGTGCTCGACCGGCGGGCGGAGGTGGCGGCGCTGCCGGAAAATGCCCTGCGACTGCTGGGCCGACCGAGGATGGAAAAGGCCCGGGCGCTTTTGTTCGGGTGCGACCGCTCCGGGGTCCGCGACCGGAGGTTCCTGAAGCGGCGCGACGGGGCGACGTTTCGGTTGGCCCGGCATGGGGAACTGGCTACGCTGCTGTTGTGCCGGCAAGAGGGGGAGGAGATTATGGAACTGGCCCCGGCGGCGCAGGGAAGTCGCACACCACGGTAAATAAAAAGCAGCAAATATCAGTGAGTAGACGTGAAGAGGTCAGGGGTGGAAACCTTTTCTCTGGCCCGGCGAAGACCGTGAAGCTGGCACTGCTCGGCGGCTTCGATAGCGGCAAGGTCGCCGGAGGTTTCTTTAGCGAGGGCAACGAGATCGAGACGCCGCAGCACTTCAACAGTAATGGGACGTTTGGCATCCCAGAAAACAAAAGCACCCAACGCTTTGCGGGCGACATCGCTGTTAAGCAACCCGGCCAGGGCCGTGGCTTGCATCTGGTTCAGGCAAGGGATGAAGTAGCAGGTGTCATCCAAAACAAACGGCCGTCCGTGGTACGGACCGACAACCGTAAAAGAGATGGTCTTGTAGAGTCCGGAGATGGCGACTTTCCACGGGGCGAAGGAATAATCTCCCACACCGAAGATGGAGAAGGGCGGGCGGCGCCTGTAAATGGAACTGGCGCGGCGAGAAAAGGCGGCTTTGTGTGCTTGCAAGTAGGCCCAGGTTTTTGGCGCATCTTCGGCAAGGCGAGCCGTGTCCTCGCCGACGGAGCGCTGGGGCACGATCATGAACCGCGTGGGCTCGCCGCCGACGCATTTGTTGAGGTGCGAACTTTTCAGCATTGGGTAAAGACAGGTATTCTCAAGGTCAACTTGCTCGCCCAGGCCATTCTCCAGCCGACCATTTTCGGAGAGACGCAGTTCCATTATGGAAGCACAGTCATGCTTGATGCCGGAGCGCCAAACCGGAGAATTGCCGGTCCAAAGCCTTCGCCAGCGCTGATAGGCCCCAACATTTGCCAGCAGCAGGCCATCCTCATAGCCCCAGGTCGTAAAGGGTTGCCGGTCTCCAAAATCACGGCGAACATTCGCTTTTTCAATGGCCGCGGCGTGGTCGTAATGAACATACAACAAGCAGGCATCGACGGCAGCGCCAAAATGCCGCATGGCATCGATTAATACAACCTCGGCTTCGCCCAAATGATGACCGTGCCTCCAGGCATAGGCCAGCACCTTCCGGGCGACGGCGGTCTTGCAGAGCATGGCCAACGAGCCGCCGGTTCCTTCCAGAATATTCAACAGGCGAATGAGCATCCATTCCGAGATGTCGAAATTAGCCTTGCCAGTAATGGCCTCCAAGCCATGATGGCCTTGGAAGTTAGATTTTTTCGGGAGGTTGCTGCCGCTTAAGACGCCCACGTGTGCATTGGTGACCCACGGTGGGTTTCCGAGAATCAGAAAGGGCTTTGGAAGTGACGCAATAGTCGCTTCCCAGTCATAATCGAAGAAACTGGCGACCTCAATCTGGGCAAGGACGGAGTTGTCGGCGTCGGCCAAAGCCGAGGCCGCCTCAGAGGCGTAAGACGCCTCAATATCGACACCCCGCAGTTGCCGCAGATGGTGAAACTCATGGAGCGCGGCGACCAAAAAACTTCCCCGGCCGCAAGTGGGTTCAAGAACCGAGGCAAAAGAGGACTGTCGCTCCTTGACGAAGCGGCAAACGGAGGCGCAAAGGTCGGGCGGAGTCTGGAAGTCGCCAAACTCCGCAACTTCGGCGGTCTTGATCCGGCTGGCCATATTAGCGCACCTTCTGGATGCCACGAACTTTACCGGCTTCTTCAATCACTCTGCCGTACTGCAACCGCCACTGCAACGCGTTCGAGATGGTGAGGTAGCCCTGTTCCGGGGAGGATTTCAGCAGGTCGGCCGCAATCTGCCTGGCCTCAATGGAATCAACGGGAAGGTTCTTCTCGGTCATAAATGCTAACAGGTCGTCCTCGTTACCTTCATTTTCCAGAATTTGGAGAAGGCCGCGCGTCATCTGGAAGTCGGCTGTCCGCCTTGCTTCTACAAAAACTACATGGAGAAAGTCGAGAGTTCCGGTCCTGCCAGCCGGATCGTCTGTTTTATCGTAGACGAAAACGAGCAGGTTGTAACCAAGACCGAAGATCTTCTGTCGAGCGGACTTGAATGGACACGAGGACTGGGGCTGTGTAATACTCGTGACCTTCATGTCGACTGCCAAAGAAGGGAAGTCGATACCCGAGGCCGAGTTACATTCTGAGAATGTGTAGTTCTTCGCCAAGTGGGCCTGGAACTTATGCTCGACATAGGTGCCCACGGCCTTACCATCAGTGACGCCATACAATGCGGCCTCGGCGTGTGCCGATTCCTTAACCGCAAAAATCGCCGCCTCCGCCCGTAGCCGCGCGATAGTCAACGCCTTCTTTGCCACGACGGCCTCCTTATACATCTCACGGAGATTCTAGCACACTGGGGTTGCAGCGCCTATGTGGAACTTTCTCGAACAGGCCCTTGCGTTCGCGGGCGATAATATGCACAATGATCGCGCCAAGTCGGCCAAGAGGGTTTCAGAGAAATGAATCATCCCGTCTTTCCGTCAACGGCGACCACCCGGACGCCGCTGGCGGTCCGGCAGATTATGGTCGTAGTGGCGGCAACGCTGGGCGTTTGCGGCATCGTGCTGGCCTGGAGCGTGGGCGGTCAGCCGACGGTCGGGGACGAGTCCCATCATTACCATGAGGCGGTCAATTTTTTCCAGGCGCCCTGTTCGGCCATGCGTCTGGTCAACGACCCGGCTTACCCGCCGGACGACGTCTTCGGCACGCGCTACAGTTACTGGGACGCCTGCGGTTGGCATCTGGGGCTGGCCACGGTCTGGAAGATCGTCGGCCGGTCGTCTCTGATGGCGGCCCAGCTTTATCAGGCGGCGTTCCTGCTGCTGTTGGGCCTGATGGCCTTTCTGTGCGGCCGGGAACTTAACGGCCCGGCCGGCGGCTGGTGGGCCTGGGCCCTGGCCATGAGCCTGCCGCTTAACATTCTGCTGGGAATGACTTTCTATCTCGAACTGCCGGCGGCCGCCATGTGCGCCGTGGCCGTCTATGCGATTTTGCGCCGCCGACCGCTGCTTCTGGCCGTCGGTCTGGCCGGGATGTTTTACATCAAGCAGCCGAGCGCCGCCGTGCTGGCCGGTCCGCTGATCCTGGCGGCGTTTTTCCACCTCGGCGACACCTGGCCGCGGCGTCTCGGCCGGACGGCCCTGGCCCTGGTCGTGGCCCTACTGCTTTTGTGGCCGGACTTCGCCTGGCGGATGGCCCACTTCGGTCGGGCGGTGATGTTCACCGCGGTGGCACCGCCTCAGACAAAGCTGGACTGGATCGGCACCCAGCTTCCGTCGGGGCAATTCGGTTCCATTCCGATGAACATTCTTGATCCGGTCATGGCGGTGGAAACGTTGGGTCTGCCCGGCCTGGCGGCGCTGGCGGCGGCGGTGCTCTGGAGCGTTTGGCTGCTCGGGAGAGCCGGAATCGGCCTGGTTCGCCGTCTAACCGCCCAAGGCTGGCGGTCCTGGCCGACGGTCTTGCCCGAGCAACTCAGTGGCGAACTGCTGGTGGCCGCCATTCCGTTGCTCGCCTTCATCGCCGCCTACGTCATCATGTTGCGTCATTCCCCGGACGTTCGCTACTTCTATCCAGGCCTGTTCTTCGTTTTCCTGCTCGGCGGCGGGCTGCTGGCCCGGACCAATCCCTTCGGACGACTCGGACCGCACCGCCGCCTGGGCCACGTCGCTGCGGTCCTGCTCCTGCTGGCCATGGTCGGGCAGACGCTGGCCGTGCCACATTACATCCACCAGAAACGCACGCTGCCGCCCACCGTTGCCGCCGGCTTCGACTGGATTCGCCAACACGCGCCGCCCGAGGCCAGGATCGTCTATCCGGAGTTCAATCTGGTCGCGCTGACCGGTCGGACGATCATTTGGGCCGACCTGATCCCGCAATATTTTTTCAACGTTTCCGAACCGCAGCAGATGCGGGAACTCCGTTACCTGAAGGTTCAATACATAGCCGTGCCGCCCAACCGCTTCGTCGCCACGGCCACGCGCACCACCTCCCCGCTCGGGTATCCGCTCGGCTGGGCTCGCTCGCTTTCCGCGCGGCCGTACCTGACCCGGGATTTCCCCGACCATCCGGTTGAACCCGGCAGCGGTGAGTTTGTTCTTTATCGGATCGATTGGGACAAAGTGCCGCCGGAGTGGTTGGCCAAGCCGATGACCGCCTATGACAAGAACACGCCGGAAGGCCGGCTCGGCGGGTCGTAGAAACGCCTCCGTCTCCAGATAAATCCTATTTCAGATTGACGAGCATGAAGATCATGGCCACGGCCTGATCCTGATAGTCGGCCCGGGTTATCGGGTGGATTCCTGCCCCAACGGCCCTGAGTTGCCAGGTGATCTCCGTCGCTGCGCGCGTCGAAAACCCGGATTTCTGGGGAAAGTAAGGACTCGTCCTAAGATTTGCGTCGCGAACCGATCTGTTTCGCCGGGACGCCGGCCACGATCGACTCGGGAGCCACGTCTTTGGTCACGACGGCGCCGGCGCCGACGATGGCGCCGCGTCCGATGGTCACGCCGCCCAGGACGGTGACGTGGCCGCCGAGCCAGGCGCCCTGCTCAATACGAATCGGCCGGCCGCGCATGCCCTGGACCCGAATCGGTCGCGACAGGTCTTCCCAGCAATGGTTGGCGTCCACGATGATGGTCTGTGGCCCGATCACCACGTCGTCGCCGATCTCCACCGACTCGTAGGCCGTGATCATGCTCGATTCGCCCATGTGCACCCGGTCGCCGATGACGATCCGAGCCGTCGGCTCCACCGTATTGACCACCGCAAAGCGCAGCAGACGAAAGTCCCGCCCGATCTTGATTTGTCCGGCCCGCGAACAGAGCAGCAGCCGCGCCCCGGCGTAAAACCGCGCCCCGCAGGCCATCCGGCCGCCCATGAGGCGGACCAGCACGCGCCAAAACAGGCCTCGCGCCGCCAGCATGGAGTTTAACACTATATACAGCAATTTTTGCATTTTGATCCTCTCCACCCCCAGCCCTGGAGCATCCGGGCGGCCGCGCTACGAAACAGGCCAGTAGCCTATCCCCGGAGAAAAAAAAAGCAAGGCGAAAGTCATTAGCTCTCGTACTCGCCAGCGAAATGTTTGTAAAGCGAATTGTCCTTGGATATACTTGGCGTCAGAAAAAGTGACACCCCGTCAATCTGAATGGGACACACTGAGGAACCAGCAAACATGACCACCGACTTACTTCCCGAGTCGATACGCCGGGATTACGAAGTTCACGAGTGGAAGCACGCCTGCGCGATTCTCTGCCACGACTTTCCGGAAGAATGGGCCAACATCGTAAACGTGCTAAGTTGTTTCAAACTGAAGAAAAGCGCGGTCGTTACCCCTGGCGGCGGAAAATCTCCGATCTCCAGCTTTCTGGATGGTGAATTTTTCAAGAGAGGTTGGGTTAAGAAAAAGTTCACTACCGAGGTTGTGGTCGACGAGGAAAGACACGAGAACCCAACACACGAAATCGACTGCTTCAAAAATCAGATCGCCCTTGAAATCGAATGGAACAACAAGGATCCATTCTACGACCGAGATTTAAACAACTTTCGGATTCTTTTCGAACTGAGGGCGATTAGCGTCGGGGTCATAATCACCCGATGCGATGAACTCCAAGAGATCTTCGATGCCTTGGGCAAAGGCGAGTCGTATGGTGCGAGCACAACCCATATGTCCAAATTGCTGCCCAGGATAGAGGGCGGTGGCGCAGGGGGTTGCCCTGTCTTGGTTTTTGGAATTACGAGTCGACGGTACGCTGGAGGAAAGTAGCCATGATCAAGATGGCCAATGCGGTAAGTGCGGCCGACGACTTGCTGAATTGGGCCGATGGCCGACGGTTTTCAACTATTCTCGCCGACCCGCCTTGGCGCTTTTCCAACCGTAGCGGCAAAATGGCCCCAGAGCATCGGCGGCTTATGCGATACTCCACTATGAGCCTCAGGGAGATTCTGGAGTTGCCCGTGGCCCAGGTCGCGGAGAAGGCTAGTCACCTTTACCTCTGGGTTCCCAACGCCTTGATCGCAGAAGGCCTTGAAGTCATGGAACGGTGGGGTTTCCAGTACAAAACTAATCTGGTCTGGTACAAGGTTCGGAAAGACGGAGGCCCGGACGGGCGTGGCGTGGGCTTTTATTTCCGTAATGTAACAGAGATGGTGCTGTTCGGAATCCGGGGTCGCATGCGGACTCTGCCGGCAGGCCGTAGACAGGTAAATATCACCATCAGCAGAAAAAGGGAACACTCGCGAAAGCCAGATGAGCTATACGACATTATCGAACAATGCAGCCCCGGGCCATATCTTGAAATGTTCGCCCGCCACAACAGATCCGGATGGACGCAGTGGGGAAATGAGGTATCGGAGTCGCGAACCATCATTCCACTGAAGTCGGCACAGGACAAATTGCCCTTTGCCACGGTGTCCGATCATGGAACGCGGAAGCGAACAGCGGGCGGCATGTGATTTCAACCATCGCCCGCGCGGCTTCTTCGTCGCCTTCGACTACACCTCCGACGCCATGGCCGAGATCGACACGGCCCTGCCCGCTTCAGCAGTCTCAACGGCAACGGAAACAACAACACGGGTGACATATATTTCGCCCCGACAACAACGGCCGGACAGGCGGCTTTAACTTCCGCTTTCCCGCCCTGGCAACTTCTGGCCCAGCTTAGACCCGATAATTCTTCTCCCGCGCAACCCATTGCCCTGCCTATAGTTACATCATCTCCGCCGGTTTTATGCTGCATTTATTTGCCCCGACCACTGTTTTGGGCCATAATTGAGGTAGAGAACGCCGCCGGCGGGAGGCCGGTCGGGCGGAGAGTCCCTGTGTGGCCAATTGCTCGGAGAGCGTCGTAATGCGCCGCCGGAGCGTGCTCATATTCTTGCTGCTGCTTCTGACGGCCGCACCGGCCTTGGCCGGGGGCGGGCCGCAGAATGTCCTGGTGGTCTACAATCCGCAATTTCCGCAATCGCAGGCCATCGCCCTGCACTATCAGGCGGCGCGGCACATTCCCGCCGACAACATGCTCTCGCTCAGCCTCTCGCTAAACACCCTGAAGGCCAACACATATTATCCGCTCACGTCCTCCGGCCCCAACAGCGACGACGACACGGGGCTGATGATGACCATCACCGAATTCACCACCTCCGTCTACACCCCCATCGTCAACTATCTCGCCGCAAAGGGCCTCTCGAACCAGGTTTACATTCTGGTGCTGTGCGAGGGCGTGCCGTGGCGGATGTGGCCGTTTGCGCCGGAAACGGCCAACCTTAACTCCTATCCCCGCTTTTTGCCCTATTTCGACAACACCGAACTGGGCTCGGAGGCCTGGGTTGACACGGCCCTGGCCCGGTTTACCCTCTCGAACCTTCCGCCGGCCAACCTAGCGAGCATCTCGGACTCGAACAGTCCGCTCTACCCCGGCTACACTTCCTATTACTCCACCAACGACGCCTTCCGACCGGCCACCTGGACCGTCCCCACCTACACCTCCACGTCCGGCTATGGGCAGGTGAACGCGCCCATACCATTTCTGGTCTCCATGCTTTACGGCTATTTCGCCGGCGACTGGTCCAACGGCCAGAACCTGGTCAACGACGCCATCGACCTCAGCGTGTCGGGCGACGCCGCCTTCCCCCAGAGTACCTTCCTCTTTCTCAAGAATGACGATTACGGCAGTGGACTACGCAGTTGCCGCAGTACTTATTACTGGATCGAAGCCGAGACGATGCGGCAGAAAGGCTTTGGCGCTTTAGTCGATTACGTCACCGGCGCGAACCTGCCCACCTATCAGCCCTGGACCGAGACCGGTTTCAAGGGGTCGGTCATGGGCGTCACCATGGGCCAGCAGGAAATTAACGAGCCCGGCGTCTCCGGCACCACCGCCTACGTCTGGTCCGCCGCCCACGGCTGGCCCTGGGCCAAAGGCGCCTACGCCGAGACCCTGACCTCCTTCGGCGGCTATTTCCTCAGCGATTACCAGGCCGGCCGCGGCCAGTCCGGCTGGTGGCACACCACCCCCGAATGTTTCCTGGCCGGCGGGGCCAGCGCCGGCTTCGGCACCGGAAAAGAACCCGGCCTGGTCTACTACAGCCATTACCATTGGGATTTCACTGAACTCATGGCTCAATTTCCCTTGCCGCTCCAGTTCCGCCGTTATGCCGACGGTTTCAGCTATGTCGAGGTGATGTACCAGTCACTGGCGCAAATCCGCGACGCCACGATTGTCGGCGATCCCCTGGCGGCGCCGTTCGCCAAGCGGCCTTCCGTTTCCGTCTCCGGCCTGCCGACCGTGGTTTACCAGGGTTCCACAATCTCCGCCTCGGCCACGGCCGCGCCCTTTCAAAACGGCACAAACAACGGAAAATCAGTCCAGCGCCTCGACGCTTACCTCGACGGACATTACCTGGCTTCCTACGTCCCCACCTGTCCGGCCGGAAACACGGTCAGCGTCACCATCAGCGGCCACAGTGTTTCCTACACCACCACCGGCGGCGAGACCAGGGCGGACATTTTCACCAAACTCAAGAACGCCATCAACGCCAACTTCTCCAGTTCCCTGGCCGCTACGACCGCCGACCTGGCCTGGTACGACAACATCGACACGGCGGACCTGGCCCAGCCGCCGTACAACGGCGACCCGCAGGGCAACCCGACCTCGGGACAACTGATGCTCCTGACGCAGTTGCGCGGCTCGGCCGGCAACGGTTTTTCCTGCACCGCTTCACTGACCGCGCCCGCCGGAGGGAATTTCGCCCGGCCCTCCTGGCTCGCCCCCGCCACCTACGGCGGAACGCAGTGGGCCAACCCCATGCTGTTCACCAAAAATCGTTCCACCGGCGCCTACACCTGGCCCGAACCGACCACCGGCGCCGACAACCTCGAAGTGCAGGTCGCGCTTAACGGGTCGAACCGGCGCGCCAACAACAACGAGACTCTGACCGTCCTTTTCCAGTCGAGCGATCTGGTGACCTCGGGCAGCGGACTTGTCACCATCTCGGATACTGCCGTCCTGAACGACCCTAATGGCCTCAATGCCGCGGCCGCGCAAATCGCCCAGGAGATGGCGGACATCAGCCATGGGCAATACGGCGTGGACTCTACCGGTTCCGGCGTCCAGGCCGTCGGCCGGACCCCGGCCTCAACTTTCATCATCTACCATCCGACCACCTCGGCCAGCCCCTTCACCGTCAGCCTGACGCCCTCGCCGCTGCCGCTCATTTCGCCGGACGCCAACGGCACCACCTTCGCCCAGACCTCCAACGGCGGACCGGGCCTCAACTATCTCTACCTCGACCTCGGCCCCGACACGCTCTCGCACACGTTCACCATCAACACCACGACCCTGGCCTTCGGCCCGCACGAGTTGCAGATCGTCGGCGTCGATGGCGGGGCGGCCGAGGCCCAGGGCTACGCTTACGTCAATTTCCAGTATGAGCCCAACACGCTGACCGTCGCGACCCCGTCCGGCGGCGGCGTTGTCGTCACGCCCAGCCAAGCCTCATACACGCCCGGCACGCCCGTCCAGATCGTCGCCACGGCCGCCTTCGGCTACACCTTTGCCGGCTGGTTCGTCAACAGCGGCACGCTCGTTAATTACCTGGCGTCCACCACCACGCTGGACGTGGCCGGCGGGTGCGTCCTGACGGCCAGCTTCACGGCCGACACGCTCTCGGTCACGGCCACCGCCTCGGCCGCATGGGTCTATCAGAACACGCCTTTGACGACCAAAGACCGCCACGCGGTCGCCCTGACGCTAAGCGTCACCGACACCTGGGGCAACCACAGCTACTCCGTGACCGTCAGCCAGGACGGCGCCGCCGGAGTCGTCACGCCCACGGCCAGTTGGACCAGCGGCACGCTGGTCACGCCGACCGGCTCCGCCACGGTGGCCTGGAGCGTTTCGGCCGCGGCCGACCTGTCCGCCTGGCTCGTCGGCGGCCGCCGCCAGGCGGACGGTTACGACGGCACCGGACCCTGCACCATCACCATCCGGCTCGCCGGCGACGTCACGCCCGCCGACCAGGCGGCCAGCCTCCAATTTGTCCTCATCGTTCGCCCGCTCGGCGACATCACCGACGACGGCGCCGTCACCACCGCCGACCGCGTCCTGCTGAGGAAACATTTCAATGGCCTGCCCACGCCCGGCCAGACCGCCGAGGACTTCCGTCTAGACGGCGACGGCTCGGTCACCACCGCCGACCTCAACATCTTGAACACCGTCCTCGACAACTTCTCTGTCCCCTGACCGGCGGCTTGACTTGCAACCACCAAGGCGGCCGCTATAATAAAACCCGGTCCTCATGCCGGAGAAAATCTTGCTGCGCTTCGCCGTGCCATCTTCCGTTCTCGCCGTCCTGCTCCTGGCCGTGGGCGGGTGTACGCCGCCGCTGCTGAACAAGAACGACGACAAGGTTTTCACCTCCGGTTACGACGACTATCAGGCCGGACGCTACAAGGACGCCGACCGGAAGTTCTCCGAGGTGGTGGCCGACAATCCGCAGAGCGCCGCCCTGTCGGAAGTCTATTATTTTCGCGGCCTGACCCGCCTCCAGGAGTCCCGCCGCAACGAGGCCCGGGCCGATTTCCAAGCCGGGGCTACGCACTATGGCCGCGAACTGACCCAGATTTACAGTATGACTTGCCTGGCCAACATGGAATATGAGGACGGGCACGACCAGCAGGCCGTGCCGCTCTACCGGACCGTGCTGGAACATCCGGTGCCCGGCCTGCCGACCGACAAAATCCTGTACCGTCTGGGCGTCAGCCTCCAGCGCCTCGGCCGGTGGAACGAGGCCGACGAAACCTTCGCCCGGCTGCTGAAGGACCACTCCGACTCGCCGCTGGCGGCGGAGGCCCGCATCCGGACGCAGGCCGACTCGTTCACCCTCCAGGCCGGGGCCTTCACCGACCGGGCCAAGGCTGCGACCCTGGCCGCCCGCCTGCGTCAGGACGGCTACCCGGTGGTCCTGGCCGTCGTCGCCGCCGGAGGAAAAACCTTCCACGTCGTCAACGTCGGCCACTACCACACCGCCGCCGAAGCCCAGGCCGCCTCCACCCGCCTGGCCGGTAAAGGGTACCACTGCATCATGCGGCCGTAAAAGAAAGTAGCCGGTGAGGGAGAAAACCCCGACTACCTTCCACGAAAACCAATCTTCATTCATCGAACTTATTCAATCAAATACACTTGCGAGCGGAACTTCACCAGCAGTTGCTCGTTCGGCTGCTGCGTCGCCAACACCTGGTTCTCGCTCACGCTGTTCTCACGGACCAGTTTGAAATAATCATCCGAATAGCGCTGCAGGTGCTTGACCTGGGCGGCGTCCTTGGCCAGATCGATCCCGGCCGTGTCGGGCGTCACCCACATCTGGCCGCGGCGATAGAGGGCCTGGTTGTTGACGTTCTGCACTGTGGTCACCTCCGCTTTTGCGGCCCCGTGTTCGTATGCGGCCTGGTCGGCATAACCGTAGTTCCTGGTTTGAAACACCGGCCCGGAGGGTGCCGTGGCCCCGCCGCTCGCGCCCAAGAATTCGACCGGCTTCGCCGCCGCAGGCGCCGGTGCCGCCAGCGTCGCATTGTTCATGCCCTGACGGTTCATCGCGTCCCGCTGTCCTTCGCCGCCCGTATTCTTGAAGACGAAGGAGCCGGTAGCCTTAGATTCTTCCCTCATACTGCTCTCCGACGCGATCTTCGTCCGCTCGTCGGCCAGGAAACTGGTGTAGGGCGTGATGATCCCATAGTCCCGCGACAGCCGGATCACCTCGCCCACCACTTCGTCGGTCTTGCCGTGCAACTGAATCTCGTCCAGCAAAAAACCGATGCGGCGCACCGCCCAGAGCCGCTCGACGAAACAGTCCGTCGGGCTGACCCGGGCCTCGCAGAAGGTCACCGGGTACTCGAATTTCTTTTCGCTCTCGCCGCACTTGCCCGAAATCACCACCCGCGCCTTGTGCTCGTGGAGTTTGTCGACCTGGTCCCCGTCGTAGCGGCCCACGACCACCAGTTGGACGCCCTCGAACAGGTCGCCCAGGTTCCGCGGATAAACGTCCCGAATCGCCACGCCGTCGATCTCCAGCTTCAGCCCGGTCATCACCGGATTCTTGATCTTGGCGTAGATGCTCGAAATTTTCGCCTCCAGCGGCTCGTTGGGCTTGACGTAATCGCTCAGGCCGCGGTTCTCGCCCACCAGGCGGTCGAGGAGTTGAACGTTGACGTCGTAGCCGACGCCCAGGGCGAAAATCCGGGCCTGCCGCGTGTTGGCCGAGGCCGTGTCGGCCAGGATCACCTTCTGATCCGTCTTGCCCACGGTCGGTTGGCCGTCGGTCACAAAAATCATGTAGGCCGGCCTCTCCTTCGACCCGCCCGTGGTGTCGTTCAGGACCGCCAGGGCCTGGGCCAGGGCACTGTGAATGTCCGTTCCCCCCGCCGCCTCGATCCGGCTGACCAGGTCTTCGGCCTTGTCCAGGTTTTCCCGGTTGGCCGCCACCAGGTGCGGGAAGAGCGTGTCGATTCCATCGTTGAACGTGATGATGCTGAAGCGGTCTTCGGTGTTGAGGTTTTTCAGGATAAAACTCATCGCCTCGCGGGCCTGACCGATCTTGCCGCTCTCCGACATCGACCCCGATCGGTCGAGGACCAGGACCACGTCTTTGGCCATCAACTCGTGCGCCGCCATCGTCGGGTTCGGACTGGCCAGGAGCATGAAATAGCCGTCGCGGCCGCGCTGCGGCTGGTAGGTCAGCAGGGTCGCCCCGATCTGCTCGTCGCGGGCCTTGTAATAGATGATGAAGTCGCTGGCCGGAATCGAGCGGTCGACGCGGTACGAGGCCACGGCGTTCCGCGCGCCGTGGCGGGCGATCTTGATCTCGTGCGTCGGACTGTAGATGGTGGTAATGTCGGCCTTGGTGCGGATGTCGACCTTGATCGTCACTTCCTCGATCTCTTTGGCCGAAAATTTTTCCGTGTTCAGGGGATAAAAGACCTCGACCACGTCGCCGTCTTTTTTGCAGATCTGGTTGTAGTGAATGACGACGTGGGCGGGCTTGCCCGGCTCCAGCGGAAAGGCCCGGGTGCGATAGAGGCCGTAGCCGACATACTCCAACAGGGCGGGGTCCTTTTTCTTGCGGACGATGTCCTCATAAATTTTGCGGGCCTCGTCGGCGGCCATGATCGTGCCCTTCATCTCCTCGCCGCCGACGACCATGGTCATGGAATCAATGGCGGCGCCCGGAGCCACGGGAAAGAGGTACTCCACCTCCATCGCCGTCGGCCCGGTGTTGACGAATTCCTGATCGATGGTCACGGCGGCCACCTGGTCGCGGACGAGCATCTCGACGCGGTGATACTTCACCGCCCACGACCCGCGCACCCGCAGATCTTCTCGCACCGGGACGATCATGCCATCGGCCCGCGCCGTCGCCGCCCCCGCCGCCATCCCAGCCGCCAGAACCAGTCCCGCCACCGCCCACAGAATTAACTGTCTCATGGCCCTCTCCTTCAAGTTCGTGCCGGTCCGAAACCGTTAAACTTCATTTGCTTAGACGTTTCACAATCAAGATAGTTCCCGAAAAAAGAGATTTCCGTTTCGCCCTAAATCCCCTAATTCCTCAAGCCCGGCGGCCAGTTCGCCCGATTTTTACAGTATCCAGTATCGCCCTAAACACGGGGAAGGAACGCCTATGCGCGTAATGAAGATTCTCGGACGGAGCCTGGTCGATAGTTTTTGCCGCTATGTCGATCCCATGATTTCCGCCGACGGGGACTTCCCGCCGCCCGACCCCTCGGCCACCTCGGCCTTCGATCAGGCCTTGTCGGCCGTCAAGCGCGCCCGCCTGGTCGAGGCCCGCACCCACCTGGAATCCGTGACCGTCGCAGCCGGGGGCAACCCCGACCCCTCGGTCCGCCTGATCATGGTCGCGGTGCTGGCCGACCTGGGCCACGCGGCCGAGGCCCGCCGCGTGCTCGACCTCTTGATGGCGGCGCGCCCCGCCGACGGGCGGCTGGCTTTTCTGGCCGGGCAACTGGCCGAGCGCGGCGGCCACGTCGAACAGGCCATCACCCACTACAGAACCGCCCTGGCCCTGGGCGGCGCCAGCGCGGAGAATGCCGCCGAGCGTCTGGCCGCCATTTACCTGGCGACCGACGATTGCGTCCGGGCCCGCGACCTGCTGCGGTGGCTGGTGAACGCCCGGCCGGACGATTTCCTCGTTCGCGTTGAACTTTCCGGCGTCCTTTCACGGCTGGGCGAAAACGAGGCGGCCATCCGGGCCTACGAAGACGCCATACTCATGGACCCCGACGAATTTGAAGTCCGCCAGGACTATGCGGAGGCGCTGGAGACCGGCCACCGTCCGGCCGAGGCCCTGGCCGAACTGGGGCGCATCCTCGACGCTCATCCCGAGTTCGCCGACGTGCACCTGCGGGCGGCGAAGCTCTGCGGCCAACTCGGCGACCTGCCGGCGGCTATGGTTCACGCCGAGGCGGCGCTGGAGATTAATCCGCGGTATCTGGAAGCCCTGATTCTGCGCGGCCTGCTCCTGAGCGAAATGGATCAGGCCGAGGCGGCCATCGCCGCATTTCACCGGGCGTTGGAAGTGAACGAGCAATACACGGTGGCCTACGCCGGTCTGGCCCTGGCCCAGGACCGGGCGGGTCTGGTCAAGGAATCGGCCGAAACGATGGAACTGGCGCGGACGATCGCCCCCGGGGCCGTGCAGATTTACGCCCGGCTGTCCCGACTGGGCCTTCTGGCGGCCGTGGCCCGCGATCAGCAGGCCGAGGCGCCCCGTTCGGACAGCGCGGCGGCGCAATTCGCCGTCAAGCCCGGGGCCAAAACTGCTCAGCAAACAGGCAAAAAACGCGGGACCGGGGCTGCGCCAGCGCGCATCCCGCCAAGCGCCCTGGACTCGTGCAGCGCGGCCGCCGCCAGGAACGCCGCGGCGACCATCGACCACGACCAATCTCTGCGGCGGCAGATTGAGGCCCATCGTCAGGCCGTGGCCCGGAATCCGCGTTACGCCGACGTCAGATATTATTATGGGCTGCTCCTTTCCAGTCTCGGGCATACCGAGGAGGCCCTCGAACAGTACCTGGCCGCGGTGTCGATCAATCCCCGCTACGTCGAGGCCCAGGTGCGTGTGGCCATGATCTACTGGCAGACCAACCGACCGGAGGAGGCTCTCGCAGCCCTGAAACAGGCGGAAAATATCGCCCCGGCCGAACTGGCGGCGCACTATCGTTTCGGGGTGCTATGGGCCGACCGGGGGCTGTGGTCCATGACGGTCCAGGCGCTGGAGGGGCGGTTTTCGACAGAACCGGCCAGCCAGGCCGGCACCCACGGCGGCGACTTCGCCTCTGCGGCGGCGAACCTCGGATTGGGTGAGAAAATTCCGGCTTCGCGCTTTGGCGTTCCCGCTGCGGTTCAGGTCGGAGCGAAGTAATAATCAGCCGGTGCAGGAACTGGACATTTGGTAGTTGGGTCGTCCAAGCACGGTGGACTGGTCCAATCCCCGACGGCCGGCCGAAAACGGGGAACCTTACGCCGCACAATCCTGGCAGGAAACCGGGAAAGTTTGCCGGCCTTCCTCACACCTTGCCCCCCAAACAGCCGGGGGGCCAAGGTGTGGCACCCTGGAAGTAACCATTCAATCGTCAACGGCTCTAAGTCCCGGCCAGGCCGCAGGAAACACTCCAGGATGCCTCTGCGGCGGAAACCGCTGGAAATTTTCGGTGGAACCATCTATATTGTAAGTGAGAAACCTCGGCCCCCCACGTGCGGCGGGTCAGGACGGTTCCGGTCGCGGGTTCGGTGGAGGTGTGCCATGCGCAGCGAGGGCAACAGGGGAAGAAATCGGGCCTTTACGCTGGTCGAGCTCCTGCTGGTCATTTCCATCATCGTCATTCTGATCAGCGTGCTTTTGGTGGGCTACCGCAGCATCAACTACACGTTGAAGGAGAAGGGTTGCCAGAACAACCTCGCCAAGATCGGGGCCGTCCTCAACCAGTACTGCCAGCAGAACCGGGGCTTTTATCCTGACGCCGAGCGTTCGTGGGGCAGTTACTTCAGACGCTACTCTCCGCCTAACACCGTAAAGGGCCAGGAGTATTGGACGTATCTGTCGAACGTCCGACAACTGAAGGACATGGGGGCCTCCGACGCCCTGTTCACCTGCCCCTTCTACCAAGCTCCAAATCCGCTACCCGCATTGTGGAGCACTTTGGGCACTTTTGATACACCCAAAGGTCCATTCAAAGACTCGATTGGCAACTACTACGAGGTGGACCTGACCTCCTATATGTTTCTGTTCAATCGCGGGAATCCGAGCGCTAGTGTTAATTACGAAGTCACGTCAAATACCTTCCAGTTCGCCGACGGCCGGTCGTCGCCCCTGTCCAATGCCTGCAAGGGCAATACGCCCATTGTCGCGGACGTCCTGCTGTCGGGGAACGGCCTGGGGGGCGGGTGGCTCCACGGCGGCGGTTTTGTCACCGCCCAGGGCCAGGATCCGATTTTATTCTTCTCCGGCCCCGCCAACTTGCAGACTCTTGATATCACCCCGGGCGACAGTCCGGGCTACAACAACTCGGCCTGCAACACGCTCTTTGCCGGGGGCTACGTCGTGCACTCGGAGCCGGGGGATTTTCAGGACTCGACCGGCGCCCTCAACACCAGCACCACCAATCCAACCTTCGGCATGCAATTTATCGTTCCAAATACTTGGCCTAATTCGAGTATTAGCGGGATAAATCCCGGCACTTACAACTGCTGGTTCGCCAGGCAGCCGAAGAACAATTGAGGTGCGGCGGCGGGAGTTTTTTCCGTTTCCGGTGCGGCAGTTGCTGAAGTCTGAAGTCGGTCTTTTGAAAGGAATGCCCCATGAGCCAGGGAAACCGTCGCCGCCAACCGGGGGCCTTCACTCTGGTCGAACTCCTGCTGGTCATCAGCATCATCGCTATTCTGATCATGATCTTTCTGCCGATGTACTCCGGCATCAGGACCACCATCACCCGCATGCACTGCGCGATGAACCTCGCCAATTGCCAGAAGATCATTTTGCAGTACGCCTCCAACAACAACAGTTTCCTGCCCAACTTCGGCTCTACCAACCGGATCGATTTTGGCATCTTCGAAGATTTTACCTCCACCAGGTCCCAGTTCCCCATGGTCGATGAACTGAAACGCTACGGCGCCAGCGCCTCCATCTTCACCTGTCCGGCCAGTCCGGCCTGGCAGGATTTGACCTTCACGGGCAAAAATGTTCCCAGCCTCGACACCCTGGGATTTCCCGACCTCGTTTCGCCCTTGGCCACCTGGGACTCGACCCTGAACCCGCCGAATGGTTTTTACTCCGGCGGAAGCAACAAGTTTGTCTACACCTTCGGCTATTGCTTCACCAATCGCGGCGTTGGCAGCTTTCGCGACAACCGCAGAATGCCTTGCACTGTCAGCGATCCCGGCGAACTGCCACTGGCCGCCGATTCGATCTATTTCGACGGCACTAATTGGGTCGGCCTGTACCATGAAGCCAGCGTGCACCAGGGGGATCCCGATTACATTTATTACGATTCCAAGACTCACACCATGGACACCACCAAACTCGTCCCGCTCACTTCCTTCACGACCAGCGTGGTCTCCTCCGGCTTCAACGCGACCCAGGGCTACCCGTCCGTCGGCGGCGGCAACGTCGTCTTCCTCAGCGGCGTGTGCCAGTGGTTCGAAATGGGCGACATCCTCCCCGGCGTCGGTTCCGCTCCGGTCCAGCACCAGCCGATGTTCTCCGGTCCGCCCCGGGCCCCGTGGTATTACTACTTCGGCCGCATGCCCCAGTCCGCCAGTTCGAAGCTGAGCAATTAGCCACACGCCGTTGCCGGTTTCGTCTTCGCCCCTCTCCCGTGGAAGAGGGTAGGACATGGGTTCTCCTGCTGCCCACGCTTGTCTGGGGCTGTTTTTTTCTTTTAACTAACCCCTGACCACTCGTTTTCACTTCCCGTTGACTTCCTTTCTCCTCCGCGTTAGAATCTCCCAACTTAACCCCGACCTTGCCCGAACCAGGAGCCCCGCCAGTGGACGAACGAATCGTCGGTCACGCCCTTACCTTTGACGACGTGCTTCTGCTACCCGCTTACAGCGAGATCGTCCCGCGCGAGGCCGACCTGGCCACGCGGCTGACGCGCCGCCTGCGGATCAACATTCCGATCATCTCTGCGGCCATGGACACGGTGACGGAATCGCCCCTGGCCATCGCCCTGGCCCAGGAAGGCGGCATCGGCATCATCCACAAAAACCTCTCCATCGAGCGGCAGTGCCGCGAGGTCCACAAGGTCAAGCGCAGCGCCAACGGCATCATCGTCGATCCGATCACGCTTTCACCCGACGAGACCGTCACCCACGCCCGCGAAGCGATGGCGGCGCACAACATTTCGGGCATTCCAATAGTCGAAGGCCGGCGGCTGGTCGGCATCCTGACTCGCCGCGACCTGAAGTTCGTCTCCTCGAGCGAAGTGAAAATCCGCGAGGTGATGACCAGGGCCAACCTGGTGACGGCCCCGGCCGGGACCACGCTGGAAGAGGCCGAGCGCGTGCTGCTGAAGCACCGGGTCGAGAAGTTGCCGTTGGTGGACAAGGATTTCAACCTGGTCGGGCTGATCACGATGCGCGACGCGGACAAGCTGTCGCTCTATCCCAAAGCCTGCCGCGACGCCCGGGGGCGGCTGCTGGCCGGGGCGGCCGTCGGGGTACACGATTACGACCGGGTGGCCGCTCTGATCGAAGAGGACGTCGATGTCATCGTCGTTGACACGGCTCACGGACACTCCAAAAACGTCATCGAGACGGTCAAGAAAATCAAATCCCAGCACACCATCGAAGTCGTGGCCGGCAACGTCGGCACGGCCGACGCCGTCCGCGACCTGATCAAGGCCGGGGCCGACGCGGTCAAGGTCGGCATCGGACCGGGGAGCATCTGCACCACTCGCGTCATCAGCGGCGTCGGGGTGCCGCAGATTTACGCCATCTTCCAGTGCGCCGCCGAGGCGGAAAAGGCCGGCGTGCCGATCATCGCCGACGGCGGCATCCGTCATTCCGGCGACATCACCAAGGCCCTGGCGGCCGGGGCCTCGACGGTCATGCTCGGCAGCCTCCTGGCCGGCCTGACGGAAAGTCCCGGGGACCAGATCATTTTCCACGGCCGCGCCTTCAAGAGCTATCGCGGCATGGGTTCGCTCGGGGCCATGGTCGAGGGCAGCGCGGACCGTTACGGCCAGAAGGGCGCTCCGGCCGAAAAGCTGGTGCCCGAGGGCGTCGAGGGCCGCGTGCCGTTCAAAGGACCACTGGCCGATTTCGTTTACCAACTGGTCGGCGGCGTCCGGGCCGGCATGGGCTATTGCGGCACCCGCAACATCGAGGAACTCCGCACCAAGAGCCGCTTCATCCAGGTCACGGCGGCCAGCGTGGTCGAGAGCCACCCGCACGACATCGCCATCACGCAGGAGTCGCCGAACTATTATCTCGCCGGCGGCACGGATCTCTGATGTGTCGTTGCTTTTCGTAGGGGCAGAGCTTGTCTCTGCCCTGCTGTTGCCGTTGCTTCTTCTGCCGTTCCTTAAGCCTTCAGCCTTAAGCCTTTAGCCTGGAGTGTTCCATGTCCGACGCCCCGCGCAGCGAACTGATTCTCATCCTCGACTTCGGCGCCCAATACAGCCAACTCATCGCCCGGCGCGTCCGCGAACAGAGCGTCTATTGCCGCATCGTGTCGCACCGCACCACGGCCGAGAAAATCCGCAAGCTCGCCCCGCGCGGCCTGATCCTCACCGGCGGCCCGGCGAGCGTCTACGAACCCGGCGCGCCCCGCTGCGACGAGGAAATCTTTCGCCTCGGCATCCCGATTCTCGGCATCTGTTACGGCATGCAACTGGGCTGCCAGATTCTTGGCGCCAAAGTCGCCCCCGGCGAAAACCGCGGCGAGTTCGGTCGCACCAAACTCACTGTCCTCCAGCACGAGCCGCTCTTTTCCGGCCTGGCCGACGAACTGACCGTCTGGATGAGCCACGGCGACCAGGTCAACTCGCTCGACGACCGCTTTGAACCCCTGGCCGCCACGCCCACCTGTCCCTACGCCGCCGCCCGACTCCGCGACGGCAACTTCTACGGCGTCCAGTTCCACCCCGAGGTAACGCACACGCCCTACGGCCGCGAAATGCTCGCCAACTTCCTCTACAAAGTTTGCGGCTGCACCGGCCAATGGCAGATCGGCTCTTTCGTCGAAGAGCAGGTCAAGGCCATTCGCGCCCAGGTCGGCACCGGCCGCGTTGTCTGCGGACTTTCCGGCGGCGTTGATTCCTCGGTCCTGGCGGCACTGCTGCACCGCGCCGTGCCCGACCAGCTCACCTGCGTCTTCGTCAACAACGGCCTGCTCCGCCTGAACGAGCCGGAGATGGTCGAAGAAGTTTTCCGCAGCCACTTCAAGATTGACCTCCGCGTCGCCCAGGCCGAGAAGCTCTTTCTCGACCGCCTCGCCGGCGTGACCGACCCGCAGCAAAAACGGATTATCATCGGCCACACTTTCATCGAAGTTTTCAAGACCGAGGCCAAGAGCATTCAGGACGCCCGGTTCCTCGCCCAGGGCACGATTTACCCCGACGTGATCGAATCCGGTGCTCACACCGGCGGCACGGCGGCCGTCATCAAGCATCATCACAACGTCGGCGGCCTGCCGGCGGAGCTCGGGTTCGAGCTGGTCGAACCGCTGCGCGATTTGTTCAAAGACGAAGTCCGCGCCGTCGGCGAAGCCCTCGGCTTGCCGAAAGATTTAATTCGCCGCCATCCGTTCCCCGGCCCCGGCCTGGCGGTCCGCGTGGCCGGCGAAGTTACCCGCGCGCGGCTCGACCTCCTTCGCCTGGCCGACGCCATCATCATCGAGGAAATCCGCATCGCCGGCCTCTACGACCAGATCGGCCAGGCCTTCGGCGTCCTCCTACCGGGGGTCCGCTCGGTCGGCGTCATGGGCGACGCCCGGACCTATGAATCCTGCCTGGCCGTCCGCGCGGTGGAAACCTCCGACTTCATGACCGCCGACTGGTTCCGCTTCCCGCCGGACGTTCTGGCCACGATTTCCAACCGGATCATCAACGAAGTTCGCGGTATCAACCGCGTGGTCTACGACATTTCCTCCAAGCCGCCGGCGACGATTGAGTGGGAATAGCAGTTGCCGCATAAGAGGAGACGCAGATGAATCGAATAACTCGGATAACCCTGAACGGGTACAAATCTTTTCGCTTCGGCGAAGACGAAGCAACCCGCAAGGACAACTCCATCGAATTCGGCCCCACCACCGTCCTCCTCGGCGCCAACGGTGCTGGGAAAAGCAACATCATCTCGTTCTTCGGACTGCTCCGTGCCATGGCCTCTCACCCTGGGAGAATCGGGTATTTCGAGGAATATGTGGCGAGAAAGGGTGGCGCGGAAGCCCTTCTACATTTCGGATCAAAGGAAACTCCGATCATGGAGATGGAGGTTGATGTTGAGGGAACGGACGAGGTGTACAAGAAGTTCGCTGACCAATACTGGAAAGACTTCCATCATAAATGCTGGGGCGACAAAGCCTCTCCCGACGCCACCCCCGGAGAGTCGTTTGCTAACAGGATGTATTGTGGAACGGTAAGGTTCTACGCAAGTTTCTCAACCATGCCGCCTAACCAGTTGTTCCGCAGGTCCACGGGGATGGAGTTTGTTCCTAAGGAAGGTGGCAAAGTTGAACACATAGCTGTGGATCAGATCTGGCCCGAAAAGCCGGTGACTGGCTTGGTTAATGATGTGTGGTCAAGACTATGCAATGATCTGT
The DNA here is from genome assembly GCA_903929765.1 of uncultured Planctomycetia bacterium. GTDB lineage: Bacteria > Planctomycetota > Phycisphaerae > FEN-1346 > JAACEH01 > CAIYVX01. Next base: position 71,740 of record CAIYVX010000104.1, read on the forward strand.
CATTTCGAGTCGGAGACTACCAATTCGATGACACGTCTGAGAGGGCGCCGATTCGCAGGCCGCGATATCAGGAAGATTCCGGTGAACTTTTAAGTGACGCCGGGAATTTGGGGGTGTAAAATCCTTTCTGTAAATTGATCTTCCTGGGGCGG
>CAIYVX010000105.1 GCA_903929765.1 uncultured Planctomycetia bacterium
CGATTATGGAATACATCGAGCATCATAACCAAAACCCGGAAACGTTAGTCTGGACGGCCAAAGCCGAGGACATCCTGGAAAAAGTCCGTCGCGCCAGGGCCGTCCTGAATAAAGCGCAATCTGATTGAAGCACTACACTAGTTTGCTACTACTTCCAACTCTCATCCATCGGAATCACCCCCGCTTTCTTCGCCACACCCCGCGCCGCCGAGCGGCATAAATCGCACTCCGACTCCGGCGACTTGGCCGACTCCATCAGCGCCGCCAACTCCTTAGCCTGTCCGTGGGCCGCAAAAGCCTCGGCCAACATCCGCACCGCCTCCGGCATCAACCTCCCATCCTCTTGCGTCGCTGCCTTCACCGCTTCATCCACATTACCCGCCAGAATGAGCAATCCGATCAGCGTTTTTCTTCCGCCCAAAGCTTTAAAAATGCCGCCCGATTTGACGCCCAATTCTTGCCACTTTTTCGAATCCTCTTTCCCGGCCTGATCGGCAAGACCGATGGTCTTTAGTGCCGCGTCAAACTGCCCTGCTTTCACCTGTAAGTTGGCAATGGTCAAGAACGCGCTGGCACTCTGGATATTTCCCCATCCGTTATGCTCAGGATCGCCAATCGAAGAAGCCTCCTTGAATGACTCTTCAATCGCCCGTTGAAACTCATTCTTCTTTTTAAACTTCAAGTGATGCTCAGCCAAAACAGCGTAGAGTTGGCTCCGCAAGAAATGATCCTTCAATAATCCGAGCGCCCGCTCCGCAGCTTTAATGTCCCCGGCTTTCACCCTGGCATCGGCTATTTGGGAGAGCTGACTCTCCATCTCCTGTGGCGCGAACTTCGCTTCCTTATCACCCTGAAATACTCGTCCCGCCGCCAACCACTTCGCCGCCTGTTCTTGTAAGTCCTGGATTTTTGGCAACTTCGCCGCCGTGGTCTCCGCCCCCGCCTGGTCGCCCAAGCAAACCTGATTCTCCAGGATGCACACCAAAACTCCGGCCCTCCGGTCTTCGGAAACCTTATCCAGCAACGACAGCGCCCTGGGTATGTCTTTCTGGTTGGCAAAACTGCAACACAATACCGGCCAAGCCGCCGGATTATTCCGCATTTCCGCCTCATAAATCGCCTCATCTGGCTGGCCGTGCCAGGCCAAGGTCGAGACGAAAAATAGCCCTACTTCATTCCGCAGTTCTTTACCAAGTTTGGCCTCGAAGGCATGTGCCATATCGATCTCGTGGAGTTCGCAACAGTCAAGAACCATATACTCAATCTGCGTCTCTCTCTTCTTGGTGTCCTCAATCTTCGCCGCCGCCGCTTCCGCCTTCTCCAGCCAAATCCTGACTTCAGACTTCGCCGCTCCGGTTTTCACCGCAGAAGTCGCCGTCTTGGCCGAAATTGCCGAAGACTCACCCGCCCAAGCCTGCCCACAAATCATCGTCGCCAGCAAAACTGCGCCCAGGTAAGCAAATTTCATAGCTCCTCCTTTTCGTGGCAGTTTCATCTCCGGGTTCAACACGGAAACAGCTTTCATTCCGGGCGTCTTCCTTTCATGGTCCGTCTTCGCCGGATCATGCCACCCGGCGGCAAGGGTGATTGGTGGAGAAGCGAAGATTTCTCTTCTGGCGTCTGGGATTCATGGCGGCAAACAGCGGCCGCCATGCCACCCGGCCCAGGAGCGGGGTTGCGGAAAGAGCACGGTTCTGCAAGCAGAACCGTGGCACCCGACCCACCGGGACAAGGTGTGGCCCCCGCGATTATAGTCCGGCGGCCTCATCCACGAAATAGCGCGTGGATGTTTTCTTGAATTCGCGGGTGGAAAAGAGCAGGTCGAAATCGGCGAGGGCGAGGTCACGGGCAACGTCGGCCACGCGGCGGCGGACTTCTGGTTCGGAGGCGCCGTGGAACATGGCGAAGAGGTTGAAGGGCCAGTCGGGCAGCGGCGGGCGGCGGTAGCAGTGGGAAATTTCGGGCAGGGCGGCCAGGCGGCGGCCGATGGCGTCGACGGCCTCCGGCGCGACGGCGAAGACGGCCATGCCGTTGGCGGTGAAGCCGAGGCGGCGATGTTGCACGGCGGCGCCGAAGCGGCGAATCACGCCGGCGGCGAGCCAGCGGCGAATCTGATCGAGGACTTTGCTCACCGGCCAGCCCAGTTCGGCGGCGAGGGCGGCAAAGGGTTCACGCACGAGCGGCAGATCGTCCTGGAGGAGCCGGACCAGGGCCTGCTGCTGGGCGTCGAGGCGGGCGGGTTCGGCTATGTACGCGGGTGGCGCGGCGACGGAGGCGGCGACGCCGCGGCTGAGGTCGAAGGCGACGCTGATTTTGTAAGTGGTGATCGCCGGGAGGCTGTGGAAGCCGGCTTCGGGGGCTTCGCTCGCCAGTTGTTTGAGGCGGCGCTGGAGCTGCTCGGCCGAGGGGGCGGTCAGGGTGAACCAGAGGTTGTAGCGATGTTGCCGCTGGTAGTTGTGCGTGACGCCGGGAAGGCGGTTGACGGCCTCGGCGGTTTCGGCGAGGCGGTCGGGCGGCACGCGGGCGGCGACCAGCGTCGAGACGTAGCCCAACTGCCGCGAGTCAAAGACCGGGCCGAGGCGGCGAATGATTTTTTCTTCGCGCAGGCGCGAGAGGCGAGAAAGAAGATCCACGACGGGCAGGTTCAACTTTTCGGCCAGAACGTCGAAGGGGCGCTCGGAGACGGGGAGGTCGGTTTGAATGGTGGTGAGAAGGGATTTGTCGAGTGGGTCCAACTCTGGGGGCACATTCATATTATTGTCGGAGGTGACTTGGGAGGTTGAGAGCCTCAACCCCTCACCCGGCCCTTGCGGGCCACCCTCTCCCGAGGGAGTGGGGTGAAGAAGCGAAGATTCTCCGTCGGGCGTCTGTGGTTCATGGCGGCAAACAGCGGCCGCCATGCCACCCGGCCCGGGAGTGTGGTGAAGAAGCGAAGATTCTCCGTCGGGCGTCTGTGGTTCATGGCGGCAAACAGCGGCCGCCATGCCACCCGGCCCGGGAGTGGGGTGAAGAAGAGGCGTGTAGGTGCAAAAGGGTTCTTCGGCGGCATAGTCGCCGGTGAGGGCGAAGGCCCTGGCGCGGCATCCGCCGCAGACCTGGCGGAATTCGCAATAGCCGCAGCGTCCGCCGTAGTTGTCGGGGTTGCGGAGTTTGAGGAAGGTTTCCGAGGAGTTCCAGATTTTCTGGAAATCGAAATTCTCTTGCCGCAAATCGCCGCACTCGACGTCCATGAAGCCGCAGATTTGGATTTTGCCGCGGCTGGAGACGAAGGCGAAACTCTTGCCGCCCATACAGCCCTTGGGCGAGTGGGCGGCGGTCTGGGCGTGGCCGGCCTGGTGGAGGATGCGCTGGTAGTGGGGGGCGCAGGTGACGCGGATGCGGATGTCGGGGCGGGTCTGCTGCTGGGCGAACCAGCGGAGGGTTTTTTCGTAATCGGGCGGGGAGATTTCCTGGTCGGAGATGAGCCGGCCGCGCCCGGTGGGGACGAGGAGGAAGGGATTGAAGACCGACGCGCCGAGCGAGATGGCCAGGTCGAGGATGGCGGGCAACTCGGCGACATTGTGTTGCGTGACGGTGGTGTTGATCTGGAAACCGAGGCCGGCGCGCTTGGCGGCTTCGAGGCCGCGCAGGGCGGCGGCGAAGGCGCCGGGCACGCCGCGAAAGGCGTCGTGGGCCTCGGCCGTGGCGGCATCGAGAGAGATGGAAATATGATTGATGCCGGCGGCGCGGAGGCGGGCGGCGGTCTCGTCATTGAGGAGCAGGCCGCAGGGAGCCATCACGGCGTTGAGGCCCAGGTCGCGGGCGTGGGCGGCGAGGTCGTAAATGTCAGATCGCAGCATCGGTTCGCCGCCGGTCAGGATGATCGTGGGCTTGGCGAAGGCGGCGATGTTCTCCAGCAGGCGGAAGCCCTCGGCGGTGGAAAGTTCGTCGCGGTCCGGTTCGGGATTGGCGGCGGCGCGGCAATGCTTGCAGGCCAGGGGGCAGGCGCGGGTGGTTTCCCAGGCGATCAGTTTGGGGAGGAAATCATTCATGTGGCTTCAACGTTGATAACTTGCTATTCCTGGGCGGCGATCACGGCGAGCAGGTCGGCGGGGGATGGGGCGGCGATCAGTTTTTCCTGGAAGCCGGGGACCTGGAGGAGGCGGGAGATTTCGGCCAGGGCGCGGATGTGGGGGCCGGGATCGTTGATCTTGGCCAGGAGGAGAAAGACGACTTGGACGGGCTGATGGTCGACGGCGTCGAAATCGAGCCCCGAGCGCGAAATTCCCAGAGCCGCGGTCAGGGCGGTGACGCTGGCGTGCTTGGCGTGGGGCACGGCGACGCCGTGGCCGATGCCGGTGGTCTGCAGGGCCTCGCGTTTGAGGACCGCTTCGAGTGCTCCGGCGCGGTCGGTCAGCCGGCCGGCCAGGACCAGGAGGTCAAGTAGTTCCTCGATGGCCGCCGGCTTGCTCTGGGCCGCCAAATCGATCTTGATGGTCGTGCTGTCCAAGAGTTCGCAAAGTTTCATACCGTCCGGCTCTCCTCGAATGTCTCCATTGTATAAATCGCGGGTTGAAATACAAGCCGCGGCGTGAAAGTCCGGCGGGGGCATTAACTATTTGAGGAAACAGCCGAAGACCAGGGGCAAGATGCCCCTGGCACTCACGGGCGAGACGCCCGTGCCACGGTACAACCGAAAGTCCGGCGGTTTTGTTGACCGGCTTCGCCGCGGGCGATATACTGTCGGCACTGGCTGCGCGGTGCGCGGCGAGACATTTTATCAGGGGAACTCCGGCTTATGGCGTCGCGGCTGATGATTCTTCTGGCGGGCCTGGCGCTGGTGCTGTCGCCGGCGGCGGCGCAGGCCCAACCGCACCCTATCGGCGAAGTACAGGCCCGGGCCAGGCTCGAAAAGCTCCTGCCCGAGGTCTTCGAGAAGGCTCAAACCTATCTGCTGGCCCAGCAGCGGCGCGACGGCTCCTTCGCCGGCGACCCATTCGGCAACGCCTTCGTGACGCTCTCGCTGCTGGAGACGGGCCTGTCCGCAAAAAATCCGGCGTTGCAGCGGGCCGTCGATTATTTGCTAAAAGTACGCAACAATGAAACCACCTTCCTGGCCCTGCGTCTGGAAGTACTGGTCCGGGTCCGAGCCCAAATGGCCGCCTCGGCCCGCGGGCCGCTCGACGAGCGGATCAGCGCCGACCTGAAGGATCTCCTGGAGGCCCAGATGGCCAACGGGGCCTTCCGGTCGTCTCCGACCTCCAACTCCCAGCCGAATCCGCCGTGCGAACTGACCTTCGAGGCCTTCAAGGCCCTGCGGTTCTGCACCGACCAGGGTTTTAAAGTTCCCGAGGCGGCGCTCAAGAAAACCGTGGCCATGTACGTCGCCTTCCAGAACTCCAACGGCGGCTGGAGCAACAGCACCAAGGGCAAGGACCTCGATGGTTCCGACGGCTACCTGACGCTGCGGGCGGCGGCCGGCCTGGCGGCCTTCGGCCAGGATCAGTCCTGCCGCGAGGGCGGGGCCAAGAGCGACCAGGCCATCGCCGAGGCGGCACGCGAGTCTGCTAAATATCTTCGTGAAAACACGTGGGGCTGGTGCCGCTGGGCGGCCAAAGGGAACGATCCGCGAGATTTCTGGTTCTACCGGCAGGTCTCGCTGGTCGGCGGCTTTCTCCACGCCATGCCCTTGACCCGCTTCGACGAGGGGGGCGTCGTCGAGGACTTCTGTCTGCCGCTGGTGGCCCGCCAGGGACCGGAAAAAGACGGCCACTGGAATGGCCCGGTCGAAACCGCTTTCGCCCTCCACCCGCTGGCCTATGAAGCCCGGCCCATATTGATTTGCGAACTGGTCGAGACCGAGGCGCCGCTGGTGGGCAACCGCGGCCTGCTGGCGGCCACGGAACGCCTGTCGCTGGCCGAGCGGCCCGTCGCGGTCCGCTATGACCGGGGCCGGATCGGAGCGGATTATCCGCTGTGGGAAAAAACGCCGCTGGCGTTCCTCGACGCGACCGACAAGTTCAAGCTCGCCGACGACGAAAAGAAAAATCTCCGCGATTACGTAACCGGCGGCGGCACGCTAGTGGTGCAGATTCATTGCGGCAAAAAGGAGGCCTTCGAGGCCGTCACCCGCGAACTCCAGAGCCTCTGGCCGGCCCTGGCCGTTCAACCGCTACGGCCCAACCACCCGGTCTGGACCGCCGACGGTCTGGTCTCAACCAGTTCGCGGCCTGGGGTCCTGGGCCTGGACGACGGCGTGCGGACCTTCGGCTTTATTTTTCAGAAAAACCTGATCGGCGATTTCGCCGGCGGGGGCGAGCCGACCTCGTTGCAACTGTTCCGCAGCGTCACCGCCTACGCGCTGGAAGGCGATTGGAATTTCAAGCCGCTGGAACCCCCTGCCCCGGCCGCTGTCGCCACGTCCGCCGCACCAGCCACGCCCGCCGCAGCCGCTGCGCCACGGCCCGGCGAAGCCCGGACGGTGGCCGTGGCCCAGATCGTCCCGTCCGCCAGCGCCCCGCCGCCGGGCTACAACGGTTTTTCCCCAGCCGCCGAACCCGTCACCAGAGCGGCGCCGAAGTTCAAGCTCCTCGGTCCCAAGCCGCTGGTGGCCACGGACGAGCACCTGGCCGTGTGCGACCTGGCCTGGCTGTCGGTCACGACGAGCAGCACCCTGGGCGAGGCCGAACTGGCCGCCCTGAAAAAATATGTCGCGGGAGGCGGGTTCCTGGTCCTGGAGGCCCGTCTCGGCGACGAAGCGAACGACAAATCGGCGAGAACAATGGCCGAAGCCCTCGGCCTCCAGATCGAACCGGCCAAAGGCTCGGCCCTGGCGACCGGCGAATTCGGCGGCGAGGCACGAGGTTACGACGTCTCGAAAACCTCGCCGCGAAAGGGCGGCAAGCTCTCCGCCGCGACCGAAACCGACCTGCGGCTGCTGACGCTGGGGGGCAAGACGGTGGGGGTTTACTCGCCGCTGGATCTGAACATTTCGGCCAGCGGCATCCGCTGCTGGGGCCTGCACGGATACTCGGCGAGGGAGGCGCGGGAGATTCTGGCTAATATTCTTATCTCGCGCACGGTCAAATAGAAACGGAAACGGCGAACCGCAGAATAACGAATATCGAATATCGAAGTCAGATTCCTGATTGGGAGTCTGACTTCGAGATTGTGCGGTTCGGTGTTCAATTTTCGCTATTCGCCGTTTTGCGTTTTTTCTCCCGATAATTCCCGACGTGGGTGGCATGGTCCGGCGCAGACGGGCCATGAATAATTACCTCATGAGCGCCAATTCTTCATGGCCTGACTTCGTCAGACCATGCCACCCGGCGGCAAGGGTGACTGGTGAAGAAGAAGAAGAAGAAGAAGAAGAAGAAGCATCCCCCAGCAGTGCTGGGGGCTTCAAAAGAAACAACAACAGCGCAAAAAACAACGGGAGACCGTTGGTGCGGTCTCCCGTCGGCGAATGGTATTCGCTAGCCCCGGAGCGTCTGCGGCTGGCCCGTCGTGCGGGAGCCTGAACGGTCCGGAACCTTTAAGCCGTTACTATATGTTCTTCAGCAGCGACAGCACCAGTTGCGGGTTGGCGTTGGCGGCGGCGAGGACGCTGGTGCCGGCCTGTTCCAGAATCTGGGCCTTGCTCATGGCGGCCGTTTCGGAGGCGTAGTTGGTGTCCACGATGGTGGAATTGGCGCTGGTGACGTTGTCGAGCGTGGTGTTCAATGAGGCAATCTGCGGCGCCAGAGTATCGCTCTGAATGGCGCCGATCTGCCCGCGAAGGGTCGAGACCTGGGTGATGGCCGCGTTGACGATGTTGGCCGCCGTGGTGAAGTTTCCGGTCGACAAGGCGTTCGTCCCGCCGGTCTTGAGGGTACTCAGATAGCCGGTGGCCGAAGAGCCCAGGTTGTTCGAGGCGGAATTGCTAATACCAAGAGCGACCTGGTTGCTGGTATTGATCTGGGCGCCGACCTGGAACTTCGCACCACCTTGGAGAATGTTGAACGAAGCGGCGGCGGTGTTCACGTTCGCGGCGGCGATGGTGAAGGTCATGTTGAGGCCGGACTGGTTGACCGTGACGTTCAAACCGTTCACCGAGACGCCGGTGGCCGTACCGTTGACCGTAACCGCGGCGTCAGAACCCTTGGATGTGTTTGTGACGGCGCCACCGTTGGCGTCCGTAACCTGAATACTGCCACCGGTCGCACTGATCACCGTGCCAGAACCATAGACGGCGGTAGCGCCGGTAGAATCCGTCGAGGTGAGGTCCACAGTGGTAGCGGCACCCGTATTAGCCGCAAAGACGCCGGTCTGGGCGGTCAGAGCGTTAACATCGGTGGTCAGCGTGATGGCGCTGGCAACGTCGCCCGCGCTCAGAGTGAGCTGAGCGGAGCCGAGCGCGCCCGTGAGGGTGATGACCGAGCCGGCGGTAAGCGCGCCTCGGTTGGCGTTGGTGAGCTGGAGGTGCGCCTGCTTCATGCTGGGGCCGGCCGCCGTACGAGAGTCGATGGAGTAGTTGACCGCCGTGCTGGCACCGCTGAAGACCGCCTGGCTGATGTTTAAAGAGGCCGGGGTGATGTCGGTGTTCGTCACGCCCGTGGTCTTGTAGCCCAGGGTGCCGTCGAGCAGGTTGCTGCCGTTGAACTGCGTCGTGTTGGCGATACGGTCGATGCTGGCCAGGGCCTGGTCGATCTGCATCTGATTGGCCGCCGTCTGGGCGGTACTCATGCCGCCGGTCGAGGCTGCGGTGTCGACCATCCCCTGAATCGTCAGGAGCAGGCTGTTGGTCTGGCTGAGGGCGCCTTCGGCGGTGCCTAACATGTTGTTGGCCTGAGTGGCATTGGTGATGGCGGAGTTGAGGGCCACCATCTGCGACTGCATGGCGTTGCTGGCGATCAGGCCGGCGGGGTTGTCGGCGCCGGAGTTGATCTGCAGGCCGGTGGAGAGACGCTGCAAACTGGTGTTCATCTGGTTCGAGGCTTTGGCAAGGTTTTGCTGCGCGATCATACTGGCGACATTCGTGTTAATGGTAGTCATTTAAGCCAACCTCCTTGTTTTTCGGTACGATACTGGTTCGATCCTTCACGTTTTCCTGCGGGCTTCGAGGCCATCGTAAACTTCTCAGCCGGTCGATCGTTCCGGCCAAAAGCCGCCTTTGGCCTCGAATCGCCCCTGCACAATCCGGGGTGCTAACGCTCGACGCTGCCTGACGCCCAACTCGCCAAACAAACAAATTACGGCGATTTCCGAGAGCGCCGCGAAAGTCCATTCGGGCGTCCGCCTGGCGGCTGACCTCCTTATGCCAGACGGCTGACACTCTCCGCTCGTGCCCCGGACCGGTCCCCGGCCCAATAACTCAAAAGGTAAATACCCTATCGGTGCGGCGTTATAGATTCTTGATTAAAAGCGCGGGGGAGGATTATCGGACGATGGAAAACGGCAGGCTTAAGACCTAAGGCTTGAGACCTAAGGCTTAAGGCTAAAGGCTAAAGGCTGAAGGATTAAGGCCGAAGGCCAAAGGCTTAAGGAAAAACCACCCCATCGGAGTCTTGCCTTAAGTCTTAAGTCTTACGCCTTAAGCCTTTAGCCTACTTTCCTACTTCAACAACTGCAAAACATAACTCGGCTCCTGATTGGCCAAAGCCATGGCGGCCTGAGCGGCCTGGGCCAGGACCTGTTGGCGCGAGAGGGCGGCCGTGGCGGTGGCGTAATCGGTGTCGGTGATGGCGCTCTGGGCCGAAGAGAGGCTGGTCAGGCTGGTGTTGAGGCTGCTGGTCAGCGTGGCGAGGGTGTTGGCCTGGAAAGAACCGACGCGGGCCTGGGCGGAGGAGACCTGGCTTTGGGCTTCGTTGACGATGGACATGGCCTGCTGCAAGTTACCGGACGAAAGGGAGTTGGCCCCGCCGGTGGTCAGGCTGCTGAGGAAGCCGGTGAGCGAGTCGCCCAGAGCGGAGGCCTTCAGCGAGGGCACGCCGATGGAAACCTGCTGGGCGGCGCCGATCTGGGCGCCGAGTTGGAACAACGCTCCGCCGGAGGTGATGTTGAAGTTGGTCACGGCGCCCGGGCCGGCGGCATTGAAGGCGGTCTGGGCGGTCAGGTTGAAACTGAGGGTTCCCCCGTTGTAATTGAGGGTCAGGCCTGTGCCGGTGGTGGCCTGGCCGTTGACGGTGGCGGCGATGTCTGTGCCGGAGGCGGAGGTAGCGGCGTTGCCAACGGAGTTCTGGAGGGCGAAGTCGGCGGGATTGCCGGTGGTGACGGTGGCGGAGGCGGTGGCGGCGCTGCCGTAGGCGGAGGTGTTGATTTCGACGGCGTTGGCGGGGTTGCCGGCGACGTAGGAGGCAGTGAGGCCGGTGGTGCTGGTCGTGCCGTTGATGGCGGCGAGAACCTGGGCCTTGGTCGTTCCGGCGGCGAAGGTGAGCGACTGGCTGCCGGTGGGTCCGGTGAAGTTGACGGTGACGGCGTTGGCGACGGTGGCGGCGGGGAAGAAGAGGGCGGCCTGGGTGGCGCTTTGGGTGAGCTGAACCTTGACCGGGATCGGCCCGGCGGTCATGCCGACGGGGGCGGAGGCAATGTTCAACTGCGAGACCTGGGCGGGATTGAGGCCGGAGGTCTTATAATCGAGCGAACCGTCGAGGAGGTTCTGGCCGTTGAAGTTGGCGGCGCCGGCCTGCTGGTTGATCGAGGCGACCAGGGTGTCGAGCTGGTTCTGGTCGGCGGCCAACTGGGCGGGCGTCATGGCGGAGGTGTTGGCGGCGCTGGAGACGATTTGCTGGACCTTCAGGAGCAGGCTGGAAATGCCGGACATGGCGCTGTCGGCGGTGGCCATGAGGTTGGAGGCCCGCTGGGCGTTCTGGAGAGCGTCGTTGACGCCGGAGATTTGCCCGCCGATGTTTCCGGCGGCGATGACGCCGGAGGGGTCGTCGCCGGCGCTATTGATCTTGAGACCGGTGGACAACTGCTCCATGGTGGTGTTCATGGCCGTATTGTTGCGGTCCATATAGAGGGCCGCGAGTACGGCGGACATGTTGGTATTAATTCGGGTCATAATAAGTTTCTCCAAAACAGTCGGCCATCAAGCCTTAATCACCGGCGATTTTTCCGTAGTCTGAGGCTTGAGTCCGGCGGCCTCTTTGACGATCGATTCCAGGAGGGCGACGTCGCTGACGGCGACGTTGGCGGCGGCGCGGTTCTCGCTGCGAATGGCCTCGTAAACTTCCTTGCGGTGGACGGGAATGGCGGTCGGGGCGTTGATGCCCAGTCGCACTTTGTCGCCGCGAATGTCGACAATGGTAATTTCGATCAGATCGCCGATCATGATCGTCTGGTCCTTCTGTCGTGACAACACCAGCATGGCTTCGTCCTCCCTGATTGGCCTGGTTATAATCATGGCCTGACTGCGGCGGACCATGGCACTCTTCTATGAATTGGTGCGTGCAAGCACGCACCCTACATAATCATGGCCGCAAGCGGCCATGCCACCACATTCTTCTCAGCCGGCCTGGCCGACGAGTTCCGGTTCGCGTCGCGGGACGAGGACTTCGTGGCGGGTGGTCAATTGTCGGTCGCAGAGGACCACCTGGCGCGCCTGTCGCGTGCGGGCGTTGAAGACGAGCGGTCCCTGGAGGTTGGCGGTGATGTGGTCGGCGTCGCGATTGCAGATGACGAAGACCTCGCCGTCGGCGGCGTTTTCCAGGGCGATGGCCCGCAGTTCCTCGGTCTGGACGCGGACCTGGTAGTCGCCGAAAAAGTTCTGCGGGCGCACCAGGATGAAGGCCAGGTCCGGGGTGTCGGCCGACTGGAGCCAGAAAAAATCGCTCTGCGGCGAAGCCTGGAGCAAGACCCAGCGTTTGAACTCCGGGAAGCCCAGGAGTCCGAGCGGGAACTCGATGACCCGCTCCCGAGCGACTTCCAATTCCCCAAACCGCTTTGTTCGCACCTTCATAACTGCCTCCCTTTCTTATACCCCTTCGTTTGCGTCAACAATGACTATAGGTAATTGATTAACGTTTGCGGCAACAGTTTCGCCGTGGCCTGCAAGCTGGCCTGATAGGCGGTCTGGAGCGTCTGAAATTTGGTGATGGCGCTGGCGTAATCGAGATCGCGGACGTCGGAGAGCAGGCCCTGAAGCTGGGTGGTGCTGTCCTGAAGCTGGGTGCCGGCGGTGGTGAAGTTCTGCATCTGGACGCCCAGTCCGCCCCGGGCCGCCGAGACGTTGCCGGTCTGGGTCTGAAGGGCCGCTCCGGCGGCGGTGATGGCGGCGCTGCTGCCCGACTGCAAAGCGTCGCGCAGGGCGTAAAGGCTCTGGAAGATGCCCTGTTCGCCGACCGGGGCGACGTCGCTGCCGGTGATCAGGTTGCCGGCGGCCGGCTGATTGATTCCCAGGTTCGCGGCGGCCGTGCTGTTGTTCAGGGCGGCGACCTGGAACGTGCCGCCCCCGGCCGTGGAGTCGACCAGGGCGATGCCGTTGCCGGACGAGTTCAAAGAAGCCGTGACCTTGCCGGCGTTGCCGGCGGCGGAGTTGATGGCGTTAATCACGTCATTGACCGTCGTCGTCCCGGTCACGCTGACGTTGAAGGCCGCGCCGCTCTTGGTCGCGATCTGAAAGTCCGGCTGGCCGGCACCGGCGGTCTGGACGCCGGCACCGGAGTTGAGGGTTGCGAGCGACGTGGCCGTGGTCATGGTGCGCAGGCCGAGGTCGGTCGCGGTGACACCGTTGTTTTCGCCAATCGACATGGTCTGGTTGGCCATCTGGTTGGTCACGGTCAGTCCCTGGCCGGAGGCGGAGATGGCGGCCTGGACCGGCAACCCGCAGCCATTGATGGCGTTGATCAGATCGCCCACGGTCGAAAGTCCCGCGGTGGCGATGGTTTTGGTCGTGCCGCCGACGGTGATCTGGAAGCCGGCGGCCTGATTGATGCCGGCGCCGCCGTTGAGGGACGAGAGCGACGTGATCGTCGTGATTTCGTTGTTCAAGTTCGTTCCGACCAGCGGCGTGTTGACCGGCAAGGGCGTGGCCTGGAGCAGGCCGAGGCTGGCGGCGGTCCTCCCGCCGGCGGCCTCCTGCACGCTGATCGCGGTCCCGGCAGCGCCCGTGAGCTTCAGACCGTTTTTGGCCGCGTTGATCGAGGCCGTGACATTGACCACGCCGTTGGCGTTGATCGTGTTGACGACGTCCTGCACGGACTTGCAAGCCGAGAGATCGACCGAGGTCGAATTCGTGCCGTCGGCGATGACGATGCTGCCTAACTGGACCCCTTGCCCGTTGTTAAGTTGCAGGAGCCGCGTCGGCGTGGTCACGGCCGGGTTGAGGGTGTTGGAGCTGGTCACGGCGGCGCTGGAGCTGCCGAAGGCCTGGAGGGCGGTGACGTTGTAGTTGGCCACGGCCCCGGCGCCGGTGGCCGTGGTCAGGCTGTTATTGTTCCCGTTGAACTGCACGCCGTTGTTGGTCAGGGTGAAGGGGGTCTGCTGCGTGGCCGTGCCGCCGAAGATGTAGTTCCCGTTGAACTGGGTATTGCCGATCTGGGTTAACTGCTGAATCAGACCGTTGATCACAGTGACATCGTTGGCGGTGGTGGCGGCGCTGGAGCTGGAGCCGATGGCGCCGGAAGCGACGGAGGCGGCCTGGTTCAACAGGGACTGCACGCTGGTCAGGGCCTGGTCGGTAGCCTTCATATACGATTGGGCGTTGGTGATGTTGGTGGCGGCCTGGCCCTGGCGTGAAATCAGGCTCTGGAAGCCGAGGGCGGCGGCGGCCCCCGACGGATCGACGCTGGGGGTGGTCAGTCTCAGGCCGGAGGACAACTGCTGCTCCAGGGTCTGCAACTGGCTCATGTTGCCGTCGATGTTGGCCACCGACGTCTGGGCCAGCATCTGCGACGAAACCCGCGTACTCGAAACCATAAGCCCCATGGCTGACTCCTTCGGTAATTCTTTTACATCTGTATCAGCGTCTGCATCAACTGCTGCATGGTCATGATGAATTTTGCTGCGGCGGCGTAGCCGTTCTGATACTGGATCATGTTCACGGCCTCCTCGTCGAGGTTGACGCCGCTGATGGCCTGCTGGTCGTTGGTGGCCGTGGTCAGAAAGGCCGCGGCGGCGGCGCTGGAGGATTTGGCGTTCTGGGCATTGACGGCCAGGGTCGTCGCGGCCTGCTGCTGGTAGCCGAGCAGGCTGACGTTGCCCAGCGAGCTGAGCGAGGTGTTGGCCAGGTTGGCGATCTGGCGGGCGATCGAGCCGTCGCCGCTCTGGCCCACGAGGCCGGTGGCCAGGGTTCCGGGGTTGGCGCTGTTGGCCGAGGAAATTCCGATCGTCGCCGAGTCGTAACCCGTAAACAGGCCGCCCAGCCCGAGCGACGACAGGGTGTTGCTGGTATCCTGGCTGAAGGAGATCGACACGCCGGGGGTGGATCCGTTGACCACCAACTGGTTCGTGCTGTTGACGTAGGCCTGGACGTTTGGGATACCGTTCAACTGGGTGGCCAGGCTATTGAGGGTGGTGGCGCCGGCCCCGGCCAAATTGGCCGTGCCGGGGGGCACGTTCATGGTAATCAGGGAAGATACGGTCTGCCCGGTCGCGTTGTTGGTGACATTGATCAGGAAGGAGCCGCTCTGCGGCGACATGGGCAAGCCGGCCTGCAAAGAATTCAGCGAGGCCGTGGGGTCGAGTACGGACTGCGAAGCGGTGAGCGAAGACTGCGGCGTGGTGCCGACGCCCCCGGCGGTCAGCGAGTTGACCGCCGAGATCAACCCCTGCGTCAGGGTGTCGAGGGAACTGATCTGTCCGGTGCACCACTGGTCGCGGGTGGCGATCTGTCCGGCCAGGTCGCCGCCGGTGATCGGCAGCGGCTCGCTGTTATCGGAGTATTCCACCTGCGACACGCTCTGGCCGCCGTTGGCGACGGTCTGCGTTTTCAAGGTCCGGGACGCCGCACCGTCGACCAGGACGGTGTTGCCGACCAGGACGTTGACCGACCCGTCGTTCTGCGTCACGGTCCGAATTCCGATCAACTGCGAGAGGCTCTGGAGGGCCGAGTCCCGCTCGTCCTCCAGGCCCGGAGCGCTGCCGGAGACGCCCTGCTCGGCCTGCATGATCTGCGTGTTCAGGCCGGCGACCTGGCCGGCCAACTGGTTGATCTGGGCCACGTCGGTCTGGATCGAGGTATTGGCCTGCTGCCGCAACTGGTCCAAGCCGGAGCGGACCTGGACAATCGAGCTGGCCAGGGTCTGGGCCTGCGAGACGGCGATGGTCCGTTGTCCCGCGTTGGTGGGTGTGGCGGCCAGGGCGCTGAAGGCGTTGAAAAAATTGGTCAGCGACGAGGTCAGGTCGGTGGAGGAGGTGTCGGCGTAGAGGCTCTCGATCTGCGAGAGGCTCTGGTTCTGGACGGAGGCGCTCTGGGCGTCGCTGGTGGCGCTCCAGACCTGGGCGTTGACGGCGGCGCTGTAGACCCGCTGAATACTCTGGACCTGGACGCCGGTGCCGAGCTTGAAGCCGGTGGTCTGGGCGGGAGCGGCGGCCAGGATGGCATTTTCCCGGCTGTAGCCGGGCGTGTTGGCGTTGGCGATGTTGTTGCCGACGGTCTCCAGGGCCGTCTGGGCCGCATTCAAGGCCGTCAGGCCGACGTTCATCGCCGCGGAAATACCCATTGATACCTCACACTTTCAGATCAAGAACATTCATGGCCGACCGCCGGGTCTGCACGGCCCGTCCGCCGCGCGTATAGGCCCGCCGCCCCGGGGCGCCGGTCAGGAGAATTTCCAGCAGTTCGTTGAAATAGGGCAACAGCCGGCGGGCCAGCAGGCTCATGGCCTGATTGATGGCCTGGACCTGCCGAATGGTTCCCTGGAGGCGTTCGCGCAAGGCGAGCAGCCGCCCGCCCGACTCGTCGCCCAGGGCCACGGCCAGGTCGGCCAGCTTGGTCGTGGCCAACTCCTCGGGCCGGCGGCCCAGTTCGCCACCGAGGCGAATCATGGTCACCTGCCGACGCTGCTCTTCCTCGGCAATGGCCTTGGCCAGCCGGGCTTCTTCGGCCAGGAGCAACTCCAGCCGCTCGGTGTCGCGGGCGATCATGGCCTCGCGCCGGCGCTCGGCGGCGGCGAGCAGCCGCTCGTTGAGGCGAACCAGTTCCTCCAGATGCCGCTCCATGACCGGGGCCCAGCGACTGGTCATTGGCCACCCCCGCTAACTCCGCTCAAGGCAACCTGCGGGCTGCGCGCCTTGTGCGTGTGCCGGTACAACTGGTTGGCCACGGCGTCGGAGAGTTTGAAGTTCTGGGCTTTGGACATGCGGTCCACGAGCGCCTGATCGAGTTCCGGTCCCATGATTTCCTCGCCGTGTCCGCCGTTCATTTCGTGATCCGTGCTCAGCGACTTCCGCATTTCCCGCATCAGCGTCCCGAAAAACGTCTGGTTCACGAATTTTCCGGCGGCCTGTCGCGTCGCAGCATAGTCGGGGTCGCCGGCCTGGGCCGCACTGGTCAGGCCCGACGTCCGCTGCTGCGCCGTCCAGAGTCCTGCCGCCATCGATCCGTTTGTGCTTGAAATCATTCGCGTCTCACTCCACGAAAATCACTTCGCCGTGAATCCGTCCGCCTTTGGACAGAAGTTTGATAATGGCAATCTGGTCCGCCGCGGGCACCTTGAGGGTGTTCATGGCGTTGACCAGATCCTGGAGTCGTACGCCGCCCTCGCCCGTCGGGTCGATCTTGGCAAACGGGCCATCCGGGGCCGGGGCCGGACCGGACGAGGCGCTGGCGGAACTGCCGGCATTCGGCGTGCTCGTCGTTGCGGCGGCCGAACTGGTGGTCGAAATGGTGCTCAGGGTCAGCGTCGGATGGCTGATCACGGCGGCGCTGATCTCGACGTTGCCGGTGATGACGATGGTGCCGGTGTGGTCGTTGATTTCGACGCGGGCGGCGGTCTCCAGAGGGCTGCGCAGGGAGAGTTTCAGCACGTCGCCCAGGAACGGGACGGGGTTGGCCCGCTGAAACTCCGGGACTTCGACCTCAACCGTGCGGGCGTCGAGGGCCCGCGAGATGTCGTGGCCGGCGGTGTACTGGTTCCGCTCATTGATGACCTGGGAGACTTCGGCCGCGGCGGCAAAGCCGGCCAGGGCGTCGGCCAGGACCAGGCGGAACTTGTTCGCCGAGACGAATTCCGTCAGGACTTCTTCTTCCAGGACGGCGCCGCCATCGACCACGCCGACGGTGGCCTGCTTGGGGTTCTCCAGCCGCACGGCGCCCTCGGCCAGGCCGTAGACGATGGAATTTTTCTGCGGCCCCTGGAGCGGCGTGATGAAGAGCCGCCCGCCGGCCAGGCTCTTGGCCGAGCCGATGCTCTGGACTTCGACATCGAGGCGGTCGCCCTTGCGGGCGCCCGAGGCCGGGACCGTCACCGAAATCGTGACCAGGGCGACGTTCTTGGTGGCCTTCAGTTCCGACGCCGAGACGACCGGATCGGCCAGGCGCTGCAAGAGGGCCGCCAGGGGGCGAATGGCCGGGGCGTAGTCGCCGCTGTCGCCCGTGCCGGCCAGGCCCACGACCAGGCCCAGCCCGTGGAGCTTGTTGATCCGCTGGCCTTCGACGCGGGTCACGTCGCCCACGGTCACGGCCCGGGCTTCCATGACCGCCAGGGCCAGAATCAGCATTATCGTCACCGCTCGCCGCATAACCGTCTCCCTTGCCGTTGCTTTTGCCGTTCCTTAAGCCTTAAGCCTGAAGCCTTAAGCCTGCCGTTCTAGAACGGATTGAGCCAGGTCACGATTTTCGCGAGCCAGCCCAGCTTTGAGCCGTCGCGCGTCACGCCCTTGGTGCTCTTGGTCACGGTCAGGTCGGCGACGTTCTGCGAGTTCACCGAGTCGTCGGCGGCCACGTCGGCCGGCCGGACGTTTCCCGTCAGCATCATCGTGATCTCCTCGTCGTCGTACTTGATGAACCGCTTGGCCTCCAGCACCAGCACGCCATTGGGCTTGACGTCGATGACCTCGGCGGCGATCTTGGTCAGGAAGGAGTCCTGCCGCACGGCGGTGCCCTTGTTGTCGATGTTCTGAGACAGGCTGGCGTCGAGCTTGGGATCGTTGGCGCGAATGCTCTTGGAGGCCAACAGATCGCCGCTGGTTAATTGCAACCAGTCCTTGATCTCGCCTTTAATGGCGGCCGACTTGGCCACGGTGCTCTCGCCCGTGGCGTTGGACTGCGAGGTTTCGTTGACCACGATGGTGACAATGTCGTGGACCTGGAACAACTTGGTCTTGGGCGTCTGGACGGCGATGAAACTGAGGTTGGCCACGTTACAGGCCGAGGTCGAGGCGACCTCTTCGCCCTTGGAATTCAGGACCGGCGGGGCGTTGGTCGCGCCGGACTTAAAGAGCGAACTGCCGTCGCCGGCCAGGGCCACCGCCGCCACACCCAGAATCATCCCCAGAGCCGCAAATTTCCGCATGACCATCTCCCTTGCTCTTGCCTTTGTTTCTTTTGCCTTTGCTTTTGCTTTTAATTTTTCATTTTTAATTTCTAATTTTTAATTCTCTTCTTCAACTGGCCTTCATCTCCACCGTCCGCACGGCCGTGACCCGGGCATAGAATTTTCCGGAGCCGTCCTTGCCCTGGACGGCAATGGTGGCCCCCGACTCGCCGCTCTCGAGGGCCTTCGAGGTGGTCTTCATCGAAAAGCCGCGACCGACGATCAGGACGGTGACCACGTCGCCGCGGCGCACCAGGAGCGTTTTGGACAAATCTTCCTCGCGGACGGCCTGGCCCGTGGCCAGGTCGCCCTTGGCCGTGGCCCCGGTCGCGTCGGAGAGTTGTTTCAGGAAGGCCGCGGGGTCGTTGCGGAACTCGCGGCGCTCCAGCTTCAGGTCGGCCTCGCCCAACTGTTCGCCGGCCCGGACGTCCCGCGCCGCCGTGACCACGTCCTCGACGGCCAGAATCTGGAAGCGGACGTACATGGTCCGGGCGACGTGTCGCGGGTCGGCGTGCGAGCGCATCTCGACCCGGACGGCCGCCGGGCCGATTTTCAACTCGCCGCCGGTGGCGAAAAACTCAAAGCTCGTGGCCGTATCGGTGCGGGCCAGGTCGGCCGCGTCGCGCGGATCGAACTCAATCCGCATCCGGTCCTGGGGGCGGTTGACCTTGCCGACAATGTAATGTTCGAGCAGGGATTTCAGCGTCGTGCCGGTGGCGTTGTTGCTGCTTTGCTGTTTCTCCTGCTCTACTGCTCTACTGTTCTCCTGTTCTCGGCCGCTTGCGGCCGCCACCCGCGTCACGCGGCACTCATCCGCGCCCCGAACCACAAAATCGGTGTCGCCGACCAGGGCCACGAGCCGCCGGCGCACACGGGCCTGGGTCAGGTTGAGCGTTTCGCCGACCACCGGGGCCGGGCAGAGGGCCTGATTGGCGGCATCGTGCGGCAAGGTGCCTTCGACCAGGGCCACGTCCGAGAGCCGCACCAGACCGCCGGAAACCTGGGCCGCGCCCTGAAGGTCAATCGTCACCGTCGCCGCGGCGGCAGAGCACGCCAGCGTCGCCACGAGAATCGTCGCAATAATCTGTCTCATCGCTTAAAGCCTCCGCTCGAAAATCCCCGCCGATTCCATCAGCGGCGCATCAAAATTCACCGCACCTTCTTGAGGTCACAATTTGTGACCTCAAGATGTTATTGCCTCAGGTTGTTAATGGTCTGGAGCATCTGGTTGCTCGCGTCGATGACGCGACCGTTGAGTTCGAAGTCGCGCTGGGCCGAAATCAGGTTGGTCAATTCCGTCACCGCGTCGACGTTGCTCTGTTCGAGGTACCCCGGTTGCAACCGGCCCGCGCCTCCCGATCCCGGGTCGGACACGGTCGGCGAGCCGGAGGCCGTGGACTGGACGTAGATGGTGCCGCCGATTTTGACCAGGCCTTCGGGGTTGGTGAAATTGGCCAACTGAATCTGTCCGATGTTCTGGGGATTGGCGTTGCCGGGGGTGGTCACGTTGACCACGCCGTCGGGGGTGATGGTGATGCCGGTGTAGTTTTGCGGGACGGTAATCGGGGGGTCGAGGAGGAAGCCGTCTGGCCCGCCCTGGACGAGGTTGCCCTGCGCGTTGACGGTGAAGTTTCCGGCTCGCGTGTAGCCGATGCCACCGCCGATGTCGGGGTAAATTTTGACCTGGAAGAAGCCGTTGCCCTGGATGTTGAGGTCGGTCGGATTGCCGGTGTTCAGGGCGTCGCCGGGGCGGAAATCGTCCTCGGTGGCCGCCACCTGCGTGCCCAGGCCGATCTGGACGCCGGTCGGGTTGACCTGGCCCAGGGTGTTGAGCGTGCCGGGCTGGCGGACCTGTTCGTAAAAGAGGTCCTGAAACATGACCCGTTCCTTTTTGAAGCCCGTGGTGCTGACGTTGGCCAGGTTGTTGGCGATGACGTTGACCTGCGTGCTCATGGCCTGCATCCCGGTTCCGGCGGTGTAGAGTGCCAACATGGTTTCGCTCCTCTTCTAACTGTGCCTCGGCCCTTACACCGGCTGGGCCAGGTTGTTGACCACCAGGTTCAGCGTCTCGTCCTGAAGCTTGATCATCTGGGCGTTGGCCTCGTAGGCCCGCTGGGCCTCGATCATGGCCGTGAGTTGTGTGACCGGCTCGACGTTGCTCTTTTCCAGCAGGCCGACGCCGAGGTTGGCCTGGCCCGTCGTGGCGGCGCCGGCCGGGGCGGTGTAGAGGTTGGCGCCGATTTTCTGGAGCAGCCGCTGGTTGGCGAAATCGCTCACGGCGATCTGGCCGACCGTTCCGCTGCCCTGGGTCACCGAGCCGTCGGAGGAAATCGAAACCGGCTGCGAGGGATCGACCGTGATCGGCTGGCCCGAGGCGTCCAGCACGGCGGCGCCGTTGCTCGCCAGCGTCAGCGTGCCCGTCTGGGCGGTCAGGTGTCCGTCGCGCGTGTAAGCCGTCTGGCCCGCCGTGGTTTTCACGGCCAGAAAGCCCCGGCCCTGCACGGCCACGTCGAGGCCGGAGCCGGTCTTGTCCAGGTCGCCCTGGTCGAATTCGGTCTGCGAACTGTTGACCCACGTTCCGCCGCCGAGGCCATCGAGAATCGCGTTGCCGTAGCGGGCCAGGGCCGGCGAAGTCTGCGACTCGGCGGCACGCTGCTGGAAGACGGCGATGTCACGCTTGAAGCCGGTGGTGCCGACGTTGGCGACGTTGTTGGCGATGACGTCCACCTGGTGCCCCTGCACCATCAAGCCGGAAGTTGAAACGTAAAGTCCGTAGAGCACGTTTTTCTTCTTTCAGTGGCACGGGCATCTTGCCCGTGAGTCGCAGGGGCATTCTGCCCCTGCATTGCTTCTTCTTTTCTTCCACGGGCGGGACGCCCGTGGCACTCATGGGCGAGACGCCCATGTTACTGTTACTAATTAGTCTGCCCCGGCCGCGTCAGATGGCTGGCCGGCGAAAGTTCGAGCCGCGCCCGCACCATTTCGTCCGCCAGATGTAGAATCCGCGACACGCCGACCTCCTGAAACCGGGCCAACATCTCGTCGAGCATCTCCGGCATGGCTGATTCCAGAGTCGTCGTTTCTGTTATGATCGCCGGGGCCGCTTCCATCACCTTCGCCATCGCGCCGCTCCTTCCGTGGGGCCTTTTTTCTGCAGAAACAAACCATCTCCGCCACATCCATTTGCAAAGGACGTGCCAAGAGGCAATTTGAGGCTCCTTGCCGGCTATTGATTTCGCTGAGACCTGCCCGCTAACTCCTTGCTGCACAACAGCTTGCGACCTTCCGTCCAACCAATCATTTCCCCACCCGCCCCTGCTCTCCTCCCACACCACAATCTCGCTGCGCACGCAGATTCCGCCCGGAGACGCGCAAATCTTGCCGCTCTTGTGTTTGACTTTCAGAAACAACTGACCTATCATCCACCATCGCCGCACCATTCAGCATTAATGGAGATGGCCAATGCCCAACTGCCCCAATCAGCCGCGCAACCTCAAAGGTTGCACCTGTTCCTATTCTTCGTGCGGCAATCGGGGAGTTTGCTGCGACTGCGTCGCCCAGCACCGCGCCGCCGGGGAAATTCCGGGGTGTTTTTTCAGCAAGGCCGGAGAGCGGTCCTACGACCGCAGCGCCGCTAATTTTGTGCAGGACCAGGAATGAATGTTGGGCCAGGGCCCAACCTACGATAAGAAAAAATGTTGGGCCAGGGCCCAACCTACGAAGAGACAGAAATGATCGTTATCATCGACAATTACGACAGCTTCACCTACAACCTGGTTCAGCGGATCGGGGAGTTGGATGCGGCGCGGCCGATGGAAGTGTTTCGCAACGACAAGGTCACACTCGACGAGCTTGACGCCCTGCGGCCGACGCACCTGATCATCTCGCCGGGGCCGTGCACGCCCAAAGAGGGCGGCATATCAAATGCGGCGATCAAGCACTTCGCCGGGCGGATTCCGGTCCTGGGCGTCTGCCTGGGCCACCAGTGCATCGGCTATTCCTACGGCGGCACCGTCGAACTGAACTGGCGGCTGATGCACGGCAAAACCAGCCTGATTCACCACAACGGCAACGGCATTTTCCAGGGCCTCTCGAACCCCTTCGAGGCCACGCGCTATCACAGCCTGGTCGTCCGCCCCGGCACGTTGCCGCCGGAGTTTGAGATGACCGCCTGGACCGACGAGCAGGAAATCATGGGCCTGCGGCACCGGACTCAGCCGCTCTTCGGCGTCCAATTTCACCCGGAAAGCTTTTTGACGCTGGAAGGGCCGAAGCTGTTGAAGAACTTTATCGATCTGTAGCGGCATGCGAAAAAAGAAACCCGCGCTGCCTTTTTGGGGCGGCGCGGGCTTGCTTTTTAATGGGGTGAGTGAAGGGACTCGAACCCTCAACCCCCAGGACCACAACCTGGTGCTCTAACCGATTGCGCTACACTCACCATGCATAGACGGGTCATTATCGCAAATCGGCACGGAAAGTCAAAGAAAAGAAGGCTTCAGGCCACAGGCTTCAGGCTCCAGGCGCAGCAGAAGAAACAGAAGAAACAACAGAAACAGCGTCCCCCAGCAATGCTGGGGGCTTCATAAGAAAAAGCAAAAAAAGAAGAAACAACAAAGACCACGGGCGGGACGCCCGTGGCACTCACGGGCAAGATGCCCGTGCCACGGTACTTTGGAAGGCCCAGAGGCGGCGGCCGGAGCGGGGGTTGAGCGAGGCGCCTATCCTGCGGAACGAGGGGTCGGCGTCGAGACGGTCGGCCAGGGGCGGATCGTCGTAGACCAGAAACTCGGTGCGGCCGAAAGGGGCCAGATCGTGGGCCAAGGTCGCAGCAGAATCGGCTGTGGAAACGCCGAGAAACTCGCGGCCGGTCCAAAAGGCGGCGGCCAGTCCCAGAGAGCTCCCGTCGAGGTTGACGGCCACCGGATCGCCCGAATCGAATTGCCGGGCAGATTGGCGAATCCAGTCCGCCTCCGCCCCACGGCCGCACGGCCCGCGCCAATCTTGCACCACGGCTATGGCGTGTAAGCCGAGGGAAAGCAGGAGCGCCGCGGCCAGGGTGATGGGGGCAAGGTGTGCCGTCTGAACACACACCTTGCCCGGCGATACAGCCCGCCGGGACAAGGTGTGGCACCCAGTTTTCAGGATCGCCAGCCCGGCGAGAAACAAGGCCAGGAGCAGGGCCGCGACCGGCCAGAGGAAGCGATCTTCGGTCACGATCAGGGCATAGCCCAGAACATATATAATGATGGAGCCATAGGCCCACAGAAGGAAGGTTCCCCGTCCGCCGGCGGAAAAGCCAGGGCGAAACGCCAGGAGCAGTACGCCGAGGCACAGTCCGGCCGCGAGCAAGCCGAAGGAGTCCCAGGACTTCAGGATTTTCCAGGTCGTCAGGAGATTGCCGGCCAGCGTTGCGGCCTGACATTTCAGGGCGGCAGCACTGTCCCAGGGCGACCAGAGGGGTGGCCAGCCGGCGTCTTCGGTGGGGTTTTCCCAGGCCAGGAGCCGGCCCGGACGCGGACGCTGGAGCACCCAGGGCGGACGAACTTCCGGCACCGGACAGGGCGTCGCCAGGCACTCCAGGCAGTCGTGGCGGGCGGCGCTGCTGATCGTTAATGCTTTTTCATGCACACTGATGATTGCTATCCAGGGCGATGACACAATCACTAACCCCGCGACGGCGGCCAGCCAGAGAGGCCAGACTCGTCCCTGGGCCAAATTTCGCCGCACCAGCCAGCGGCGCAAACAGAAGGTCAGGGCCAGGTGCGCCGCCACGAAGGGCCAGGCGTAGGCCTTAGCCAGGAAGGCCAGGCCCCCCAAAGCCCCGGCGGCGAGGGCGGCGGGGAAAGAGTCGCGGCGCAGCAGGGGGAACGAGAGGGCGAAGTACCAGGCCAGGAGCGCAGCCAGCAGGAGGTCGGGCGTGACCAGCGTGGGCAGCATGGGCAAGGCCAGCAGCAGGGCGGCGGCAAAGGAGAGGTGGAGATACGGTCCGCCGAGGGCCTCGCGGACGAGCCGCCGCACGCCGCAAGCGAAGCCCAGGCCGAGGAAGACGGCGAGGATTTTCGCTGCCAGGATGATCTCCACCCCGGCCCAGACCAGTGGCACGAGCAGCCAGGAATACAGGGGACTCCACCAACTGTTAACCACCAGACCGAGTTCGCCGTGGGCATAGTGCCGGGCCAACTGGACGTAAGCCGCGGCGTCGGGAGTGAGCTTGTTGCGGGAAAGGAAAACAAGATAGAAAGCGACGGCCAGGTAGCCGAGGATGAGCAACGCCGTGAGCCAGAATCGCCGTAGCATCCCGCGCCTCCGCTGCCGCCCGGTGAACTATTAGGAATTGCCTAATAGTTCGCTCTTTGAACTATCCGGAATTACCGGATAGTTGTTTCGAACCACGAACTTGTAAGGATTACTTACAAGTTGCCGACCAGCCGCTGCCGCACTTCATCGGGGCTAAGGCTGCGCACGAGGAAGGTTTTTTCGGGATTCGTCTGACCGGAGAAGAGTTCCACGTCGCGCGGGCGGAGATTCAGCGCCTTGGCCAGCACTTCGGCTACGGCCTGGTTGGCGGCGCCTTTTTCGGCCGGACGGCTCACGGTGATCTTCAGACGCGTGCCCAGCACGCCGGACACCCGGTCGCGCGAGGAACCCGGGACGGCTTTCACGGAAATCAGGCAGCCGCCGGAGTGGGGGAGGAGTTGAAGTTGAGAGAAGTTGGCGGCGGCCATGATGGAGTCTCATCTGCCATTCACACGGCGGGGCAAGACCCGCCGTGGCACATCAATTTCGGGCGCACAGGTTGTCAACCCCTCACCCGGCCCTGAAGGGCCACCCTCTCCCAAGGGAGAGGGGTGAAGAAGAAGCAACACCCTCACCCTACCCTCTCCCCTCAAGGGAGAGGGGTGAAACAACAATCAGCCGCTGAGTTTCTTTTTGAACAGTTCCTGAATTTTCCGCCCGTCCACGGTGGCGCCGTGGGCAGACATGATTTTTTTCATGCCCCGGCCGGCGTCTTTCATCGTCGTCAGGTTTTCGGAGGCGATGGTCTGGTCCACCAGGGCCTCCATCTCGGCGTCGGTCATCTTTTGCGGCAGGAACTCGCTGACGATCTTGTGTTCGGCCTTGATTCGCTCGGCCTCTTCGTGCCGCCCGACGCGCTGGAACTCGTCGATGCTCTTTTCCAGTTTTTTCGCGTAGGCCAGAATGCCGTCCAGGGCCTCCTGGCCGGCCAGTTCGGCGTACTGGATGTCGGAGAGCAACATGCGCAGGACGCCGACCCGCGTCTTGTCGCCCGACTTCATGGCCGCCTTCGTCGCCTGCTGAATTTGCTCTTTCATGGCTGCTCCTTTAGTTCGACTCGGACTTTCGCATGGCCACGCAAGCGTGGACCATGCCACCCGTCACCCACCAAGCACGCTTCTGCAAGCAGAAGCGTGGCACCCGGAGTGAACCAAGCCACCCGGCTCCCGGCAACATGCACGCTTCTGCAAGCAGAAGCGTGGCACCCGCCACCCATCCTTATAGTTTACAGACCCCGCTCCCGGCGGCAAGGCATTTCGTTGACCTTCACGCCTGGCCGCGCTATACTAAGGCCGTTGTGGAAGTTTTTTTTCCTGCCGAGGCCGCCGTTATGAAACTCGTCATCTCCCCGCTCCTTATCATCCTGGTCGCCGCCGCTGGGGCGGCGCTGCCGGGGTGCGAAATAAATTTGCAGCACGACGCGACCGTCGCTTCCCAGCATCCGCGTCTGACGCCGATGGCCCCTGATCCGAAAGAGACGGCCCAGAACCTCTACAAACTCCAGCTCGTCTACCTCACCGAGCAACTCGGCCCGGACGACCAGCCCAACGATTTCTGGCGGTTTCTCGACGAGACGGTCGTGCCGCCGGGGCAGCGGCGCACTTTGGCCGCCAACGGCTTTCGACTGGCCACCGGGGGCGACCTGGCCATCGACCGGCTCAACAGCATTCTGAAACCGGCGAAAAACATGACTTTCCGCCAGAGTCAGCCGATTTACGCCCGGCAGGGCTATACCCTCGACGTGCCCCTGGGCGGACCAGAGGGCGACGTCACCATTCTCATCACCCAGTCCGACGGCCGGCTTTGGGGCATGGATTTTCCCAAGGCCACCAGCTCGCTCCGCATCACTTGCCGCGCCGCCCCGGAGCCCGACGCCCTGGACCTGACCGTCGGCGAGCGCGTCGTCTACGGCGCCCCGCGACCGATCTACCAGCCCATGCCCTCGGGCATCCCCGTGCTGGTCAACGCCCAGCCGATTTTTCCGTTCGACGACCTGCGAACCACGATCCGGTTGCGCGGCGGACAGATTCTCGCCGTCGGCCTCCAGGGGGACCGTCCCCTGAGCCTCGGTGAGCACCTGCTGCTGACGCGATCGGAACTGTCGCGGCAGGTTTCCACGGTCATCCTGCTGGCCGAACTGGTCGCCCCCGGCACGATGCCGACCGGCGTCGTCCCCGCCGGCTTGAACCCGCCCGTCAAAGCCGGCCCGGGCACGCCCGGCGTGGAGAAAGAGCCGTGACCGTGTTGCGAAATTGCCGCTACAATCTCGTTCGGAAAATTCTTTTAAGGAGACTGTCGATGTCCAACTGCTTCGCCCTCGTCCTGGCCCTGCTCGCCGTCCTCGGAGGAACCGCCGTGGCCGCCGAAAACCCGTCCTCCGCCAAGTCCGCCGCCAGCGCCGCGGCGGCCAAGCCCGCGGCGACGTCGCGGTCGCACTTTGAAAATGAGCCGCCCGTTAAGCTCGGCGAGAAGCTCACCGAAACGCCCGCCGACGGCACGGTCATCGAAAAGTTCCTGGTCCACTCCGCGGCCATGAACCGCAACGTCCACGTCTGCATCATCCTGCCGCCGGCCTATGCGTCCGAGCCCGACAAAAAGTTTCCCGTGCTCTACGCCCTGCACG
Organism: uncultured Planctomycetia bacterium; assembly: GCA_903929765.1. Taxonomy (GTDB): domain Bacteria; phylum Planctomycetota; class Phycisphaerae; order FEN-1346; family JAACEH01; genus CAIYVX01. The sequence continues at coordinate 27,355 of CAIYVX010000105.1, forward strand.
GGTCCGACGGCCCCTACGAAATGTACAGCCAGATGCTCCCGCTGCGCATGGCCCTGAAGACCAAACCCATGCTCGTTGTCGGCTTTGACGGCGACGGGAGGGGCTGGTACATCGACTCGACCGTTTTCCCGGATTCGCAGTTCGAGACCTTTTTCTTCAAGGAGTTGATTCCATATATCGAAAAGAATTACCGGGCCAGGGCCGAGGCCAAAGCCCGCGGCGTGACCGGCGACTCCATGGGCGGCTATGGCTCGTTCCATTACCTGGCCGTCCACCCGGAACTGTTCGCCTCGGCCAGTTCCATGAGCGGCATCTTCCACGTCCTGCCCACCGACCTGCTCGGAGACCCGGGGAAAAACAAAGAGGCTTATGACCGCCTGGTCGTGGTCCGGGGCCTGGAGGCCGACCTGGCCAAGGGCCTCAAGTTGCCGCCGCTCTTTCTGACCTGTGGCACCGAGGATCACCTGCTCCGCGAGAGCCGCGACCTGCGCGACTGGCTGACCGCGAAGAAGATTCCCTTCGAGTACCTGGAAAAACCGGGCGGTCACAGTTGGCCCTTCTGGCGCGACTCCTCGCCCGACATAATCGACTTCCATTGGCGGAGTTTCCAGGGGAACTACAAGGTCATGGAACACGCCGCGCCCGCGCCGGCCAAGCCCGCCGAAGGGGCGAAGTGATGGTTGCGCCTCATGTGCCACGGTCGGCTTGACCGACCGTGTGCTTGTCATGGGAGCTGCGCGAACATGGCGGCAAACACCGCCGCCATGCCACCCGGCGCCCACACTCAATCGTGAAGTGCGATTGCGCCTCGGTAGAAATGAAAGAGGCACAGCCATTGCTCGGCTGTGCCTCTTTTTATACAACAGGGTGGCCTGGTCCACGCTTGCGTGGCCAGGCTTCGCTCACTCTGATTACCTCATATCAATCGGCACAAACTTGCGATCCAGGCCGCCGAGGTAATTGCATTCCGGGCGGATGATCTTGTTGTTGGCGTACTGTTCCAGGATGTGGGCGGTGTAGCCGACGATGCGGCTCATGGCGAAAATCGGCGTGAAGAGCAGCCGGTGGATGCCCAGCATGTGGTAGACCGGGGCCGAATAGAAATCGACGTTGCAGGCGATGCCCTTCTCGGCCATCATCACCTCTTCGATCTTGAGGCACATGTCGGTCCACTTCGTCTGGCCCGAGGCCTCGGCCAGTTCGATGGCCAGTTTTTTCAGCACCCTGGCCCGCGGATCCTGCACCTTGTAAATGGCATGACCGAAGCCCATGACTTTGATCTTCCGGGCCAACTGCTCCCGGATGTAACTTTCGGCCCGTTCCGGCAGGTCGATTTCCTGGAGCATTTCCATCACGGCCGTGTTGGCCCCGCCGTGCAACCGGCCGCGCAGGGTGCCCAGGGCGCTGGAGACGGCGCTGTAAATGTCCGACAGGCTCGAGGCCGTGACCCGGGCCGAAAAAGTCGAAGCGTTGAACCCGTGGTCGAGGTGCAGCACCAGGCAGGTGTCGAACGCCGCCACGGCGGCCGGCGACGGCTCCTCGCCGGTCAGCATGTAAAGAAAGTTAGCGGCATGGTCGAGGTGGGGGTGCGGCTCGATCATCTCCTCGTCCAGGCGCAGCCGCCACTGGGCGGCAATGACGGTGGCCATCTTCGCGGTCATCCGCTCGCAGGTTTCGACGGTGACGTTTTCGTTGGCCCGGTCGGCCTTCTGGTCCAGCAGTCCGGCGGCGCTGACGGCCGTGCGCAAGAGCGACATCGGCAAGGCCCCCTTGGGCAGGGTCCGCATGATCTGCTTCATCGGCTCTTCGATCGGTCGGGTCAGGCGGAAACTGGCCTTCAGTTCCTCCAGGTCAACCAGCGTCGGCAGGTAGCCGTGCCAGAGCAGGTAGGCCGCCTCCTCGAACGAGACGTTCCCGGCCAGTTCCTCGATCGGGTAGCCCCGATAGACGAGCTTGCCCTTGTCCCCGTCGACGAGGCTCAACTTCGATTCGCCCGCAATGACGCCGCGCAATCCATCGACCTTCTCGGACATGGTGCAACTCCTTCCCTGGAGCCAAAGCTCCTTAGCGGTTTTGAACCTGGCCTCCCGATGCCGCTCACAGCGGTCGTTCAGCCGAATAATCAGCAAGATCAAACGCCGTGCGGCGCTTGAGCAAGTTGCCGACCAGGTCCAAACCTGGGTTGCTTCTATCCTGCCTCGCGTCTTTACGCCTCACGTGGGCGGACGGGACAGGGATAATCGCATTTTGCGGCACGGCCAGTCTGGCCGACCGTGGTTGGCGGTAATATACCCCAAAAAGTCCGGCAAAGCCAGAAATTATCGGAATGTGGGTGCAATAATGTTTTTGGAAACATCCGAAGACCAGGGGCAAGATGCCCGTTCCACCGTACCGCCCCAAAAAGTCCGGGGAAGCCAGAAAATCCCGGTGGAAATACCCGGATTATCGAATTAAACGCTCTTTCTCGGTTCGTCTTCCCGATACCGACCAACGGCCAAAACTCTTGTAAATGCAAATATTATCCCGTCTTTTCCAGAAAAATTTGACTTTTCTCTGGTAAATGTGTTACATTTGAAGTTATGTGACCGATAGCGGCTGACCCTGTTCTTCCGGCCACACGGCTTGACCAGGGACAAATTTCGAAGGAGAAGTTTATCGAAAGGAGAAGCTATGAGCACTGAGGGGGGACGCAAAGGAACGTTTCGTGCGGCAACAGTCATGGGTCTGGTGGTGGCCGTGGCCTTGTTGGGCCTGGCGGCCAGCGGCCAGGCGTGCTGGTGGTCCAACTCACCGACGCAAACCCTGACGCAATGGGTGGCCGGCGTGGGCAACTGGTTCGTTGCGGCGAACTGGGACGCCGGCGTGCCGACGGCCACGGGCACGGCCCGGGTCGACAACAATGGTTGGCCGACCATCAGCACGACGGGTGCGGTGGCCGGAACTTTGCAACTGGGCTATAGCTTGACCGGCAGCGGGGGCAACCTCGATCTTGAGCCGGGCGGCACACTCGTGGTCAAGAGCGGCGAGTATGTGGGTCTGCAAGGTTACGGGACCGTTCTGCAAAACGGCGGGGCCAACACGATTACCGGCGGTCAGCTTGACCTCGGTTACGGCGTTAACGGCAACGGCGCTTACCTCATGGAAACCGGATCGCTCACCATCTACGGCGGCGAGATCATCGGCGACCAGGGCTTAGGCGCCTTCCTGCAAGCCGGCGGCGCCAACAGCGTCACCAACGGCGACCTAGTCGTTGGTTCCGGCTCGCTCAGCGACGGAGCCTTCGCGTTGGACGGGGGCAGCCTCGTGGTGGCCGGCGACGAAATCATCGGCGGCAGCGGCCTGGGCGCCTTCGAACAGACCGGCGGCAGCAACGTCATTAACAGCAGTTGCAATCAAAATAATTACAATCAGGGCGGCTGCACCTGGACGCTCACCGGCGGCAACGGCTGCGGCGTCGGCCAGTGCGACAACAACCGCAACCATCTCGGCGACTACTGCCAGTCCTTCCACAGCACCTGCCCCAGCCAGAACGGCGGCAGCACCCCGTCATTCATGTGCGGCCTCCCGAGCCAGGGCGGCAACAAAGGCTCGGCTTATAACTGCGGCAACCAGAAACAGGGCGGCGACGACCAGTTCCTTAAGTGCGTCGACCGTCACCATGGCGGCAACTTCAGCCAGTTCCTGAATTGCTCCAACCAGGGTCAGAGCAGCGGGAAGTCGAATAATTGCGGCGGCTGGGGCCAGTGGGGCGGCGGCCAATCCTGGGGTTGCCAAAACCAGAGCTCCTGCGGCGGTCTGACCCTGGGCCAGGTGCAGGAGAGCGAAGGCAACTATTTCCTGGGCGGCGGCGTCCTGACGGTCAACGGCAACGAGGTGGTCGGCGACGACGGCTTCGGTTTCTTCCGTCAGACGAATGGCCAAAACTCCATCACCGGCAACTTCATCATTGGCGAAAACTCCCTGGGCAACGGGGCCTTCTTCCTCCAGGGCGGCACGGTGACGGTGGCGCAGAACACTTTCATCGGCGGCGTCGGCCAGAACCAGGACAGCTTCAACCAGAACCAGTGCTACGGCCAGACCTGGAACCAGTGTGGCAGCTACCAGTGGGGTTGCGGCCAGACCTATAATTGCGGCTATCAGAACCAGTGCGGCGGCCAGAGCCAGAATCTCGGCGGCATCGGCTTCTATAACCAGAACGGCGGATCGTTCACCGATTCCGGGACCGTCTATCTCGGCGGCAACCAGCAAGGGTCGGTCTGCCTGATGTATCTCCAGGGCGGCTCGGGCGCGTTGCAGATCAGCAGCGCGGCGGTCAACATCGATTTGCTAAGCGGCGGTTTCACCCTCGGACCGGCCGCGTCCCTGATGGTGGGCAGCGGCGGCGGCGTTGATATTATTGGCGGCAATTTCGTCAACAACTCGACGAATGAAACGGCGCTGGCCGATCTGGGCAACCTGACGCTCTATTTCGACGGCGGCACGAGCAGCACGCTGGAGGTCTCCGGTTCCAACCTCGGTGCGGTGGCGACCGGGTTTACCGGCAACTTCACCCTGGGCAGCCTGACCATCGGCAGCACCAGCCCGGCCCGGGTCAAGCTGGTCGACAACGTGAACAACGGCAATCGCGGCAATCACAACGCGGCCGAGGCTCTTTACGTCCAGAACGTGACCGTCGCTGCGGGCAGCACCCTGAACCTCAACGGCTTGAAGTTGTACTACCACGGCACCTTGTCCAACCAGGGCACGATCACCGGCGGCACGCCGATCCTGGTCCCGTAGACGGTCGTTCAGAAGCGCCCATAAGCAACTTTAGCCCGCGGGGTTTCGGCCCTGCGGGCTCTTTTGCTGGACGGGAACGGTTCGCGCCGGGTTTTCTCTTGTCATCGCAGCGCCGCTCACGGTATTCTTTGCCTCGATGGCCCGTCGATTCACCAGCCGACATGATCGAGGAAATTAAAAATCATGGCTCCCGCCGCAGAAAAAAACAAAACCACTCCGGTCCCGGAACCTGAATCGTTCCCCCAGCGCCTGGCCGCCGCACTGGGCCGCTGCTACCACGGGGCGGCGCCGCTGGTGGGCGGGGCCTTTCTCGCCCTGACCGTCACGGCGGCGCTCTGGCCGCTCCTTCAGACACCCGACCGCTACACCGAACCCGCCGTCGGCATCGACACGCTGATGGCCACCGGCAAGGCGGCCGACTTCCGGGCCTTCTATCTGCTCCTGGCCCTGGCTTTGCTTTTTTCGCTCGGCATCGGCCGCCTGATGCGCGCCCTCGGCGGCCCCGGCGACGACGCCGACCGCCGCCAGGTCGTCGGGCGAATCGCCCTTTTCGGCCTGCTGCCCGCCCTGGCCTGGCTGGCCGGGACCTTCACGGCCACCACCGGCCTGACCGTCCCGTGGTTCGCCGCCGCGTTTTTCGTCGGGGCTTTGGGCGTCATCTTCGGCCTGAGCCGCCAGCGCAGGGAACTCCTCTCGCCCGAGGCCATCGGCGACCTCGGCGCCACGGGCCTGTTGATCGTCTTCTTCTCTTTCCTGGCCGGCTTGGCCCTTTCGACCGTGCTTTCCCGCAACGCCGCCGCCACGACCTCGCTCGCCTTTATGTTCCCCGTCTTCCCCTGGATCGCCGGCGGGCTGGGCCTGGCCCTCACGCTGGCCCTGCTCTGGCGGCCGGTCGGCCGAATCGACGAACTCTCGCGCCGCCTGCACCACACGTTGCTCCTCTTGCAGGCCCCGCTGCCACTGCTGGTGCTGGCCGTCATTCCGCCCCCGGCCTTCGACAACGTCGGCCAACCATTCTCCGAAGGCACGCCGCAGTTAACGCTGCTGGCCTTCCTCGTCGTGGTCGGACTGTTATTCTTCTGGGTTCGCCAGTGGCGGCAGCGGAACAATCCGCCCGTCCCCGGCGTCGCCGCGACCTGCGGTTCGCTCCTGTCCGCCCTCTGTCCCTGGTCCATCGCCGGCCTGGTCGTCTTCATGGCGGTCACGCCGTTCGGCCTGCCGACGGTGCCGACCGAAGAGTTCCATGTCGGCGAACAGATGCTCCCCTGGCACCAGTTGCTCCACTTCAGCGCGCTGCCTTACGTCGATCTCAACCCGGCCCGCGGCGGACTCTACCTCGTCTACGGCGCCTTGAACGAGGCCTTTTACGGCGGGACCGCCGTCGGTTTCATGGTCGCCCTCAAACTGCTGCCCGCGCTGCTCCTGCCGATCGGCTTCGCCCTGACTTGGCGGCGGGCCGGACCGCTGGCGGCCCTGGTCGTGGCCCTGGGCTGCGGCGCGGTGCAGGACCAGTTCTTTCTGGTCTGGATCGTCTGGCTCCTGCTGGCCACGGGAACGCTCTGGACCGACCGGCCCGGCTGGTGGCTGATCGTCTGGGTGGCCTCCGTCGCGGTCGTCCCCTTCTACATGCCGACCACCGGCTCGGCGCTGCTGCTGGGCACGTTGCCCCTGGCGGCCGTCTGCGCCTGGCGGGCTTTCCATCGCGACCCGCGCCGCACGCTGCTCGGGGCCGGCATCATCGCGGCGACCGCCGCCGTGCTGCTCCTGGCTACACCGCTGGGCACAATAGCCCGCGGCCTGGTGCGATTCTCCTTCGAAAATCTGGACTGCTACCGCGAGGCCGAGTGCATCACTGCCGCGCAGGGCTGGCAGCAGTCGACCATGTGGTCGGCCTTCGGCTTCGAACTTTTGCGGCAGGGCTGGGTGTTCGGGCTGGTCCTGGCGGCGTACCTGCTGTTCCGGGAATTCAGCCGGCCGCCGGCCCAGCGCCGCCCCGGCTACGTCGTTTTCTTCCTGGCCGTCATCCCGTCGGTGTTCCTGGTGACCAGTTGGTCTCTGGGGCGCCTGGACCCCAACAACATGAGCCGCGCCGGGGCCTTGAGCCAGGTCTGGGCCGCGGTGCTCCTGCCCCCGATGCTCTTGTGGGCCTGCTCCTGGCGCGGCGGCACGGTCTGGGCCGTGCTGCTGGCGGTACTCTTCGGCCTCTACGGCCTGTGCCCCCTGGTCGGGCGGCAAGACGTCCGCCCGGCCCTGGAGCGCGTGGCCGCCCGGCCGGCCCTGCCCGCCGGAGAAGTCGTGCTGCGCGGCACGCCGCCGGATCCGTCCTATTCAAAAGTCGATTTCGCGGCCCTGGGCGAGGGCATTTCGCCCGAACACACCTTCGCCGCCTATGCCCAACTGGCCGACGGCCTGGATAAGATTCTCAAGCCCGGCGAATCATATTTCGACCTCACCGGGCGCAACATGTCATATATCTACCTGAATAAGCCGTCGCCCTCGATTTATCCCGGCGCCTTTTACGCCCGCTCCCGCCGCATCCAGGAACACGTCCTGGCCGATCTGGCCCGCCGCCACGTCCCGGCCCTCCTGGTCTCTCCCGTCTTCCTCGGCTACGGCCCGGAGCGCACCTACTACCTGACCCGCAAGTACCTGCTCTCCTTCGCCGCCGTGCGCTATGGCTACTGGACCGTCCTGGCCGACCCCCAGCGTCTGCCCGCCGCCGGACCGCTCGGCTCCGACGCCCAACTGCAACTCCTCGACGAGGGCTTTTTCGGCCGCAACCTTCTCAACAGCAGTTCCGATCTCCATTACCTGCCCGTCGCCTGGGGCCAGTCCTGGGACACGATGGCCGACGATTTCACCGCCGTCTCCGACTGCGCCGTCTCGGCCATCTCCGCCGGACACGAAAGCAAAACCGGACCGGAAGGCTTTGCCCTCGGCCTGCCGCCACAGGGCCTCGCCGGACGCACCGCCGATTTCCTGCTGCTGGATTGTTCCTGGAAAGAACCGAAGGAACCCGGGGATGTCCAGGTGGCCGTCCAGTGGTCGGTCCAGAGCCGCGGCTGGGGTTCGGCCGCCAGCTTCGCCATCCCGCCGAGCGCCGCCGCCAGAGGAGGCGCCGCCGAAGGTCAGCGCGTCACGGTCCGCACGCTGGTGCCGCTGGGCACGTTTCCGCGCTGGCTTTTGAGCGACAAGATCGACTCTCTGCGCGTCCTGTCGAAAGCCGCGCCGCCGGTTCAGGATTTCACCGTCACCGCGGCGCGCCTGCTGCACCTGAAGCCCTGCGCGGGGGAATGACCGGAAAAATTATTTCTCGACCCATTCGGTGTGAAAAGTGCCCGGCTCGTCGATCCGCTCGTAGGTATGTGCCCCGAAAAAGTCGCGCTGGGCCTGGATCAGATTGGCCGGCAGCCGCCGGCTGCGATAACTGTCCAGGTAGGCCAGCGAGGCGGCCAGGGCCGGCGCCGGAATCGCCAGCTCAACTGCCGCCGCCACCGCCGTCCGCAACTCCTCCTGCCGCCGGACCACCTCGCCCGCCAACTCGGCGTCGGCCAGCAGATGCAAGAGGGCCGGATTCTTCTGGTAGGCCAGCCGCAGCTTCTCCAGCAGCGCCGCCCGGATGATGCACCCGCCGCGCCAGATTCGTGAAACCATTTCCAGATCAACCGCCCATTTGTTCGCCGCCGAGGCCGCCCGCAAGAGGGCCATCCCCTGGGCGTAGGTCACGATCATGGCGGCATAGAGCGCCCCGCGCAGTTGGCCGAGCAGAACATCCGTGTCGCCGCCGAAACTGGCGCCGTCGGCCTCGCCCAGGGCTTCGAGCACCGCCGTCCGCTGCGCCGTGTCGCCCGAGAGGTCGCGCATGGCCACGGCCAGGTCGATCGTCGGCACGGGCGTCTGAAGCTCGGCAGCGCTCGCCGTCGTCCAGGCCCCGGTGCCCTTTTGCCGCGCTGCGTCGCGGATCATCTCCACCAGCGGCCGCCCGGTCTTGGGATCGGTCGCGTCCAGCACCGTCGCCGTAATCTCCACCAGGAAGCTGTTCAACTCCGACGCGTTCCAATCCCGGAAGACGTCCCGCACCTCGGCCGTCGAGAGGCCCAGGCCGCGCGTCATCAGGTCGTAGACTTCGGCAATCAGTTGCATCAATCCATATTCTATGCCGTTATGTACCATTTTGACATAATGGCCCGCGCCGCCCGGCCCGCACCAGGCGGCGCACGGCTGGTCGCCGACCTGGGCCGCCACGGCCTCGAACATCGGCCGCACCCGCTCATAGGCTTCCGCCGGCCCGCCCGGCATCAGGCTCGGGCCGTGCCGCGCCCCGGCCTCGCCGCCCGAAACGCCCACGCCCAGAAGCACCAGTCCCTTGCGCCCGAGGGTCCGCTGCCGCCGCTCGGTATCGCGGAAATGCGAGTTGCCCCCGTCGATGACGATGTCGCCCGGGGCCAGGTGCGGCACGATTTTTTTCAGCACTTCGTCCACCGGCGCGCCCGCCGGAACGAGCAGCATGACCACGCGCGGGCGTTTCAGCAGGGCCGCCAACATCGGCAGCGTCGTCGCCGCTTCCACCCGCCCCTCGGCCTCTTCGCGCGCGAACGTCTTCGCCTGGTCAGGATTCCGGTCGAAACAGGCCACCGGAAACCCGTGGTCCACCAGGTTCAGCAGGAGGTTGCGGCCCATCGTCCCCAGGCCGATCATGCCCAATTCGCATTTAACTTTCGCCTTAGTTTTCGCCATGTTCATTTCCCCCCGTTCGAATCCTGCCGTTGCAATTGCCGCAGATAGGCCACCAGGTACCAGCGTTGCTGCGCCCGCACCACACGCTCCAGAACCGGATCGTGACCGGTCCCAAGCAGGCTGGCCCGGAGCAGTTGCCCGTCGCTGTAGGAGGCGATCTTCGCCGCCCGCAGGTCCGCCGGTCGCGGCATGAAACTATCGCCCACCGGCCCGTCGCCGGCGCCGCTGTCGCCGTGGCAGAACGCACAGTAATAACCGTAATAGGCCTGCCCGCGAGCCGCACTGGCCGCCTTCAGTTCGAGCGGGCTGTTCTGGTGCGCCGCCTCGGCCGACGATGCGAGCGCGGGCGGCCAGTCCTCCAGCGGCACGCTCCCCGCCGGCGCCGGGGGCATCGCCGCCTGAAACTCGCGGATATGTGTCTGCTCGTACATTCGAGGCCCGGCCATCATCAGGTACGCCGCCGCGACCATCGCCAGGACGGCCATCGCCAGGAGAATCATCCAGCGCGTTGGGCCGCTCATCGGGCTTTCTCCGCAGATTTCGCCGAGACCGCCTCGGGCAGTGGGGCCATCTGCCGCGGCGTGTTCGCCTGGACCGGCGGCGCCGGCCGGGTCGAGTAAATCGATTCGCCCGGGGCCGACGGCAGCGCGCCGTACTGAAACTGCCGCGCCGGCGGATCCGGTACCAGCGCGAAGTTCAGCAGGCCCCAGCCGATGAGGCCCGCCGAGAAGAGGATCACGATGATCCAGCTCCGCAGGTTGCTCGAAGATTTCTCGTGCCCCGGACCGCTCATTTTTTCCTCACCACTTCGGCGGATAGAAAATCATCGCCACCGTGTAAATCGCGCCAAACAGACCCAGGCCCACGCCGGTCAGAATCAGCACCAGCGGCGCCCGACCGTGGCCCTCACCCTGCGGTGAGCCCGTCGAATCCACCGGCCCGACGGCTGCAGCGCCGCGATCCTCGCGCCGCCACATGGCCAGGTAGACCAGCACCACTCCCTGCACAAGTACCAGCCCGCCCAGGAGCGCCTGCATCAACCAGCGATTTTGCAGCACCTCAAGACGGAACATCGCCCTGGCCCTTTCTGCTTCTTTTGAAGCCCCCAGCATTGCTGGGGAACACTGTTTCTTCTTTTTCTTCTCTTCTTAAATTTTTAATTTTTCATTTTTAACTTTTAATTGCTTCTCTTCTTCCGGTATCCCGCTGTGCAGGGCCAAAAACCTGGCCCGCTCCTGGTCCCGGAACTGCCTGGCCCGCACCGCCCAGACGAACACCGCGATCACCCCGGCCGCCACCACGGCCATGAAGGCGATCCACATCGTCAGCAGCCAGTCCGGTCCGCCGGCGCTCATTTGCTCTCTCCCGTCGCACTGGGCGGCTTAAAGGTGTTCTCCCAGGCCGGCTCGTAGGCCGCCGGAATTCCCTGCGGCGACAGTGTCGCGTCGGTGTAACCCAGGAACCTCACCTCAATATAGTTCGACACGTCCCAGATTTTCTCCGACTCCAGTTCGCGTTTGAAATAGGGCATGCCCGTGCCGGTGATGCCGTTCATCACCTGGTAATAGAAAATCCCGCCGATGTATTTGCCGTCGACCAAATGCCGCCGCAGCACCGTGAAATTGAGCGGCGGCGGTTCCAGGTAGTGCATCGCCGGCCCCTGGCCGTCGCCCATCGGCCCGTGGCAGCCGATGCAGAAGGTCTGGTAGGTTTTCTCGCCGCGCTGGAGCGCCGCCTCCGTCGCCGGATAGGGATTGGGCATCGGCCGCCAGACCGCCGGGACCTGCTCGTGCAGCCAATCCACATTTTTATCCACGCCCAATTTCCAGGCCGCCGTCGCTGCGGCGTGCCACTTGTCCTGCCGGGCCACGCGATAGGCGGCCGTCTTGCCGCCCAGCGAGCGGACATAGGCCGTCAGTTGGCGGATTTTTTCGTCGCCCAGAAATTCCCACGAGGGCATCAGCGACATCGGCCGCGTGTTTCGCGGATTGATGAAGTGCGCCCGCTGCCAATCGTCGGAATGTTCGCCGCCCTCCTGCGACAGGTCCGGCCCGACCCGCTCCGTGCCCAGGATGGCCGGCTCCTGCTCGTAGTAATCGCCCCGCTCGGCCAGCCGCCCCGCCCCGGCGTCGGCCCAGTCCACGGCCCGCACGAATTGAGAATGGCAATAACTGCATCCGTTGCGAATGTACAGGTCGTGGCCGGCCGCCTCGTCCGGCGTCCACTTCATCCAGGCCGCAGACTTGTCGTCCGGCATCGTCTCCCACGGCAGGATCACGCTCACGTAGACCGCCGACCAGAAGACCAGCAGACCGCCGATGATCAGCAGCGCCGGCGTCATTTTCATGGCGATACCTCCCCGGCCCGCGCCGCGTCGAGAGGCTCGGCTTCAAGCGCCGCCGGTTCCAGCGGCTCGCCGTGCCGCAAGGTCATCACCACGTTATAAAGTCCCACCGCCGCTCCCGCGATAATGAACAGTCCCAGCATCGCTCGCAGGGCCATGTAGACGTTCAATGACGGCAGCACGACGTAGACCGTCTCGCCGGTCGCCCAGGCGTGGCCCTGAATCAGCCCCGCCGTCGTCAGCACCGCGAAAAAACCGACCAGCCCGAACAGCAACAGGCCGAACTGCAAATTCACGAGCCGCGCCGAATAAAGTTTCCGCCCGCACACGAGCGGCAACATGTGCCACATGCCGCCCAGGGCGATGAAGCCCGCGAAGCCCAGCACGGCGATGTGCGAATGGCCGATCACCCAGTTGGTGAAGTGCGTGACGGCCTGCACCGAGGGCAGCGACTGGAGCGGACCTTGGAGGCAAACCAGCAGGTACCACATCGTCCCCGCCAGGACGAACCGCCCGGCCGGATCGCCCCACAACTTCATCCCGCGACCCCGCGTCGTCAGCCAGAGGTTCGCCAGCACCACGAACACCGGCAGAATCATCATGATCGAGCCGACCACCGTCACGGTCCGCAGCCAGTTGGGAATCGGGGCCTGGAGAATGTGATGGCCGCCGATCTGCGTGTAGGTCGCCACCAAAGCCCAGAAGCCCACCAGCGAGAGCCGGTGCGAATAGAGCGGCGCCCTGGTCACGCGCGGCAGCACGAAATAGGCGATCCCAATGGCCAGCGGGGTCAGGAGCAGCCCGACCATGTTGTGTCCGTAGAACCAGAGCAGAATCGAATCGACCAGCCCCGGCAGGGCCTGGGTCTGCGGGCGCCACATCACGTTGCCAATCGGATAAACCCCGGCGGTCCAGATGAGCGCCCCCACCGCGTACCAGACCGAGACGTAGAGCGTCTTCTCCTTGCGACCGGCAATCGTCAGGGTCAGGTTCACGATCAGCGTCAGGATGGCCAGCATAATCAGGACTTTGAACGGATAGAGATATTCAGTATACTCCCGGTTCTGCTGCAACCCGAAGGGAAAGACCGTCGGCCCGCTCAGCACCGCCGCGTTCCAGCAGAGCCAACTGAACCAACCCAGCCGCTCCGACCAGAGCCGCGTCCGCAAGAGCGCCGGCACATAATAGATCGCGCAGCCCACCAGTGTCGTGGCCACGAAGCCGAAGAGCACCGTGTTGACGTGAATCGGCCGCATCCGCCCGAAGTTCAGCCAGGAGATGTTGTTGTAAAGTTCCGGGGCCATCAGGTGCAGCGCCGCCACCAGGCCGTAGAGCGTCCCGATCAGGAACCACGCCGATCCCGCGACCAGAAAGGCCAGGGCGGCGCTTTGCGGTTTGCTCGCAAACTTGAGCATCAGGCCCGTCTCCTATCGGTGACACATATAACAATCATGCGACGCACCTTCGGCCCGGTGGCAATCCACGCAGAAGCCCATCGTGATCACCGGCCGCGGCACCACCCGGTCCATTGAACTCACGTCGCCGTGGCACCGCCCGCAATCAAAGCCCTTGTGCAGGTGGACCGAATGGTCGAAGTAGACGAACTCCGGGACCGCGTTCACCCGCTGCCACGCCACCGGCCGGTTCTCATTATAGTATTTCGTGAGCTGCTCAATCTTCGGATAATTCACGATAATCCGTTTGTGGCAGAGCATGCAGGTTTCCAGCGGCGGCACGCCGGCCCGCGGACTGTCCTGGGCGTCGGCGTGGCAGAGCAGGCAACCGATCTTTTTTTCCCCGGCGTGAAAGCGGTGGCTGAACGGCAGCGGCTGCACCACGCCCGCCTCGCTCGGATAGTAATAATAATATGACAACACCATCGCCGCCAGGACCGCCGCCGTCAGGAAGCCCAGTTCCACCACAGCCTGGCGATACCAGCGCGGCCCGCCGCCCGACTCAGGTTGTCCCGCCCGTTCCGTCACGCCTCGGCCGCTCCCTGCGGAATCTCCGCTTTCATCCGCCATCGGTACCAGTCCAGCGCCAAGGCGAACGCCCCGAGGCTGGCCAGCGTAATTCCAATTTCCGGCCCGCCGAATTCGATCTTGTGCGAAAAAGTCGGGGCCACCGACCACCAGCGGCCCACCCAGGTACTCGCCAGCACCAGCACCGCCACCGCGCCCAGCAGCCACGGCGTCCGCTTCGCCCGAATCGTCAACAGGAGCGCCAGCGGCCCCAGGTACATCGTCGCCAGCAGCACCGTGCTCACGATTCGCCACGCCGGAAAATTCATCCGCGCCAGCGGCATCCGCACCTCGTCGGGCAGGTTCGCGTACCAGATCGGCAGCAGTTGCGAGAACATCATGTAGGTCGTCAGCAGGCTGAAGGCCACCATGAGTTTGCCGAGATCATGCAATTTTTCCCGCTCCACACCCGGCACAAACGCCGCCAGTAGCGCCCAGAGCGCCACGCCCGAATAAACCCCCGTTACCGCAAAATAAAGGCCCCAGAGCGTGCTGTACCATTTCACGTCGAGCGCCGCCACGAGGTCATAGGCCACGAAGCTCAGGGCGATGACGTAAACGAAAATCACCCACCCGCCCAGCACCTTCCCTCGCCCGGCGAGGCGTTGCCGCGCGTAGGCCCAGGCCAGGATCCAGAAGATCACGAGCGCCGCCAGATCGCGCCCGAAGACGAACGTCGGATTGAGCCAGAAGCCTTGCGGCAAGTCCTTCGCCGTGGCCCACGGCGCCCAACTCGCGCTGCCGATCCACAAAACAATTAACATGGCCACCGCCAGCGGCGCCGTCGCCAGACCCGCCAGCGTCAGGTTTTCCAGCCGCCCCGACCACCGCCCTTGCGACGAGAGGACAATCGCCGACCAGACCGTCAGCCCCGCCCCGAGCGGCGCGAAAAAGAGAAAATTGATGAGCAGCCCGCGCCAGGCCCGCGCCGCCGTGTCGCCGCCCAGCGTCGGCAGCCAGACCGCCAGCCCGACCGCGATCAGGACGCACCAGACCGCCGCCCGAAGAGCCGGCCAGCGCGGCGTGAAATTTTGTTCCACCTCATTTGAAGTCATAAGTCTCTTCCGGCTTCGTCGCCTCGAGCAGCGCCCGCACTTCCGCCGTCCGCTCCGGCGGGCAACCTACGATAATCGCAAACTTGTCCGCGCTGAACCGCCGGTCGTACCCGCGCGGCAGTTTCCACCGTCCCAGCCGCGTGTGAATCCAGAGGCCGGTGAAGTTGACCAGCGTCCCGACGAGAATCGTCCCCTCGAACCCCACGACGCAGAACGGCAGCCACGCCGCCCAGGGCTTGCCGCCCACGATCAGATCGTTGACGTGCGCCGAACCCGCCGCCAGGGCGAACCCGCAGGTCAATCCCGTCAGCGCCCCGATCAGCGTCCAGTACCGCACCGGACTGGTGGGCCAGCCGAGAATTCGCGGCACGGCGTCGATCTTGAACGGCGAGAACGTGTCGGTCGTCCGGCGATACGGCGTCGCCGCAACTTTCTCGAGCGCCGCCACCATCGGCTCGACCTCGGCGAACACCGCCACGACGCCGCTGGTGGCCAGCCGCGCTGAGACGACCGGCCCCAGGCCCGAAACTCGCGGCGCTTCATCGTGTTCCAGTCCCGCCACCTGGGCCTTCGATTCGCTCGTCGGCACCGTCGGCAGGAATTTGGCGAAGCAGAGAAACCAGAAGGCGAACCAGCAGAAGGCCCCGGCGGTGATTGTCCACTCGACCCAGGTCGGCGTGTAATGGCCCCAGTTGTGCGGCAGATAATCGTGCGTCGTTCCGCCGGGAACAATTACATATCTCTCCAACCACATGCCGACGTTGACCAGCGCCCCGATGGCAAAGAGCCACCACAGATTCCGCCGCACCCGACGGAACAAGAGGGCCAGCGGCACCAGCACGTTCAGCAAAGTCAGCGACCAGTATTCCGGGGCCATGTAGCCGGTGGCCCGCCACACGGCATATTGCCACTCGAACTTGTCGTGCGAGTACCACGCCGTCCATGGTTCCAGGACGTAGGCATAGCCGACGATCAACGTCGTCACGATCATCGTTTTGCCGATGGCCTCAAAGTGATCGACCGTGATCAGCCGCTCCAGGTGGAGCAACTTGCGCATGGGAATCAGGAGCACCAGCACCATGCCCAGCCCCTGGTGGATCGCCCCGGCCACGAAATAGGGTGCGAAAATCGTCGTGTGCCAGCCCGGCATCAGGCTCATCGCAAAGTCCCACGAGACCACGGAATGGACCGAGATCACCAGCGGCGTTGCCAGGGCGGCGAAGAAGAGGTACGACCGGCCGTAGTGCCACCATTGGCTCCCCGCCCCGGTCCAGCCCAGGGCGAAGAAGCGGTAAAACCGGCTCCGCGGATGGTCGCGCCCGTGACTGACCTCGTAGCGGTCGCGCAGCGACGCCAGGTCCGGGATCAGCCCGACGTACCAGAAAATCAGGCTGACCGTGAAATAGGTGCTGATGGCGCAAATGTCCCAGACCAGCGGACTGACGAAGTTCGGCCAGATTTGCCGCTCGGACGGATAGGGCGCAATGAAATAAAAGACCCAGACCCGGCCCAGGTGAATCAGCGGGAAGAGTCCGGCCGTCATCACGGCGAAAATCGTCATGGCCTCCGCCGACCGCGACACGGCCGTCCGCCACTTCGACCGCACCAGGTGCAGAATCGCCGAAATCAGCGTCCCCGAATGGGCGATGCCGACCCAGAAGACGAAGTTTGCTATGTACACGCCCCAACCCACCGGCTGATTGATCCCCGCCACGCCCATGCCCGACCGGACCTGGTAGACCCAGACCCAGAGGGCCGTCGTCGCCCCGGCTCCCAAGAGGCCCACGGCCAGCAGATACGGCCAGCGCGGCGGCCGCAGGGCCAGGGCCACGTCACCGTCGATTTGCTGGTAGGTCGGCTTCGCCAAAGTCACGCCTCGTCACCAATAATTATCCGCCGCAAGTAGGTCACCGCCGGCTTGGTGTTCAAGTCTTCCAGCACATGATAGCGCCGCAAGTCGCCCGGCAACCCCGCCCGGCCGCCGGTCAGTTTCGACACCTCCGACTTCGGGTCGAGCAGGTCGCCGAACGTGAAGACCCGCGTCGGGCAGGACTGCGCGCAGGCCGGCTTGATCTCGCCCTCGGCCACCGCCCGCCCGGCCAACTTGGCTTTGATCTCGGCCGCGCGAATCCGTTGGATGCAGAACGTACACTTCTCCATCACTCCGCGAGTCCGCACCGTCACGTCCGGGTTCAACTGCTCCGCCAGCGGCTTCGCCCAATCGACGTTCCCCCAGTTGAAGCGCCGCACTTTATATGGACAGTTGTTCGAGCAATAGCGCGTCCCGATGCAGCGGTTGTAGACCTGGGCGTTGAGGCCCTCGTCGCTGTGCACCGACGCAAAGACCGGGCAGACCGCTTCGCACGGCGCCGCGTCGCACTGCTGGCAGAGCATCGGCAAAAAGCCCATCCGCCCCGCCTCGCCCTCCCGCCGATACGGCACCACGCGCAGCCAGGCCATCTCCCGGCCTTGCCGCACTTTTTTCTCGCCCACCACGGCCAGGTTATTTTCCGCGTAACAGGCCACCGCGCAGGCCCCGCAGCCGATGCAGCGATGCAGGTCGATCACCATCGCCCAGCGATGTTCCTTATATTGATGCAGCCGCGCCTTGTACATGTCCCGCTGCGGATCGTACCCCTCCGGCAGCGGCAACCGCAGGGCGTCCCCCTCGCCCGGCTTCATCTTCACCAACTTCGCCAACGTCGTCCATTGCAGAATTTCCCGCTCCGACTGTTCCTGCGTCGTCGTGGTATAAACCGGCGCTTCCCGCCGCCCGGTTTTGCGAATCACCAGGATGCAGAAGGTTGCGCTCCCGACCGCCTCTCTCAAAAGACGAAAAGCATTGGCCCCGCGTCCCGCCGCATTCCGACCCAGTGCCGTGTGACCCTGCCCGAACCCCAGCGCCGCCACACCTTCCGCCACGTCTTCCGTCACCCGCACCGGCGCCTCGACCGGAATTAATTTTCCCCTCATCACCACCCCAACCGGGTCGAGTGCCACCACATCCCCTGCCGCCACGCCCAGTGCCCGCGCCGTCGCCGGATGCAAATCCACCGTGTTTCCCCAAACCACCATGCTCGTGGGATCGGGATTCTCCTGAAGCCACGACCGATTCGCCACCCGCCCGTCATGCAGCATCGTCCCCGCCCAGGCCCAAAACTCCAACGTCCCGGCAGTAGTCGCCGGTGCTGCCAGCGGGGTAAACTTCAACTTGTCCAACTCGCGAGCCTCTTGTGTTTCAGGAGCCGGCTCTCCCCAATAGACGCCCCGACGCAAAGACTCGCGCCAGTACATATCTTCCGATATTCCCAACATCCTCTCTTCTCCGCCGTTCATCAATTGGACAATGCGAGAACGCACCCAAGCCTCAAAACCTCCCTTTTGCCGCTCGCCCACCAGTGGTTTCCCCGCCTCCTTCGCCAATGCCATCAGCACATCCCCAGCCCCGCGCGTCTCATAAATTCTGGTCATCGCCGACTGAACCAGGCAATTCACGTACGGCGTCGGCTCGAACTCGCCCCACGATTCCAATGGCGAATCCACCGGCAACACCCACGTCGCCACGTCCGCCGTCTCGTCCGGCATTGTCCCAAGGTACACCACCATCCCCGCCCGACGCAGCGCTTCCGCCGCGTCGTTCCGCGCATAAACCGGATTCGCCTGATTAACGAACACCATATCATTGCTGCCGATCCGCCCCAGCACCTCCTGCAACTCAGCGGCCGTCGCCGTCCGGCCCAGGGCGTGCGGTTGACCAAAATCGACGATCCGACCGACGTTCCCCGTCGCATAATTCAGGAGCGCCGCCGCCACCGCCGTTTCCGTCGTCGTCGTGCCCGTCGCGCCCACCGGCCCCGCTAGAGCCACCACCGTCCCGGCCTCGACAAATTGTTTGGCGAGTTTGGCGATTACTGGCCTCAACCCCTCACCCGGCCCTGAAGGGCCACCCTCTCCCGAGGGAGAGGGGGTTGCACTCGCCTTGAGGAACGCCTCGACCGCCGGCCGCACCGCAGAAATGTCCCGCTTCGCCCAACCCCGATCAATAATTTCCTTCACCATCGCCAGGGCCACCCACCGCTCCGCCCCCGGTGGCACTTTCAGAAACTCATCCGCATTCGCCGCCGTCATTGAGAGCCGCGGCCCGACGTAAACGAACCGCGCCGCCTGGCCATCGCGTATCTTTCGCGCCTCGGCAAACTGCCAAGACGCCTGCACCGGAGACGGCCCGTTCTCCAAAAAGTCCGAAGCGAAGCTCACGATCATCCGGCATTTTTCGAGATTATAATCCGGCAACTCCGCCCGTCCGAAGACCGCTAAGTTTCCCGCCCGCACCGCCTCGTAATTGAATGGTTCAAAATAAATGACTTTCTCGCCGCCAAACGCCTTCGAAAAACTTTCCAGCACCTCCGCCAGCGCCCCGGTCTGGAGGTCCGAAATCACCCACAGCTTCCCCTTCTTCTCCTTCAGCCGCGCCGCAATCGCCTTGATTGCCTCGTCCCACGTCGCCTCTTTCGCCGCGCCGCCGCGCTCGCGGTGCAAAACTTTCTTCAACCGATCCGGATCGTACAACCCCTGGACCGCCGAATGGCCGCGCGGGCAGAGGCCGCCGCGATTCACCGGATGATCGGGATTTCCCGCCACGACGTTTACGCGGCCGTTACGGTGCGTGACGTGCAGGCCGCAGCCGGCCGGGCACTCGCGGCAGGTCGTCGCGTAGATCGTCACGGCCGTCGGCTTGACGTTCTCGGGCGGCTTCACATAGGGAATCAATTTGTCCGGCGACTTTTCCCCAAACCCCATCGCCGCCGCGGCCCCGGTGGTCGCGCCCAGCTTCAGAAATGTTCGTCGCGATATCTCGTCGCCCACGAATCGCTCCCGCTCCAAGATGTGCAAACGCGCAGTCGCCCCTTTGCGGCGAACCGCTCTCGCGTTACCATTGGGGATGTTATGACAATCTCCGTCCCGTTGCAAGGGCGGCTCGAGGAGCAACAAATTATTAGTGCTTTCGCTCTCCAATATGTCCTGGCCGGACTCCTTGGCGGCGCCGTCGCCTTCGCTCATTGCCTCGGCATGTGCGGCCCGTTTGCCCTGCACCTGGCCTCCGGCCGGCCGGGACGGGCCGCCCTGGCCCGCCAACTGCTCTGGCACGCCGGAAAAACCTCGACCTACGTCTTCCTCGGGGCCCTGGTCGGATCGCTCGGAATCTCCGCCGACGCCATCGCCGCCCCGTGGTTCCAGAACGCCCTGGCCTGGGCTTGCGGCGCTGTCATCTTCGCCTCCGGACTTTCCCTGCTCGGACTGTTGCCACGACGGCTCAGTTTCAACGCACCGTCAGCCGACACCGGACTCCTCCCCGCCGTCTTCCGCCAATTTTTCCGCCAGCCGACCAACCTCGCCGCCTTCGTCCTCGGCATCGTCACCGGCTTCCTCCCCTGCCCGATCATCCTCGCTGGGCTCGCATACTCGCTCCGGAGTCACTCCGTCCTCGTCGCTATGGCCACCATGGCCGCCGTGGGACTGGGCACCGTCTGGGCCTTGCTCCTCCTCGGCCTGACCGGCTCGTTCTTCCAGAACAAATTCCAGCAGAAATTTCGTCGCTGGGCCGCTGCGCTCGCCGGCAGTGTCCTCCTGCTGCTCGGCCTGGCCACCGCCCTCCGCGCCACCGACACTTTCCACCATCTCCTCGGCTGCTCGTGCGCCGCCCAATCCGGCACCTCGCCCGCTCATTGCCCCCATTGCGAGGACCACCCGTGAAAGCCCTCCGGTGCACCCATTGCGGCCTGCCCGTCGCCGCCTCTTCCGTTTCTTCAGAAACCGGCCCCATCTTCTGCTGCTACGGTTGCCGGCTCGTGAGCCGCATCGTCGGTCGGCCCGGCGACGAATCCCTCCCCGCCTGGAACCTGCTGCGCCTCGGCATCGGGGCCTTCCTGGCGATGAACGTCATGTGCGTCTCGCTTATCCTCAACCTCACCGACCTCGCCCCCGCCACGGCCACGGCCTTCCGTTGGCTGCTACTCGCCCTGGCCACGCCCGCCATGATCCTCCTCGTCTACCCCTTCGCCGCGAGCGCCGCCGAGGACCTCCGCCGCCGACGGCTCAGCCTCGACGCCCTGATCGCCCTGGGTTCCCTGGCCGCCTTTGCCGCGAGCGCCGCCAACACCATTCGCGGCTCGGGCTACGTCTATTTCGACACGGCCACCATGCTCCCCGCCCTGGTCACTTTCGGCAAACTCCTCGAAGCCACGGCCAAGACTCGCACCGGGCGGCTGGTCCGCGACCTCGAAACACTGTTGCCCGCGACGGCGTTGCGAGAGGAAGCTGAGGGGCTGCACGAAGTTCCCCTGGCTGACCTTCGCCCCGGCGACCGACTCCGCGTCCGACCCGGCCAGCGATTCCCCGCCGACGGCGCCGTCCTCGAAGGCACGAGTTCCATCGCCGACGCCGCCTTCTCCGGCGAGTCCGCCCCGCGACCGTGCCGCCCCGGCGACCGCGTCCTGGCCGGCGCTACCAACGGCGAAGGGGGACTGCTCATCCAAGCCGACCAGGTCGGCCCCGACATCCTCCTGGAGCGCATCATCGACCTGGTCGAAGACCTCCGCCTGGCCCCTTCCCGCACCGAACGCCTGGCCGACCGCGCTGCTGCGCTTTTCATCCCCTTCGTCTTGCTTCTCGCCGCAGCGGCCGGGGCTTATTGGTACTTCGCCGCCGGTTCTTTCGGCATGGTTCGCGCCGCCTCGGTCGCCCTTTCGGTCATAGTCGTCGCCTGCCCGTGCGCTCTGGGCCTCGCCACGCCTCTGGTGACCGCGCTGGCCCTCGGCCTGGCCGCCCGCGCCGGAATCCTCGTTCGCGGCGGCGATGTTCTGGAACGCATCGGCCGCATTGAGACCATCTTTTTCGACAAGACCGGGACCGTCACCGCCGGCCGGCTCTCGGTCGCCGAAATCCGCCCGCTCGACCCCGCCCTTTCCTCCGACGATCTCCTGGCCGCGCTGGCCACGCTCGAACAGGGCAGCGAACACCCCGTCGCCCAGGCCATCCTCGCCGCCGCCCGATCTCGCAACCTCGCCCTCGGCTCCGTCGCCGACCTCCAGGCCGTCCCCGGTCACGGCCTTTGGGGACTGGTCACCCGCGAAGGTATCACGCGGCAAGTCCGCGCCGGAACGGTGGAGTTTGTCGGTGCGACCGAGGCCAATTCAAATGAAAATGGCCTCAACCCCTCACCCGGCCCTGAAGGGCCACCCTCTCCCAAGGGAGAGGGGTTCGCAGCACCCGCCGCCGATTCCTCAACCCTC
Organism: uncultured Planctomycetia bacterium; assembly: GCA_903929765.1. Taxonomy (GTDB): domain Bacteria; phylum Planctomycetota; class Phycisphaerae; order FEN-1346; family JAACEH01; genus CAIYVX01. Next base: position 49,583 of record CAIYVX010000105.1, read on the forward strand.
ATCTATGTCGCGTGGGAAAACAAAGTTCGCGGCACGATCTCCCTCACCGACGCCCTCCGCCCCGACGCCGCCGCGGCCGTCGCCCAACTCCGCGCCCTCGGCCTCGTCCCTGCGCTGCTCTCCGGCGACCGCCTAAGTGCCGCCCAGACGATAGCCCGCAGTCTCGGCCTCGACCGCGTCGAAGCCCCCTGCCCGCCCGACCGCAAAATCGCCCTGATTCAAGAGGCAAAAGGCATAAAAACAGCATTGCCGGGGCAGGATGCCCCGGCGACTCACGGGCAAGATGCCCGTGCCACGGGTGGAGTCGCCCTGGTCGGCGACGGCCTGAACGACGCTCCCGCCCTGGCCGCCGCCGACGTCGGTTTCGCCCTGGGCGGCGGCACCGACCTGGCCCGCCAGGCCGGCGGTGTGGTCCTCCTGGGCGACCGCCTGACCGACCTGCCGTGGCTGGTCGCCCTGAGCCGCCGCACGCGCCGCCTGATCAAACAGAACCTGGCTTGGGCCTTCGCCTACAACGCCGTGGCCCTGACCGCCGCCGCCCTCGGCCTGCTGCACCCGCTCCTGGCCGCCCTGGCCATGGTCGTCTCCAGCCTGACCGTCCTGGCCAACTCGCTGCGGCTCCTTCGGTTCCGATTGATCCCCTGAAAAGCAACGTTTCAAGTATTCCCTTGCCTTGAAACGGTTTCTGGCGGATACTCACCATGGAGCGAGAGCGGGGCCGCTGGTGCGAGGCGGCTCCGGGAGAAAAACTGACGTTCGGTGTCGGATGACTGGAGAGGGGCAGCCCAGAGGCAGCGGGGGGCCCGTTGACGAGTAAGCCGACGTGTCTGAGTGCCGCGAGGCATTCGTCCACGTCGGCTTTTTTTGTCCCAGGTCGTAAAAATCGAGGGGCGGCCGATGGGCCGGCTCCCAACGTGGAACTTTTTTTAGGAGTATGGCTATGTCGCATCATCACCAGAACCAGCATGGACAATCCCAGTCTCAGCCGGAATCCCCGGAGGCTTTGGCTTACCACCTCTGGGAGCAGGCCGGTCGCCCCGAAGGCCAGGCGGCACACTTCTGGAGCGAGGCGGAGACGCAGCTTAAGCGTTCGCCACAGCCCGCGGCGGGAGATTTGCATTTGCATCACAAAGGACACGGAAACGCGCATTAACGTCCCGCGGGATGGCCGCGCGGCGGGCAACGAGGACGCAGGAGAGAAAGTCTGATGGACATCAAAAGCCGGTCGCCGGGCAGCGGCCTGACCGTCATGGTTCCGGCCTACAACGAGGCCGCCTCCATCGTCGACACGATCCGCAGCATTCAGGCCCAAACCCTGCCGCCGGAGGAGATCATCGTCATCGACGATCACTCCAGCGACAATACCGGCGACCTGGCCCGCAGTTGCGGGGTCACGGTCCTGCGCCCGCCGGCCAACACCGGGTCGAAGGCCGGGGCCCAGAACTTCGCTCTGGGGCAGGTGCACACCCCTTATGTCATGGCCATCGACGGCGACACCACGCTGGCCCCCAATGCCATCGAGTTGCTCATGCCCGCCGTCAAGGAGCCTGGGGTGGCGGCGGCCTGCGGCTTCGTGCTGCCGCGCCACGTCCGGTCGATCTGGGAGCGCGGCCGCTATGTCGAATACCTGTTCGCCTTTACCTTCTACAAGCCCATTCAGGATTATTACGGCAAGCCGATGATCTCCTCCGGCTGTTTCTCGGTCTATCGGACCGACCTCCTCAAGGCCAACGGGGCCTGGTCGACCCGCACCATGGCCGAGGACATGGACCTGACCTGGACCTATTACGAAGCGGGCCACGGGGTACGTTTTGTGCCCGAGGCGGTCTGCTACCCCATCGAGCCGCACAATTACCACTTCATGTCCAAACAACTGAAACGCTGGTCGCACGGCTTTGTTCAGAATGTCCGCTGCCACTGGTCGGGCCTGTTGCAGATTCCTTTCCTGCGGACGATGGTCGTGGTGGCCCTGTGGGACGCCACCACCGCCGCCATCGCCTACTTCCTGATCCTGCCGCTCTTGGCCATCTTCGTTAATCCGCTGTTCCTGCTGGGCTATCTGATCGACATTCCGTGCGTGGCCGTGCCGGTCCTCTATAAAGCCGTGGGGCGAAAAGAAGTCGTCAAGTCCCTGGCCAGCCTGCCGAGTTTTTTCCTGCTCCGTTTCGTCAACAGCCTCTTCGTGCTGGAAGCCGTGTGGTCGGAAATCGTTATGCGGCGCACCTTGAAAGTCTACGAAAAAGGACATTAACATATGATAGCGGGATTACCGGGCACCGGGATTGGCGGAATTTTCTATTTGGTGATCGCCATCGCCATGCCTATTCGCGAACTGTTTCACAAGGCTTATAATTGCTCCTACCGCAGTCGCTGGGGCGTGATCGCCCTGACCCTGGGCCTGGTGGTCGCCATTTTCGCCAGCCTCTGGGCCGAAGTCGCCCTGGTCAGTGCCGCCTGCCTGTGGCTCCAGGGAGTGCTCCAGACCGACCTGCATCTGGCCAATGCCGGCCTGAGCGAAAAGCTGAGCGCCGCGGGCGCCCCGCTCTTCGCCTGCATGGCCGCCAGCGCCGCCTTTATCACCCTCGCCGTACTCTACGCCGTCACCCGCATTCTCGGCTACTATTACGCGCGCCGGGCCAAACGCCGCAGCCAGGCCGCGCGGCCCGTCTTCATCCCGGACCAGAGACTCTATGCCCGCTCGTCCGAGCCGTGGCGGGCCTATGTTGAGCGGCAACGCGTTCTGGAATAGCCGGGGGCAAAGATCGGCCGCGTGAATTTACTTGCCTTGGAACGGTTTCGGGCGGATACTTACAGAAGAGAGAAGAGGAGCCTGAGGAGTGAACAGGTTCCGAGAAAAAAAGTGACGTTCGGTAGTCGGATGACTAGATAAGGGGCAGCCCGGTCGCAGCGGGAGGCCCGTTGACGAGTAAGCCGACGTGGTTGAACACTTGGAAGGTGTTCGGCCGCGTCGGCTTTTTTTGTGACGGTGTTGTCCGTGATGTCCGTGTTGTCCGGTCGTAATTCAGCACAAGGAGGCTTAATATGATTACTGCAATCGCAACGTCTCTGACGCCGGTTCTCGCCGATGGCCCGTACCTTTACTGGGGCGGCGGCGGACTGGGACTCATTGTTCTTATCGTGGTGATTGTGCTCTTGCTTCGCCGGTAAGCGCTCGCCGAGTTGCCTTTGGCTCTGCTCTTGGCTCTGCTAACCCGGGACGACGAGACCGGAAGGCTGCGGGAGGGTTGTCACCAGGGATACTGGCTCGCTGGACCGCCGGCCAACAAGGAATGAGAAATGAAACTCTCGCTGATTCCCAAGCATCTAAAGCGATACAAAGACATCGCCATGCTGTTGATCAAGTATGGCCGGGCGGACGTGGTCAAACAAGCCGGGCTGCACGAAGCGTTGGAATTGGGTGACTCGGTGGAGACCGCGGCGGCCACAGCCAAGGCCGAGGAATTGGCCCAGGACCTGGAGAAGATGGGGCCGACCTTCATCAAGCTCGGTCAACTGCTCTCCACGCGCGCGGATTTTCTTCCGCCGGCCTATATCCATGCCCTGACCCGCCTCCAGGACAAGATCGAACCCTTTTCCCTGGACCAGGTGGAAACTCTTTTCTCCAGCGAACTGGGCGTGCGGGTCTCCAAAGCCTTTTCAAAGTTCGATCCCAAGCCGCTGGCCACGGCCTCGTTGGGCCAGGTCCATCGCGCGGTCATGCACGACGGCCGGCTGGTGGTGGTCAAGGTGCAGCGGCCGGGCATTCGTGAAATCATCGCCGACGACATGGAGGCCCTGGATCAGATCGCCGGGTTCCTGGATGAGCATACCGAGTGGGGCCGACGTTACGAGTTCGGCAAGATGCTCGAGGAATTCCGCAAGAGCCTGTGGCGCGAGCTGGACTATCGCCAGGAGGCCCGCAATCTAACCACCCTGGGCGCCAACCTGCTGGAATTTCCCAGCATCATCGTGCCTGCGCCCATCGAGGACTTTACGACCTCGCGCATCCTGACCATGGAATACATTCGCGGCAAAAAAATCACCGAACTCAGCCCCTTGTCGCGTCTCGATTTCAAGGGCGCCGATCTGGCCGAAGAACTCTTTCACGCCTATCTGAAGCAAATTCTGGTCGACGGCTTCTTCCACGCCGATCCGCATCCCGGCAACGTCCTCCTCACGGACGATCATCGCATTGTCCTGCTCGACCTGGGCATGGTCGGCTACATCACGCCACGGTTGCAGGAGAATTTGCTGCAACTGCTCCTGGCCGTGAGCGATGGCCGCGGTGACGATGTGGCCGCCATCGCCATCAAAATCAGCGAACTTAAAGAAGAGTTTTCCGAGACGGCGTTCCGCCAGGGCGTGGCCAGTCTGGTCGGCGAGCAGCAAAGCTCGAAGATGGACCAGATTCAGGTGGGCCGCATCGTTCTGGAAATCACGCAACTTTCGGGCGATAACGGACTGCGGGCGCCGGCGGAGTTGACCATGTTGGGCAAAACCCTGCTCAACCTCGACCTGGTCGGCCAAACCCTCGACCCGAAGTTTAATCCCAACGCTTCGATTCGACGCAACGCGGAAAAGCTGCTCCAGCAACGCGCCTGGAAAACCCTTTCGCCGACCAATCTACTCGGCGGCATGTTGGAAATGAAAGATCTTCTGGTGCGGCTGCCCAGCCGGCTCAATCGCATTCTCGAATCCATCGCCCGCAATGAGTTCAAGATCAAGGTCGACACCATTGACGAGGCCGTCATCATCACTGGACTCCAGAAAGTCGCCAACCGCATCACGATGGGCTTGGTCCTGGCGGCGCTGATCGTCGGTGCCGCTCTAATGATGCGGGTGGAAACTTCGTTTCGTATCTTCGGCTACCCAGGTTTCGCGATCCTGTTGTTTCTGGGCGTGGCCGGGAGCGCTCTCCTCCTGATTATTCGCATTCTGCTCCAGGATCGCGCTTCGCAGAAATGAGGTTCAGCCTCGGCTGACCAGCAGCGTAAGCGCCTGTAGAATAGAGGAGACGGAGTGGCGGGGAGAGGCCATGAGCCATGAAGCGTAAACTGCTTATTGCGATACCGGGAGCCGTGCTGCTCCTGATCGTCGCCGCTTTACTGTTCCTCAGGTACGGCACGGAAACGGCCCCCGTCCAGCGCTGGATGGCCAGCCAACTGGGCGCCGTCACCACCCAGTACCTCAACCCGCGGCTCTCGTTTGGAACCCTGCGCTATCACTACCCGCTCACGGCTACGGTGGACAACGTGCGGCTGGTGGCGGACGACCCGGCAAAGAAAGACGGCACCGTCGATATCTTTGTGGCCCAGAGGATAACGCTGGAAATGGCCGCCATCCCGCAGTCCGGGCAGCCCTTGCGAATCCAGAAATTGATTCTGAACCACCCCGAGTTTCGCGCCGTCACGGTCAGCCGGCAGGATTCACGCCTGGTCGGCTGGAGCAACTTCCTGAAGGGACCGGCGGCGGCCCGGCCGGCGGCCCAGCCCGAAGCGAAACTCAGCGACGTGTTCGAGGTCCGCGTGGTCGAGGTCGCCGACGGCCTGATGGTCTACGATCCGCGCACGCCCGGCGTCAAGCCGATGGCCATCGACCAGGTCAACTTCCGCCTGAAGGTCGAACCCATCAAGAGCGGCGAGACGGGCTGGTACGTGGTCGAAATGAACCTCGAGCGCAAACCTGTTTTCGCCACGCATTTCGCCGGGCGAATGAACCTCGACACGATGGCCCTCGAGGCCCAGTCGCTTCGGACTTCGCTCACGCTCGGACGCGACCAGGACCACTACCTGCCGCCGCAGCTTCAGACCCTCCTCAAGGAACACGAAGTCACCGGCAACCTGGTGGTCGAGGCCAGCGGCTCGCTGCCGGTGAGCGACTGGCGGGCGGCAAATCTCAAGACCCACCTGACGTTGGTGGGCGGAAACATTGCGGTGGGGGAACATCGCCTGCCGCTCGAACACCTGGACGTCCGCTGGTCCATGGTCGGCCGGCGGGGCACGCTGGAGTCCCTGGACGCGGGCCTCCTGGGCGGCCGCCTCGGGGCCAAAGGCGAGGTGGCCCTCAACGATTCCCTGGTCGCCAATTTCGACGTGCACCTGGCCGATCTCCAGCTCCAGCAGTGCCTGAGAAACGCGGCCGGCGGCGAAGGAAAGTATAAGGGTAATCTGAGCGGCGACATCTCCTGGCAGGGGCCGCTGACCGAGCCGCGAAAACAGTCCCAGGGGCGCGGCGCCCTCCGCGTCGTCGACGGCGACCTGGTTCACGTGCCGGTCCTGGAGGACATCCTGGGCGCCGCGACCCGGACCATGAAAACGGTGGGCCTCGGTTCGGGCCAGACCGGGGACACCGCCGAAGTGGCCTTTACCTTCGAGGGCGACCGGGCCAACCTGGGCCAGATTCACGCCGTGACCCGCCTGGCGGCTCTGCATGGACACGGATACATATACTTAGACTCCCGACTTGACCTGCTCATCAACGCCGGGGCGGTCGAAAAAGTCGAATCGATGCTGGGCAAGGTCGGCGATCTGTTCGGCAAGATGTCCGACCAGGTTACCGCGTATGCCGTGACGGGCACCTTGAACCAGCCTCAGGTCCGGGTGACCCTGGCCCCAAACCTCTGAGCCGGCCCGAGCGGATTCCCGGGGACGCCATCATTAATTCGCCGGATCCTCCCGCCATTTCCGCTTGAACCCTCTCGCCGGGTTGGGTATGATCACGCCATAACGTCGTTGCGGTCTTGGGAATGCCAACCGCCGCGGCGGGCAACGCCAAATGAGAATTGTCGGCTAAAAGGAGATCTGATGAACCTGAAAAACAAACGCATCATGGTCGTCGGCGGCACGGGAAAAATCGGCAAGCATTTCACCCCGCTCCTGGTCAGCCTCGGGGCGAAGGTCTCCACCGTCGCCCTCTTCCGCGACAAGAAAGAGCAGCGGGCCTACGAAGCCCTGGGCGTCAAGACCTACCATCGCGACCTCTCCCAGCTCGGGGCCCTCCAGGGCGTGCCGAAGAAGTTCGACTGGGTCTTCCACCTGGCCGGCCTCAAGTTCGGCAGCGAAGACAACCCCGACCTCACGCTCCGCGTCAACGTCTACTCCACCGCCCAGGTCATGGAGCATTTCGCCACCAGCGGCGCCATCGCTTACGCCTCCTCCGGCAACGTCTACCCCGACACCGCCGCCGGGGCCAGCGAGAAGGTGCTCCCCATCCCCCAATCCTTCTACGCCCTGACCCGCGTCGGGGCTGAATTGATGATGGACTGGTACAGCCGCCGCAACTCGACCCCGTCGGTCATCCAGCGCATATTCTACGGCTACAACACGGAGTTCGGCGTTCCCGCCGACATCGCCCGCCAGATTCGTGACGGCGAGACCATCGACCTCACGACATCAAAGGCCAACGTCATCTGGCTCGACGATCTCATGGACCAGATGATCCGGGCCATGGATCAGGCCGACGTCCCCGCCAAGATTATCAACCTGACCCACCCCGAGATCGCCAGCGTCCGCACCATCGCCGAGAAACTCGGGCGGCTGATGGGCAAGAAGCCGCGCTTCAAGGGCCGGCCCAAAGGCATCAGCCTGCTGGCCGACGCATCGCTGGCCAAAAAACTTTTCGGCCAACCGCGCACCACGCTCGACGAAGGGCTGCGCCTCCTCGCCGAAAGCGTCATGAAACGCGAGCATCCGCTCGACCATCCCACCAAGTGGGAACACCGCAAGGGCTTCTAGTCTGATCCGGGAAGCGCGATACTGACCGTATGAAACCTATCGGCCTAGGACTCTGGGGACTCCAGCACCAGCATCCCCGCTGGTACTGGCCCCTGTTTGCAAACCTGCCGCAATTCCGGCCCCTGTGCGTCTTCGACGGCGACCGCGACTTTGCCCGCGGCGAGGCGGAATTTTTCCGGCTCGACCTCGCGTCCGACCCGGCCACCCTGCTCGCCCGGCCGGAAGTCGAAGCGGTCATGATTTTCCTGCCGCACCGGGAAATGCCGGCGGCCGTGGCCCAGGCCATCGCCGCTGGAAAACACGTCCTGGTCGAAAAACCGATGGGGGCGACGCTGGCCGACGTGCAACGCGTTTGCAGCGCCGGCGAGGGCGCGACCGGACTCAAGATCACCACCGGCTACTGCTGGCGTTTCGATCCGATGGCCCGGCAAATCAAGGAGTGGATCGCGGCGGGACTGCTCGGCCGCATCACCCATTTCGAGGGCCGCATGACCGCCGGCGGACCCTGGCGCTATCTGCGCGACCACGCCCCGTGGATGCTCGAGGCCGCCCAGGGCGGCGGACCGCTGTGGAACCTCGGCGTCCACTGGATCGACCTCTTCCATTGGTGGTCTGGGGATGAAGCGGTCGCGGTCCAGGCGACGTGCCGCTCTTATGGCGGCCAGCCGACCCGCACCATCGAAGACAGTGCCGACGTGATTCTCGAATACGCTTCCAAGGCCGTGGCGATCCTGGACATCAGCTACACCGCCCCGCGCTCGTTCCCCCAGGCCCGCGACCTCTTCGTCTCGGTGCGCGGCACGCTCGGCTCGGTGCTCTGGTACCCTTCCTGGGGCGGCGACGATCATGAAGTCCTTTTTGCTTCCGACCACGAAACGCTCGCCGGTAGCCCGGTGCAGCACATCAAAATGCCGACCGCGAGAATTCCCGGATATTGCGGCCAGATGGGCCTGGATTACCTGGCCGATTGGGCCGAGGCCATTCGCCGCGACCGCCCGGTCGCCATTTCCGTGACCGACGGCCTCCGCGCCGCCGTCATCGCCGACGCCGCGCTCCGCAGCGCTGCGGAGGGGCACAAAATTTCGCTGTAACTCGAAACCGGAAAGTTGTTGTCGTTAGTTTTTAATTTTTAATTTCTTTCCCGCCCCCGCATCCACCAGCCACACCAACTCCCCATCCGTCGGCTCGATCATCTGCGCCGGCAGGTTAGAAATATCTCTCGGCCTCTCCCGCACCCGCCGCAAAATATCCGCCTTGTCCCGCCCCGCCACCAGAAAGACCACCAGCGCCGCCGAGTTAATCGCTCCGGCCGTCAGCGTCACCCGCCACAAGTCCTCCTCGGCCAGGAAAACTTCCGCCGCCCAACGGCGCTCTTCCTTCAAAACGGCAGCCCCCGGAAAGAGCGACGCCGTGTGACCGTTGGCGCCCAGCCCCAGCAACACCAGGTCGAACCTCGGCCGCCCCTCGGGAAAATATTCTTTCAGGGTTTCTTCGTACCGCGCCGCCGCGGCCGCCGGATCGCCGGCGCAGCGGATCGGATGCACCTGCCCCGCCACGACCGGCACATGGTCGAGCAGCGCTTCCCGGGCCATCCGCTCGTTGCTCCGCTCGTCGTTGGGCGGCACGCACCGCTCGTCGCCCCAGAAGACGTGGAAAGAGGGCCAGGGCACCCGGCTCCGCCACGGCTCCTCGGCCAGAATTTCATAAGTAGATCGCGGGGTCGCCCCGCCGGAGAGGGCCACGACGAATCGCCCGCGCGCCGCCACGGCCGTCCGCGCCGCCTCGGCGAAAAGTTCCGCGGCCGCCAGAGCCAGCGCCGCCCCATCCGCGTAAACCCGCACCGCGTCGGCGCTCATTCCCCCGCCCCCTCCACGTGGCCCGTCTCGGCGTGGCCCGAGTCGTGCAACGTCGGGGCCAGCCAGCGCCGCCCGTCCTGCGCGATCAGCGCCCCGGCCACCTCCGGCCCCCACGTCCCCGCCTCGTACATCGGCAGGTCCACCGGCTCGCTCGACCGCCAGGCCTCCAGGATCGGCTCGATGATGCCCCAGGCCGTCTCGAGCTGATCGGCCCGCATGAACTGCGTCGCGTCGCCCAGCATCACGTCCAGCAGGAGCGTCTCGTAAGCCTCGGGGGCGGCCACGTGAAAAGAGTCTTTATAACTGAATCGCATATGTACCGGCTTCAGGCGCATGGCCTCACCCGGATGCTTGGCCTGGAACCGCACCAGAATGCCCTCCTCCGGCTGAATGCGAATGACGATCCGGTTCGGCTCCCATTCCTCCAGCATCGACCGGGGAAACGACTGGTGCGGCACCGGCTCGAAGACGATGCTGATCTCCGAGGCCCGCGACGGCAGCCGCTTGCCCGTCCGCAGATAAAACGGCACGTCCTGCCACCGCCAGTTGTCTACAAACATCTTCACGGCGGCAAACGTCTCCGTCGTCGAGTCCTGGGCCACGCCCTTCTCCTGCCGGTAGCCCAGCACCGGCAGGCACGAAATCCCGCCCGGCCCGTACTGCCCGCGCACGGCCAGGGCATGCACCTGGTCCGGCGGAATCGGCCGCACCGCCCGCAGCACGTCCACCTTCTTGTTGCGAATCTCGTCGGCCTGGTAGGAGACCGGCGGCTCCATCGCAATCAGGCAGAGCACCTGCATCAGGTGGTTCTGCACCATGTCGCGCAGGGCCCCGGCCCGCTCGTAATAACCGCCCCGGTGCTCCACGCCCACCGTCTCGGCCACCGTGATCTGGACGTGGTCGATGTAGCGGCGGTTCCAGATCGGCTCGAACAGGGAATTGGCGAAGCGGAAGGCCAGGATGTTCTGCACCGTCTCCTTGCCCAGGTAATGGTCAATGCGATAGATCTGGTGCTCGTCGAAAACAGCGGTCAGCTTCCGGTCCAAAGCCCGGGCCGACTCCAGGTCGTGCCCGAACGGCTTCTCGACCACGATCCTGGCCCGCGTCCGCTCCCGCGCGAGCCGCGCCTTGCCCAGTTGCGCCGCCAAGTCCTCGATCAGCGCCGGCGGGGTCGCCTGATAAAATATCTGGTTCGCCTTCACACCCCAGGCCGCGTCCAGTTTCGCCAGCTTTTCGGCCACCGCCTTGAAGACCGCCGGCCCGTTGAAATCGCCGGAAAAGTAACTGATTTGCGAGGCAAACGCCGCCCAGGCCTTTTCCTCCACCCGGCCGCGCCGCGAAAACTGGTCCACGCCCTCCCGCAGCCGCGCCCGGAACTTTCCCACCGTCATCGGCTTGGCGTCCACGCCGATCACCGCAAACTTTTCCGCCAGCCACTTGTCCAGGTAGAGGTTGTAGAGCGCCGGCACCAGCTTCCGCCAGGTCAGGTCGCCCCCCGCTCCGAAAATCACGATCACCGCCGGGTCCGCTCGCCGATATGCTTTCATGTCGTCTCCTTTTGCCTTCGCCCCCGCCGCACTTCATTATAACTCCGCCGCCGTCACCACCCGCCGCCCATCCACGCTCGCACCAACTCCGCCAGCGGTCCCGGCCAGACGCCGATCAACACCACGGCTGCGCCCAGACCGGCCAGCACCACCCCCGTCGCTACGCCGATTCGCGGCAACTCTTTTTCCTCCGTCGCCCGCCGCTCAAACATCGCCCAGACGACGCGCAGATAATAGAACAAGCCAATCCCGCTGTTGGCCACCAGGATAATTACCAGCGCCCACAATCCCGCCCCGGCCCCCGCCGTCAGCAAATAAAATTTCCCCACGAAACCCGCCGTCAGCGGTATCCCCGCCAGCGACAACATCGCCACCGTCATCAGCGCCGCCAGGGCCGGTCGCCGCCAGGCCAACCCGCGATAATCCTCCAGCGATTCCGCTTCTCCATTCGCCCCCGACAGCGCCGTCACCACGCCGAAGGCTGCCAACGTCGCCGCAAAATAGGTCACCAGGTAAAATCCCGCCGCTGTCGCCCCTGCCGCGCCGCTCACCAGCACCGCCACCAACAAATACCCCAGGTGCGAGATCGACGAATACGCCAGCAGCCGTTTCACGTTACGTTGCCGCAAGGCCAGCAGGTTTCCCGTAAACATCGACGCCACGGCGATGGCCGCGAGAATCCAGAAGACGGGGGCACTCGGACAAACACCCCCACTATAATAAACCGCTCGATCTCCGAAATAATAACCCGCCCACGGCGACCCGCGCGCCATACGCAACACCAACGCCAGCACCGCTCCTTTCGACACCGTCGCCACCAGCGCCGTCACCGGCGCCGGTGCGCCCTGATAAACATCCGCCGTCCAAAGATGGAACGGCACGACCGCCAGCTTGAAGCCGATCCCGACAAACATCATCACACAACCGACCATGGCCACAAGACCAAGAGGACCAGGGCCATATTGGCCGTATAGCCAGTCCACCCAAAAGAAAATCATCGACCCACGGTCGAAGTAGACCAGGCCCATCCCGAAAAATACAAACGCCGACGCCGTCCCGCCGAGCACCAAGTACTTCAAACTCGCCTCCACGCCCAGCCGGCCCCGCTCGTAAGCCACCAGGCCGTATAGCGACACGCTCAACACTTCCAGGCCCAGGAAGAACGTAGCGAAGTGTATGCTTATCGCCAGAACCATCCCCCCCAGCGCCGCCAGCAGCAGCAACACATAATATTCCTCCGCCCGCTCCCTGCGACGCGACAAATAACCATATGAGAGTATCCCCACCACCAGGTTCGCCGCCAGCACGAGGCCGATGACGAACAAGGCCTGATTGTCCATGACCGCCAGGTGCCCCACATATCCTTTCTTCAGCCACAGATTCACCAATACCTCCGCCAGCGCCGCCGCCAGACCCGTGAGCGCAATCCCCGCCGTCGCCGCATGGCTGCGCCGCACGGCAATGGCCAGCATCGCCGCCACCGCCGCAGCGGCCACGATCACCAGTGGCAAGAGGATGATTACGTCCTCGCCCGTCACCGCCCGCCCTCCGTGTTGCTGTCATGTAGGGCGGATGCGTTGTTTGCAGCCGCCGCAGTAAAATTCTGTTTTCCGTTGGCCGTTATCACCCCCGGATGAATTCCAATCCAGACCAGCGCCGCCACAAGCGCCGCCGCAATCGCTCCTTCCCGCCACGAGAGATCCTTCACCGGCCGCTCATCTTTCCGCGGCCCGTGGAAAATTACCCCCATCAATCGCACGGCATAAATCACCGACGCTATCATGCCCAGCGCCGCCAGAACCGCAAACACCGGATGCTCCCGGTACGTGCCCAGCAACACCAGAAATTCTCCCGCGAAATTCGCGAGGCCCGGCAGCCCCATCGCTGCCAGCGCGAAAATCAGCGTCGCCGCGCCAGCGCGCGGCATCGCCGACCACAGCCCGCCCAGCGCCTCGATGTTCCGCGTCCCGAAGCGCCGCTCCAGCACGCCCGCCATGAAGAACAGTCCGGCGGCGCTCAGGGCGCTGGCCACCATGACGAGTACCGCGCCTTGTAACGCCGTCTGGTCGAACGCAAAAACCGCAAGCAGAATAAAGCCCATGTGACTGATGCTCGAATAGGCCGCCAGACGCTTCAAATCCCGCTGCGCGAACGCCATCGTTGCCCCGTACAGAATTCCGATCACTCCCAGCGTCATGGCCACCGGGGTAAAATCTCGCGCCGCCGCCGGAAAGAGCGGCACGACGAGCCGCAACATCCCGTACGCCCCGACCTTCACCGCCAGCCCCGCAATATCCACCCCGCCAGACGCCGGGGCCTGTTCATGCGCGTCCGGCAGCCAGACGTGCAGCGGCACGGCCGGCAGCTTCACCGCCAGCGCGACAAAGACCGCCAGCATCATCCAGAACGCCGCCGCCCCTGCGACCGGCGTGCCAAGAAGCTTCAGATAATCGAAGGTATATGACCCGACCGCCCGCTGATGGCTGATCGCCAGGGCGATGAAGGCCACGAGCATCAGCACCGCGCTGGCCTGGCCGAAAATAAACATCTTGAGCGCCGCCGGACCGCGCCGCGGGCCGCCCCAGACCGCGATCAGGAAATAGAGCGGCACCAGGAGCGCCTCCCAGGCGACGTAAAACAAAACGAGGTCGAGCGAGAGCAGAATCGCCTGCGTCGCCGCCACCGCCCAGAGCAGATTGAAATGGAAAAATCCGACCCGCTCCCCGATTCCGCGCCACGAAACGCCGACAGCCAAGAGTCCCAGAAATGCCGCCAGAACCACCAGCGGCGCGCTCGCCCCGTCCATCCCCAGATGCACACTGATGCCGAATTGCGGCAGCCAGGGACACTGGAATTCTGCGAACCAACCGCTCGCACCCGCTCCGCCCGACCACGCCGCCACGGCCAGCGCGAGATCGAGCGCCATGGCCACGAGCGCCAGCGTCCGCGCCGCACCCGCCGACCGCCGTCCGGCGATCCACGCGGCCGCGCCGCCCAGGAGCGGCAAGAAAATGATCCACCCTAATATCATCGCCACACCGCCACGGCTATCGCCGCAATCGCCCCGGCCGCAAGCGCGGCCGCATACCACCGCACCCGACCCGTCACCGTCCAGCTCATCCCCGCGTGGGCCAGGTCCAGCGTCCGGCCCAGCGTCCGGAACGGCCCGTCCAGCAACTCATCCCGACCCAATTGCGTCAGCCAAACATATGGCCGCACAAATATAAAGTTGTAAAGCCAATCAAATCCCCACCCGCCAATCCACCATCGCCCGAGCGCCGCCCCGGCCCGGCTCTGGGCCACCCGCGCCGCCAGGGCCGGCCGCCGCAAGTAGAAGTACCAGGCCAGCACAATTCCCGCCAGCGCCGCCGCAGTTCCGGCTAACCGCACCGGCAGCGTCGCCGCAATCTCCGTCCCGCCCAGTAACCATCGCGGATCAAGCCACCACCCGCTTACCGACAGCGCCGCCAGAATCACCAGCACCGTCGCCATCGCCCAACCCGGCTGCTGCGACGGTTCGCGTTTCGCCGTACCGAAGAAAACCAGAAACACCATCCGCCCCGTATAGAGCGCCGTCACGGCCGCCCCGACCGCTCCGGCCGCCCACAACCACCGCCCGCCCGCCGGCCCGGCCCACGCCGCCGCCAGAATTTCCTCTTTACTATAGAACCCCGCCGTCACCAGCGGCAGCGCCGCCAGCGACGCCGCCCCGGCCAGGAACGTCCAGAACACCAGCGGCAGCCGTTGCCGCAGGCCGCCCATCTTGAACAGGTCATGTTCCTCGCCCAGGGCCGCAATCACCGCCCCGGCCGCCAGAAAAAGGAGCGACTTGAAAACCGCGTGCGTCACAAAATGAAATATCGCCGCGCCCCACGCCCCCACGCCCAAGGCCACGAACATGTACCCGACCTGGCTCATCGTCGAGTAGGCCAGCACGCGTTTCAAGTCCCGCTGCACCAGCGCGCTCGTCCCGGCCAGGAGCAACGTCGCCGCGCCGATCACCGCCGTCACCGTCGCCGCCGCCGGGGCCAGGGCGAACAAACCGTGCATCCGCGACAGCAGGTAGACCCCCGCCGTGACCATCGTCGCCGCATGAATGAGCGCGCTCACCGGCGTCGGCCCGGCCATCGCGTCCGGCAGCCAGACCTGGAGCGGCAACTGGGCCGACTTGCCCACCGCTCCCGCCAATAGCAGCAGCGCCGCCAGAGTCGCAACCGACGAACCCGTCGGCCAGCGCTCTGCCGCCCGGGCCAGCAGTCCGCCGATGTCGGAGGTGCCCATTTGCGTGAACAGAACCAGCAGCCCCACCAGCAGCGCCGCGTCGCCCACCCGCGTCACGATGAACGCTTTCTTCGCGGCCCGGGCGTTGGCCGGCTCACGATACCAGAACCCGATCAGCAGGTAACTGCACAGCCCCACGCCTTCCCAGCCCAGATAGAGGAGCAGCAAATCTCCCGCCAGGACCAGCACCAGCATCGACGCCACAAACAAATTCATATAACAGAAGAACCGGGCGTAGCCCTCATCCCCGGCCATCGACTCGGCCGAATAGAGCAGAATCAGGAACCCGACCAGCGTCACCACCGCCATCATCACCAGGGCCAGAGCGTCCAGGTGCAGCACGAACCGCGCCGCCAGGTCGCCCGCTGAAATCCACGTTCCCAGGTTCTGCTCGTAAACCCGCCCCGCCGCCGGCAGCGCGAAAAATCCGGCCGCCACCGCCCCCGCTGCCGCCAGGGCCACCCCCGCCGAACCCACGCCCACCGTCGCGACGGCCCGTCGCCCCAGGCGTGCTCTCGCCACGGCCAGGATCAGAAATCCCCCGAGCGGCGCCAGCGGAACGAGCCACAACAATTCCAGCATTCCTATCCTCGCATCTCCCGCGCCTCATCCACGTCGAGCGTCCGCCGCCTTCGGTAAATGAGCAGCACAATCGCCAGCCCCACGGCCACCTCGGCCGCCGCCGTCGCCAGAATGAACATGAACATCACCTGCCCGTCCGCCGCATGGTGCCGCGCCCCGGCCGTAATCATCGCCAGCGCCGCCGCGTTGAGCATAATCTCAATCGACATCAATACGAAGAGCATGTTCCGCCGGGCCAGCACGCCGCCCAACCCCAGGGCGAACAGCACCGCCGCCACCACCAGACCGCTTTCCGGAGAAACCGAATTCATCGTTCACCCTCTTTTTCGTCCATCTGCTTTCGCCGCGCGAGATGATACGCCGCCACCATTCCCGCCAGGAGCAGCATCGACGAGAGTTCTGCGCCCAGGGCATACGGACCGAACAGCGCCGCTCCGACTTCCTGCGGCCCGACCACCACCGGCGTCCCGCCCGCCACGGCCGCAGCGCCGCTGGCCAGGACATAAATCAACTCGCCCAGCAGCACCGCCGCCAAGGCCGCCGGACCCAGCCACATTCGCGGCCGCAACCACTGGCTCTCCTGTCGCTCGCCTTCGCGCCCCAGAGCCAGCACCATCACGGCGAAAACGAACAGCACCATGATCGCCCCGGCGTAAACAATCACCTCCAACGCCGCCGCCAGCGGCGCTCCCAGCGCGTAGAACATTCCCGCCACCGCTGCCAGCGACAGCACCAGGTAGAGGAGCGCATGGGCCGCATTGCGCCGCGTCACCACCAGCGCCGTCGCCAGCACGGCCACCGCCGCAGATACATAAAATAATCCCTGCATCCTGTCCGTCCTTACGGCATCAATCCCCGCAAATCCACCGGCGGCTCTTCGTTCTCCGCCTGGCCCGTATCC
The DNA here is from genome assembly GCA_903929765.1 of uncultured Planctomycetia bacterium. Taxonomy (GTDB): domain Bacteria; phylum Planctomycetota; class Phycisphaerae; order FEN-1346; family JAACEH01; genus CAIYVX01. Next base: position 66,483 of record CAIYVX010000105.1, read on the forward strand.
TTCCCGCCGATCTTCACGCCCGCCACACGATAAAAGTTGTACCCGTGGCACTTGCCCGGCCCGGCGATCAGCAGATCCTCTTTTTCGTAGACCAGGTTCCGCCGGTCGTACTCGCTCATCTCGCAGTCCGGCGTCAGTTGAATCGCGTCGGTCGGACAGGCCTCTTCGCACAGGCCGCAAAAAATGCACCGCGAAAAGTTGATCCGGAAAAACTCCGGGAACCGCCGCCCACCGGCATCTTCGGTCGCTTGCAAGGCGATGCACCCCACCGGGCAGGCCACCGCGCACAGGTAACAGGCCACGCAGCGCTCGCCGCCGTCCGGGTCGCGCGTCAGGACGATCCGCCCGCGACAGCGCGGGGCCAGGCGCGAACGCACTTCCGGATACTCCACCGTCGCCTTGCGCCGGAAGAGATGCCCGAGCACCGTCCAGACCGCTTTGAGTACGCTCCACATAACCATCACTCCAGCGCCAGCAACACGCCACCCGTCACCAATAAATTCACAATGGCCAGCGGCAGACAGACCCGCCAGCCCAGCGCCGTGACCTGGTCGAAGCGCGGTCGCGGCAGGGCAGCGCGCAGCACGATGAACCCGCAGACCACCACAGCCGTCTTCGCCACGAACCAGGCCACCGGCGGCAGCCACGGACCCAGCCACCCGCCCAGGTAGAACGTCGTCACCAGCGCCGCAATCAGCGTAATGCCCACATATTCACCGACGAAAAACATCGCAAACTTCATCCCCGAATATTCCGAGTGGTACCCCGCCACCAGTTCGTTCTCCGCCTCCGGCAGATCGAACGGCAGCCGCCGCGTCTCGGCCAGAGCGGCCACCAGAAAAATCGCCAGCCCCGCCGCCTGCGGCACGCAAAACCAGACCCACCGCTGCGCCTCGACGATTTCCGTCAGGTTGAACGATCCCGCCATCAGCACCACGCCCCCGAGGGCGAGGCCCATGAACACCTCGTAGCTGACCATCTGCGACGCCGCCCGCAGCGACCCGAGCAACGAATATTTATTGTTCGACGACCAACCCGCCAGGGCCACGCCGTAAACTCCCAGCGAAGAGAGGGCCAGGAACGCCAGCAGGCCGACGTTCAGGTCCGCAATCGCCAACCCCGGACCCGCCGCCACCACCGCGAACGTCGCCAGCGTCCCGCCGAGCACCAGCATCGGCGCCAGCACGAACACCGCCCGGTCGGCCTGCGGCGGAATCCAATCTTCTTTCAACATAATTTTAACCATGTCCGCCAGCGGTTGCACCAGGCCCAGCGGACCCACCCGGTTCGGCCCCAGCCGGTCCTGCAACAGGGCCAGCCCGCGCCGCTCCACCCAGATCAATAGCGCCGCCGCCGACAGCACGCCGATCAGCGTGCCCAAAATCAGGACGATGGTTCCCGCCGGACTCATCTCAGGCCGCCCCTCCCTCGGTCCGCCCGATGGTCACGGCCTTGCCCCAGGCCGGCAACTCCATCGCGGCCAACTCGCCCAAGCCCGCCGGCAGCGTCGCCACGCCCGCCACGAGCGCCGGCCGCACCCGCGCCCGCAACCGGTGCGCCGGACCGCCAGCAATTCGCAACTCAACCAGGTCGCCGTCCTTCGCCCCCAGCGCCGCCGCATCCTCCGGACTCAAGCCCAGATACGGCTCGGGCGACAGCTCCGCCACGCCGGGCGAGAGGACGCTCAACTCCTCCGACCCGAAGACGTGCCACGCCGCCGTCACCCACAACTCCCCCGCCCGCCGCACAAACGCCGCCGGGGCCGTCGAAAAATATGGTTTCTCCCGCAACCCGGCCGCGTCGAACAACCGCTTTCCCGCATCGCCCCCGCGCGGCGGCCCGCCCACTTCCTGTTGATATTTATTAATTGCTTGATTCGAGTTCCACCCCGGCCGCCGATACCGCGCCACCAGCGCCGCCGGAGGAATCCCCGCGTACCCCTCCATCGAAAACGCCAGCGCCGTGTCCGCGTCCGCCGGAACAGACCGCTCCTCCGCGCTCGCTTCGCCGGGCACCGCCGTCCGCCCGCTCTGCCGCTGCGCCTGCCGCGGAATCTTTTCCCCCGCCACCCGGAACCCCGCCCCCGGCGCCGCCTCCACCACACCCGCCAACTCCGGCATCGCCCGCACCATTGCCGCCACCACTTCGTCGAACCGTTCAGCTTCTTCTTGCCGTTGAAGCCCCCAGCTTTGCTGGGGGACACTACTTCTTTTTTCTTCGCCGTCGCTGTCAATTTTTAATTTTTCATTTTTAATTTTTAATTTTTGTTCAATCTCACCCAACCACCGCCAGCTTCCCCGCACCTCACCCTCCGGCTCGAACACCTGGAAGAACCGTTGGGCCCGCCCCTCGTTGTTCACCAGCGTCCCGTTGGTCTCCGCAAAAGTCGCCGCCGGCAACACCACCTCCGCCCGCGCCGTCGTCGCGTTCTCAATCGCGTCCAGCACGACCACGTGCGGCGCACTGAGAATCGCCTCCACCGTCTCCGTCCCGGCGCGCCGCGTCAAATCGTTCTCCAGCACGATCACCGTCTCGGCAGCGCCGCTACGAACCGCCTGTGCCGCCGCTTCCAGATCGCCCCCGCCCAGCAGCGCCGCGCCCAGGCTGTTGCACTCCGGCAGCACCAGCAGCAGCTTCGCTGGCACTCCGGCAGCGCACAGCGCCCAGGCCACGTTCGCCGCCGCCTGAATCACTTCCGCACTGCCGCCGGCCACCCCTGCGACCACCAACGGCCGCTGGGCGTTACGCAACGTCTCCGCGATCAGCCCCGCCGCCTGCCGCCGCTCCGGCGGCAAATCCACCACGGGCGGCGCGTCGCCCTGCACGCCCCGCGCAATCGCAAATCCCAGCCGCGCCACCTCTTCCGGCGCCTCCCGGAACACCGTCGTCGCAATGTCGTCCAGCTTCGTCGCGTCCGCCGTGGCCACGAAAAACGGCCCCTTCTCCTTCTGCAGCGCCTCGCGCACCGCCGCATCGTGAAAGCGGTGAATGTTCAACTTCGTCGCTATCTCAATCGGCTGCGTCAGCACCGCCTGGCGCAACGACGCCGCCAGGAGCGGCGCCGTCTGCGTCACGTCCTCGCCCAGCAGCAGCACCGCGTCCGCGCAGGCCGCCTCATGCAAACTTGCCGCCCGCGCCGGTCCCTCCCGCAAAATCTCCAGCACCAGCGCCGCCAAAGCCTGCTCCTTCGCCGCCAGCCCGCTGTAAAAACATTCCGCCCCGACTAGCGCCCGCAAGGCAAAATTCGATTCCAGCGACGCCCGCGGCGACCCGATCCCGATCACCCGCCCGCCGCCCGCCAGTGCCGCCACATGAGCCACCGCCTCCGCCGCCGGGACTTCTTTCTGTTTCACCCTCGCCCACCGCACGCGCCGCGCACTGTTCACAAACTCATACCCGAACCGTCCCCGGTCGCACAAGAAGTATCCGTTCACCTCCCCGTGAAACCGCGTCCTAATCCGCCGCAGCCGCCCGCCCCGCTCTCCCGGAATCGTGTTGCACCCCAGCGAACAATGCCCGCAGACCGACGGGGCCGTCTGCAAATCCCACGGCCGCGCGTAGTGCCGCTTGAAGGTCTTGTCCGTGAACACGCCCGTCGGGCAAATCTCGACCAGGTTGCCGCTCAACTCGTTTTCCAGTGGTCCGTCGTTGGCCCGACCGAAATAGACATGATTATGCCACTGAAATACGTCCAGGTCGCGCCCGCCCGCCGCATCCTGGTAGAACCGCACGCAACGGTAACAGGCGATGCAGCGGTTCATCTCGTGCTGCACGAACGGCCCCAGGTTCTGGCTCCGGTGCGTCCGCTTGGTGAACCGGTAGCGGCGGTAGGCGTGGCCCGTCATCACGGTCATGTCCTGGAGGTGGCACTCGCCGCCCTCGTCGCAGACCGGGCAGTCGTGCGGATGGTTGGTCATCAAAAGTTCAATCACCCCGGCCCGAAAAGCCCGCGCCTCCGGATCGTCAATCGAAATCCGAATCCCCTCCTCCGCCAGCGTCATGCACGACATCACGATCCGACCCTTCGTGTCGGCCTCGTCTTTGAACTGCTTGACCGCGCACTGCCGGCACGCTCCAACCGCGTGCATGGCCGGATGCCAGCAGAAATAGGGCAGATCGAACCCCAGCGTCAAACAGGCCTGCAACAGGTTCTGCCCGTCCGCCACCTCATAAGGAATATTCTCAATATATATCTTCGCCATCTTCTCTTGCCGTCATGTAGGGCGGTTGGTTGACAACCGCCACAGTAAAATGCTGTTTTCCTATTGGTGTTGCTGCTTCTTTTGCTTCTTCTTCCTTCTTCCAATTTTTAATTTTTCATTTTTAATTTTGCATTCTCACTCCCCCGCCCGCCCATACCGACACCGCCCCTCCGCCACATGCCGCTCAAAATCCTCCCTGAACAACCGCAGCGCACTGGTCAGCGGCTCCATCGCTCCCGGGGCCAGAGCGCAGAACGTATTGCCCGGCGCCAGAAATTTCGTCTGCTCTTCCAGCAGGGCCAAATCCCCCGCCTCGCCTCGGCCTTCCTCAATCGCACGCAATGTCCGGGCCATCCACGGCAACCCGTCCCGGCACGGCGTGCACCACCCGCACGACTCGCGGGCGAAAAACGCCGTCAGATTCGCCACAAAACCCACCGGGCAGGTCCGGTCGTCCAGCACCACAATCGCCCCGGTGCCGAGCCGGCTCCCGGCTTGTTCCAGGCTCCCGAAATCCATCGCCGCATCCAGATGCACCGCCGTCAGAAAATCCGTCGACGCCCCGCCCGGCAGAAACCCGCGCAGCGACCAGCCGTCGCGCATACCCCCCGCGTGCTCCTCGATAATCTCGCGGGCCGTCGTTCCCATCGGCAGTTCCCACAGCCCCGGCCGCCGCACGTGGCCGCTGGCCCCGTAGAGTTTCGTCCCGCCCTCGGCCCCGCGCCCCAGCCCCCGGAACCAGGCCGGCCCGCGCCCGACAATGTGCCGCACCCAGGCCATCGTCTCCACATTGTCCACAATCGTCGGCTTGCCCCACAAGCCCACCACCGGCGGGTGCGGCGGCTTGGCCCGCGGCGTCGGCCGCTTGCCTTCCAGGGCGTTCAGCAGCCCTTCCTCCTCGCCGCACATGTACCGCCCGGCGCTCACATGAAAATATATTTCAAGGCCATAATCAGACCCCGCCACCTTCCGCCCGACATACCCCGCCGCCCGCGCTTCCGCCAGCGCCCGCCCGAGCCGCGCCGCCGCTGTCTGGTAGTCCCAACGCACGAAAATATACGCGACCTCTGCCTCAATCGCATAAGCCGCGATGATCGTGCTTTCAATCAGCCCGTGCGGATCGCCCTCCAGCAAACGGCGGTCCTTGAACGTCCCCGGCTCCATCTCGTCGCCGTTCACCACCAGGTACTTCGGCCGTGACTCTCCCGGTCCCGTCGGCACGAAGCCCCATTTTTTTCCCGTCGGAAATCCCGCCCCGCCCCGGCCGCGCAAACCCGATTCTGCCACCGCCGCCCGCACCTCCGGCGGCGTCATCTTCCCGACGGCCTGCCGCAGGGCCGCATACCCGCCCGTCCGCTCGTACTCCGCCAGCGTGGGCGGTTCGCCCTCGGCCCGAATATGTTCCGTCAGCGGCCGTTCCATCACTTCAAGCCTTCCAGAATCCGGTCCAGTTTCTCCACCGTCAGATCGCCATATAACACGCCGTCGATCATCAAGGCCGGCGCCCGGTCGCACGCCCCCAGGCACGCCGCCGGCAAGAGCGTCAGCCGCTCGTCCGCCGTCGTCTCGCCCAGAGCGACGCCCCACCGCGACCGCAAATGCTCCACCAGCCGCTCATAGCCCATCACCCAGCAACTCACGCTGTCGCAAAGCAAAATGACGTGCCGCCCCACCGGCCGCCGGAAGATCATCGTGTAGGCCGTGGCCAGACTTTCCAGTTCCGTCGCCGTCACGCCCAGCGCCTCCGCCACGTCCGCCAGGGCCTCGTCCGAGACCCAGCCCCGATGCGCCTGCACCACCTTCAACGCCTCCGGCCCCGCCGCCCGCCGGTGCAGGTAGCACGCCGCATGAACCTCGATCTCCGCTCGTTCCTGTTCCGTCAGCATGTCGCCTTCCGTTCACCGATCCACGTCCGCCAGCACATAATCCAGACTTCCCAGAATCGCAATCAAATCCGCCACCGTCTGTCCCCGGCACAGCGCCGGCACGGCCTGCAAATGGGCGAACGAGGGCGTCCGAATCCGCGTCCGGTACGACATCGTGTTCCCGTCGCTCACCAGGTAATAGCCGTTGTTCCCCTTCGCCCCTTCCGAGGCGACAAACGCCTCGCCCGGCGGAATCACCGGACCCCAACTCACGCCGAGGAAGTGCGTAATCAGCGTCTCAATATCCTGCCGCGTCCGGGCCTTGCGCGGCGGCGTCGCCAGGGGATGATCCGACATGTATTCACCCGCCGGCATGTTCTTCAGACACTGCTCCACGATCCGCAGGCTCTGGCGAATCTCCGCCACGCGGACCTCGGCCCGGGCGTAGCAATCGCCGCCCGTCGCCGTGGGCACCTCGAACTCGAAATTCTCATACCCGCCATACGGCTGTTTCCGCCGGAAATCCCACTCCAACCCGCAGGCTCGCAGGTTCGGCCCCGTCATCCCCCACGCCACCGCCTCCGCCGCCATCAGCTGCCCCACCCCGCAAGTCCGCCGCTTCACAATCATGCTCTTCATCACCAGCGTCTCGTACTCCGCCAGCCGCGCCGGCAGGTAATCGAGAAAATCCCGGACCAGGCCATCCCAGCCGCGCGGCAAATCCGCCGCCACGCCGCCGATCCGAAACCACCCCGGATGCATCCGCCCGCCCGTCACCGCCTCCACGATCTCCAGCAACTTCTCCCGATCCGTAAACATATAAAATACCGGCGACATCGCCCCCAGGTCCGCCGCAAACGTCCCGTACCAGACCAGGTGGCTGGCGATCCGAGACAACTCCGCCATCATCACCCGAATCACCATCGCCCGCGGGGGCACGGCGATCCCCGCCAGCTTCTCCACCGCCAGAACGTAGGGAAACTCGTTCAGCACGCCGCCCAGGTAATCGATCCGGTCCGTGTAGGGAATGTAGCTGTGCCAGGACTGCCGCTCCCCCATCTTCTCCGCCCCGCGATGGTGGTACCCGATGTCCGCCGCCGAAGCCACGATCTCCTCGCCCTCCAGTTGCAGCACCATCCGCAGCAGCCCGTGCGTTCCCGGATGGTGCGGCCCCAGGTTCAGAATCTGCACCTCCCGCCCCGGACCACCCGAATCCAAACCCCACTCCTCCGGCCGCACCTCCAGCGCCGCCGCCTGCGCCGCCTCGGCCTCGGCCGACAGGTGGAATTCCGGCAGTTCCGTGGCCCGCGCCGGATGATCCTTGCGCAGCGGATGTCCCGTCCACCACGGCGGCATGAGAATCCGCCGCAAGTTCGGATGGCCCGCTACGCGAATTCCGAACATGTCCCACAGTTCCCGCTCGTACCAGTTCGCCGCCGGCCAGAGGCCCGTCACCGTCGGGATTTCCGGCTGCTCGCCCCCCACCGCAACCTTCACCCGCACATATTCATTCCGCTCAAACGAATAGAGTTGATACACAACCGTAAAATCGCTCACCCCGTCCGCCCGATGTTCCCGCACCCGCTCGTCAATCGCCGTCAGGTCATAGAGCATCGCGTACGGCCCGGTGGCCGCGTTTTTCAGATACCCCAGCACCTCGCCCACCCGCCCGGCCGGCGTCCAGAACGTCGCCACGCCGTCGCGCGGCGTTTCCCGTGCCGCCACGGCGGCGCTGCCGAGCCGCGCCTCGACCTCCTGGATGATGTCCGTGCGGCCATTCATGCTAAACCTGATCCCCCGGCGTCAACTCCCGCACCGCCATCCGCTGCGCCCGCTTCATCTCTTTTATCGACGGCCGATCCGCCCGCACCACTCCTTGCGGCCCCGCCACCCATGAGAGCGGCCGCCGCTCTTTCCCCACCGCCTCCCGCAGAAGCAGCAGGCCTTCCATGAACGCCGTCGGACTCGGCGGGCAACCCGGCACATACAGGTCCACCGGCAGAATCCGATCCACGCCTTGCATCACGCTGTAAATGTCATACATCCCCCCCGAATTCGCGCACGACCCCATCGAAATCACCCAGCGCGGCTCCATCATCTGCTCGTACAATTGCCGCATCACCGGCGCCATCTTCAGGAACGGCGTCCCGGCAATGACCATCAAATCCGCCTCGCGCGGCGAGCCGCGAATCACCTCCGACCCGAACCGGGCGATGTCGTACTTGGGCGTCAACGCCGTCGCCATCTCCACATAGCAGCACGACAGCCCGAAGTTGAACGGCCAGACCGAGTTCTTCCGCGCCCAGGCCGCCAACTCTTCCAGCCGCGCCAGCAGAAAGCATCCCCCGCCGGGGTTATTGTTGTTCGTAGGGGCAGAGTTTATCTCTGCCCTGTCGTTGCCGTGTCTACTGTTCATCTGTATCTCCGCTCTCATGTTCGCCGCGTCCGCCGATCACCTTCAGCGCACCCACCCGCCACAAATAAAAGAGCCCCGCGCCCATCACTCCGGCAAACACCACGATTTCCACGTACCCCGCCCAGCCCGCCTGCCGAAACGCCCCGGCCCAGACCAGGAGAAAGACCGCCTCCACGTCGAAGATCACGAACAGCGCCGCCACCAGGTAGAAATTGACCGGCAGCGGCCGCCGCGCCGTCCCCGTCGGCACGATGCCCGATTCGTAGGGCAGCCCCGTGGCCCGCTCCCGGTGCCGCTCGCCTAATAGATATGATATTGTGACAATGGCTAATACCGTCGCCGCGACCAACCCGGCATAAACGGCCAGCGGCCAGAGTTCCGTTGTCTTCTCGGCGGTCTGCGTGTCCACGGTGACTCCCCGTCCGCCGCCCCGACCGGCGGCTCCGCTTCATCCTACACCAACCGCCGTCCCGGCGAAATCCCCTTCCCCTGGTGAATAGTCACCGATTCGGACTGGTGGTCGCGGAGCTTGTTGCGTAAGGTGTTGCGGTGCAGACCCAGGAGGTCGGCGGCGGCAACCGGTTTGCTCGGGTGCAGCTCAATCGGATTCTCAACGGCGTGGCGTGGCCGTAATGGCAGAAAAGGACCGTCTCCGCGCGCCCACGATCATCTCCTCAGCTCACCTCGACCTGCGCCGCCGGATCGAACGGATTGGTCCGCATCGCCAGCGAGTACAGATAGGGATAATGACGCTTCAGGTGCTGCATGTAGTCGAGCCACTGGACCATCAGCAGGCCGTAGGCCCGGCGCATGTCTCCCCGCAAATGGTCGAGGTCCGCGTCCGTGAGCCGGCTCAGATCGCGCCGCGCCGCCAGTTCCTCGGTCAGGTGAAAAACCGCCCACAACAGGTCGGTGAATTGCTCATGTTCCATCAGACTAGGATTCTCCAGCAGGCGCAGCAGGAACTCGCGGCGAGCCAGGAGAAAGTCCCGCAAGGGCGGCAACTCCGCCCCGGTGCAGCACAAAGCCGGCACATAGGTGCGCAACCCGCGATGAACGGACAGGAACTGCCGATCCGACCACTCCGTCGACAGCACAAGTATTGCCCGAACCTCGGCAACTTTGCCATCATAAGCAGAGAAGACGGCCAGCAGTCGCGTCCCGACCTCGCTGTAAAAGGCCCCGATAACCATGTTCAGCCTGGCGAGCTTCGACCGCTTTTCGCGCATCGTCAGCAGGCGGTGCAGTACGACCGTCACCAGCAACACCTCCAACGGCAGGAAGGCCACGTCCAGCAACAGGTAAAAGCCCACGTCGTGCGAATTGTGAAACACGGCAATGTGTATGGCGATCAGGCCCAGGGACAAGAACACCAACGTCAATCCCAGCAGTATCGGCCAGCGATAACGTTTCCACATCAGCAGGCTCCTTCGTGCGGGTACAGATCCTCTGGATGGTCGGGCGCTGCCCCTTCTACGGCAAGATCCTGTCCGGTTCAAGGGACGCGGCAGGCTGGAGCGTTCGAATCAGTCGGGCCGGGTCATAGTCCTTCGCCGGCAGGCGCGAGAGGATCTGCTGGTACAACGTCTCGTCCATCCGCGGGGTGCGGCTGAGAATCCACAGGTATTTCCGGCTGGGCTCCCCGATGACGACATAGTCGTAGTTTTCGCCGAGTTCGAGGATCCAGTAGTCGCCTTCAAAGAAAAGGAAAAACGCCACCTTGAGTTTGGCCTGGGTCGTGGCCTCAACGACACGGGCACGGCCAACCGCCGTCTTGACCGGGCTGTCCAGAGTACGCAGGCGCGCGGAATTGACCACTTTGACCGTGCCATCAGGATTGAGGCTGTATTCGGCCGTTGCCCCCACGCAATCTTTCTCGAACCACGCGGGGCAACGGGCTATCTCGTACCACCGCCCGAGGTAACGACTAAGATCCACACGGGAAACCGTTTCCAGCGGCGGATGGGCCGATACACAGCCCGCCACGGTCGAAACCAGAATGGCCAGCAAAGCTAACGGTGCTTTGGCCACGGTCCGAGCCATTAATCCCAATGAAGTCATTTCGGGGTCTCCGCCTTATCAATAATGACTGGTCGGCTCAACTCGTCCTTCGAGAACAATTTCAGCAACCAGTCCCGGCCTTCAGAAATTTTCGGCGACGACCTCGAAGTAGGCCTGCGGATGCTTGCAGGCCGCGCACATCTGCGGGGCTTTGGCCGACTCGACCGTGAAGCCGCAGTGGCGGCAGCGCCACTTGACCTTCTCGGTCCTGGCAAAGACGGTCCCCGCCTCGAAGCTTTGGAGGATCTTCAGGTAGCGGGCCTCGTGCTCCTTTTCGATGCGGGCCAACAGGTCAAACAACAGGGCGATGTCGGTGAAGCCCTCCTCGCGAGCTGTCTTGGCCATGTCGGGATACATTTTCGTCCATTCGTGGTTTTCGCCGCTCGCGGCCGCCTTGAGGTTGGCCCGCGTGTCGCCGATGCCTTCCAGCAACTTAAAGTGCAGTTTGGCGTGCTCCTTCTCCTGGTCGGCCGTCTCCAGAAAAATAGCGGCAATCTGTTCGTAGCCTTCCTTCTTGGCCGCCGAGGCGAAGAAGGTGTACTTGTTGCGGGCCTGCGATTCGCCCGCGAACGCCGCCAGCAGATTCTGCTCTGTCTTACTGCCCGTAATCGTGGCCATAGTCTGCTCTCCTGAGTTCCAATGTCCTAACCAACACCGCCATTAACGATGCCCGTCATACTGTCCAGCGCACCGGCGCTGCACCGTCACATCGCGCGATTCTATCACAGTTTCTGTTCACCTTGGGCCAGATGGTCGAAAATGTCGTTCGCCCCGGGCTGGCGTTGAAGCAGTCCAGAGAAATCTCTCTTGTCCTCCAGAGCCTTCTTCAGGGCGCCGGCGATTGAGGTGTCGCCCAGCAGGATCGCGCCGGTCAATCGGCCGTCGTGGAACACGAATCGCCGATACTTCCCGTCGCCGTAATCCTCAACCACTTGGAAGCCGCCGTCCTCCGGTTGGAACTGGCCGATGCTCAGCAGATTCAGCCCCAGCACCTTGAGCGTGTTGGAGCGCGGCATGCCGCCGAACTCGACCGACAAACCGGCGGCATTCATCCCGGCGATGCCGCCCTGAAACAGGGCCGGTTCCCACGTTCCGTACACCACGCCTCGATGCTCGGCCACGTCGCCGGCCGCCAGCACATCAGGGTGCGAACTGAGCAGATGGTTGTTTACCACGACACCGGAGTTCACCTCCAGCCCGGCCCGGCGGGCCAGATTGTTGTTCGGGCGAACGCCCGCTGCAATGACCACCAGATCGGCCTCCAACCTGGCGCCGTCCTCCAGAAGCACGCCGGCGACCTGTCTTTCTCCCAGGATCGCCTTCGTCCGGGCCTCCAGGCACAGAGAGATGCCCAGCTTGGACACATGTTCGCGCAGGATGCCGCCCGCCACCGACGTAAGCTGGCGTGGCATTAGCCAACCGTAACTTTCCAGCAGCGTCACGCCGGCGCCACGCCGGGCCAGGGCCCCGGCGGTCTCCAGGCCCAGAAGCCCGCCGCCGATGCAGACACACCTGGCGCCGGACTTGGCGGCGCTCAGGATGCGCCGGCCATCGACGACCGTGCGCAGCACCGTCACGCCCTCAAGATCGGCCCCAGGGATAGGCGGCACAAACGCCTGGGCGCCACAGGCCAGGATCAGCTTCTCAAAGGGCAGGCGGCGGCCATCGTGCAGACTAACGACATGAGCATCCAGATTCAGTTCGGCGGCTTCGGCCTCCAGCAGATCCTCGATGCCGTGCTGGGCGTACCAGTCTGGCGGATGAAGGGAAAGATCGGCCGATCCGATCTCTCCGGCCAGATAGCGTGTCAAGTTCAGCCGATAGTACGGCCAGTCCGGCTCGCGGGAAACCAGGGTGATCCGGGCCTCGGCGGAAGCCTTCCGAACGGCTTCGGCGGCCGACACGCCCGCGATGCCCGCCCCGAGGATAACGACCTGCCGCGCTTTGCCGACCGCCGGGGCCGGAGCCGGAGCCGGGGCTTCGACGTACGGCTCAAAAGCGGATTGCATCGCTCCGCAGATCGGGCAACTCTCCGGCGGCTCTGGGCCGCGATGCACATAACCGCACGCCGTGCAGCGCCAGGCCCGGTCGGCAATATTGGTCATGAGGCTCCTATGCAGACTGGCTGGTCAACTATTTAACTTAGAGGCCTTGGACCTACCGGGCCTTCGCAGACCTGGCCTGGGTCAAACGCCTCGCCCACCACGGCGTGGCCCCAAGTCGGGCACACAGAAATCCTACCCGCCGGAAGATTCCGACCATCCTTATACCGAGGCGGCGGGGCGTTTTCAAGTCGTGAAGGTTTCCGAACAAGTTCAGATCTGCTTGTCCTGTTTGCGAGGACACTGTTGCCGGTGTCCGCGGCCGCCTTGACGTTCCGGCCGCCTCCTGGTATCACAATTATTCGTCGCGATCAGGCGCCGTAGCCAAATTGGCCAGGCAGCGGATTGCAAATCGCTTTCAGCCTTTTGTCGTAACTCCTTGTTTTGTCGGCAATTGCGCTCTACCAAACAATTTACCGCAATTCTGGCAATACCGCTGGAATCGCGGTAATCCGCCCAAATCGCCCCTGCGGTTGTCGCGACAACCGCCCTTCAACACCGAGTGACCGCCCACAAATACCGGCGATCGAAAGGTGTGCTCTGAGGCAGAAGGTGGGCGACGTCTAGAAGTGGTAAGTGAGGCTGACCATGGCCAGGACGCCAGGTTCGCGGAGCCAGGGTTGGTTCTGGTTCCAGGGGGCGTCGCGGGGGACGCGGGCGCTGTTGCCGAACAGGTTGTAAACCCCGACCTGAAGATCCAAACCTTTGTAGACCCGGCGCGACGTCAGGACTATGTTGGTCAGGAAACTGGGGTTGGAATTGGCCCCCAGGTCGGAGAGCATCGGCCCGACCATCTGGGTTTCCAAGGACAGGAAGGTCTGCTTGTTGATCACGGGCACGTCACCGGCCAGGGCCAGCACCACATCGGGCGACAGGGTCAAGCGTTGGCCCTGGCTGTCTTCCGCGTGGCCGACGCAGGCACTGCCACGGATGCGAGCGCCGTTGCTCCAGCGCCGCTGAATCTCGGTCTCCACGCCCTGGGCCCAGGAGGTTCCGGTGTTCTCGGTTTGGATGGAGCCGTCCGCCAGAACCCGGTTATCCAGAGTGCCCGACATGCGCCAGAGGTAGTAGTTGACATCGGTGACCCAGCCGTTGTGGAAGTCGTGTTCCCAGTCCGCCTCGTAGGTGTTGTTTATTTCCGGTTTGAGATCGGTATTGCCGGTATTGGTGCCGGGCGTATTGTAGAACATCTCATAGAGGTTCGGCGCCCGGAACGCCCGGCCGTACATCAGTTTGACGGTGTCTTCCTGGGAAATCCGCAAGATCACGGCCAGGCGTGGGTCGAGCAAAGGGTTGAAGCGCTGCAGGAAGTCGCCGCGCAGTCCGGCGACGAATGTCACCCAGTCCTGGGGCGTGTATTCGTCCTGGGCATACAGTGACCACCAGTTGAACGACGGGTTGGTGTCGAGGAGGGTGCCGTCGACGGTGTTATAGTCATTCTGCAAGGTCTCGGTCGACTCCATCGCCTCGGTCCCGAAAATCACGCGATTCTTGGTGGAAGTCTGCCAGTCCAAATGGACATCCTGGCCGCACCACGCGGAAACGGCCCGGGTGTAATAAGTATAAGCCGGGACGTCGTCCGTGGCGTCGATGCCCCAGTGCTGGCGGTAACCGTAAGTGCTGTAGAAGGCCAGGGCATGCAGGCTCAGTTCGTCGTCGATCTGGTGATCGTAGCGCAGCGAGAAGTCCGAACGGTCTTCCCTCATCTGACCAGAATTGAACCAGGAGGCCAGGAAAGTGGCGGCGCTGTTGTCTTTGATACGCTTCATGTAATCCGCCTCAACCGTGAAATCGCCGTTGGTGGCCTTGATGAACATCGAGCCTGAGCCTTCGTAGTCCGAGTTGATGATGTGGCCATAATTGTAGGCCGGGTCATTGACATTGGGATAGTGAATATCTCTGTCGCCCTGGCTCGTAAAGCGATCGCCGCTGGCAATGATGTCCCAGCCGTTGTCAAACTTGTGGCCCGCGGTTGCGGCCACCCGGCCGGTGTCCTTATTGCCGCCTTGCGTTTTAACTTCCCCGTAGTTGGCCACGTCGGCGCCGCTACGAGTGATGATATTGATGACGGCAAACACGGCATTGGCCCCATAGAGGGCCGAGCCTGGGCCGCGGATGATCTCGACCCGCTTGATCAGTTCGATGGGCACGACCATGTCCCGGTCGAGATGGGTCTGGCCGTAGGTTGGTTCGCGCGTCGGCCGGCCGTCGACCAGGACCAGGACGCGGGCGTTCCATTCACCCGGCCGGAGGAAACCGCGCACGCCGACAAATGAATTCAACCCGTCGCTATGGACATAGAAGCCCGGCTGTGTACGCAGGATGTCCGCCAGGGAGCGGTACCCGTAGATTTCAATCTCGTCGGCCGTAACAACGGTGACGGAGGCCGGGGCATCGGCCTGGCGCTGCTCGTGCTTGGCGGCGCCGATGACCAGGGGGATGTCCTCGAAGGAGAGCAGTTCGCTCGCACTGCTGCCGGTGGCATTGGCGACCGCACTGTCGGTGAGCGATGGTTGCGGAGCCTCGGGAACTGTCGTGGCTTCGACCGCAGGCGCCGCCGAGGTGGGGGGCGACTGCGGAAGGCCGGCCACCACCGGCCAGGCGGGGGCCACAGCAACGACCAATATTACCAAAAGATAGATGGTCCGCACGCTCATCTCCATAGTCACTCGCCATAACGCTATCGACACCTTGTCAGGTATTCTTTAATCGTCAGACCGGAGTTATCGGACCACATGAGACTCTAAAGTCATTCCATCTTATCAGTCGATACCAAGATTTACCAGATTGAGTGCAATTTCAGGTAGTTTGCGTAAAATGCGTAGTTTGTCGTGTTTTTCGGAGTGACCGGTGCTGACTGGACGAATGCGGATCCACTGGACCGTGCTAACCGCGCTGTTAGCTCTTTCCCTGCCCACAGCCGTCTGGGCGAAGCAGATCATCATTGTGCCCAGCGGCACGGAGGCTCCTTACCTTTCGGCCGCCGCCGCTGCCGGCAAGAATCTGACCCAGCAAGGCCACACCGTCGAGACGGTGCAGTTGTCCGATGTCGCCAAGGACATTGACGCCTTCATGAACCGCAAGGCCGACGTTTACCTGGCGGTCGGGACCAAGGCCGCCACGTTGCTCCATAAACAGGTCAAGTCCCCGGCGCAACTGTATTACTGCCTGGTGGCCGGGCCGGAGACGCTGGGACTGACCAAGGACGAACCGGCTTGGGGCGTCAAGACCGACGTGCCGCTGGAGCAGCAGTTCAAACTGCTCCGGCGAGCCCTGCCTCTGGTTCGGAAGGTCGGGCTGCTTTACCGCTCCGATGTGCCCGCCAGCGCCGAATCGCTCCGGGCGGCCCAGCAGGCCCTGCCCGAGGGTCTGGAACTGGTCAGCGTGGCGATCGACAAGAACAAATCGGTGGCCGAGGCCATTGATGCTTTATTCGACCAGAAAGTCGACCTGGTTTGGACGACGGCCGACGCCGCGGTCTACGACATTTCGACGATCCGCGTTCTCCTGCTGGCGTCGCTCCGGAAACAGACGCCGGTCTTCGGCTTCTCGGTGGCGTTCGTCAAGGCCGGAGCCTTGCTGGGCGTGGGCGTCGACGCCAGGAAGCAGGGCGAACAAGCCGCCGGTCTGATCCTGCGCCAGACGAAGGCGCCGTCGGCCGCCGGACTGGTCGAACCGCCGGAGTTTCAGATTGTCCTGAATACGATTGTCGCCGAACGTATTTCGGTGGAACTGCCGTCGAGTCTGGTGTCCGAGGCGGCGATTGTCTTCCGGCCCGAAGCCGCTCAGACCGACAAGGCCGATAAGCCTTGACTGATTAACAGGGGGTAAGACGCATGATAATGGAATGGTATCACCGCCGTAGTCTGCGGACCAAGGCCCTCGTCTTCGTGCTGATTCTGGTCACGGGCGCCCTGGGCACGGCCTCCATCGTCACGATCCATCAGATCAACACCGTCGTGCTCAACGAGAAGCGGAGCGACGCCAACGTGACCGCCGGCAACATCGCCCGGCTCTGCGAGTTGCCCCTGGCGGTGAACGACCGGCGGGAACTCGCCCTGCTGGCGACCAAGTTCGCCCGCCAGGAAGGCATGGCCTTCATCATGATCTATGACGCGCAAGGGCAAGTCGTAGCGAGCCAGCCGCGGAACTTTGTTCGCGCGTCTTCGACCGTGGAGAAGAACGATTCCGCCGAGGCCGGCTACCTGGTCGGAACCTGCCCGGTTATTCTGATGGACGGCACCGAAAAAAACGGCGATCTCGGAGCCACAGCAGAAGGCGATCTCGGCGTCATCAACGGCAGCGACGGGCACAGTCCGCCAGCCGCGCCGGCGGCCGGACCGGGCGGCGGGACGGGAAAAAAAATCGGCCGGGTCGACATCGGCGTGTCGAAGGATCTGATGAAAGAGGTGCAGGGTAAACAAACGAAATCCACGCTGATCGTCCTGGCGATCATGATGGTCGTCAGCACCCTGCTGGTGGCCACGGTGATCACCCTCTGGACCAGGCGGTTGAACGGTCTGGTCCAGGCCAGCGAGCAGATCTCCCAGGGCGATTATTCGCGGAAAATCCAGGACTTGCACGATGACGAGATCGGCCGGCTGGGGCAAGCCTTTGTGAAGATGCGCACGGCCGTGCAGCAGCGTGACCGCGAGTTGCGGACTTTCAACGCCAACTTGCAACAGAAGGTGGACGAGCGGACCGCAGACCTGCTGCAGGCCAAGGACGCGGCCGAGGCCGGCAGCCGGGCCAAGAGCGAGTTTCTGGCCAAGATGAGCCATGAAATCCGCACGCCGATGAACGGTGTGATCGGCATGATCGAGTTACTGCGTGGGACGAAGCTGGATCAGCAACAGGCTCATTATGCGGCGGTGGTGAAGACCTCGGCCGTCAGCCTGCTCAGCCTGATCAACGACATCCTGGATTTTTCGAAGATCGAGGCCGGGAAGATGGAACTGGACGTGGCGGAGATGGACCCGACGGTGACGGTGGAGGACGCGGTGGAGCTGTCCAGCCCGAAGGCGGCGCAGAAGGGTCTGGAGTTGACCTGCCAAATCGACCCGGCGGTTCCGAACCGCCTGCGGGGCGACGCGGGGCGGGTGCGGCAGATTCTGGTGAACCTGATCGGCAATGCGGTGAAGTTCACGGAAAAGGGATACATCGGGGTCGAGGTGCGGCTGGTGGAGGAGCGCGAGGGGCGGGCCAAGCTGCGCTTCGAGGTGCATGACAGCGGGGCGGGGATCGCGCCGGACCGGGTCGGGCAGCTTTTTAAGCTTTTCTCCCAGGTTGATTCATCAAGCACGAGGAAGCAGAGCGGGACGGGCCTGGGGTTGGCAATCGTCAAACGCCTGGCGGAGTTGATGGGCGGTGAGGTGGGCGTGGAGAGTGAACTCGGGCGCGGGTCAACCTTCTGGGTCACGGCCTGGCTGGAAGTATTTCCGGAGAACGCGAGCCCGGCGGCGGGGGTGCCGGAGTTGTCCTTGCCGGTTGAGCGCCCGCGGGTGCTGGTGGTGGACGACCACCTGGTCAACCGGCAGATCCTGGAAGGGCAGATGACGCGTTGGGGGCTGATGGTCCAGACGGCCGACGGTGGCAAGGTGGCCCTGGAGTTGATGTACGCGGCAGCGAATGCCGGCGAGCCGTTCACGCTGGCCATTATCGACATGAACATGCCGGAGATGAAC
This sequence comes from uncultured Planctomycetia bacterium, assembly GCA_903929765.1. Lineage (GTDB taxonomy): Bacteria > Planctomycetota > Phycisphaerae > FEN-1346 > JAACEH01 > CAIYVX01. The sequence continues at coordinate 84,813 of CAIYVX010000105.1, forward strand.
GGGCTGGAACTGGCGCGAGTCATCAAGTCCGCGGCCAAGCTGAAGGCAACGAAGCTGATCCTGCTCAGCAGCCTGTCCGAGCCGCTCAAGGTCTCTGAGATGAAAGAAGCAGGGTTTGCCGCATGCCTGACGAAACCGGTGCGGCAATCTGAGCTGCTGGACACGACGGTCTCGCTCTTTCCCGTACTGGCCAAGTCGCCGCCCAAAACTGGAGCCGAGAGTTCGGCCCCTCGGTCGGCGTCCGGAATGACGCGAATTCTGCGGCCCGACGTGCGTATCCTGCTGACGGAAGATAACGAGATCAACCAGGAGGTGGCCCAGGGCATCCTCTCCAACGCTGGATGTTCATGCCAGATCGTCATCAACGGCAAGTTGGCGGTCGAAGCGGTCCAGAAGAACCGCTATGACCTGGTCCTGATGGACTGTCAGATGCCGGAGATGGACGGTTTTACGGCCGCCCGGACGATTCGCGAACTCGAGGCCCAGCACCGGGTCATCCACTACAATGTTTCTCGCCTGCCGATCGTCGCCCTGACCGCCAACGCCATCAAGGGGGACCGCGAACTCTGCCTGGCCGCCGGCATGGACGAATATCTGAGCAAACCGATCGAGCCGAACCAATTGGTCGAAATGATTAACCGGCTCTTGCCGCCCGAGTCGGCCCAGTTGCCGCAGACGGGCGCGAGCCGTGACGCGACGCCGATTGTTGCCGCCTCCGGCACCGGCACTGCGGCGCCACCCACGGCCGCCGTCGACGACGCGCCGATCAATCTGGCCACGGCCTTGCAGCGCTGCCTGGGGCGCCAGGATTTTCTGGAGCGGATCCTCCAGACGTTCAAGAAGAAGGTCGCCAAGGACATCGAGGCCCTGCAAGCCCACGTCAAGGCTGGCGCCATGGACCAGGTCGCCCTGCTGGCCCACGGCCTCAAGGGGGCGGCCGCCAACGTCTCGGCCGAGCGACTGCGTCTGGCGGCTTACGAACTGGAGCAGATCGGCAAGGCCGGCGAATCCGCCAAAGCGGAGGAGGGCCTCGGCCGGCTTAAGACGGAAGTCGCGTGTTGCCTGGAATACCTGGAAGGGGTCGCCGTTTGAACGCGGACTAACGGATAACCTGGTTCTAACAAAGGCGGGAAAAACATGAAGATCCTGACGGTCGATGATGATGAAGTTACGCTGGGCATTCTCAATTTCACCTTGCAGGAGGCGGGCTACGAGGTCGAAAGCGCCTGTTGCGGGCAGGACGCCCTCGAGCTCCTGCGCACCAGCGCCGCGCGGATGGTTATCACGGACTGGGAGATGCCAGGCATGAACGGCCTGGAACTCTGCCGGGCCATTCGTAGCGAATGTCTCCCAGGTTACACCTACACCATCATGCTTACTTCCCACGGCAGTCCGGAGCAAATCGTCGAAGGTCTCTCGGCGGGGGCCGATGATTTTATCACCAAGCCCTTCAACCCCGCCGAACTGACCATGCGGGTCCGTACCGGCGAGCGGATCCTGTCGCTGGAAACCCGCGAGGTAACCATCTTTGCGATGGCCAAACTGGCCGAGTCGCGCGATCCCGAGACCGGCAGCCATCTGGAACGGGTCCAGAATTACTGCCGCACCCTGGCCAACTATCTGGTCGAAAACAAAACGCTGCATAAGCCCGGCTACGAGATCGATGCGGCTTTTGCCCGCATGATCTATTCCACCAGTCCGCTGCACGACATCGGCAAGATCGGCATCCCGGATTGCGTACTCCTCAAGCCCGGACGGTTGAGCGACCGCGAGTTCGAGATCATGAAGTCCCACGCCGTCCTGGGAGCCGCCACGCTTAACGCGGCTCTTAAGCAGTTTCCGGGCGCGGCCTTCCTGTTGATGGCCCGCGACATTGCCGAGAACCACCACGAGCGGTTCGACGGCTCGGGGTACCCGCGAGGCCTCACCGGGGCGAACATCCCGCTCTGCGGCCGCATTGTGGCCCTGGCCGACGTTTACGATGCCCTGACCACCAAGCGGGTTTACAAGAACGCCTTCGGTCACGACGTGGCCAGGTCGATCATCGTGGAAGAGTCCGGCAGTCACTTTGACCCGGAGCTCGTCGAAGCGTTCCAAGCCACCGAAGCTGAATTCATCCAGACTCGTGAACAATTCGCCGAAAACGTCATGGCTCTTGCTTAAACCGGTGGCCGGAAACAAGGGAGGAACTGCCTTTGGAGACAACGTCACAGGATCGTCCGCTTATTCTGCTGGCCGACGACGACGAAACCACGTTGGACCTGCTGGCCATGCACTTGGCGGACGCCGGGTACGAGACGATCCGGGCCGCCAACGGCATCAAGGCCCTGGCCCAGATGGTCGAGTACCAGCCGCGAATCGTTATCTCCGACTGGCTCATGCCGAAGATGAACGGCTTGGAAATCTGCCGAGCCCTTCGCGAAAAACAGGGCGACCAGTTGATCTACTTCATCATGCTGACGGTGCAACAGAATAAGGAGCAGTTGCTGGAAGCCTTTGCGGCCGGGGTGGATGATTTTCTCTCCAAGCCCTTTCACCAGGGCGAACTCCTGGCCCGCGTCCGGGCCGGGGAACGGATGGTCCGCCTGTGCGACAGTTTGGCGACCCGTGGCGCCGCCCTGGCACGGGCCAACACCGAACTGTTCCAGTTGAACGAGAAGCTGCGACAACTGGCGACCGTTGACGACCTGACCCGGTTGCCGAACCGCCGCCAGGCCATGAGCCGGCTCCATGAATTGTGGGCCCAGGCCCTGCGTTACGGCGGACCGCTGAGCTGCGCTATGGTCGACATTGACAAGTTCAAGACGATCAACGACACTTATGGGCACCTCAAGGGCGACGAGATACTCCAGAACCTGGCCGGGGTTCTTTCCCAGACGGTCCGGGCCACCGATGCCGTTTACCGCATCGGCGGAGAGGAGTTTTTGATCGTCTTTCCGCAGCAACGGGCCGAGAAGGCCTTCATCAGCGCCGAGCGATGCCGCTTGGAGGTGGAGAGTTCGATCTTCACCGGGGCCCCGGGGCCGCAGAAGTCTGTTACGATCAGCGCCGGACTAGCTCAGTGGACGCCGCAAATGCAGACCCTGGACGATCTGCTGCGCTCCGCCGACCAGTCTCTCTACGCCGCCAAAGAGCAGGGCCGCAACCGCGTCATCCTCAGCCCGGAAACGCCCGTACCAGTCCAGGATCTTCGCGCTTCCGAAACGCCTGTGACAGGGGGGTTGGGAGCCTTGACGGAACTCATTTGCAAACGCCGCTGAAGCGTTAACTGCTCTATAAGCTCTTTGCGACTCGACGACCGTCCTTGTACAGTGGCACGGGCGTCTCGCCCGTGAGTGCCAGGGGCATCTTGCCTCTGGGTTTTGGCTGTTTCCACAAAACGTTAATGCACCCGGTGTCCGCGGCCGGTGTCCGAGGCCGCCTTGACGTTCCCGCCGCCTCCTGGTATCATAATCATTCGTCGCGTTCTGGCGCCGTAGCCAAATTGGCAAGGCAGCGGATTGCAAATCGCATTCTGCCTTTTGGCGTAACTCCTTGTATTATCGGTAATTGCGCTCTACCAAAAAACTTATGGCAATTCTGGCAATACCGCTGGAGTCGCTGTAATCCGCCCAAATCGCCCCTGTGGTTGTCGCGACAACCGCCATACAAAACCGAGTGACAGCCCACGAATACCCTTCAACGCACGCGAGCCAAGCTGGCCCGCCTCGGCCTGATTGAGTATGCCAGTCGCTGGAACCAACGCCACGGCGGTCATCAGGGATGGATGCCATCGAGTAGGATGTCCCTGGTTGTCGGCCAGAGAGACAACTCCGTGGGCTAAGGACTGTTCGCATCACGGCGTTGGTTGCGGCGACCTTGCTTCCTGATGGGCTTTTACGCAATTCCGCCCGGCAGACTTGGCACAGTATAGCGCCGCGTCAGCCGCCCGAACCAGTTCCTGGACTGTCTCGCAGCCCACACTGCTAGCTACGCCGACGCTGATCGTCACGGTCATGCTCTGGCCATTAACATTCAGGGGCCGGTCGCAGATGCCCCGTCGCAGCCGGTCGGCGTACTCCGCGGCGGCTACAAGGTCCGTCTCCGGGGCCACGACGGCAAACTCCTCTCCGCCATAGCGGGCCAGAGTATCCGACTGACGGCAACTCTGAATCAGCAAACGAGCCACTTGGCGCAGCACTTCGTCCCCGGCCGGATGCCCGAACTGGTCGTTAACCGCCTTGAAGTGGTCGATGTCCGCCATGATCACTGACAGAACCCCGCCATGCCGCACCAGCCTGGTCCACTCCTGGCCAAGCCGTTCGTCCAAGGCCCGCCGATTGGACAACTCGGTCAGCGGATCAATCACCGCGAAGTCCCGCAGGAGATCCTGGAGATACTTGGTCCGTAAGGCCGTTCGGACACGAGCGCGCAACTCAAAGGCATCGAAAGGCTTGGTCACGAAGTCGACGGCCCCCAGATCCAGTCCCCGGACCTTATCCTCAGGGCCGCCGGAACCGGAAAGAAAGATGACCGGGATCATGAACAAGGTGGGGCTCGCTTTAAGTCGGCGACAAACGTCAAAGCCCGACATGTCCGGCATATCGACGTCCAGAAGAATCAAATCCGGGGCCTCGCGGTCGGCTGCTTCCAGCCCTTCCTGGCCGTTGGTGGCGCACAGGATAGTGTGGCCTTCGCGACCCAGCCGGACCTTCGCCAAGGCCATGGCGTCGTAGCTATCGTCAATAATGAGTATCTTCATGTCTTCCTCACCTCCTGAACCACAGCTTGGGTTCCCTGTCCCACCTGGATTCTCTGGCAAAGAAGCCTCAAGCGGCTCAAGGCCAGCACAGCTCCCTCGATGTCCTCCTGCTTCGCGTGCGCTTCCAGTTCACGAGCCGCATCAGTCAGACAGTTGTAGCCATAGCCTCCGCCGGCGCCCTTGAGCTGATGGGCCGCGCGCTCCAATATTTTCCATTGGCTGGCTGCTCCGGCCAAGCGCATCTCATCCAGGCGTTGCGGCAGTTGGCTGACGAACGCTGCGATGATTTCAACCATATCCGGGTCGTTTTGGAAGGCCGAGTGAATGGCCTCGTCTGAAGGCGGCGTGGGCACCGCCGCCGTGGCCGGCTCGTCCTGGGATTGCGGCTCCGGATTACCAATCAGGCGGGCAATCGTTAACAGCAGGGCAAGGCGATTCACCGGCTTGGCCAAGTAGTCGTCACAGCCGGCGGCCAGGCACTTGTCGCGGTCGCCGGTCATGGCGTGGGCCGTCAAGGCCACGATGGGGCCTTGGTAGCCCGACTGGCGGAGTTTCCTGGTGGACTCGTACCCGTCCATCTCCGGCATCTGCATATCCATGAGGATCACGTCATAAGGTGTCTCCGCCGACAAGGCCGCCAGAGCCTTTTCCACGGCCACCCGACCGTTGTCGGCCAGGTCCACCTCCGCCCCGGCCTTGTGGAGAATAATGGAAACGAGCTTCTGGTTGACAGAAGAGTCTTCGGCCAGCAAAACCCGTCCAAGAAGTCTTACCGTAGCGGGAGAGGCCAAGTGCGGCCGATTGGAGGACCGGACGGCCATCTCCGAGAGGTTGTTCAGCAGGCGCGCCGTTGTCGGCAATTGATCAAGCATTGTGAAAGTGAAGGTACTGCCCGCGTCGGGTTGGCTGACGACCTGAATATCGCCGCCCAGGGCCTCCGCCAGCTTCTTGCTGATGACCAGTCCCAGGCCGGTGCCGCCGTATTGGCGGGTCGTGGAGGAGTCGGCCTGGACAAAGGGCTGGAAAAGTCGGCCGATCTGCTCCGAGGTCATGCCGATGCCCGTGTCCTTCACCTCGAAGGCCAGTGCTGTCCGATCAGTCTGGTCAAGGGTGTAGCGCACAACGATTTCCACCTGGCCGTGGTCGGTGAACTTGACGGCGTTGCCGACGAGGTTGACGAGGATCTGGCGGATTCTCACCGGGTCGCTCAGGACCGTTTCCGGTATCGGAAATTCGTACCGTGCCTCAAGGGTCAAGCCCTTCTCAATGGCCTGCACGCGCATCAACGACATGGTTTCCTCGACCAGTTGCACCGGCGAACAGGGAACCCGCTCGACCTCCAGCTTGCCGGCGTCGATTTTCGAGAGGTCCAGGATGTCGTTGATAAGTCCCAGCAAATGCTGACCGTTGCGCTGGATAACTTGAATGTACTCTTTGTTCTCGACACGTGTGGGGCAAGACTTGTGATCGGGGCACGTGGTGCAGCATTCGATAGAGCTGCCCATAATCTCCGCGAAGCCCAGGATCGCCGTCATCGGCGTGCGAATCTCGTGGCTCATGTTGGCCAGAAACAGACTCTTAGCAACATTGGCCGCCTCGGCCTCTTCCTTGGCCCGCCGGAGATCCTCCTCCACCTGCTTGCGGCGAGTAATTCGCCACATACCCTCCATCATCAACGTCAATTGGGTCACATCGGCCTGGGTATAGTCCGTCTTTTTGTTGCCCACCCCGGCCACGGCGACGATCTTCGAGCCGTCGAAGACCGGAATGTTCATGTGGCGGGTCAACTTCACGTGTCCCTCGGGCGTTCCACGCTTGGCGGAGTTGGGTGCGGCGTAGTCATTGGTAATGACCGCTTCGCGGCGACGTATGGCTTCTCCCCACAATCCGGTGTCCTTGACCTGATAGACAATGGGTTTATGGATCATGGCACACTGGGCCATGGCCGCATTCGACCAGTAGTGCATGGTAAGGACCGATTCGTCCTCGTTCAGGAAGGCAATGTAACCGATGGTGCTGCCGGTCAGTTCAATACTCGTCTCCATTGCGTATTTGGAAATTTTGGCGGCGGACAACTCCGTCTTCTGACTAAGTTCCAGCAGGGCCCGTTGCCGGGCTTCATCGCGTCGTAGCGATTCCTCGCTCAGTTGCAGTTCATCGGCCATGATTTTAAGTTTACCGGCTTTGCGACGCCACGCCGCCACGGCGGATCGCAGGACGAGATACCACATAGCGATGAAGAAGGCGACCGCCAGGCCTTGGCCGATCATATAGGACTTAAGGTGAAGATTCTGAGTTTCTGACTCGTTCTGTTGCCGGGTCTCCATCTTTTGAACGAGGGCGGTCATGCCGTCAGCGTAAATCTTCTTCTGACGCTCATACTCGGACCCCGTCAACAGCACCCAAGCCTCTTCTTTTCTGCCCACTAGAACAAGCTCAAAGGATCTTTTCTCTATCTTCACCAGGGCTACGTTGGCCTCGTCTGTGGCCGAGGCCATCTTAAGCTCGTCGCCGCTCGGCACCAGGGACGTGGCTTCCTGAATAATCCGGTCAAGTTCTGGCTCAAACTGTTGGTAGCGGGCGATCCAGACCTTATCCCCCGTGGCCGCAGCCATGCGGACCGACATGGTCAGCACTTCGTCCAAGTGCAGGATGCGCGCCGCCGCCTTGGCCAGAGTCGCCGTCTGAACTTCGGCGGCGAGGTGGCTTGAATAGATAGAGTGGCTGGCCCAGATCAGGCAGGTCGCCAGAACAACAGGCACAACGACGGCGGCTCCCATCAGCAACGTCGGTAAACACGGATTCCGGTTTGAGGATCCCTCTGTACGGGACAATGGCCGCATCAGTTGGACCTCCTAAACGGGAACGGCTTCCAGCGCCAGATTACGGTGTGTCAGAATCAACTTGTCGGCATTGGTGCGGCACCACGCGATTGCGACAGCCGCAATTTCCGGGGCAAACGGGGTTCCAACATGGCCTTCTCCTTTGTCTATCGCGTCTTTTCTCTCAGGCCGTCTGAGGCATGGGCTGCCGCAAGGTGCTGGTCGCCAGTTCGCGTTGTCTGGCGTCGAGAATCCTGACGATGTTCTGGGCCATGAGGTTTAGCGAGCAGACGTGTTCGGCGGCGCCGAGGGCGATGGCTTCGCGCGGCATGCCGAAGACGACGCAACTGGCTTCGTCCTGGGCCAGGGTGTGGGCGCCGAATTTGCGCATGGCCAACATCCCCTTCGCGCCGTCGGCCCCCATGCCGGTCAAGATGACGCCGACCGCATTAGCCCCGGCGTTTTGGGCGACAGAGTGGAAGAGCACGTCGACGCTGGGCCGCTGATAGTGAACCTGGGGCCCCTGGTTCAGGCGGACCAGATAACGGGCGCCGCTGCGCTGGAGGACCATGTGCCGGTTGCCGGGAGCCAGAAGGGCTACGCCCGGAACGACCAGATCTCCGTCGCGGGCTTCGCGGACTTCCATCGGCGACAGGCCGTCGAGCCGCTTGGCAAAGGCGCTGGTGAACTGCTCGGGCATGTGCTGGACGATGAGCGTGCCGGGCGTGGTGTTGGGCAACCGGGCCAGGACTTCTTTGATGGCCTCGGTGCCGCCGGTCGAAGCGCCGATAGCCAGGATGCTGTTGGTGGTCTTGAGCAGCGTTTCGCCGGAAGCGGGCGGTGGACCGGCATTTGCGGTGGCGCCGGTCTTTGCGGCGGGTTCGGCCGGTGTCGCAGGTTTCGAGATTTTGGCGGCTGCGGCGGCGCGAATGGCGCCGGCCACGCGGCGAACCACCGTGGTCACGGAATAGGCCGAACCGGGTTTGCCAACGACTTCGATGGCCCCCATTTCCAGGGCCTTCAGGGCCGTCTCGCTGCCCGCCGGCGTCAGGGAACTGACCACCACCACAGGCATCGGATGGTAGATCATCAGTTTGGCGAGGAAAGTCAGACCGTTCATGCGCGGCATTTCGAGGTCAAGGGTGATGACGTCGGGCTTGAGGGCGACGATCTTGTCACGGGCCACATACGGGTCGATGGCCGTGCCGACGACCTCAATGTCGCTGCACTTGGAGAGTTCCTCCTGGAGGATTTTGCGGACCACGGCGGAATCGTCGACTACCAGTACTCGGATCATGGGAATCCTCGGTTAGACCTTAACCACCTCGGCCAGGAACAAAGCCACGTCCACCTGACCTGCATCGAGCAGGAGCCGCGCGGTGGCCGTCGGACCGACCGCCAGCAAACCGTTTTGGCCGTCAACAATCTTTGGTGAGCCCACGTCGAAGACGGCCTCCGCCCCGGCCAGTTGCGGCAGCAGATTGCCGCAAATCACGTTGAGCATTTCCTTGAAAGCGTCTTGCTGCACCTCTGCGGAGATCGGCCCGTCGTCACCAGTCATGTTGGCGGCCAGGATCGGCAGCAGGCCGGACGGAGCGGTCAACGTCACCCAGCCGGTGCGCGGGCCGTGAAACGAAACCGCGACCGTGATCGGCTCGATCAGCGAGCCGGCGGCGCCGGCTTCGGCTTCATCGAGCGGAAACATGAAACCCAGCGTGCCAAACGATTCCACGGCCACCTGAGCCAGCCGGTCCGGCCATTCAGCGTCCATTAGTCACCTCCGTCACGCTTTGGATAATTTGCTGGATCGTTTCCGGCGTGAATGGTTTGTGCACGAACTTCGCCCCGTGTTGCTGGAGCCGCTCGATGCGGGTTTCGCTGCCTTCGGTGGAAATGACCACGATGGGCAGGTCGGCGATGGCCGGCTTCTGGCGAATGCACTCAATGAGTTCCTCGCCGTTCATGACCGGCATGTTGATATCGACCAGGGCCAGGTCGAGCCAATGCTGGTCGAGCACGACCAGGGCTTCCTGACCATTAGCCGCCTGGTGTACCTCGCCCAGTTCGACGCCGCTCATTTGCAGGGTGCGGATGATCATCGACCGCATCACCGCGCTGTCGTCCACGACCAGAATGTTCAGAGCCATAATCTCACCTCACAAAGCCTTGATCGCATTGTCACTACGGATGAGCATTTCGCCGGTGCCGATGGCCAGCGAAACGGTTCGCGGGCGGCTGCCGCCGACATCGGCGGCCTTGATCATCAGGCCGTTCTTCCAGAGCACCTTGCGGAAGACGACCATGTTGCGACTGCCGATGGCGAAAAAATCTGTGCCGCGATCCAGGGCGCCAATGGCCGCCCCGCCGGCGACTTTGACGACCATGTTCTGCTTGCGCCCGCCGGCCTTGAAAAACTCGGTCAGGAGACGCGGTACGCCGGTATCGACGAACATATAGGGATTGGCGGCGGCCTTCTCCGGGTTGATGGTCGACAGGGGCAGCATGGCGTGGAGCATAGCCCCGACGGCCGTGATCGGATCGTGGAGGACCACGCCCAGGCAACTGCCCAGCGAGTGCGTAATCAGCACGTCGCCCGACTCGGCGCTGATGCGCATTTCCGCCAGACCAACCGTATGTTTCAAACCCTGTCTCCTGCGGTGCGACTCAGTTTTGATAAATCGTCGGATACAGTTGCTTCATCTTGTGGCTCACGCCGGACAGGCTCTCGGAGTGGCCGATGATCAGGGCGCCGCCGGGGGCCAGCATCTGAGAAAAACGGTTGATGAGCTTGGTCTGGGTCGGCCGGTCGAAATAAATCATAACGTTGCGGCAGAAGATGACGTCGAACGGGCCGCGCATCGGCCAGGCCTCCATCAGGTTCAGGTGGGCAAAGTGGACCAGCGAGCGCAGCCTGGCCCCGGCGCTGAAGACTTTCGGCGGGCCGCGGTCGATGAGCTCAAAATAGCGGTCGCGCAGGACCAGCGGCGTATCGCGGAAGCGGGATTCCTCGTAGACGCCCTCGCGGGCCTTGGCCAGGATGCGGGTGGAGATGTCGGTGGCCAGGATCTTCACGTCCCAGCGCTCAAGGTCGTGAATCGTTTCCAGGAGGACCATGGCGATGGAGTACGGCTCTTCGCCGCTGGAACACCCGGCGCTCCAGACCCGCAATTTGCGATTACCGTCCTTCTCGCGTTGGGCCATCAGCCGCGGCACAATATCGTCGCGCAAGTGGTCGAGGTGCTGCGGCTCACGGAAGAAGTAGGTGACATTGGTACTCAACGAATCGAGCATGTTGGCCAGTTCGGCCCCGTCGGTTTCCTGCTCGACGTAGCGCAGGTAGGCGGTGTAGCTGTCTAGCCCCAGCTTGCGCAGTCGTTTGGACAGCCGGGCCTTGACCAGTTCACGCTTGCCAACGTGCAGGTTGATGCCGCAGCGGTCCATGACCAGGCGGCTGATGCGTTCGAATTCGCCATCGGTCATTTCCAGCGGCGAGATGACCGGCGCGTTTAGCAGATCCTGGGCCATGGTTTTCCTTCTCAGTTCCTTGTTCCGGAGACTACCGGAGGCACGCAACCTCACGGCAGCCGGCGCAGCTCAGAAGCTGAAGACGAAGTCAAGCTCGAGTCGCTGGTAGGTCGGCGACTCGCGGTAGATGTCCTGCCGCGTGAGCTGGTCGTGGAAGTAGCTGGCCGAGGCCACCCAACCCTTGGCCACCTGATAGGCGACCGCGAACTTGGAGCCTTGGAAATCGGAGCCGCCGCCGGCCGAATCGGCGTCGCAGAAGGCCGCCATCACTGCGTCCGCGCCAACGCGACGATAGTTGTAACTGACCTTCCAGTCGCCCGGATTCTTCAGCATGCCGTAGCTCACGCCGAGGAGCCAGGCGAAATCGCAGCTGGCGTCGTCACGCTGGCTGCCAGTCGCGGTGCCGATGACCGGGGCGCCGATGCGGGTGCGGGCCAGCGGGTTGTCGGCAAAGTCGCCGTAGAAGGATAACCGTTTGTGCAGCCAGGGATCCTCCGCCCCGATCTCGAAGAACGGGTTGATAATGCCGTAGTTGCAATCATAGACGCTGACGCCGGCGGGGGTGACCGCGACGGTGTTGCCCGTGGAGGACGGGAAGGTCCCGGCGGCCGTCGTGCCGATGGGAGTATTGGCCAGGTTGCTGTACTTATAGTAGCTCAAACCGGCGGTGGCATAGGCGCCCTTGGTCAGTTGCGGCAGGGCCAGCGTGGCGTAGCCCTGAGCGCCCCACAGGCTGGTGTCGGGCTGGCCAAAAGTACTTGTTTCATTCAGCCAGAACCCGCCCAGGTTGCCGAATAGCGTCAGGCCCTCGGCCACCGTCTTCTGATACTTCGCAGCGATGCCTTCAAAACGTATGGCGGCGCCCCAGATCAATTCGCTGTCGCCGACTTCGAGGAAGGGGTTGGGCAGGCGTCCCATGTAAACGTTCAGGCCCGGCACATACTTCGGATGATAGTTGGCATAAGCCAGGTCGATCCAGACCGGCTTCTTCTCGCTGCCCGGAAAGCCGTCGCCGCCGAGGGTCTGGTTCTGGTGGGTCGGATCGGCGCCGCCGTTATTTCCGCCGCCCGTGCCGAACTGAATGCCGACGTCCACTTCGTCGTTGACCTTTTCGAAGAAGCCCAGGCGGACGCGGATGCGCTGACGGGTCCGTTCCGGCCGAACGGCCGCTGCCGCCGCCGTTCCCACCCCACTCGCGTTGATCTGATCCTGCACCGACTGCTGCTGCTTGATCCACTCCGTCCGAAACCGGAAGTCGCCGGTGATCTTCAGGTTGCTCACCCAGTCGGGCAACTTCTGATCCTTCAGTTCTTCCTTGATCAACTGGAGAATCTGTTGCCGCTGGTCTTCGGTGATTCCGGCCGGCGCCCCGGACTTCGGCTGCCCTTGCAACTGATTGATCTGCTCCTGCTGCTTGTAGACCAGGTCGCGGAGTTGCCGCACCTGTTCCGTCACGCTGTCCGTCGAAGCCGGCGTCTGAGCGGCCACCGTTCCAGCCACCGCCAGAAAGAGCCCGAGCATCGCTCCTGCAGACCAACCCTTGATTTCAACTTTCATTCGGCGACTCCTTTTCGAAACCTGACGGTGACAATTCGGCAAGTCGTACAGCCTGGTCGACACCGACTGGCAACGGCACAGCGAACGGTCCGATCCCCGGACCAAGCGGATCAGTTCCTGGCGCCGGCAACCACGGCCGTCTCGGCAGCGCGGCGCGTCGGAGCCGAAGAGCGGACGGCGCGAGGGCCGGTGGTGCTGCCGGCGACCATGCGAGCGGCACGAGCATTGAAGATGCCGATCACGTCGCGAACGGACCGGCGTGTCGTCTGAATGAGCAGCACCAGCACGCCGAAGGCTACAAGCACCGCGGCGACGGAGCCAGCCATGAACCAAGTCCGCCAGGCGTCCCAGAGGGATGTTCGCGCGAGGACAAGTCCAACGCCCAGACAGGCCGCAGCCAGAAGGATGACCAGCACCGAGCCGCCGGCGGCCATCTTGGACCCAAAGGTCCAGCGCAGCGAAACTTCGCCGCGAGCGTCGGTCGAGCGAGCGAAGAACCAGGTGAGACCCAGCGCGAGAGCCAGCACGGCCAATCCGAAAAGCCAATAGAAGACGCGACCGGCGTCTTTGTGACCAAAGGCCGCGACGGTTGCGGCCGCGGTTTTCGTCGCGCCTTCGGCTTCGGCTTTTTCACTGTTCTGTTCGGCGGCGACCAGCAGCTTCGCTTCTTCGGGATGAGCGCCGAGCCACTGGACCTGTCCGGTGGCGATGTCGTAAACCGCGCCAACCACTTTCAACTTGCCGTCCTTGATCTTTTCGCGGACCTCGGCGCTGCGCGACACCAGATCTTCAATGCTTTGCCAGACGTTGGCCTTAATCGCCTCGGCAATCAGTTCCTTGCCGGACAAAGAAGGATAAGCCTTGCGCGTTCTTTCCACGCCCGGCTTGATGGGTGACACCAGCGGGGCGATGTTGCCGCCGACCTTGGCGTCCGTCACCACGGCCGTGACCGCGCCGCAACTGGTGTGGCCCAGGACGACCAGCAGCGGGGTGTCCAGGTGCCCGACACCATATTCAATCGATCCCGCCTCGTCGGTGGCGCAGACGTTGCCGGCCACGCGGACGATGAAGATGTCGCCGACGCCGCAATCGAACAGACGTTCCGGCGGCTCACGCGAGTCGCTGCACCCGAGAATCGTGGCGATAGGGTGTTGGCCTTTGGCGGATGTTTCATTAAGCCGGGCCGCATCGGTGTGAGGATGGACGGACTTTCCGGCGGCGAAGCGGGCGTTACCCTCTTTGAGGCTGGCCAGGGCCTGATCGGCGGTTTTCTTCACGGTCTCGGCTTCGGCGCGCGCGGCGACCGCCTTCTCCGCGGCCTCGATCAGTTTCTCTTCCTCGGGGTGAGCGCCGAGCCACTGGACCTGGCCGGTGGCGATATCGTAAATCGCCCCGACCACTTTCAGTTTGCCTTCCTTGATTTTTTCGCGGGCTTCGGGGCTGCGGGCCAAGAGATCTTCGATGCCTTGCCAGACGTTGGCCTTAATGGCTGCGGCGACAAATTCTTTTCCCGCCAGAGCAGGATATTCTTTACGTGTCCTCTCGACGGCGGGTTTAATGGGCGAGACCAGCGGGAGGATGTTGCCGCCCACCTCAGCGTTGGTGGCCACGGCGGTGACGGCGCCGCAACTGGTGTGGCCCAGAACTACGAGCAGCGGAGTGTTCAGGTGGCCGATGCCGTACTCAATCGACCCCGCCTCATCGGTCGCCACGACGTTGCCGGCCACGCGGACGATGAAGATGTCGCCGACGCCGCAATCGAAGAGGCGTTCCGGCGGCACGCGTGAATCGCTGCACCCGAGGATCGTGGCGATGGGGTGTTGGCCCGTGGAGGTTTCGTGCCGCCGAACTGCGTCGGCATGAGGATGGACGGGCTTATCGGCGACGAACCTGGCGTTGCCCTCTTTGAGCGTCGCCAGGGCCTGGTCGGCGGTCACGGTGGACACCGGCTCGGCTCCCAGCACCATACCGACCATCGTCAGGACATATAGTATTACACAGAGCCACACATAGCGTGCCATATTAGTGGTTCCTGAAATAGTGCCTCGGAGCCCCTTCCAGCGTCAGGGGCTCCGAGGACGGTTTAGTTGATTAGAACTGCGACAGCACGGCCTCTTCCTTCTCTTCCAGCGGGATGAGCGCCGCCGCATCGTCGGCCGACGTCATCACCTCCTTCGCGTGGGCCGTCGTGGACTTCCTGCCCGTGGAATGGCCGGCGCCGGCCGAATGATGAGTCGCGGAGGTCGTCGCGTGCGTGGCGACGGTCGCGCGACGCGTCGGGCTGTGAGTGGTCCGTTCCTGGTTGGCGCTACCGGCGCCGCCGACCAACATCATCAGTTCGTTGACCATGCTGTTGAGCTGCTCGGCCTGGGCGGAAAGCTCTTCGCTGGCCGAGGCCGACTCTTCGGCGTTGGCCGCGACTTGCTGCGTGACCTGATCCATCTGGCCGACCGCCGTGTTGACCTGGTCGATACCGCGCGTCTGCTCGTCGCTGGCGGCGGCGACTTCGGCCATGAGGTCGGTGACCTTCTTGATGCTGCCGCCGATCTCGTTGAGGGCGGTGGTCACTTCTTCTGTCACCTTGACGCCGTTGTCGGCGTTCTTCTTGGACTCGTCGATCAGGTTGGCGGTGTTCTTGGCGGCCTCAGCCGAGCGCTGGGCGAGGTTACGAACTTCCTCGGCGACGACGGCGAAGCCCTTGCCGGCCTCACCAGCCCGGGCGGCTTCGACGGCAGCATTGAGAGCCAGGAGGTTGGTCTGGAAGGCGATCTCGTCGATGACCTTGATGATGCGGGCCGTCTCGTCGGAGGACTGCTTGATCTGGCCGATGGCGTCGCTCATGCGCTTCACCGACGCCGTGCCGCGATTAGAGGCTTCGAGCGTCTCGGTGGCCAGGCCGGCGGCCTGCTTGGCGTTGGCGGCGTTCTGCTTGGTCATGGAGGCCATTTCTTCGAGGCTGGAACTGGTTTCCTCAAGCGAGGAGGCCTGCTCCGAAGAGCCCTGGGCCAGCGACTGGCTGGAGGCGGAAACCTGTCCGGCGGCCGACGTGGTCTGCTCGGCGCCGTTGGTCAGGTTCTCGATGATGCGGTTGATCGGCTTGGTGATGGAGCGGGTGATGAAGATGGCCAGCAGGATGCCGATGACCACGCCGATGGAGAGGCCGATGATCATGACGGTCGAGGCCTGGCCGAGCGAGGAGGCAGCGTGCTCGGCCCCGGTGCTGACATCCTTTTCGCCCAACTCGGAGGTGGTCATGGCGGCGGCCAAGACGGCGTCGGCAACGGCGCCGCGCTTCTTGCCGAGGTCTTCGCGGGCCAGCCAGTTGGTCAGGAATTCCGTCATCCCGTCGTTATAAGCCTTGCCGGCGGCGCGGCAGGTTTCGATCCGCTTCAGATCGACGTCGCGCTTCGTAATGGCCTTGAGTTCATCCAGCTTCTTGTTGACCTCTTCAAATTTCTTCTGCGTTTCCTGGAACAACTTCGGGTCGCGTTCGGTCTGGGACTTCCAGTTGCCGATGCGAATGGCATTGCCCAGGTCGACGATGTCGTTGGCCAGATTGATCTTGGTCTGGCGATCCTTGATCACCGCGGCGGCCTCGGTCAGAGTCACGGCTCCAGTCTCGGTCTTCGCTTTACCTTCTTCGGCGCCGGCCTTTGTGGTGTCCACCGCGGCCATCTTCTGCAACTCTTCGGTCAACAGTTTGTTCTGGTCATCCAGATATTCGTAGCAGACCTTCATGTAGTCTGCGGCTCCTTTGTTCATCGCTACCCGATCGGTGTTCAGTTTCTCGGTAATGGCCACCGTCTGGTTGACCAGATCCTCATATTCCAGGGCCTTCTTCTCGGCGGCTTCGGCGTTGCTCTTCAGGGCGGCCAGGTTCGGCGAGGTGTCGCCGAGGGCTTTGGCGTCTTTCAGGTATTTCTTGACCTCTTCGAGGTGTTTTCGACCGGCCGTGAGGAACTTCGGCTCTTCGGTGTAGGTGTAGCCGCGCATTTCATACATGGTATGCAGCGAGTAACGTTCGACGTTGTTGGCGACGCCGACTTCCGGCACGCTTTCCGTCTTCATGCTGTTGGCGATGGTGGTGACGCCCCACATGTTCCAGACGGCCAGGCCGCCCAGGGCCAGGGCAATGAGGATGAGTGCGGCAAAGCCGAGTCCGATTTTCGCTCCAAGCTTCAGCTTCTTAAACATGGCTACGTTCCTTTCGGTTAGAGCATCTTCAGTTATTGTTTCGGGTTATTTGACCCGTCCTGCACGTTTCAGCCACAGCCCCTCACCCGGCCCTCCGGGCCACCCTCTCCCGAGGGAGAGGGGTGCAGCATCAACTAGGCCGTGGGGGCGGCAACGGCCAGATGGGCCAGCGCCGCCGTGTCGGTGTCGGTCAGCACCCGACCGATGTCCAGCAGCACCGTGACCTTGCCCTTCTGTTTGCCGATGCCCAGAATAAAGTCGGTGTCGACGCTGACGCCGAAGCTGGGCGAATCGCTGATGTCGGCCTCGGCGATGTTCTGCACTTCCGAAACCTTGTCCACCACGATCCCCATCTCGACCGAGTTCACGTCGACGACGATGATGCAGGTCTCCTCGGTCTGTTCGACAGCGGCCATGGTGAACTTGGCCCGCAGATCGATGACCGGGATGACCTTGCCGCGCAGATTGATGACGCCCTTGATGAAAGAGGGCGTGCGCGGCATGGGCGTAATCGGCACCATGCCGATGATTTCGCGGACCTTGAGGATTTCCAAACCATACTCCTGGTCGCCCAGGAAGAAGGTCAAGTACTTCCCTCCCCTGGCCGTGGCCCGATCCAGTACGGCGCCTGTCTGCATCTGCGACATGTTCTGTCTCCTTTTCTGACTTCGTGTTGCGGCCCGCCCCAAAGCGGAACTCAGGCCGTCAGGCACGGCTGACGCACCGAGCGTTCAGCCGCCGTGACCGCGTCCCGGGCCAGGCTGACGAAGCCCGGCACGTCGATGATCAGACCCACGCGACCATCGCCCATAATCGCACCTCCGGCGGTGCCTTTTATCTCGCCGATTCCTCCGGCAAGTGATTTGACAACTACCTGCTGCTGCCCCAGCAAGTCGTCGACCAGCAGAGCGCACTTCCGCCCCTCGTCGTCGACCACCAGGAGCAGCCCTTTGGTCGGATCGGTTTCTGCGTTGGTGATGCCGAAGGCCTGGTAAACACGAAAGAGCGGCATCAGTTGGTCGTGCAGCATGACCATTTCGCCGCGGCCAACGGCGACCGAGAGGTTGTCGTCGGACGGGCGGAAACTGGTGTGAATCGCGGCGGTGGGAATGATGTAGCGCTGCTCGCCGACGCGAATGACCATGCCGTCGATGATGGCCAGGGTAAGCGGCAGACGCATGGTGAAGGTGGAGCCGCGGCCGAACTCGGAGGCCAGGTCGATCTTTCCGCGCAGGGCCTCGACGCCGCGCTTGACCACGTCCATGCCCACGCCGCGGCCGGAGACCTCCGTCACTTTGTCGGCCGTTGAGAAGCCCGGTTTAAAGATCAGGTCAAAAATTTCGGCGTCGGTCAGACCCGCAGCCGACTCGATCAGCCCCTTGGCCACAGCCTTGGCGATAATCTTGTCGCGATTCAGCCCATGACCGTCGTCGCAGAGTTCGATGACCACCTTGCCGGAGGAGTGATAGGCCCGCAGGGTGACGGTGCCGCAAGGATCCTTGCCGGCCTCGCGGCGGCGCTCGGGGCTTTCCAGGCCGTGGTCCAGGGCGTTGCGGACCATGTGGACGAGCGGGTCGTTGATGACCTCAACCATGTTGCGGTCGATCTCGGTGTCCTCACCTTCGGGGACAAAGCGGACCGACTTGCCGTTTTTGCCCGCCAAGTCGCGGACCAGGCGCGCCATTTTCTGAAAGGTCGACTTGAGCGGGACCATCCGCAGCGACATGCTCAGGTCCTGAAGTTCACGGGTGATTTTGCCGGCGTGATTGACGTTGCGGACCAACCGCGTCCCGGTGGCCTTGATGACCATCTGATCCTGGGACACCATGGACTGGGCAATCACCAGTTCGCCGACCATATTGATTAAGGCGTCCAGACGATCAATGCGGACTTTGACTGATTGCGATTCCGACTCGCCGCCGGCCAAGCGGCTCTGGAGGCGAATAGCTCCGGCCACATCTTTCGCCGAGGCGGCCTTGGCTTTAACCAGGGCCTCGCCGAGGGGACCGGCGCCTTGATCCGCAGCGGCCACTTCCACGGCCACGCGGTCGGCCTTGCCCTCGGCCACCAGGATATCGCCCAGACGCAGGCCCGCGTCCGCGATGGACGCCTCGGCCGACACGCCCGCCGCCTCGGGATCGGCCAGCACCTGAAGCAAGTGAGGCAACGTCGGCGGATCGACCGGCTTCTCGCCGCCCAGGCTGCCCTGGACCGACTGAACGAGGGTCCGGAGCATGTCGGTGGCCTCAAGAGCCAGATCGGAGTAGCCGCCGGTCAGTTGAATTTTGCCGCTGCGGGCGCGGTCGAGCATGGTTTCGGCCAGGTGGGCGAGTTGCTGGAGTTGCCCGAAACCGAGGAAGGCCGAGGTGCCCTTAATGGTATGAAAAGCCCGAAAGACGGCGTTGACAGCTTCGGCATTGGTCGGGTCGGTTTCCAGTTTCAGCAGCGACGCCTCGGCGTTCTCGATATGGTCGAGACACTCGGTCACGAAGTCGGCCAGCAGCGCCGGATCGGCCGCCTGAAGCGAATCGGCCAGTTGCTGGACGGTTTGTGACGCAGGCGTCTGGGCAGGACGACTGGTCGCCTCGGCGGATTGAAGATTATTCGTAGCGAGTGGCGACTGGTCCGAGGAAGCCGCAGCGCCGGCTGAAGCCGTCGGAGAGGCAGGATCCGAAGGGCATCCGGTGGAGGCCGCCGTGGGGTTATCGGCGGCCTCCTGGATGCCATCTACTAATGTTCCCAACATTTCCATCAGTTTATCTGTTGACTCACCTGGCTCAACGGCCATGATCTTGACGAGAACCTGCAAGGCGGAAAAGCCCATCTCACTGACCGACTGCGGCCTGGCGCATTGGGCTAACCATTCGGCCAGGCGGTCCTTGATCTGCACCAGCCCTGCGGTATCGCCGGGCATTAAGGTTGAAATCGCGATGGCGATGTCATCAAGTGTGACCGGCGAGGCCGACTGGCTCCCGGTCGCCGCAGTGTTTCCGCCGACCCCGAGATCGGCCAGCCCTGAATCGCGTTTCAAGTTAGCGAGGACTTCCGCTTCGGGCGGCGTCGGGGCGTCGGCCTGGTTGAGCGTCGCGGCGAGCCACTGGGAAATCTGCTGCAAGGTCGTCAAGGCTGCGGCAGCATCCGGCACTTCGGCGAGGACGATACGCTGGGTAGCCTGCCCGGCGGCCTTGGCGTAAGAGGCCAGAGGCGTCGTCTCGGGCCGACCGGCCAGAGCCTGCTCCAAAGAAGCAAAGAGGTCGGCCAGGGCAACCAGCCCCTGAAGGTCGGCCCGTTCGGTGGACTGGCACCGGCTGGAGATCTCTTCCAGCAGTGAACGCATCTCGCCACTCGTGCAGTTCAACCAGTTCATCTTCGTCTCCGGTGCAACTTCGCACGGTTCTCAGCAGCCGGTATCGGTCGCCTTCAGCCCGCATATCGGCGGACAGGTAGAGACGGTGTATGAGGTATATGCCCTACAGGAAAAGCCGGTCCGGGCCGCGCCGGCGGCCGCCGGCCGGCCCCTGACCATTCTCAGTATTGGAATAGCAACAACTGACGATATTTGGCTTCGACCGGAGGTAATTCTGCCGCAACAGGGCGCATGAATTTAGGGAAAGACCCTACGAAAAAAGGGCCGGAAATCTGACTTCCTGGTTTCAGGGGAATGCCCTATCGCCGGATTTCCCGAGGCATCCGATATATACAGAACTCCAGCGCCCAGTGGCGCCGTCGAGTGACTTATTGCCCAGACCAAAGGAAAACCGGCATGAACGATTCGCTGTTCGATAGATTAGCCGGCTGCGGAAACCTCCCCACCATTCCGGGCGTGGCCCTGGAGGTTCTGACTCTGGCCCGCAGCCGTCAGAGCAGCATTGATAAGATTTCGGCGATTGTGGCCCGCGATCCGGCCTTGTCGACACGCATGCTGCGCGTCGCCAATTCGTCCTTGTTCGGAACGCCGATCAAGGCGACCACCGTGAAGCAGGCCCTGGTACGCATGGGCCTGCGGAGCGCCCAGTCCGTGGCCCTGAGCTTCAGCGTGAATACGAAACTCACTAAGGCCAGCCCCGACGGGTTCGATCACCTGGCCTTCTGGCGTTCGAGCCTGGTGACCGCCGTGGCCGCCAAGATGATCGAGGAGCGAACTCGCAACCGCCGAGCGGACGAAGCATTTACCGCCGGGCTGCTTCAGGACATCGGGGTCCTGGCGCTCAACAATTGCCTGAAAGCGGAATATGCCCCGGCGCTGGAAGCCTATCGCCGAGGCGAACGCGAAATCGCCGAGGTCGAGACCGAACTGCTGGGCGCCAACCACATGGAAGCGGCCGGCTACCTTCTGGGCATGTGGAATGTGCCCGACGGCATCCTGGGACCGATCTCCTGCCACCATGACCCGGCCAGCCTGAAGAGCAAAGAGCCCGACGACTCCCGCCTGGCCCGTGTCCTCCAGACCGCCGACGCCTTCATGCGGATTATTTGTTATGGCGCTAACCAGACCAACACGAAGCGGTGCGTCGAAATGTGCAAGCATCACCTGGCCTGGGCACCGACCCGGATCGTGCCCTTCGTCCAGGACATGGCCCCGCTGGTTCTGGAACTGGGCAAGTTGCTTTCCATCGAGGTGTCGCCGGAAATGCTGGCCCAGATGGGCAAGGGCGAGGTGGCGGAATTTTCCGTGGCGGCGATTCCGGCAACCGTGTAACGACACAGAAAACAGGGACACTCGCGAATGACGGGCCGAAGGCCCAGGGCAAATTAAGAAGGAAAGGCCGGACATGGTCACAATGAAAGTCGAGTACATCAACGCGTTTATCGGCGCCGCTCAGAACGTCTTCAGCTCGATGCTCAACACCGAGGTCACGCTGGGCCGGGTCACGGTGAACACCAGCCACGTCACCGCCCACGACATCTCAGGCATCATCGGCCTGAGCGGAGACGCCGTGGGCTGCGTCGTGGTGAGTTTTCCTATGGACACCGCCCTGGCCGCCTACAAGGCTTTCGCCGGCGAGGAGATTGACCCGATGGACCCCAACTTTCTCGATGCCATCGGCGAGTTGACCAACATGATTGCGGGCAACGCCAAGGCCGAGATCGTCGGCATGTCGATCAGCATCGGACTGCCGACGGTGATCATGGGCAAACAGCATTGTGTCAACGCGCCGCAGAACGTGCCATTCATCTGTATCCCGTGTCACTGCAAACTGGGTAATTTTTCAATCGAAGTCGCGTTCCGCTCTGAAACCGGGAACAATTAAGGTTAATCCAAGGAGGCCATCGTGAAAGTTCTTCTCGTGGACGACTCGAAAGTCATGCGGCAAATTCAGCGGCGCAGCCTGACGACCATCGGCTTCTCCGATATCGCCGAGGCCGGCGACGGCATCGAGGCCCTCCAGCAGATGAACGGCCAGCCGAAGCCGGACATCGTCATCCTGGATTGGAACATGCCGCGGCTCGACGGCTTGGGCACGCTGCGCAAAATCCGGGAGACCGATACCAAAACCGTGGTCGTCATGTGCACCACCGAGTCCGAAAAGGTGCGGGTCATCGAGGCGGTCAAGGCCGGGGTCAACAACTACATCGTCAAACCGTTCACCCCCACGGTCCTCCAGGATAAGCTGGCGGAAACTTTGCAGCGGGTGGGGCTGGCCATGCCCGTGCCGCAGACGGTTTAGGAGGCGTATCTTGGTACGGGCCGCGGTGACCGATGCGACTGCTGCCGGGAAACTGGCCGTCAAGGTCAGCGACGACGGACTCGAGGCCTATTTGCTGTTTCGGCCGGGTGCGACCGTGGCGCCACCCACCAGCATTGAGGTCAACGCGGTCGTTCAGGAAAACCACATTCCGATCGATCGCGCCGCCATGGCCCGGATCAAAGAGGCTCTGATCGAGTGCCGCAAGGGGGCCATTCCGCGCGGCGGCGTGCTGTTGATGCGCGGCCAAGCCCCCGGTGAAAGCACCGACGAACAACTGAAGTTCGCCGGCGACCCGGAACCGGTCTCACGCGGCACGCCGCTGGAATTTCGGCGCGTCAAGGCGGGCGACACCATCGCCACCATCACGCCG
Source organism: uncultured Planctomycetia bacterium (assembly GCA_903929765.1). Taxonomy (GTDB): domain Bacteria; phylum Planctomycetota; class Phycisphaerae; order FEN-1346; family JAACEH01; genus CAIYVX01. Next base: position 107,712 of record CAIYVX010000105.1, read on the forward strand.
GCCGTGGAGGGCAAGAGCGGCATCGACGTCTTTGGCGGTCCGTTGCCGGCCCGTTCTCCCCTGCCCTGGTCGGTGGTTATGGGATCCGGTGTGGGGTTGAACCCAAATCGCACGATTCAAGCTACCAGCGAAGGAGTCGCCCTCCTGGACGAGCGCGGCTTGCGGGTCGTGCCGCTGCTGGAAATGGCCGCCGCCGCTACGACCGAGGGCGATGGCGCGAGAACGCCAGGCTTGCTGCTGATCCACGGCGACGTGCCCGCCGGCGCCTTCCTCCAGGCCGGCGCCGGAATCCTGATCGACGGCAAGCTGGGACCGGCCCTGGTTTCGACCGGCGGCTCGCTGGTCTGCACCGGAGGCATCGAAGGGCAACGCGAATCGACGCAGATTGACGTCGCCGGCCACGCCTGGTGCCCGCACTTGTTCGATTCGCAGATCAACGTCGGCGGCAACCTGATCGTGGCCAACGAACTCCACGGCGTCGACGCCCGCATCGCCGGCGACCTCCTGGCCCCGGAAGCCCAGTTCGCCGAAGGTGAAATCACCGTCACCGGCCATGCTCACCTCGGCGTCCTGGGCGGCCCGTCGGACGCCCGGACACAACTCACCGTCGGCGTGCACGAAGGACTGCGGAAACAGTTCGACCGTCTGGCCCAGGTTTTGACCAAGACCAATCAGGTCTACGGCGCCGTCGAACAAGCCTGTTGCCTGTCGGGCTACCGCAACGCCGACGCCGCCCTGCGCGAAAAAGCCACGCAGTGGGAGATGGCCAAGTGGGAACTTTCGCAGATTCGCACCACGGTGCAGAAACAGATCGGCAACATCGGTCGCAACATGCTCGAATACATCGAATCGACCATCACGGTTGAAGAAACGTTGTATGCCGGCACCCAGATCGGCGTCGGCAGCACTCGTGGCACCATCCTGGCCCCCTGGAGCGGACCGCTCGAGATCTCGCTCCAGACCGTTCATCAGAACACGGTCTTGATCGTTGAGGGTAAGTCAGGTCGAAAGATGGTTGTACGGTAATAATACTTCTAAAGCAATTAACGATTGAATGGTTACCTCCGGGTGCCACACTTGGAAGCCTCGGCGCAGCCGAGGCCAAAGTGTGTTCTTTGTCGTGTTCAGCCGCGCCAAATTAGGAGGACGGCGTTTCAAAGAAGAGTTCCAGCCGGATGGGCGTGATGGCGTAACGAAACACACACTTTGGCCCGACTTCGTCGGGCTTCAAAGTGTGGCACCCAAAGAGTACACCCCAAAGTTAATTGCTATAAGTTCGACTCACTGAAGGACGGCCACCTGCTCGCGCAGGGCGTAGCGGACCAGTTCGGCTCGACTATGCAGGTCCAATTTACGCATGACGCTCGAAGTCTGGTTGTCCACGGTCTTGTAACTGACGCCGAGGGAGCGGGCCGCCTGCTTGACGCTCTGGCCTTCGGCCAGAAGCCGCAGCACTTCGATTTCGCGAGGGGAAAGCCGGTTCAGCCGGGTCTCCGCCCCGTCGCTGCCAGGAGAGTCGCCATCGACCATCCGCGCCAGAACCTGAGGCGCGAAGCAAACGCCGCCCGCCACCACAACGCGCAGGGCTTCGAACAACTCCTCCAGGCCCTGATCCTTGAGGATAAAGCCGCTGGCTCGGACATCCGCGACCAGCGCAATCAGGCTGTCAGAAAATGAATCGCCGAAAATAACCAGATGGGTGTCAGGAAATCGTCGGCAGATGTCCCGAGCGGCCAAGAGCGGGCTACCCGGCATCTGCGGATCGAGCAGGACGACTTGCGGCGCTAAGTCCCGCACCAGAGCAGGCAGGTCGGTGGCATTGCCGGTCTGGACCAGAACCTTCATATCCTCTTCGATGTTCAGCCGACTAACCAGACACTCCCGAAACATCGTGTGACCATTGGCAAGCAGGATTGAAATAACAGACACGATAGTACCTCCGTTCCTTTGAACTACCCCACCCCCACGTCGGACAGCCACGGAACGAGACGCCCCAACTGCGGGAGTCCCAACGGACGAATAAGCCGCCCGATTCGGCGGCGATCTTTCTCGATAAACCCTCCACAACCGGCCTCAGGTGAAAACAGCGAGCAGACACACGGGGATCTCCAACGATCCCATCAGGCAAGAACACAGAGGGGGGATTCCGTGTTCTTAGCCTGAGCGTGCGTCTGCTCGGTGCTTCCACCGTGCAGGGCATCCTCGACCCGCGTCAGCAACACCGCGATATCAATTGGCTTCATCAGACAAGCCGCCGCCCCGCAACCGGCGATGTCCCGGACGACCTGCGGGGAATAGAAGGCCGTGACGGCGATGACCTGGGTTCCACTCGTCTCCGGTTTGGCCTTGATTCGCCGGCAGACTTCGTAGCCGTCCATGCCCGGCATCCGCAGGTCCAGAATTACCACGTCCGGCGACCAGGAGGCCACCAGGTCTCCGGCCGCGAAACCGTCGCAGGCGGTTCGCACTTCGAAGTCGGGACGTTCGAGCTTGATTTCCTCCGCCATCCAGCGGGCCACCGGTTCCTCGTCGTCGACCACCAGAATCTTTGGCGCCGAAGAAACCAGTGCTTCCGGAATGGGCAACCCCTGCCGTCTCAGAAAATAAACCAGGTCCTCGGCCCTGACCCGCCGGTGTCCGCCGGGCGTGCGGCCAGCCTTGAGTTTGCCGGCGTCGATCCAGTTGGCAATGGAGGCCACTGAGACTCCGAGCATCTCGGCTACAGCGGTGGTGGACAATGGTGCACGACGAACTACCATTCCAGGTCTTTCAGCAGAATTCTGCAAGTCGGCCTCGGAGCCGTTCTCAACTTCCGTGCCCAGCTTGCCGGCCCGCAGTTGTATTTCCTTATCGTCCATGTTTTGGTTATCGGGCATTAGCATTGTGATATTTAGGGAAAATTCGGAATTTGAAGAAAATTATGGTTTTTGTGATTTCGGGTGGCGAAATCCCGGAGATCACTGGTAAAATCGTTGTTTATTCGTTCCCAACGGTCCTTTCGACAGGCAGATCTGATGAGACCGAGACGAGGCATGCCATGAAACAATCCGGTGTTGAGAAGTTCCGCGGCGGCACGCCGATCCGGCTGCTTCTGGTCGAGGATGATCTGGTGTTCGCCTGTCTGCTGAAAGACATGCTGGCCAGCGCCTATTCCGGGCAGTACCAGATGGAAATCGCGCCCGGCCTCGCGCAGGCGGAGGCGCTGGTGAGGGCCCACGATTTCTCGGCTATCCTCCTGGATCTGTCGCTGCCGGATTCTCAGGGTCTCGAGACCGTCGACCGTCTAGTTAAGGCCGCCCGGCACACCCCGCTCGTGGTTCTCACCGGACTGGACGATGACACCGTTGCGGAGGAGGCCATTCGCCGCGGCGCCCAGGACTACCTGCGCAAAAACCATATCGAGACGGCCTCCTTCGCCAGGGCCATTCGCTATGCCATCGAACGCAAGTGGGCCGAAGAACAGTTGCGCCGGTCGGAAGACGAACTCCGCAAAGCCCAACAAGTGGCCCACGTCGGCAGTTGGACCTGGTATATCCAGGCGGATCGGATGGAGTGGTCGGACGAAATGTACCGTATCTTCGGACTAGAAAAGGAGGGCGCTGCGGTCGCCATGAGCGAGGTGCTTGCCCGGGCCATCCACCCCGAAGATCGGACCAAAGTTGAGGAGGCCAACAGCAAGGTCATCCACCAGAAGATGTTTCTGCCCCTGGAATACCGCGTTCTCTGGCCCGACGGTTCCGTTCACGTTATCTGGGCCAAGGCCGGCGAATTAATTTTAGATGCGGCGGGAGAACCGGCCATTCTGACCGGCATTACTCAGGACATCACCGAACGCAAACAGGCCGAGGAACGCTTTCGCTCGCTCATCGAACACAGTCATGACGCGATCACCTTGCTGGCCGCGGATGGGACGGTCATGTACGATTCGCCCTCCATTTCGCGTGTCCTGGGTTATGAACCCACGGAGCGGCTGGGGCGATGCGTCTTCGATTATGCCGTTCCTGAGGAGCGGCAGAAGATGGCCCAGGGCTTCGCCCTGTTCGTGTCGCAGCCGGACGCGGTCATACCGTCACTGTTGCGCATGCGGCACAAAGACGGCACCCTGCGTGAGATCGAGGGAGTGCGGACCAACCTGTTGCATGTGCCGGCGGTTCGTGCGGTGGTGGTCAATTATCGCGACATCACCGAACGCAAAAAGTTGCAGGAGCAACTACTCCAGGCCCAGAAGATGGAGGCCATCGGCCAACTGGCCGGCGTAGCTCACGACTTCCGCAACCAGTTGACCGTCATCAAGGGTTACGCGGAAAGACTGTTGCGCCGGTCGCTGGTCAAGGACGAGGGCCGGGAACCGGTCGAGGAAATCCTCAAGGCCGCCGCCCGGTCCACGGCCACGACCAGCCTCCTGCTCTCTTTCGCCCGCAAACAGACGCTTCAGCCCCAGATCGTCAACCTGGCCGAAGAAGTCGCCGATCTGGCCAAGACCTTGCCCAACATTATCGGCGAGGACGTCCGTTTCTCCTTCGTTCGCGGCGCGGACCCCTGCCACGCCCACCTCGACCCCGACCTATTTCACCAGGCCCTGATGAACCTGGCTAACAACGCCCGGGACGCCATGCCCGGCGGCGGAACACTGGTCATCGAGACCGCCGCCGTTGAACTCCCGGCTCTGGCCCTCCAGAGTCATCCGGAATTTGCCCCGGGCCGCTACGTCATGGTGCGCGTCACCGATACCGGCCTGGGCATGTCCGAAGAACTGCGTATAAAAATCTTCGACCCGTTCTTCACCACCAAGGACGTCGGAAAGGGCACTGGGCTGGGACTCTCCATGGTCTACGGGTTCATCAACCAGAGCCGCGGGTTTATAGAACTGGAGAGCATACCAGGCCAGGGCAGCACCTTCCGGCTCTACTTCCCCGTAGCTGACCCTGCCGCCGGCACGCCGTGAATTCACCTCCTTCCGTATCGAGTCGAAGCCACCGCGATGGTCATCACACGTTATGGGACCTGCGCGGTTCGGACGGACTAGAGCATTTCACGATTGAATGGTTACTTCCAGGGTGCCACACCTTGGCCCCCGGCTGTATGGGGGCAAGGTGTGTGGAAGGCCGGCATACTTTCCCAGAGAGAAAACCCCATCGTTAACTGCTCTAGCCATAGGGGATAAACGATGTCATTCCTTCAATATTAGCCGATGGCCTGCCTTCGAAACGCCGATACAATAGCTAAGAAGGAATGCCGCAGCACGCGAGTGCTATCGCTCTGCCATGGGCCGCTGCGCCTGTTGGGGCATAGGGTGTGAGCCAGGAGGGCTCGAACATGACCACCGTCATCGTGGCTCACCGTCATCTGATGGTGCGGCAATGTCTGGAATTCCGCTTGGGACAGGAGAGAGACTTCCGGGTTGTCGGCGCGACGGATCGCCTCGAAGACGTGCCCGGACTGCTTCGGAACTCGTCCGCCGACGTGCTGCTGCTTGATCTCGGATTGGCGGGGGACCAACTCGAAGCCCTCCTGGATTTGTCGCGCCGCCGGCCGAAACCACGCCTCCTGGTTTTGGGCGAAGATTTCGACGAAGAGCAGCGGAAACAATATCTTTGCGCCGGCGTTCAATACCTGATCGCCGAGTCCGATGGCCTCGAAGCCCTCCTGGTCCTGATCCGGAAGTTAGCTGCGGACACATCTTCCTCTTCCCCTTGAAACTGCCACGGCCAATACCGGAATTACGCGTACGCAATGCTGTTTCTTTTTGACCGTTGGGCCTTGTCGTTTGACCGTAGCATGGTCATAATCATTAGGTTATGATCGTTTGTTCAGGAAGACGCGAACGCTGAAAAAGGAGTGTGGACGCATGACGTCATTCACTCGGCGGTTGACGGTCGCGTTCGCGGCAGTGTTCCTGGCCTTGCTTGCCGCGGGCTTCTGGTTCTATCACAGCCAGGAGCAGCAACTGCGCGGCGAAGTCGAAGCTACACTCCAATCCGTGGTCAAGTTGAAGGCCGACGAGATCAGCCAGTGGCGGGCGGAGCGGCTGGCGGATGCGGCCGTGCTGGCGGAAAGCCCGTTTCTGGCCGATGCCGCCGCGCACCCCACCGCCTTGGCCAAAGAACGTCTGCTGACCCGCTTCCATTCCTTGCAGCAACACTACCACTATCACGACGTTCTGCTGTTGAACAACCTGGGTCAGGTGTTGCTGAGCCTTTCCGGCGGAACCGTCACCCTCGATGAGGGGTCGAGGCAGGCTTTGGCCGTCGCCTTGCGGGAGCGAAGGCCGGTCATGAGCGACCTGCATGTCGGGCCAGGCCAAGTGCCGCACCTCGACGTCGTGGCGCCACTGCTGGGGGCGGACGTGAGCCCGTCTGGTCCAAGCTGGGCAATCATCCTGCAAAGTGACGCCGGACAAATGCTCTATCCCCTGCTTCAGTCCTGGCCCACGCCGGCGCAGAGTGCGGAGTCCCTGCTGGTTCGCCGGGATGGCGATGCTGTCCTGTTCCTGAATGACCTGCGGTTCCAGACCGACACAGCCCTGAAACTGCGCCTGCCGCTGACACGGACGGATCTACCGGCGGTCATGGCGGTGCAGGGCCGCGAGGGCGTGGTCGAGGGGATCGATTACCGCGGGGTACCAGTGCTCTCGGTGCTCAAGGCGGTTCCCGACTCGCCGTGGTATCTGGTGGCCAAGGTGGATACGGAGGAAGCTTTGGCGGTCTGGCGGACCCGATCGGCATTGATCGTCGGTCTGGTGTTGGTGCTCCTGCTGGCGGCGTGTGCGGCGGCGGGGCTGGTTTGGCAGCATAGCCGCAAGCGGCACTACCTGGCCTTGCTGGAGGCGGAAAAGGCTCGTCTCCAGAGCGAGGAACGCTACCGGATCACGCTGCTGAGCATCGGCGACGGAGTGATCGCCACAGACGGCGCCGGGCGGGTGGACCTGCTGAACCCGGTGGCGGAAGCGCTCACCGGGTGGCGGCAGGAGGAGGCCCGCACCCGACCGGTCGAGGAAGTATTCAACATCGTCAACGAAAAAACGCGGCAGACGGCGGAGAATCCGGTGACTCGGGTGCTCAAAGAGGGCGTGGTGGTCGGGCTGGCCAATCACACGGCCCTGATTGCCCGCGACGGCCGCGAGTGCCCCATCGCCGACAGCGGTTCGCCCATCCGCGACGAAACGGGCGAGACCACTGGTGTAGTCCTGGTTTTCCGCGACCAGACGGTCGAGCGGGCCTCGCAGCGGGCGCTGGAGGTGGAGCGGAACCATCTGCACGCGATCATGTCGGCCTCGCCGGTGGGCCTGCTGGTCCTGGACGAGACGGAACAGATCGTCGACGCCAATCCGGCGGCGGAGCGGATGTTCGGCAAGAAACTGGCGGATTGTCAAAGGCTCCGCTGCGGGGACTTTCTCTCCTGTGTGCGCCGCCATGAGGATCCTCGCGGCTGCGGGAATTCGCCGCAATGTCCGAGCTGCCAACTTTATGCGGCTATCCGGAACGTCCTGGCCGGCGGCGCCGGCATTCACGACCAGGACATGGAAGCCTGGATTGATTCCGAGCAGGGCCGGCAGAAGATCTGGCTTACTTTCAGTATTGAGCCGGTGGTGCTGAACGGGCGGCGGCACGCGGTGATGGCCCTGGATGACATTACCCACCGAAAGCAGGCTGAATATTCCCTGGAAGTTTCTGAGACCAAGTACCGGCGGCTGTTCGAGGCGTCGCGAGACGGCGTTCTGATTCTGGACGCCGAGAGCGGACGTATTGTCGAAGTGAATCCCTTCCTGCTGGAGTTGCTGGGGCTGCCGCGCGAGCAACTCCTGGGGCAGACCCTCTGGGAGATCGGGGCCTTCAGCGACATCGTGGCCAACCGTGATTCGTTCCTGAAACTACAGGCCGAAGGCTACGTGCGCTACGAAAATCTGCCGCTCCGAGCCAAGGACGGGCAATCCATCGCGGTGGAATTCGTCAGCAACGTGTATGCCGTGGATGGCCACAAGGTGATTCAGTGCAATATCCGGGACATCACAGAGCGGAAGCGGGCCGAGGAAGCTCTGGCCGAATCGCGACATTTCCTGGAGTCTTGTCTGGATGCGCTATCCGCCAACATTGCCGTTATCGACAAAACCGGCCGGATCATTGCCGTGAACCAGCGCTGGCGGGATTTCGCCCGGGCCAACGGGGCGGAGGAGGCGAAGGTTTGTGAAGGAGCCGACTACCTGGCGGTCTGCGCTGCCGCGACGAGCGAATCCGCCGAGGGGGCCCAGGCCTTTGCCGAAGCGATTCGAGCGGTTATCTCCGGCAGAATAACGAACTACGCCGAGGAGTACGCCTGTCACAGCCCCAACGAGCAGCGGTGGTTCAGCGGGAGCCTGACGGTGTTCCCCGGCGAGGGTCCCAGGCGCGTGGTCATCTCGCACGAGAATATCACCGATAAGTACCTGGCGGTGGAAGCGGTACGGGAGAATTCGGCCCGACTGGACCTGGCGTTGCAGTCGGCGCAAATGGGCGTGTGGGGTCTGGACCTGATCGAAAACAAGCGCCGTTTCGACGACCAGGCCTGCCGCCTGCTGGGGATTGACCCGAAGACCTTCCTGGGTACGCCGGAGGAATTCTACTCGGTGGTGCATCCGGACGACCGCGAGAAGTTGAAGGCGGCCATGGCGAGCACCATCCACGAGGACCAGTTCTACGAAGTCGATTACCGGGTGGTGTGGCCAGACGGCAGCAGCCACGACATCACCACCCGTGGCCGGTTGTACCGCGACCCGACCGACCGCCCGGTGAGAATCAACGGGGGCATCTGGGACATCACCAGGCACAAGCTGGCGGAGGAAGCCCTGCGGGAGAGCGAGACACGCTTCCGCTCGTTAATCGAGGCGGCGCCGGAGGCGGTTTTTGTCCAGAGCGACGACCGGTATGTTTATATAAATCCGGCGGGCTGCCGGCTGTACGGCATCACGAAGCCGGAGGAGTTAGTCGGCACGGCGTTCATGGAGCGAATGGCTCCGGAATATCGGGAGGCGATCCGGGAGCGCGTCCGGCTCCAGGTTGAGAAAAACCAGCCCGCGCCGCTGATGGAGCAGGAACATCTCCGCGTGGACGGTTCACGGGTTCAGGTCGAGACGACGGCGGTGCCCATCCGCTTCCAGGGCCGGGCGGCGCATCTGGTCTTTATCCGCGACATCACAGCCCGCAAGGAGTTGGAGCAGCAACTGCTCCAGGCCCAAAAGATGGAGGCCATCGGGCAACTGGCCGGCGGCGTGGCCCATGATTTCCGCAACCAACTGACGGTGATCAAGGGCTATGGCGAGAGGCTCTTGCGGCGGTTCCTGGTCAAGGACGAGGGACGCGAGATTATGGAAGAAATCCTGCGGGCCACCGAACGTTCGACCCAGCTCACGGGGCAGTTGCTGGCTTTCAGCCGCAAGCAGACCTTCCACCTGCAGCATGTGGACCTGGGCGACCTGATCGCGGAATTCAGCACGAGTCTGTCGCAGATGGTCGGCGAGGACATGACCTGGTCAATTAATTCCTGTGCCACGCGCTGCCTGGTGGAGATCGATCCGGGGCAGTTTCAGCAGGCCCTCATCAACCTGGTGTCCAACGCCCACGATGCTATGCCCAAGGGGGGCAAGTTGAAGATCGCCACGACGATTGTTCAGGAACTGAAGGCGGGCTTCCGCCAGAAACATCCCGAAGCCCAACCGGGCGCGTACAGCGTGGTCGAGATAAGCGATACCGGTTGTGGCATGGACGAGGCAACGCTGGCCCACCTGTTTGAGCCGTTCTTCACGACCAAGCCGGTGGGCCAGGGCACGGGCCTGGGCCTGGCGATGGTTTACGGTTTCGTCAAGCAGAGCAACGGTCTGATCGAGGTGGAAAGCCGTCCGGGCCAGGGCACGACCTTCCGGCTCTATTTTCCCCAGTCCGAGCCGGAGGGCGCGGCCGAGAGCGAACCTGAGCCGACGGTCGAGGTGTCGCACAGCCCGGGCGACATTCTCCTGGTCGAGGATGAGCGGCTTGTTCGTCGCATCCTGGCGGACTCGTTGCAGGAGGTCGGTTACACTGTGACGGAGGCGACCAATGCGGCCGAGGCGCTGGTTTTGATCAACCGACCGGAGAACCATTTTGATCTGTTGGTGACGGACGTGGTCATGCCGGGTGGCAGCGGCGTCGACCTGGCCAAGAGTGTGCATATGGCCCGGCCAGACCTGCCGATCCTGTTTCTCTCCGGTTATGCCGGCAAAGAACTGTCCAAACGCGGCGTGGAGTTGGATCCACAGCACGTGTTGGTCAAGCCGGTCAGCCACGAGGACTTCGTGACCCGCGTTCATCAACTGCTGGCTGAGGCCAGAGGCCGGCATTCGTAAGAAGGCTCAGGCACTTCCCCCTGCTCCATGATTTCCCGACGGCGGCCTCACAGTCCTCGGAATCCGGGTGCCACACTTTGAAGCCCGACGAAGTCGGGCCAAAGTGTGTACTTCTTCCGTTGTTGTTTCTTCTCAGTCCGTCCTTAACGTTGGGTGGCCTGGTCCGGCGCAGACGGGTCATGAATAATTACCTCATGAGCGCCAGTTCTTCATGGCCTGACTTCGTCAGACCATGCCACCCACCGTTATGGGCCTGGGCAACAGCGCAAAAAACGACGGGAGACCGTTGGTTCGGTCTCCCGTCGGCGAATGGTATTCGCTAGCCCCGGAGCGTCTGCGGCTGGCCCGTCGTACGGGAGCCGGTCCATCCCGGAACCTTAAGCCGTTACTATATGTTCTTCAGCAGCGACAGCACCAGTTGCGGGTTCGAGTTCGCGGCCGCCAGCACGCTGGTGCCGGCCTGTTCGAGAATCTGGGCCTTGCTCATGTTGGCCGTTTCGGCGGCGTAGTTGGTGTCCGTGATGGTGGAATTGGCGCTGGTAATGTTGTCGAGCGTGGTGTTCAGCGAGGCGATCTGCGGCGCCAGCGTGTTGCTCTGAACGGCGCCGATTTGACCGCGAAGGGTCGAGACCTGGGTGATGGCCGAGTTGACGATGTTCGCCGCTGCCGCGAAGTTGCCGGTCGACAGGGCATTCGTCCCGCCGGTCTTGAGGGTGCTCAGGAAGCCGGTGGCCGTATTGCCCAGGTTGTTCGAGGCGGCGTTGCTGATGCCGAGGGCAACCTGGTTGCCGGTGTTGATCTGGGCACCGACCTGGAACTTCGCACCACCCTGAAGGATGTTGAAAGATCCGGCGGCGGTTTGCACGTTCGCCGCGGCGATGGTAAAGGTGAAGTTGAGGCCGGACTGGTTAACCGTGACATTCAAACCGTTCACCGAAACGCCAGTGGCTGTGCCGTTGACCGTAACCGCGGCGTCCGAACCCTTGGACGTATTGGTGACCGTACCACCGTTGGCGTCCGTGACCTGGATGTTGCCACCGGTCGCACTGATGACCGTGCCCGAACCGTAGGCGGCGACAGCGCCGGTGGAATCGGTTGAAGTGAAGTCGGTCGTGGTGGCCGTCGTTCCGTCCACCGCGGCCTTGATGCCCGTCTGAGCCGTCAAGGCGTTCACGTCGGCGATGAGAGTGGCCTGCGTGGCAACGTCACCAGCCGTCAAGGTCAACTGGGCGGAGCCGAGAGCGCCGGTGAGGGTAACCGTCGAACCAGCCGTGAGCAACGCCCGGTTTGCCGCCGTGAGTTGAAGTTGGGCCTGCTTCATGCTGGGACCGGCCGCCGTACGAGAGTCGACCGAGTAGTTGACCGCCGTGCTGGCGCCGTTGAACACCGCCTGGCTGATGTTTAAAGAGGCCGCGGTGATGTCGGTGTTAGTCACGCCCGTGGTCTTGTAGCCCAGCGTGCCGTCGAGCAGATTGGTGCCGTTGAATTGGGTCGTGTTGGCGATACGGTCGATGCTCGAGATGGCCTGGTCGATCTGCATCTGGTTGGCCGCCGTCTGGGAAGAGGACATGCCGCCCGTGCTGGCCGCCGTGTCAACCATCCCTTGAATCGTCAGGAGCAGACTGCTGGTCTGGCTCAGGGCGCCTTCGGCCGTGCCCAACATGTTGTTGGCCTGGGTGGCGTTGGTGATGGCCGAATTGAGGGCCGTCATCTGCGACTGCATGGCCTGGCTGGCGATCAGGCCGGCCGGGTTGTCCGAGCCGCTGTTGATCTGCAAGCCGGTCGACAGCCGCTGCAAGCTGGTGTTCATCTGGTTCGACGCTTTGGCAAGGTTCTGCTGCGCAATCATACTGGCGACGTTCGTGTTAATAGTTGTCATTTAAGCCAACCTCCTTGTTTATTGGTCCGTTACTGGTTCGATCCTTCTTCCATTTCGATGCATCTTCGAGGCCACCGTAAACTTGACAGCCGGTCGATCGTTCCGGCCAAAAGCCGACTTTGGCCTCGAATCGCCCCTGCATCCCAGGGAGCCAACGCTCGACACTGCCTGACGCCCAACGCGCCAAACATTCCTGCACCACGGTTTCCGAGAGCGCCGCAAATCCTTTTCGGCGTCCGCCTGGCGGCTTACCTCCTTATGCCAGACGGCTGATCCTCTCCGCTCATGCCCCGGACCGGTCCCCGGCCCATAACTGAAGTGGTGCATACCTCATCGGCGCAGCACCATGGATTCTCCATGGGGTAAACCCCTATAGTGGCCCAGCGATGTTGCACTGCTCAGAATGAACTGTTTTCGAGCTATCGGGCAATCGATCACTCTCCGACAGTCCTCAATGGTGTGCCCGCAGATTTCCCCGGCTTCGACCTTGCGAACCTGATGAGTAAGATAGCGGTTTCAGGCTGGTTGCAGGCATCCTTGACGGTCAGTTCGCCTCATGGTATACTCGTTGCTTGAGGTGTTTTGCCGGCAGGTAGGTCGGCGGCGATGTCGAGATAGCACTGTAGTGCGACTTGCGGATCGTACCAGACGCCGAAAAAATGAACCCTGCCGCGTTTTTTCTTGTACCACTGACCATTCGGAGGTGCGGTCTGCGGGAATGACGGATACGGTTTGGCAGGTTTGCTGTTTTGTCGCGGCACATGAGTTAGCGACATAGGATGACCGCGAAGAAAATGGAAATACGGGCGACCGATGAGTGATTATGTTGTCATGTATGGTTGTTTGGGTTGTCGTTGATGGTTTTTTTTGCCTTGCTCTGTATCGTCGTAAGTCCTTGTACTGCTTGTAGTTAGGCGCCGTAGCCAAATTGGCAAGGCAGCGGATTGCAAATCCGCGATTTGTCGGTTCAAGTCCGACCGGCGCCTCCATCATCTTTTCGCCGTTTCCCCCGAAAAAAAAGCCCCGACCTGAACAGGCCGGGGCTTTCGTCGCATTTTCGCCAACACCCGCCGTTACGGCGCCGTCAGGCCGTTCAAAATCAGGTTCAGCAGAACTCGGTCGGCGGTAGTCACCGACCCGTTGCCGGAAAGGTCGGCCTCCGCATCGGTCTGCGGCGCAATGGCGAAGCCGTTCAGCCGCTTGTCAAGAATGGCCAAGTCGCTACGGTCCACCTGCCCGGTGTTGTTGATGTCGCCCAATGGCCGCACGGTGATCATCACGCTCGCCGTCGCCGGATTATTCACGCCGGACACGTCGCCCACCACCGCCACCGTCACCGTGCAACTGCCCGTCACGGCCAGGTTCGCCGCACTGCCCACCACCCCGCCG
>CAIYVX010000106.1 GCA_903929765.1 uncultured Planctomycetia bacterium
AGCAACAGAAGCAACAACACCCTCACCCTACCCTCTCCCCTCAAGGGAGAGGGGTGAAAAAGAAACAACAACCACAGCTTACGACAGGTTCATCGAGAGCAGGAACTCGGCGTTGGTCTTGGTTTTGCCGAGACGGTTACGCAACAACTCCATGGCCTCGACGACGTTCATGTCGGAGAGGACTTTGCGCAGGGTGAAGATCAGTTTCAGTTCGTCGGGGTGGCAGAGCAGGTCTTCCTTGCGGGTGCCGGACATGTTGATGTCGATGGCGGGGAAGACGCGCTTTTCGACCAGGCGGCGGTCCAAATGCAGTTCCATGTTGCCGGTGCCCTTGAACTCCTCGAAAATCACTTCGTCCATGCGGCTGCCGGTGTCGACCAGGGCGGTGGCCAGAATCGTGAGAGAGCCGCCTTCTTCGATTTTTCGGGCGGCGCCGAAGAAGCGTTTGGGTTTCTGGAGGGCGTTGGCGTCGACGCCGCCGGAGAGGATTTTGCCGGAGTGGGGCATCTCGCTGTTGTAGGCTCGGGCCAGGCGGGTGATGGAGTCGAGCAGGACGACGACGTCCTTGCCATATTCGACCATGCGTTTGGCCTTGTCGATGACCATTTCGGCGACCTGGCAGTGGCGCGAGGCCGGCTCGTCGAAGGTGGAGCTGACGACCTCGGCCTTGACGTTGCGGCGCATGTCGGTGACTTCTTCGGGGCGCTCGTCGATGAGGAGGACGATGACGTAGGTGTCGGGCGAGTTGGTGATGATGGCCTGGGCCATTTTCTGGAGCAGGATGGTTTTGCCGGTGCGCGGCGGAGCGACGATCAGGCCGCGCTGGCCTTTGCCGACGGGCGTGACCAGGTCGACGACGCGCATGTTGATTTCGTCGGGGACGGTTTCGAGGATGAAGCGCTCGCAGGGAAAGAGCGGGGTCAGATCGTCGAAGACGACCTTCTCGGGCACCATTTCGGGACTTTCGTAGTTGACGGCTTCGACCTTGAGGAGGGCGAAGTAGCGTTCGTTCTCTTTGGGCGGACGGATCTGGCCGTGGATGACGTGGCCGTTGCGGAGGCCGAAGCGGCGAATCTGGGAGGGCGAGACGTAGATGTCGTCGGGGCCGGCGAGGTAGTTGTAGTCGGGGCTGCGCAGGAAGCCGAAGCCGTCGGGCAGAACTTCCAGGACGCCCTCGCCGAACATGAGGCCGGTGGAACTGACGCGGGCGCGGAGGATCAGGAAGATGAGGTCCTGCTTTTTGAGGCCGGCGTACTCCTCAAGGTTTTCCTTGCGGGCGACCTCGTGCAGCTCGGCGACGGTGAGCTTCTGAAGTTCGGTGATGTGGAGGGCGCCGTGCTTGGCCTCCTCGTATTTTTCGTGGGTTTCCTCGTCGAAGGTGCTGACGGCGGCGCCGGCGTCTTTTTTCTTTTTGGCGTCGTTGTTGGGAACGGGAGCGGGATTGGGCTTGGGGTCATTTTCGCCCTTGCCCTCGCTCTTGACCTCACCCTTGCCCTTGCCTTTGCCCTCGCCCTTGGCGTTGCGGGGCAGGGGCTTGACGGGTTTCTCTTCGCCCTTGCTCTGTTCGTTTTCGGCCATGAACCATGCTCTCCTTAGATATGTGACGTGATACAGATTATTAATGTCGGGTCTGTTGACCCGACCTACTGATTAATTTGTCCTTTGGGGGAAGAAAACCGCTGACAAACTTCGGTCAGAATACGTTGGGCGGTGGCGTGGAGGGCGTCTAAGTTGCCATCGTTGGTACAGAAGAAATCGGCCAGAGCACGTTTGCGGCTTAACGGAAACTGGCGGGCCTGGCGGCGCAGGACTTCGTCCCAGGACCAGCCGCGGGAGCTTTGGATGCGCTGGCGGCGGAGGTCTTCGGGGGCATCGACGAAGACGACGGCGTCGCAGAGGTCTTGGGAGTCGCTCTCGAAGAGGAGGGCGGCATCGAGGATAACGGCGGGAACTTCGGGCGGCGCATTGTCAGCGGCTTCAAGGGCTTGGCGGCGGAATTCGGGCCAGAGGGCGGCGCCGACGATGCGGTTCAGGGTGGCGGTGGAGGCGTCGTCGGCGAAGGCAACGGCGGCGAGGGCAGCGCGGTTGATGCGGCCGTCGGGGGCGAGGATGGAGTTGCCGAAGGTGGTGACGAGGTCGGCGTAGACATCGGCGCGAGCGATGATTTCGTGGCCGAGGCGGTCGGCGTCGAGGCGGCGACAGCCGAGCGCTTCGAAAGCGGCGGCCAGGGCGGATTTGCCGGAGCCGATGCCGCCGACGAGGCCGATGATGGGAAGGCGGCGGGTGGTCATCGTTTCATTTCGCCTCTCGCCAGTTCGGTCCCCAGGCGACGTCGACCTTCATGGGGACGTCGAGGGTGATGGCGGATTCCATTTCGCGGACGATAAATTTGCTTTCTTCATCGACCGAGGCAGCAGGCACCTCGAAGACCAGTTCGTCGTGGACTTGGAGAATCATCTGCGACGGGCGATTTTCTGCGACGAGGCGGCGGTCGATGTTGTTCATGGCGACCTTGATGAGGTCGGCGGCGGAGCCTTGCAGGACGCCGTTAAAGGCGGCGCGCTCGGGATTGTTCCAGTGCTGGGCGTCGGTTTGCTTGACGCCGGGGGCGGGGCGGCGGCGGCCGAGGATGGTGGTGACGAAAGCGTCGCGTTTGGCCTGTTCGAGAACGGCGGTCATGAATTCGCGGACGCGGGTGAAGCGGGCGAAATAGGCGTCGATGTAGTCGCGGGCCTCGGCGACGGAAATGTGGAGGTCGCGGGAGAGGCCGTAGGCGCTCTTGCCGTAGATGAGACTGAAGTTGACGACCTTGGCCCGGCCGCGCTGCTCGCTGGTGACTTCGGATTGGGGCACGCCGAACAGTTCGGCGGCGACGAAGGCGTGAATGTCGAGGTCTTTATGGAACGCTTCCTGGAGGAAGGGGTCGTGGCTGAAATGGGCGAGGAGGCGGAGTTCGACCTGGCTGTAGTCGGCCGTCAGAAGCACGTCGCGTTGGCGGTCGCCGGGGACAAAGGCCGCGCGAATGCCGCGGCCGAGTTCGGTGCGGGCCGGGATGTTCTGGAGGTTGGGGTCGGAGGAGCTGAGGCGGCCGGTGGCGGTGACGGCCTGGTTGAAATTGGCGTGAATGCGGCCGGTGTCGGGGTTGATCATTTCTGGCAGGGAATCGACGTAGGTGCCTTTGAGCTTGGCCAGCGACCGGTATTCGAGAACCTTGGCGGGGAGGGGATGGTCGGCGGCGAGGGCTTCGAGGGTGTCGGAATCGGTGCTTCGGGCGGCGCCGGCGGTTTTGCGGAGCGGCTTGAGGCCGGCTTCGTCGAAGAGGACGACGCCGAGTTGTTTGGGCGAGTCGACATTGAACTCGTGGCCGGCGAGTTGGAAGATTTCGTGTTGCAATTCTTCCATGCGGCGGCCGAAGGTTTCGGCGAGGGAGGAGAGGAGCTTGAGGTCGAGGGCGACACCGGTGCGTTCCATTTTTTCGAGGACGCGGACGAGAGGCATTTCGACTTGCTCGAAGAGTTTGTAGAGTCCGTCGGCTTTGAGGCGCGGGGCGAAAAGTTCGTGGAGTCGCCAGGTGAGTTCGGCGTCTTCGCAGGCGTAGGGGGTGATCTGGTCGAGGGGCACCTGGTCCATGGTCTTTTGCGGCGCGGCGTTTTTGCCGCGCGGGCGCGGACCGATGAGATTTTCGATGGGCGTGCCGGCGTAGGCGAGATATTTGAGGGCTAGGGCGTCGAGGCTGTGCTCACGGTCGGCGGCGTCGAGGAGGTAGGAGGCGATCATGGTGTCGAAAAGCGGGCCGGCGAGAGCGAAACCGGCGTGGTGGAGGACGGCGAGGTCGAATTTGGCGTTGTGGGCGATTTTAAGGGATTTTTCGTTGGCTAGGGCCGGAGCTAAAACGCGGCGCACGGTGGCGGCGTCGAGATGGGCGGCGGGGTCGGGCGAGAGGACGGGGATGTAAAAGGCTTCGCCGGGTTGTAATGAAAAACTGAGGCCGACGAGTTGGGAGCGGAGCGGATCAAGGCCGGTGGCTTCGGTGTCGAAGGCGAAGGCCGAGGCGGCGAGAAGTTTGGCGGCGAGAGATTCGAGAGCGGGAAGGGTGGTAAGGCAGGAGAAGTTACTGTCGGGTTCTTTGAAGAGAGTTGTTTGCGGGGATGAGGTTGTTGGCCTCAACCCCTCCCCGGCCCTTTTTTCCCTAGGCCCACCCTCTCCCGAGGGAGAGGGGTTATTACTTTCAAATTGTTCGGCGAGGGAGCGGAAAGAAAGTTGGCGGAACAGGGCGGCGAGGCGGGCGTCGTCGGCGGGTCGGACGGTGAAATCGGTATAGCGGAGTTGGACGGGAATGTCGGGCTGGAGCGTGGCGAGTTCGCGGCTGAGGCGGGCGACGTCGGCGCTCTGGCGAAGGGTTTCGCCGAGCTTGCCGGGGATTTCGGCGGCGCGGGCGAGGATTTCTTCGAGGGAGCCGTATTTCTGGAGGAGCGCGACGGCGCGTTTTTCGCCGATGCCGGGGACGCCGGGAATGTTGTCGGCGGCGTCGCCCATCAGGCCGAGCATGTCGGCGATCTGGTTGGGGCGGAGGCCTCTTTCGGCCAGGAGCCAGGCTTCGTCAAGAGTTTCGTCGCGGCGCGGGTCGAACATGACGACGCCGGGGCCGAGGAGTTGCATGAGGTCTTTGTCGCGCGAGACGATGACGACTTCGCAACCGTCGGCGCGGGCTTCAGCGGTGAAGCGGGCGATGAGGTCGTCGGCCTCGTAGCCGGGGGCGTCGAGGTCGGTGACGCCGAGGGCGTGGAGGATTTCCTTGACGCGGGGAATCTGGGGTTGGAGGTCGTCGGGCATGGGCTTACGCTGAATTTTGTAGTCGGCGAAGGCTTTCTTGCGGAAGGTCTCGGCGGGGCCGTCGAAGACGGCGACGATGAGGTCGGGCTTCCTCTGGCGGAGGATTTTGAGGACGGCCTGGGTGAAGCCGAAGGTGGCTCCGGTCGGCTCGCCGGAGGATGAGCGGAGATGGGGAATGGCGTAGTACGAGGCGTAGAGGTGCGAATGCGAATCGATGATATAGAGAGTTCTGGGCATCAGAGATCACAAAAACGGGCAGGTCTGGAGAAACAAAGGGTTAAAAGACAGGGAGAAAAATGGAATATCGGTCGGGGTAAAGTTTAGTCCGGAAGAGCAGCGGATGCCGGTGGAGCGGGGGAAACTGGGTCACAAACTCCTATAGCCCTTGCATCCTGAGGTAAAGAATAGCGGGGCGGGGAGCGGGGGTCAAGGGATTAATCCGGTCGATTCGGGAATTTAAGGAACCGGGTATGCTGAACGTGGGCCTTCAATGCCGATAAAGAATGACAGTGTCCGGCGGTCGCAGTGCGCGCCGAGGCACGGGGAGAAGGACATGCGGATCGCCGTAAGAATTGTCATTGTTCTGGCCGGGCTGCTGTTGTGGCCGGCCGGGTTCGCGCCGGCGCAGTCGCCACCTGTGGCCCCGACTGCGGCAGCGCCGGGCGAGGAGGCGTGCTATACCCGCGAGATCATCCGGGCGTTCGACTTCAACGAGCGGCACGGCGAGACGACGCCGCTGAACTGGACGAAGGTGACGGGTCGGGGGTATCCCAGTTACACGCGCGGGGAGTTCGACCACGAGGTGTTTCATTCGCCGCCGACGAGTTTCCGGTTCAACCTGGACGGAGGGAATTGTAAATATGAGTTTGAGTTCCACCGGACGCAGGTCTCGCGGGAATTCGATTATTGCCTGGAAGGGTGGATCAAGACGAAGGACCTGAAGAGCAGCCGGGCGGCGCTGGGGGTTTGGTTCAACGACGACGAGGGTCGTGAAGTGGCGGGTAGCCGGGTGAGTTCGGCGGCGGTGGTCGGGACGACGGACTGGACGCGGGTAGAGGTGTTTGTTTCTCCGGCGGCGGACCGACAGGGCCGGGCGTTCAAGAATCCGCCGCGCTTCATCGGCTTCTCGATGGAAGCGCGCGGTGGCGAGGCGGCGGACATCGGGGCGAAGGTCTGGTTTGCCGATTTGAAGCTCTATCGGATTCCGCGGGTGGGGTTGAGCCTGTCCGAGGGCCGGACATTTTTCACGCAGGGCGAAGCGGTGACGGTGCACCTGTCGGCGGACGGCGTGCTGTCGGGCGCGTTCCCTGGGCGGCTGGTGGTGACGGACGAGCGCGGGCGGGTGGCCTGGAGCGAGACGGCGACGCTGGCGGCGGACCAGGGCGGGGCAGGGCGGCGTGACGTGACGTTGCCGGCGCTGGCGCCTGGGGCCTATCGGTTGAGTTATGACGCGGCGGGTGAGGGTTCGACGATTTTGCGGCGCGAGACGGGATTCGCGGTGGTGGCGCCGTGGCACAGCGCGGCAGGGGTGGTGGGTCAGGGCTTTGGTCTGGCGGACGCGGGCGGGGCGGCAGATCCGGCGGCGCTGGCCGAGGCGGCGCGGTTCCTGGGGGTGCGGACGCTGAAAGTTCCGCTGTGGCAACCAGCGGACACGGCGGCGGAGGTGGAGTGCGGCCACCCGGAGAAGGAACGATTGATGAACTCGTTGCGGCGCGAGGGCGTGGAGTTTGTGGGGGTGATCGGCCAGCCGCCGGAGTGCCTGGCGAAGTTGTCGACGGAGCGGATACGCGGGGCGGCGGATTTTCTGGCTTGCAAGGACGATCTCTGGCAGCGTCCCTTGAGCTCGCTGGTGAGCCGGTACGCGGGCGTGGTGAGCCAGTGGCAACTCGGGAGCGACGACGATGTGAGCGTAGTGCGGTTGCAGACGGAGCCGGCGGTCCTGGATGCGGCGTCGCGGCAGATCGACCGGCTGACGGGGAAGATGCCGCGCGGAATTTCGTGGCCGGCCAGTTACGCCCTGCCGCTTAAACGACCGGCGGGGCTGGGCTTTGTTTCATTGCACCTGGGGCCGGAGGTTTCGGCGGAGCAGATACCGGAATACCTGGCGTCGGCGACGGCGGCGGGCGGGCCGCGCGTCTATCTGACGCTGGAGGCGATCAGTCGCCGCGGGCACGACGCGGACGGGCGGATCGTGGACCTGGTGAGCCGGGTGCTGGCGGCGCGGCGGGCGGGCGTAGAACAGATATTTTTCGACAAGCTGACGGACCAGGAGACGGGACTGATGACGGAGAGCCACCGGCCGGGGGAATTGTTCCTGGCGGCGCGGACGCTGTGCGACCTGCTGGGCGGGGCGCGGTTCGCGGGGTGGTTGCCGCTCGGGCACGAGGCGACGGCCCTGGTCTTTGCGCGGCCGGACGGGTCGGAGACGCTGGTGGTCGGGAAAGACGACTTGCCGGGACCGATCAAAGAGCCGCTGTATCTGGGCGAGAACCTGACGCAGACGGACGTGTTCGGGAACCAAACGGCGGTGCCGCGCGTCGGGTCGGTTTCGACGCTGACGCTCCAGCCGCTGCCGCTCTTTGTGACGGGCATCGACCCGCGGATATCGGGGACGCGGCAATCGTTCGCTCTGACCGGCGGGGCGATTCCGGCGGCCTATCACGGGCACAAGGCGACCATCGAGTTCACCAACCGCTTCGGGCGGGGCATCACGGGTACGGTGCGGCTGCGGCCGCCGGAGGGCTGGCGGATCGACCCGGCGGTGATTCATCTGAACCTGGCCGAGAACGAGCATGTGGCCCAGGCGGTGACGGTGACAGTGCCATACAACGAGACGGTGGGGGTGAAGGATATTCTGGCGGATTTCGACGTGGAGGCGGGAATCACCTGCCGGTTTATGGCGGTGGCCCCGGTGCGGTTCGAGATGGCCACGGCCCGGACCAGTGCGGTGGTTTACAACGAGGGCGGGAACCTGGTGATCGAGCAGGAGATCACCTGCACGGCGCGGGAGGCGATGAGCTATTCGGCCTACGCCCAGATTCCGGGGCGGCCGATGATGGGCTACGAAATTTCGAAGATGAAGCCCGGCGAGACGGTGGTCAAGCGGTACCTGCTGCCGGGGTCGGCGGGGTTCGCGGGCAAGTCGGCGCTCTTGGGCGTGCGTGACAACACGGCGGATCGCGGTTTCGCCAACGTGCTGGTGTCGCTGAGATAGGAGGCGAGCAGACGGGCCGGGCCTTGACCCCGGGTTGCCGCGGTCGTCCGAACTCGGCGAGCTAGGAAGAATAGTATATGGCGCACAAGGCCCCGGTCGCATTAGGCGCCCTTGAAAATTGTCCCGCACCAAACGATAATAGACTTGCGTTTAGTGACGCCAAACGCTAGGCTGTCTGCGTATGGTCAAGAGAGAATTCTGGCTTAGCCTCATTGAGCGCTCCTGGCAGGAAAAGCCGGTCATCTGGCTTGCCGGCGTGCGCCGCGTCGGCAAGACCTGCCTGTGCCGGAGTCTGCCGCGCGTGGAGTACTTCGACTGCGAGTTGCCCCGCGTGCGGCGGATGATGGATGACCCCCAGGGTTTCCTCGACGGCCTGGGCCGGAAGCGGATTATTCTGGATGAGGTGCATCGCCTCAGCCACCCGTCGGAACTGCTCAAGATTGCGGCCGACCACTATCCGCACCTTCGTCTCCTGGCCACCGGCTCCTCCACCCTGGGTGCCTCGACCAAGTTTCGTGACACCCTGGCCGGCCGCAAACGCGACTTCTGGCTGACGCCCATGTGCGGACAGGATCTTCAGGACTTCAAGCGGACGGACCTGCGACATCGCTTCCTGCACGGCGGCCTGCCGCCGTTCTTTCTGGCTGCCCGGCTCCCGGAGCGGGATTTCCAGGAATGGCTGGACGCCTATTGGGCCAAGGACATCCAGGAGTTGTTTCGCCTGGAGCGGCGGAGTTCCTTCCAGAAGTTCATCGAGTTGCTTCTGGCCCAGAGCGGGGGTATCTTCGAGGCCACGAAGTTCGCCGCCCCGTGCGAGGTCAGCCGGACCACCATCACCAACTACCTGAAGGTTCTGGAGGCCACCTTTGTCGCCCACGTGATCCGTCCGTTCAGCACCCACCGGCCGACCGAGATCGTGTCCGCGCCGCGGGTCTACGCCTTCGATACCGGATTCTTCTGCTACTACCGCGGCTGGCACGAGATCCGTCACGACGACCTGGGCATACTGTGGGAACATTTCGTACTCAATGAAGTCATGGCGGCCACCCAAAGCCGCGAAACTCACTACTGGCGGGACAAGCGCGGCCACGAGGTGGATTTCGTCTGGGTCCGTCGCGGCCGGCACCCCCTGGCCGTGGAATGCAAGTGGTCGGCGGACGAATTTGACGCCGCGGGGATCAAGGCCTTTCGACAGCAATATCCCCAAGGCGAGAACGTGGTAGTGGCCCAGGACGTGGATCGCACCTACGTCCGCAACTACGGCGACTTGAAGGTGCACTTCAACAATCTTCCCTCGTTGGTGGAGCGGATCGCGGTGGGATGACGGCCTTGACGGGTAAATCGGGTCGGAGCATTGTATTCTTGAATTAAGTGCTCCGTCCCTTTTTTGCGAGGATACGCCGGCATGTCAGATAACCATTCGAATCTCACCACAACCCGGCGAGTCGGACGCATCATCCTGTTGAATGGAGCGTCGAGCGCCGGCAAATCGACGCTCGCAAAGGCGATACAACTCGCGATTGACGAACCGTTCCTGCACTTTTCGTCGGATCTTCTCGAGCCAGGCCTGCCTGAACGGCGCGACGAACAAGGCCCGTTTCTCTGGTGGGGCAACGTTCGGCCACGGTTTTTCGATGGCTTCCATCGGTGTATCGCCGCGCTCGCCGCAGCCGGCAACGATCTCATCGTCGAACACATTATCGAGTTCCCACAGTGGCGAGCGGATCTGAGACATCTGCTGAAGCCGTACGACGTTTTCCTGGTGGGCGTGCATTGCTCCGTGGAGGAAATCGAGCGTCGCGAACGCCTCCGTGGCGATAGAGCCATTGGCGAAGGCAGGTCGCACTTGAAGGAGGACCGGATACACGACCATGGTCCGTATGATTTCGAAGTCGATACGACGCACGGCGATCCAACAAAGGTTGCCGTTGACATCATACGGCATTGGCGAGAGCGATCGGTTTCTGTTCTCTGTTAATTGTTTAATTGGGGACAGTATACCATTTGTCAACTCTGCCGCACGAATTGCGGCCTATGACGCTGATAGATGGCCAGTTGCACGACGATACCGAGGGCGAAAATTCCGGCGGCGACGAGGTAGGGCGTGCGGACCAGCCAATAGTCGCTTTCGACGCCGAGGTGTCGGAGCAGGCTCGGGGAAAAGCCGGAGAAGAGCAGGCCGCAAACGCCGCCCAGGCCGAGGACGCACTCGTGCCAGCCGGCCATGTGGCTCGATTCGGTGGTCCCTTCGATGCTGTAGAACAAACTTCCGGAATAGATGAACGAGCTGGCCACGCCGATGACCAGGAAGGCGGCCACCGAGACCCAGAAGCTGCCGGTTAGGGCGACCACGGCCACGGCGGCGACCAGGGCGAGTTGGGCGAAGATGTGCCGCTTCAGGCGGTAGGGCCAACGGTGAGCGAAGAACATGGCCAGGAACATCAGCGTGCTGGCCAGGCCCAGGGCGGTGAGGAGGACGAAGTCCTTTCGGGCCGGTTCCTGGTCGGCCCACTGCTGGCTGGCCAGTTTCTGGTAGAGGTTTCGCAGCACGGCGATGACGACATAACACATGAAATTACCAACATAGGCCATGAGGAGAAAGGCCCGCAGGCGGGCCGGATCGCGCGGGGTTTCGGCGGCGATGTGGCGGCGGACCTCGGCGGCGGCGGGCTGCGCGCTGCGCCAGAGGAGCAGAAAGAGGAGAGTGCCCAGGGCCAGAGCGGCGGCGGCGTAGAAGACGAGGTTGATGGCGGCGCGGCCGTCGGGACCGGCGGCGACCAGGTCCGAGGGGTAGATGAAGGAGCCGAGGAAGGGGCCGAAGGTGGCCCCGGCGCACCACATGGTGTTGAAGATGGAGAGGCGGCGGCGCAGGAGCGGTCCCTGGCGGCCGCGCGCGAGTTCGGCCTCGACGTTGGGCCAGAGCATGGCGCCGGCCAGACCTGTCAGGGCGGAAGCTCCGATCACCTGGACGACCGAGCCGGACAGGGACATCAACAGACTGGCCGTGGCGTAGAGGGCCGCCCCGGTCACAGTCATTCGCCGCAAACCGAAGCGCGGCCCGAGGCGAGCCGAGAGCGGCGAGGCCAGGGCGTAGGCGAGCGACCCGGCGGCGCCGACGAGGGCCAGGTCGGCGTAGTTGCCGCCCAGTTTCTGGAGGACCAGGAACCCGGCGGCGACGCCGCCCAAAAGCAGCGCGGCGTCGGCCAGAATGACGGCGGCCCAGATGGTGGCGTCGAAGAATCGAGGAAAGCGTTCGCGCATGGGGCGAGATTATAATCTCCCGCGCCCGGCCTGCCCTTGAAATTCCGCCGGATTTTCCTATGATTGGGGCATGTTTGAATCTCTGACGCAGAAACTCAACGAAGCCGTGCGGCAACTTTCGGGCCGCGGCCGCATCAGCGAGGGCAATGTCAAAGACGCGCTGCGCGAAGTGCGCACGGCGTTGCTCGAGGCCGACGTCAACCTGAAAGTCGTCCGAGACTTCATCGAAACGGTGCAGCAAAAGGCCATCGGCCTGAAGGTGCTCTCCAGCCTTCAGCCCGGCCAGGTCATGATCAAGGTCATCCACGACGAGTTGGTGGCCATGATGGGTCCGGTCAGCCACGACATTCCCGTGGCTCCCGCCGGGCCAACGGTGATCATGCTCGCCGGCCTGCAAGGCTCGGGTAAGACGACGACCTGCGGCAAGCTGGCCCGGTACCTGAAAGAGAAGGGCCGCAATCCGATGATGGTCGCGGCGGACCTCCAGCGTCCGGCGGCGGTGCGGCAACTCCAGGTACTCGGCGAACAACTCAACATTCCGGTGTACGCGGAAGAGTCGAAGGATCCGGTCCGGGTGGCTCGCGGGTCGATCTCCTTCGCCCAGATGCAGGGTTGCGACACGATCCTGCTGGACACGGCGGGCCGGTTGCACATCGATGACGAGTTGATGACCGAGTTGGAGAAGGTGGCCAAGGCGGTCAGCCCGCAACAGATTTATCTGGTTTGCGACGCCATGACTGGGCAGGACGCGGTGAATTCGGCGCGGGAGTTCAACGAGCGGCTGGCCCTGGACGGGGTGATTCTGACGAAGCTCGACGGCGACGCTCGCGGCGGCGCGGCTCTGAGCGTCAAGGCCGTGACCGGCAAGCCGATCAAGTTTATCGGCGTCGGGGAAAAGCTCGACCGGCTGGAAGAATTTTACCCGGAGCGGATGGCCGGGCGGATTCTGGGCATGGGCGACGTGGTCAGCCTGGTGGAAAAGGCTCAGGCCTCGGTCGAAGCGGCCGACGCGGCGAAGATGCAGGAAAGACTAGCCCGGGCGGAATTCACGTTCGACGATTTCCTGAAACAGATCGAACAGGTGCGGAAGATGGGGCCGCTCAAGGAAATCATGGCCATGATTCCCGGCCTGGGCAGCGCGATGAAAGACCTGCCGCTGGACGACCACGAAATGGACGTGACGCGGGCGATGATCGAGTCGATGACCGCCGGCGAACGCAACCGGCCGGAGACCATAGACGCTTCGCGCCGCCGTCGCATCGCGCGCGGCTCCGGCACCCAGCCGCAGGACGTGGCCGGGCTGGTGAAGAGCTTCGACCAGATTCAGGGCATGGTCAAGCAGATGAGCTCCGCCGGGGCCTTCGGCAAAGACAAGGCGGCGGCGATGAAGGCGATGCAGGGCATCGACCTGTTCGGCCACGGCGCGCCCAAAAAACGGATGCGCAGCACCCGCAAGCGCAAGGACCGCAAGCGCCGGTCGCGGTAACATAAATTCTTGAGGTCACAATCTGTGACCTCAAAAGGGCAAAGGGTGGCATGGCGGCCGCTGTTTGCCGCCATGTTTCGCCAAGATGTGCCATGGCCGGATCGCGGACATTTCACTTGACCAATATTATGCTTCTAAGTCTACTGTTGGTATTGAAATTCGTCTCACACGATTTGAGGCCGCTATAGACTGGCGAATGGTCCGGTTAACACGGGTAAAGGAGGTGGAACACCGCACAAAGATTAAAAGATAGCGAAAATCTAAACTTGGTCTGACCAAGCGTATGCTCCGGCAGAAAACTACCACTTTTCATCGGAGAGGCGACGTCTTGGCGGACTCCCGTAATGGGAGTCCGTCGGCGAATCCCTCTCCATGGGCTGTGGTAGGCCTTCTGCCGGGGGTAGTACCTGGCGGCTCCCTTTTCTCTTTTCAACGCGCCGCCAGAAACCCGCAGTCACACCTATTGGGAGGACGGCGCATGAAAAGGTTTTTGCCACATTGTTTGTCGATGGTCTTTGTTGCGTGCTTCTTGTGTCCTTTGGGCGGCTGCCTCGCCAGCGGTATCGCGGGGGCGGTCGGGACGGCCGTTGCCCCGGCAATTTTTACCTGTGGCGCTGTGCCCCATGGCCACTCTTTGGATCCAAGCATTGTCAATTCGATCAAAGATGGGGATTCACGGTCACAAGTCGAGAAGAAATTGGGCGAACCTGATTTTGTTGATGTAACCAGAGGAGGAGTTTGTCAAGTTAGCTATATGCGCAACGATGTCAGGCCAAATCCGATGATGATGATGCCTATTATCCAGTTTTTTGTGAGTGATGTGCAAAAGGTTCGCATACAAAAACTGTGTATCACCTATAAAGACGATTTGGTTCAAGAACACGAATTCTCTGATACAACGGCGCGGACAACCGGAGGAATTATGGACATGCAGACCAGGCAAGCCCCCACACCTGGCGCTCAACCCCTACCCCCACGCCCGACACTACAACAAAATAGCGAGTGAGTTCTGTAATTGAGTCGCGGTGGCCGCCTCTGCTTTAACCAATAAATCTCAACAAGAAAGGCGTTTGATATGACCCAGGCAACCTACACCACCATCTGCAAAATTATTGTTCTCGTTACGCCCCTTGTGATCGGCGTTATAATTGCGGCCATCAACAACCAATGGCTGAACGGCACAATTGAAAAGGTTGAACCCTGGGTCCGAAGGCGGCAACAGAGCGCGGCTCAAAAACGAGGATGGTTTTCAAAATTCGTTACCCATCCCCCATTGTGGACAATCACAAAGTTCTGCGACTGGACCGACGGCGTTGCTCATCGTGGCCTGAGAAGCGGCCTTCGGGTAACAGCTACGCTTTATGCCATTGCTGCCTGGCTCTTCGTCTTGTATGTGGCTTTTATTGTAGTTGTTGTGATTCTCGTTTTGTTTGTATGTCTGCTTGTGCTGGGGCTTATTTTAAAATTAAAGGAAGGAACAAGTCCGGGGAGAGCCAGTTCTGACGACACAAGAAGAGCTATGCACGATGGCCGCTCGGAAGAAAAAGAAACTTTTTTGGGTGGAAAGTATACGCAGTACTATGACAAGGAAGGGGACGCCGTGGCGACGGAGGAAGTAAAAGAACGGCTCCTGGGCGGGCAATATGTGCAATGCTATGACAAAGACGGGAATGAAATCGGAACCAAGGAGTTGAAAGAAACGCTTTTCGGCGGGACGTATGTGCAACAATATGATGAGGAAGGAAATAAAGTTGGAACGGCAGCAACTAAAGAAAGGTTATTTGGAAGCAAATACACGGAACACCGGGACACGGAGGGAACCAAAATCGGAACTTCGGAAAAGAAAGAAACTTTATTCGGCGGCAAATTTACCGAACACAAACCAGAATAGGGTTGGTTCGTAGGTCGGCGGTTTTGCTGGAGGGGCACGGTTATGGCTGATATTCTGATTCGCGGTGTCAAGGCGCAGACGATAAAAAATCTGAAGGCCCGGGCCAAGCGAAACGGTCGGTCGCTCCAAAGCGAAGTGCGGACCATGCTGGAAAGTGCCGCCGGCAGCGAAGAGATCGTATCTGTGTTCGCTGGCTGGAGAAAACGCCTCGGGCAAAGCTTCTCGGATAGCGCAGAGTTGATCCGCGAAGATCGTGAGCGGTGAAACCTTGCGGTCATTAAAACATGCTAGCGAAGCTTAGCCAGTGCCGCGATCGCGCTGCGAGCCGTGACGACGTAGGCCGCGTCCAGTTCGACGCCGATGCCGGCGTAACCGACGGCTTCGGCGGCGGCGAGAGTGGAACCGGAGCCGGCGAAAGGATCGAGGACTGTGCCTTCGCCCAGGGGCAACACCGCTCGGACGATCTGCCGCAAAAAGGCTTGGGGCTTGAGGCTAGGGTGCGGCGCGATGGCCCGTTCGCGGCTGCGCGTGGGCGAGGAGACCACCACGTCGGCGAATGGTTTGTTCGGCTCCGGCCGGCGAAAGCCGCCCGTTTTCCATTTCCGCAAGTTGTCCTGAACCCGGCCCTCCAATGGTTTTCGGAAGACGACCCACGGCTCGTACATCGAGCGCGGCATGACGCTCACGTCGGGGAATTCCAGATGGGCGTTCTTGGGTCGGTCTCCGCCGCGCATGGTCATGACCAGTCGGATAATTTCGCCGCGACGCTCTAAACCCGCACCGGCCAGGGCAGAAGAAACCAGGTGGGAGAGCAGAGGGTTGGTGGCGACCACGACGTGAGCACCCGGCACCAGGACCGGCATCAAGAGCCGCGCCCACTTTCCGAAAAAAACCACGAGGGCGTCGAGATCGTTCTGGGTGAGGGTCGTAAACCGCGGCAATGGCGCCCGTTGATGGCCGTCAAAGGAGGGCGGCAGTCGCCAGACTCCGCCGCGCCCGGCCCGGAGTTTTTTCTGTTCTTTTTCGCTGTATTCCACCAGACCGTAGGGCGGGTCGGTAACAACGGCCTCAATGCTCAATGGTTCGCGAGCGGCCAGCCAATCGAAACAGTCGGCGTTGAAAAGTTGGCTGCGACCGAATTCGTAGACGGGTTCAAAGTGTTTCGGTGTTCCTTCTTCATTGACGACCGGAGTGAGGACACGCAGGCGATATGTTCCAACGCAGGTTCGCTCGAAATGTGTCTCGGCATTGAGGCTCAGATAGCTACGCACGGACGACGGCGGGACGCCCTCGCCGAGCCTGCGGCTGACCGCTTGCTGGATTTCAGGGACAGAGGCTTCGGTCGGCCGGCTTCGCAAAAAATCGACGATGGCGTCACGGATTTGGCCGGGTTGTATCCTGCGGTCGATCATGGTGCACATCATAGACGTCCAGACGTCACGGGGCAAGTAAAAAACGGCGAAAGCTTCTTTACTGCGCTATGATGGCCACTGTTATTATAAATTTTCGGCGTTTTTTATAATAAGCAGAGCAGTTTCGACCAGTATATTGAATTTATATAATAAGCCTATTGCCCCTCCGCCAACAGGAAATTCGCCGTGGCCAGGGTGCTGGCGCGGCTGTCGCAGGCGCTGAAGCGGAAGCTGCCGGAGGCGACGGCGGGTTCGGGCAGGTAGAAACTGTTGCTCTCGGTGTATTGCAGGCCCAGGAGGTAGCCTTCGGCCCGCTGGCGGGTGCGGGCAGCGGTGTCGAGCAGGTCCTGGAGACCGAGCTTTTTGAAGCGGTCGGGGGCGGACGATTCGATTCGTTTGGCCAGAGCCGTGGCGGCGGCCAGGCCGCGCAGGGAGAAGGAGGCCGACTCGGCGTCGGGGCCGGTGAAGCCGCCCAACTCGTCCAGCGGGTACCGCGACGGGTCGATGATCTGGGTGGAGGCGACGGCCTGAACGCACTTGGCGACGTACTCCACATAGGCGTCATTGTCGAGGCGGCGGTCAAGGGCGGCCAGGGCTTCGATCAGGTAGGTGTCGGCCAGGCCGCGGATTTCCTTGCGGCCGAGGGTTTTCTCGCGCTGGAAGACGAGGTAATCGGCGGAGCGGCGAACG
The DNA here is from genome assembly GCA_903929765.1 of uncultured Planctomycetia bacterium. Taxonomy (GTDB): domain Bacteria; phylum Planctomycetota; class Phycisphaerae; order FEN-1346; family JAACEH01; genus CAIYVX01. The sequence continues at coordinate 16,788 of CAIYVX010000106.1, forward strand.
TATTTCAGGAGGTTCTCGTCGCCGGTTCCGGTGGTCAGGGTGGTCTCATAAGCTCGGACCAGGCCAAACAGGGCGACCGATTCGCCGGTCAGGTCTTCGGAGTCCTTTTCGATCAGCCGCTTGTCGGTGCCCGGAGCGAACAGAGTGTTGAACGAGCCGTCCTTTTTCTGGGCGGAGAGGAGCGTGTTGGTCAGGCGGGCCAGCACCTGCCGCTTGGTGTCGTCGGGCTGGACGGCCTGGAGGTCGGCTACGGCGGCCAGGGCCTGGGCGGTCCAGGAGACTTCAGATTTGTGCTCGGCCACGGGGAAGGAACAGTCGCGGCGCTCCTGGTCCCAGCCCTGAACTTTGTCAACGGGCTTGAGATCTTTGATCAGGGCCAGGGTCAGGGCCGAGCCGGCCTTGAGGAGCCACTCTTCGCGTTTGGCCCGTTCCTTTGGCAGGCGGACGCCGTAGCGCTGGAGAAAGGCCTGAGCGGCCAGACCCTGGCGGCCGGGATCGATGGGTTCGCGGCCCCAGAGGCGGCGGAGCGGATCGTAGGAGGCCCGGACCATGCCGTCGGCGGTGTCGGGGGCGCGGGCCAGGAAATCGGCGGCGCGGGCGGCGGCGGTGGCGAGAAGTTCAGCATCGACCGAATCCGGGCGGACCAGCGGCCCGGTGCGGAAAATTTCGAAGGTGTCGCCTCCGCCGCCGGTGCGGCCCTCGACGAAACTCTGAACCTCGAAGCGGAGGACTTCTGCGGCCGGGCTTTTCCAGTTTTTCTGGTCGGCCCCGGCGCGGTCGAGGAGCGACTTGAACAGGGCGACTTTCAGTTCTTCGGGATCACGGGCCGGGCGGGTCTCGTCGGTCGAGTTGTTGTCGGCCTGTTTGGTGAAGTGCATGTCCCAGGGGCGGCGCACGGCTTCCCAGGGCAGGACGGTGCCGGCGGCGGCGCCGTTCTCATAGACCAGTCCGTCGAGACCGGGGCGCATGGTGAAGAGGAACGGCTCGGCGACGTTCTGGAGGTAGGGGGCGCGATAGACGGTCAGGTCGAGGGCGATGCGAATCTGCTCCGGGTGCTGCCAACCTTCGGTGCGATAGCGGGAATTGGAGACCAGGTTGACGGCGGCGTCGATGAGGGCGCCGGCCAGGGTGGTGCCGCGCCCCTGGGCGGTCAGGTCTCCGCCGCCGGGACCGTAGAGCGTGACAAATATTTCCATGCGATGTTTTTCGTTAAGGATATTCGGCGCGGCTTCGGCCAGGGGCCACTTTTCGGCCATTTTCTTGGCCAGGGCTCTGATCATGGCGTCGCGCGTGGCGGCCGGTTTGATCGATTTGTCCTGTTCCGTAGTGACGATGGCCCAGCGGACCAGGGCCAGGCCGGCGCCGGCCTCGGCCCGGGAAAGTTTGACGCCGCCGAGGCGGCCGGAAGGTTCGGGGGCCGTGTCGGCCCGCGCCGCGCCCGCAGAAACAACCACCAGGGTCAGAGCGGCCAAAATTCGCCACATCGATCGTTTCATATGGTTTCTCATTTCAGGAATCCGCCGCGGCGGAAGACCTCCAACACCAGTTTGTCCACGGCCAGGTCCGTTCTTGTACCCAGGTGGGCGATGCCGTGCTCGGTCGTCCACCGCTCGAATCGTTCCACAAATTTCGTCCGGTCGCGCTCGTAGGCGGCGACAACCTCGGGCGTCAGTCGCACGCGCCGCTCCTGGCCGGTCTCGGCGTCGATCAGGGCGGCCTCGCCCTGCCACGGCGGGTGGATTTCCTCCGGAGCCTCGACCCGCAAGGCCCAGACCTCGTGGCCGCGATGAGCCAGCAGGCCCAGGGCGCTCTCGTACCCGGCCGGCCCGTCGGCCCCGTCCGGCAGATCGAGAAAATCGCTCAGCACCACCACCAGGCCCGGCCCGGAGGCCTGCCGCTCAAATTGCTCGGCGGCGCGGAGCAGCCCGGTCGGCCCGCCCAGCGGGGCCGTGGCCAGAAAATCGAGTACGCTGAAAATCTGGCCTCGGCCGCGCCGCGTTTTCAGCACGGCCGCCTCGCCGTCGGCAAAGACCGAGAGGCGAATCCGGTCGAGGTTCGACAGGCCGATGTAGGCCAGGGCGGCGGCCAGTTGACGGGCCAAATCAACTTTTCGCGTTTTTGTAGGGGCAGAGCTTGTCTCTGCCCTTCCGACCAACATCGAGTCCGACACGTCGACCAGCAGGGCGATGGCCAGATCCTCGTCCTGCTGAAATAACCGCAGGAGCAGTTTTTCGAGCCGGCCGTAGGCGGCCCAGTCGAGATAGCGGAAATCGTCGCCGGTAGTGTAGGGGCGGTGCTCGGCGAACTCCAGACCGGCCCCCGGACGCTTGCCGCGCCGCGAGGCCGGATGAACGCCGGCAAAGGCCCGACGGCTGACGATCCGCAGATACTCCAACTGGCCGAGAAACTCGGCGTCAAAAAGCTCTCGCGCCGCCGGACTGACGGTCCGGTAAGCGCCGCGCAGCCCCGGTTCGGTTTCGGCCTGATTCGCTTCCATAATGCCGCATGGTAGCCGCGCCATAGCCGTCGGTCAAGCAACGGCCCCGGCGGGCGGACGGTTTACAACCGGGCCGGCGGATTATATGATGACCGTCGCCGCGGGCAGAAAGGGCGAGGGAGCGCGTCTTGGCGACAGAGATTCAAAAGAGAAAGTCCGACGATCCGGCGGTGGCCGAGTTTCTGGCCGGCCGGCCGACCTACTTGTTCCAGGAACCCGCCTGGCAACAGGTCGTGGCCGCCATCGGTTTTCCCACGGCTTATTATTGCCTCGTGGACGCGGGCCGGCTCGTGCTGGTGCAACCGGCGGCGCACATGCGGCTCGGATTTTTCCATTTGCTCTATTGCGGCCTGCCCTACGGCTCGGCGGTGGGCGACCTGTCGCGGTATGGCGAGTTCGTCGAACTCCTGGCCGGCGCGGCCCGCCGCGAAGGCGTGCATCGCCTCCGCTTCAGCCACAACTGTTACGACCCGGAACTCGTGCCGCCGGGCTGCCTCACAAATCAGCACATGCAGCAGGTACTCCATTTCGCGGGCCGCGGCGAGGAGCAGCTCTGGAACGAGTTCAAGGGCCGCGTGCGCCGCGACGTGCGCCTGGCCGAGCGGCGCGGCGTGACCGTGGAAGAGGTCACGGACCAGGCCGGGCGGGATATTATTTTCGACATGTATCGCCAGACCATGGCCCGCAATGAGACTTACGTCGTCTGGCAGCGGGGCATGGTCGAGCGGATCTGGGAACTCTACTGCGCCGCCGGGCGCGGGGAAATGCTCATCGCCCGGCACGAAGGCGAGCCGCTGGCGGCCATCGCCTTGCTCTATAGCGGCAAGCACTGTTACTATTTTCTCGGGGCGTCCAGCGGCGCCAAGCGCAGCCTCTGCCCCAACGACGCGGTGATCTGGACCGGGATTCGCCATGCCCTGGCCCGCGGCTGCGAAGATTTCGACTTCATGATTTCCGCCCGCGACGATGCCGCCCTGATCGAGTTCAAGGACAAGTGGAGTACGACGCAGCACCCGTTCCTCTTCTACGAACGCGACCTGAACTGGCTGCATTGCCGGGCCTGGAGCGTGGCCTTCAAGCTGGCCCAGTCGCGCCTCGGCGGGGCGATTCTACGCCGCGTGCGCGGAAGCTGAGGCTGCTGTTTTTTGTTTTTGAAGCCCCCAGCATTGCTGGGGGACGCTGTTTCTTCTTTTGTTTCTTCTCCGCCCACCACTAACCGTGGGTGGCATGGTCCGGCGAAGACGGGCCATGAATCTGTACCGTTCGACAGTCTGCCGTTGCTGTTGCTGTCCGCCCTGAAAGGGCGCGGCGGGTGAAACCCCCGGTATGTGAACACAACAAACCCTCTTCTCTTTTTCTTAGCCCCGAAGGGGCGGTAGGAGTAAGGGAAAGAAAACTTAAGGAGATTAAAGATATGGATAAGGCAACAAAAGAAAAACTTTCGTTGCTCCCTGGCTTCAATCCCGACGGCGTCGAGGGCGTGGTTCTGCGGCCCACGGCCGACATGGAGGTTTACGTCGTGCCGGACCGCGGCCTCGAGGTGCTCGACGTCCTGATCGACGGTCGGCCGGTCATGTACCGTAACCCCGCCGGCCATCGCGGGCGGATTTCCTATCAGCGGGCGGGCCTCGGGCCGCTGGCGCACATCGAAGGGGCTTTCACCGCCGGACCGGACAACGTCGGCCAACCCACCGACGCCCTGCCGCTCCACGGCACCTTCACCGTCACCCCGGCGGCGGACCTCCAGCGCACGGCCACCGGCGGCGTGCGCGGCCGGATGAATTGCAGCAAGATGGTCGTCGGGCCAAGCATCACGGTCGAAAGGACGGTCGAACCGGTCGAAGGCCGGCGGGCGTTTCGCCTGATCGATGAACTGACCGCCACCGTCACCTCCGATTACATGTGGCTCTATCATCCGAACTTCCCGGTCGTCACCGGCACGCGCTTCGTTTCGTCGGAGACGGTGGTCGTGCCCCGGCCCAACGAGGCCATTTCCGGCCTCGGGGCGGAAAAATATCAGCTATTCGAGCGCGTCGGCGAAGGCCACACCCGCTTCCCCCGCACCGATCCCGACCCGGCCGCCATCGCTGAGGAAAACTTCGAGAAATGTTACATCATGCAAGTCAAACCCGACGCCGCCGGCCTGGTTCGCGCCGCCCTGATCGCCCCCGACGGCTCTAGCGCCGCTTATGTGAAGTTCGACGTCCGCCCCTTCGCCCGGCTCCAGCAGACCTTCCAGTTCTGGAAGAACCCGCGCGACGGGGCTTCGGGCCTGGAGTTCGGCAGCACCTTCACGGGCTGGGCCTATGCCGCCAAGCACGGCCTTTTGGGTTGCATCAAGAAAGGCGAGACGCACCGCTACGAATGCGAGATCGGCTTCCTCACCACCCGCTCTGAAGTCGAAGCCTTCACCAAAGAAATCCCGTCCGTCGGCAAAGCTGAAATCCGCCGCACCGACGCCGACGGCTTGGCCGAGGTCTATCGAACGAAGGTCTGATACCAGAGTGAACTCGTCATACGGATGTGCCACGGCGGGCCTTGTCCCGCCGTGGTCGTTTCTGGTCTCTCACCAGAGGGGCGCCGACTTTCACATTCCTGCGTGGCAGGCATGCCACCGGACTTCACCGTTGCGGCTGAGCCTCGGCGGCGGTGCGAGCCTGGAGTTCGTCGAAGCAGGCCAGGACCAACTGCTTATCCCGGGTATCGGTGATCAAAATGTTAATCAGGCCGACACCATAACCGATGACGAAAGCAAAAAAGTAGCCGCCCACGCCGAGAACTAAGAAAACCCAATTAGCATAGTGAACCGAACTGCTTTGTAGGGAGTTCAGCAGAATAATAAGCGGAAGATAGCAGATCCAGTAACCCAGGACCGCTCCCTTCCAGAAGCGGGGCCAGCGACGGGCATCCAGGGGATTGACCTTAGCGAAGATCAGGCGGCCGACAATGGCCAGGCCGAAGAAACAGCCGAGCAGGCTCGAGATCCAGCCGTTGCCGACATTGAGCATGGAACCGAGGAAAATCAGCGCGACCATAATGATCAGGCCCAGGGTTAGCCGCGGAATAGTCCGCGAGACGGCACGCTGCTCAATTTCCTCACGCGTGACGGCTTTGGCGCGTTCAAAAATCTTGAACACCGCTTCCCGAGCGGCTCGTTCAGAGACTTTGAGCGGGGGTGGCGGCAGAGTTGCCGGTGGAGCATTCTGCGGCAGCACGTCCGGAGGCGGCTCGACGGCGGCGATGTTCTCCACCGTGTGGCGGACGCAGTCATGACATTTGTCGTTCTCGGGCAAATGGTTGGAGTCGGACAGCTCCGTACCGCAACCTGAACAGACCTTCACGGACATGATATTCTTCTTCGTGACAAGAATGATCGTGGACAATTCTAACCCAGACTCCATTAGAAAACCACGTCAAACAGCCATCGCGCAAAAGTGTCACATTTTTGCCCACCTACCTTTTCGCGCGCCTCGCGCGTGACATGCCCAAAATCAATTGTCGCAACTCCTTGTGCCACCCACGGTTACGCCAACGCGCGGGTGTGACACTCCCCAAAATGCCACCCAAAACGCCCGCCGCGAACCCCTGATAGATCTGGCGAAATTCTGTCTTGTCACAGCGCTACACCCCTCCCGGAAAAATAATTATTTTTCGCAATCGCCGGATTTTGCCTGTGCCGCCTAAGGAATTCGGCGTGTGACATAGTGTGTCACAGACCGAGAAAACGGCGGATTTACCCCTGTACGGGGTGAGACAGTCGGGGATTAGGTTGAGAGGACCGTTGGTCGTAAAAGTGGCGAGGGTCGGAATGCGGTGGGGGTGCCACACTTTGTCCCGGCGGGTTGTTTCGCCGGGCAAGGTGTGCTGAAAATCGGCCGGCACTCGACACACCTTGCCCCAAAAGCGGGGCCAAGGTGTGGCACCCCGAGTCGGAGCGAAGAGAAGCAGACATTATTTTAAAGGAGCAAGGAATGAATTTTCAGTTCAACCGTTTTGGAAATCCGCCGCTCGATGCCGCCTACGTGGAGCATCTGCTCAACGAGGAATTCCTCGACCGCACGCTGGCCTTCGAGCGGCTCTGGAAATATTACCGCAACGAGATTCACGGTCTCGACGGCGGTTTGGCCCTGCCCCTGGCCGGTGACGGTTGGGCGGAAGTCGCGCGGCCCTACGTTCAGGATCAGGAGTTCGGCCTCCCGGCCCGCATCACCGGACGCAGCTATCTCGGCTACGGGGCCGGGGGCCTGGGCCTGCCGGCGAATTTGCGGCGCGGCACGGAACCCAGCGGCGCGGCGGCGCGGCGGAAGGAAGTCGTGGTCGAAAACGACATCGGCTGGCGGATCGACACCGGCGTCCATTTCCTCTTCGGCAAAGCCCCGATCATCGAAAGCCTGGCCCCGGACCCGGCGCGGGCCCGCGAAATCGAAGCGCTCCTGGCGGCCGTTTTCCAGGCCAACGGCGGTGTGGCCTTCTTTCAGGAACTGGCCCTCCTGGGCGGCGTCTACGGTTTTGCCGACGTGGTGTTGCGGCTGACCGAAGGCCTGACCCAGGTGGACGGCCGGTGGGTCCGCTCAGGTGATGACGTGGCGGAGGAAGTCGATCCACTCGCGGCCGTGCGGCTCGAAGCCGTCGAGGCTTCGCGGGCGATTCCGATCCTCGACGAGGAAGATTTCCGCACGGTTCGCTATTACGTCCTCCATTATCACAAGCTGCTGAACCAGGTGATCGTCGCCGACGATCTGCCGTTGCAGCAGGCGACGTGCCGCGTGACGGAAATCCTGGGGCCGGACTGGTGGCAGTATTACGAGGACGGGTCGCTGGTGGCCGAGGGGCCGAACGTCCTGGGCCAGGTGCCGGTGGTGCACATTCAGAACCTGCCGCTGCCGGGGCGGTACGAGGGTGCGGGCGAGGTCGAGGCGTTGATTCCGCTGCAGGACGAGCTGAACACGCGGCTGTCGGACCGGGCCAGCCGCGTCACGTTCCAGAGCTTCAAGATGTACCTGGGGCGGGGGATCGAGAACTTCGAGAATCGGCCGGTGGCGCCGGGGCGGATGTGGTCGACGGACAACCCGGACGCGGCCATCGAGGAATTCGGCGGCGATGCGGATTCGCCGAGCGAGTCGGCCCACGTGAGCGAACTGCGCGAAGCGCTGGACAAGTTGAGCGGCGTCACGCCGCTGACGGCGGGACTGATAAACGGACGGATGGGCAACCTGACGAGCGGGGCGGCACTGAAGGTGACGCTGATGGGGACGCTGGCCCGGGTGGAGCGGAAGCGCGTGACTTACGGCGAGGGGTTGGGGCGGCTGAGTGCGATGATTCTGGCCCTGGTGGACCGGGCAGGGATTTTTGCGAACACGGCGGAAGAGCGGCGCGTGCGGATTCATTGGCCGGACCCGTTGCCGGAGAATCAGCGTGAGCAGTTGGAACAGGCCCAGATGAAACTGAACCTCGGGATTCCGCGAGCGGACGTGCTCCGGGAACTGGGGTATGCGACGCCGGAGGAGTGAATTCGTAGGGTGCGTGCTCGCACGCACCATTTGATTGAAAACTGGAAGAAGCGGATTGGTGCGTGCAAGCACGCACCCTACAGGGAAGAAGGAGGAGTGAGATGACGGAGATCCGGGAGGATCGGGAGCCGGTCGCAGACGTGCCGGCGGGCCAGGGGCCGAAGTTGGTGGACGTGCGGGAGAGCATCCGGCACCGGCGGCGGGCGCAGGAAGCGGAGCAGAGGGCGGCGGCGCTGGAGGCGGAAGTGGAGGAGTTGCGGCAGGCCCAGGACGGGGCGGCCCGGTCGCTGGAGGAGACTCTGGCGTCGGAGCGGCGCCGGGGCGAGGAGCTTCAGAAACGGTTGGACGCGCTGCAGGCGGAACGTGAACTGGAGCGGGAGTTGATTCGGGCCGGAGCGATTGACCCGGAGGCGGCGCTGCTGGTGGCGCGGGAGCGTCTGGCGGCGCTGGGCGACGAGGAGGTCGATTTGCCGGCGCTGGCCCAGCGGGTGCTGGAGGAGAAGCCGTACCTGCGGCCGGCCCAGAAGCGGGAAGTTGAACCGCTGGGTCGGCGGTCGCAGGGGGCTCGTCCGGCGGGTTCGGGCGAGGCGGCCAAGAGCCGGCGTCTGGCGGATTCGGCGCGGCAGACGGGTCGGCGGGCCGACCTGGTCGAGTACATGCGGACCAGGCGGCGCGGCAGCAAGAAGTAAGCGGTTCATTCGGTTTGTATTGGTTAATTCAACAACAGTAAAGGAGATTCACAATGGCATTTACTGGAAAAGCAACGTACCTGGCCGGCTTCCCGTTCCCCGAAATTGCGGAGGACGTGAGCGACCTGGTGGGCATCGTCAGTCCGTACGAGACGCCGCTCTTGGACGCCGTGGGCGATCCGCAGCGGGCGGCGCAGTCGACCTATCACGAGTGGCTGGAGGATGCGCCCTCCATCCCTCGGATGGCCGTATTGCCAAACAAAGCGGCCGCGTTGGCAGGGAGGTAAAGCGTGCCCACTTTCGCGTCGGGATCGACCTCGATGCGGTCGACGTAGGCGCGAACGATACGCCGTGTTTCGAGCGTCGATTCCGGGTTGGCCAGCACGCGTTCCAGTTCCTCGAATCTCGCTGTGGCCCAGGCACGTAGCGAGGCTTCGTCCATCTCCTGGCTTTTCGCCGTCGTGGCCTTCTGCAACTTGGCCAGAAGGGTGTCGCGTTTATGACTGAGTTCGACAACGCTCTGTTTGACTTCTTTCACGTCGCCCAGGTCTGGGTCGGCCAGCATGGCCACCATCGTCCTGAGGCGGTTGCCGACGGCGGCCAGTTCTTTCTCGGTCGCCGTGTTGTCCGTCTTCGCGGTGGTCCTCTTCATCAGCGTCTGGACCACGGTATCGATGGCCTCCTCGGCGGCGCCGTCGCCGAAGATGGTTTTGCGAACCTGGTCCAAGACCCACCGCTCAAGCTTTTTCGACGGGAGGCTCGTCGAGCGGCAGAAGGTGGGGCCGCGCTCCCGATAGCCACGGTCCACGTAGTACCGGGTCTCGCCATCTCCGTAGGGCGGGTGCTTGATGACGGTACCGTGGAAGTTCAGGCCGCAGCGCAGGCATTTAACCAGGCCCGACAGCAGGTAACGATCTACTGGACGGGCGATGCCGCCCTTCTCTCGGCGTTCCGCCATTGCCGCGTGGGCCTTCTCAAAGACTTCAGGGCTGATGAGCGGCTCGTGGACGTTTTCGACGAGAATCCACCTGTCCTTCGGGTTCCGCGTGCCCTCTTTGACCTTCTTGGGCCGCGGCATACCGTCGCCGTTGATGCCATGAAGTTTGCCGTAGGTGCGTTTATTCCAGGCGAGCGCCCCACGGTAGGAAGGGTTTTCCAGAATGGCCTTGACCGACGCGTGGTTCCAGAGGCTGCCCATCGGGCCGGGGATACCAAGCCGGTTCAGTTCAATCACCATGGCGCGGAACCCGAGACCCTTGATGCACATGTCAAAGATCAGGCGGACGACCTTGATACGCTCCGGGTCACTCGGGACAAGCCGCACGATGTCAGACTTCAGTTTGTGGCCCATTCGCTCTTTCTGGGCAATGTGCCGGATGAGCCGGCAGTCGGGGCCAAGTTCCTGGCGGCGACCATCAGACAGGGTCCTGATCGTCTTGACGACGTGGCCATCGGAGCTCAGGTATTGACGGTCATAACCATAGGGTGCCAGGCCGCCCATGCTGCTGTGGCGAACGGTTACGCACGAATGCTGTCCGCGGATGCTGTCGCGCGACAGTTTCACGCTGTACTGCCGAGCCTGCCAACTCTTCACGCCTTGGAGCAACTCGCCTTCGTCGCCCTCGGGAATGCCCTCAGCGCAGAAGATAGCCTGGACGCCGGCCAGACCCAGACGATGGAGATAGTAGCCGGTCTCGTTCGTGCCGCCGCGCGAGAAGCGGCTGATGTCATAGCAGAGGATGACGTCGAAGTCGCGGCCGTTCTCGGCCGTCTTGATCATACGTTCGAATGCCATGCGGCCTTTGGTCGAAGTGCCGCTGATGGCGTCGTCGACATACCAGCGGACGATCTCGTAGCCACGCTCTTTTGCCCAGCGCTCGACGTAGACTTGCTGGTCGGGTATCGACCGCTCCTGCATGTCGGTGGAACGTCGGGCGTAGCCCACTGCTTTGATGGTCTTGTTCGCTATCATTCCGGTCTCGCTTTCGTGGCCCTTACGCCAGCCACGGTTGTGACTCCTACCTCAACCGGCCAGACACATCAAGTTGAATCTACGCGATTATGTGCAGAAGGGCATGCGACTGGCGGGCGGCTTGGGAGGCGGGTTCAATACGTTTCTTCGTGCTCGCGGCGCCATTCGGTAAGGAGCCAATCGACCAGGGCGTCAACGCGTCGCGCCCGACGGGCATCGTCTTCAGGGGAGGGGTCGGCAAAGGCCACGGACATCCGGACCGAACCGATGACGTTGGTGTCGTCGGCGACGGTGCGATTCATGGTCTGTTCGGCTGGCATGTTGCTCTCCTCCGGCCCCATCTGGTTACTTATGCCGAAGACGTGGAGCGTGTCCGGAAATCTCGAAGGAAGGGGAGCAAAACGGTCTGCCTATGGGGCCAAAACGATGTCATCCCCAAGCGGTTGTGGTGCCCCAAAAGACGCGATGGAAAAATGCCATAACATGTTGTGTGGTAAGTGGTTATAAGAATCCGAACGGCAGCTTAATGAGGTCTTGACGAGGGCAAAGAAAATGCTAACCTACGCCCATCCTGCGAAACCCGCCTGCTTGGGACCTGACGGATCGGCGTTGTCGTCACCTACGTCTCGGCGGCCGTCGGGGCGCTCGGGACAATCTGCTCGGTGGTGGGGAGCATCCTCGGTGCCCTTGGGTCGGTGATCGCGGCCATTTGTTCGCCCGTGGGCCTGGTCGTGGCCGCCATTGTCGCCCTCGGGGTGATCATTCTGAAGGTGACCGGCGCCGGGGGCAAGGCCCTGAAGTGGCTCGGCGACATGTTCAAGGGCCTCTGGAAAGACGCCTGCCTGGCCTTCGACGGTATTTCCGACGCCCTGGCCGCCGGCGACATCGCCCTAGCCGCGAAAATCCTCTGGCTCACCCTCAAGATGGAGTGGATCAAAGGCTGCGCCGCCCTTTCGGAAATCTGGACGAAGACGAGCAGTTGGTTCAAGACCGTCGGGGCCGAGGCGTGGTATGGCACGCTCCAGGTGGCGGAATCGGTCTGGCACGGCCTCGCCGAGGGCTGGATCGAGACGACCAACCTTCTCTCGAATTGCTGGACGCGGTTCGTCCAGGGCGTCACCAAGGGTTGGAATTGGGTCAAGGGCCTGTTCGACGAGAGTTTCGATTCTCAGGCCGCGAACAAGCTGGTGAACCAGGCGGCGAATTCCGACGTGGCGAAGCGGGAGAAGGAGCGCGACGACGAATTGGCCCATGAAGCGGCCATTCATGAAAAGGTGCAACACCAGATCGACGCCGAACGCGAGGCCAAGCTGAAGGCGATCAAGGACGCCAAGGACGAAGCCCTGAAATCGACTCAGGCCGAAGTGGACGCGGCGCGGAAAGCATGGGACGACGCGCGGGCCAAAGCGAAACAGGAACGGAAGGACAAAGAGGACACCGCGAAGGCCACGGCGGACGCCGCCGCCGGTGCGGTGCGGAACCGGAAGCTCCCCGACAAGGACGACGTGTCGAAGGCCATTAACGACGCCTCTGCCCGGGGCACGTTCAACGCGTCTCGGGGCGCCATGCTCGGTATGCGTATGAACGGCGGCGAGACGATGGAGCGGGTGGCCAAGGCCAGCGAGAAGTCGGAAAAGCACCTGGACAAGATTCAGAAGGACATTGCTGAGTTCGACGGCTTGGAATTTGGAGTGTAGGCGTGGCGATTCAGGTTGGCGAAAAGTTCAACTCTCCGCGGCTGACGACCGGTCGTAAGTCGTCGGCCGAAAGTCGCTGGTGGATCACCGGGACGGGCGACGAAAATGCCGCGAAGGCAGCGCTGTGCGCGGCGGCGCCGGCGTCGATTGGCGGGGCCGCAGAAGTCACCATGACCACGCCGACCGGTACGGTCATTCTGGCGGTTTGGCCGTTTCTGGTGTCCAGCGACGTGACGGTCGAGCAGGTCGCGCCGGGCCTCTGGGACGGCATCCTTTCTGTTGGCGGTTCACCTTGCGTTTGGATCGATTCAATCGTTCTTCTCTCGGCAAGAACGGATCGGCACTCACTCTGGGCCAGGGCATTTAGTGCCATGCGCCTTACATCCCATTAATGGGGGTAGAGCCACGCCTCCCTGACAGCCACTGACAGCAACCCGCCCCCCTGCGTGCACGACAGCATCTCTCAAGCTGCAACACCTTATAGATCAAGAGGTTACGGAAATCCCGTAATCTCTTGGATCATCAAGCACCCCGGAATCCACAACCGTACGTGAGTCTTGCCGAGAATCTGAATACCTGCAATCTGAAGCCCCTAATGGCTATCTGGACAAGGACTCCTAGTTGGAACAGGCCGTGGAACTATTCAAGCTGAAAGTCCTGGCCATACCCAAGAATCTGCTGGCACTCCTCGCGAGCCTTGGCCCAATCGTCGTCTTGCCCGTCGCTGACGACAATGATCTCGCCACCCAAGTGATGCTTGAGAACGATCAACGCCACTTGGACACAAAGGTCGTACGGTAGACGCTCGGTCTTGCAGAATGAAAAAGCTCGCTTCCGTCCTTGATGTGGAGCATCGGTCCGGCGGAAGACAAAAGGCTCGCAACAGTTGTCGCCGGCTCCGTTGAAGGCAATCTCATCATCAGAGAACACCGGTAACCCTTCGCCCTGCTCGTCACCGAGAGGGATGTTAATGCCTGCCATGATTCGCAGGCAATCCCTGGCAGCTTGGATAAACCCTTCCTTCGGAAGTTCTGGTACACGCTCCCACGAATGCGTCCAGCCCATCGGATCACCACCTCTCGCTCCAAGAGTACCCAATTTGAGTTGTAATCGCAAGGCTCCTCGCGGCCAATATCCTTATTCCAGATGGCATCGGCTGTCCGTACGCCGATCTTCTTCAAACCGTATTTTTGATTCTGCCATCGCAGTATGTGAACCCGATTTCTATCCGAGCGCTAAGCCACGCAGAAGATCGCTGACGTGACATGTCCGCGTTTTTGACCCCGCCAGGGCCATTTTTTCTATCCGAGCGCTGAGGCGCGCGCCGTCCGCAGCCATTCTGACCCAGCATTGCTCACGGCGGTCACTCCGCCATGCCGAGCGTGGCCAGCAAATAATGCACGCGTTCGAATGCGTCGCGCCGGACACGATCTCGTTCTTCCGAGTTGGTGATTTCCTCGAAGTCCACCACCTGCATCGGCCCCAGGCTATCGATGGCGCGGAAGTGCTTCGCCAACTTCTGGATGCCCTCCCGGACCAGACCCTCTGCCAAGTGTGGCCTGATGGCATCCACAACCGCATCGGCGCCACCCGGGTAATTCAGTAGGCAGTAGTAGATGTCCCAAGCGTCCTTTTCCTTCAGTCGCGCGTCGAGGGCCATGCTTTTCATCACGATGAACGGGACCACAGATGCGATCCGCAGCGTGACGGAGTCTCTGGCGCCGCCCGGCAGGGTTCCCTCAAGCTCAATTTCCGTGGGAGTGTCGAACACAAGGTCGGCGCCCCGCGCCTTTCGGACCTGCAAGTCTTGAACGGTCTGGGTTCGATGGCCGCGTCCCGTGCCCCCGTATTCGCCGGCCAGGAAATCCACCTCCACCTTTATGCTGCGGCCGCCGACCGGAACGGTTCGGAAGTAGATGTACGGCTGGCTCCCTTGCTCGTAACCCCGCGCGGTCAGAAGTTTTTGGATCGTGCGGTAACTTGCCTCCGTGACGTGCCGGTGGTCGAGGGCCAGGTCGATGTCCATACTGCCGACGTGCTGCTGCCCTGCCTTACCACAGAGGAATTGCGGCACCCACCCGCCGACCAAAACCATGTCCTCCCGGTACTCGCCTAGAAGATGGACGAGTTCAATGAGCACCGATCGCGCGGCCTCCACCATCTCCTGGTTGTAGTCGTGACGGGTCACCATTGTGGTTTGATAACCTCCTCCAGAATAGCGGTCGCCGCTTCTTCGCCTCGCCCCTTGAGGCCTACCAGGTCGAGATAGGTTTGGATCGGGGACACGACGCGCACCTCATCGATGTCGCAGAACCCCAGGTATACGCCGACGTCATAGGGTTGCAGCAGCGTCACGTTGGCGCCGCTGCTCACCTTCTTCAGGCCCAAAGTATTGGCGACCACCTTGACGTCATCGGCATACGCGAAGACTCGCTGGTAACGCACGTTGGGGGCCAGCCGTGCGGCGGCGGAGAATGCCGTGAGCGCGTAGCGAACCTTCATGTCGGCGCACGCCACAGCCAGTTTGGCCTCCGTTTCCGAAGCCGATTTCATCGTGTAGAAGTCGGTCGCCTCGGACTTACGGAACGAGTAGTTGTCCGCCCACTCCGCAAGCAACTCGGCCGGCCGAGCCAGAGCGAACCCGGCTCTTGCCTCACGCAGCCATTCGCGGTCTCCCAGGCCTTTCTTCACGGCCGCGACCAGACCCAGGCTCACGTCTGCGGCCTCAACGACCTCGGTCATCTTCCAGAGCCGCTTGGGCTCGCCGAGGAGAACCCGGAGAATGCGGCTGGCTTTCGGAGAGTAGAGCGTTCCCAGGTCACGTTTCAAAGAGAATTTGTTCGGTCGCCCTTGCCGTTCGATGAAGACGCCGCCGAAACTGAGCTGGCAATTCCCCGAAAGGTCGATATAGCCGACCCCCCGCTCGGCGCAGACGCGGGCCGCACTGTCCGAGATGTAAGGTGCCAGAAAGACGCCATAGGCGTTGTTGTACTGCGAGCAGCGTTCTACGAGCTGGCCAGCGGCCTCCCTGGCCAGACGCGGTTCGCCGCGGGGCTTGACTTCGATTATCAACAGGCGTGACCCCGTGGGACTGTTGACCTTCAGCACGAGATCTGGCCCCTGAGGCGTGGAGGCCTCTGGACCCTCGCAGCGCACCCAGTCGGTCAGGGGCGTGCCTCGAAAGGCGTCGCGGACGGCTCTCTCCGCCTGTTCCAGCGTGGCCTTTTCGTCTAATTTCACCATAATCGGCCCTTTCAACGTTCGTTGAAACATAGTATATCGGTGAAAGCACCACGGCGTCAAGAGAAAATTTTCACTCTTGTTGCCGTTTTCAACGAACGTTGAAACGCTATTTTTGGGTGAAACCGCGCCGTCTAACCGCCTTTTTTATACCAAAAACGCCCCAGGTGAACCGTTTTTCCATCCGAGCGCTAAGCCACGCAGATTCGCTGCTGCCGAACAAGGATCAGATTGCGGCCACGCCGACCAATCCTACCAGCGACACGACGCTGAGCGTGGCCAACGCGGGCAGCTTCCGCGTCGGCGACCAGATCAAGGACTCCGTCCATACGGAGTTGATGCTGGTCACGGCGGTCAACACGGCGGCCAGCACGATCACGGTGACGCGCGGCTACGGCGGCACCACTCCGCAGGCCATCGGGCTGAACGACACGGTGTACATCCTGGGCAACGCGGCCCTGGAAGGCGACGACGCCGCCAACCCGCGGTTCACGACGCGGAGCCGGCGCGGGAACTGGACGCAGATTTTTACCGAGACGGTACTGGTGAGCGGCAGCGACATGGCCGTGCGGCATCTGGCTGTGGCCGACGAACTGGACTACCAGAAGCAGGAGCGGCTGCGCGAGATGCTCCGCGATCTGGAGAACACGGTGATCAACGGCATCGCCCCGAGCGCCACGCCGCAGGGCAGCGCCGCGGTCCGTCGGACGATGAACGGGATCATTCCGCAGATTCAGACCAACGCCTTTGCCATGGGCGTGAACGGTTTCCCGTCCGGTCCGGCCCTGACCGAGCCGACGCTGAACCAGGCCCTGCGCAACATCTGGACGAACTCCTCGGCGAACATCGACCTGATCGTGGTGAACGGCTACCAGAAGCGGCAGATTTCGGCCTTCTCCAGCGCCATGCGGCGCTACACGGCGGAGGACGAGCGGTTCAACAACCTGATCGGGATCTACGAGAGCGACTTCGGGGTGCAGCGGGTGGTGCTGTCGCGCTGGGTGCCGGCCGACACGGTGCTGCTGCTGGATTCGAGCCGTCTGTCGGTCCTGCCGCTGGCGGGCCGGAGCTTCCAGTACCGTCCGCTGGCGGCCACGGGCGACTTCGAGCGTGGCGAGCTGATCGGCGAGTACACGCTGGAGTTGCGAAACGAGCAGGCCCACGGTCTGATTCGCGGGTTGCAGTCGGCCTAACGGCAACGGGTGGCATGGACCACGCTTGCGTGGCCATGCTTGTCAGAGGTAGCAGTGAAACCGGTCGGGGTGGAGCCCGGCGCGCGTGCGGCCCTGTTGGGTCGTGATCAGCCAGACGCCTTCGCGCTCGAATCCAAAACAGGAGCGGACCGAGGCGTGGGGCTCCACCCCACCACTTTTTTTACTGTAGGTCGGGTCAACAGACCCGACAGGTGAATCAGAAAGGGATATTTTTATGGCAAACTTTTCGACCGACGCGGACCTGGTGAAATGGGAACCGACTCTGTTTCGCGACCTCTCGGCGCCGGGGCAGCGGCTGGCCGGCGGCAGCGACGGTTCGACGGCGGGCCTGGCGCTGACCAGCGTTTCGGCCAGCTTCACGACGCAGCGCGTGGCCCCCGGGCACGTCGTCCACCTGGCGTCGGCGGACGGGACCGACTTCGGCTGTTACGAAGTTCTGAGCGTGGTGTCGGCGACGGCGCTGCTGGCGACCGACGTGGGCCGCGACGCCACGGATTCGGTGGACCTGCCGACCGGCCATCCCTGGACCTACAGCATTGACACGTTCGACGCCCAGGCCGAGGAGGTGCGGTTCGAACTTCTTTCGCGGCTCGGGCTGGAAAGCGACCGGCACGGGCTGGATCAGGAAGCCTGGGTGCTGGACCGGCGCGTGTTGCGGCGGGCCAGCGTTTTCGCCACGCTGGCGATGATCTTCGAGGGGCAGTCCGGCGGGAACGAGGAGGGGCGGACCCTGGCGGCCAAGGCGGCGCTCTATCGCGGGCTGTATGAAAAGGAACTGGCGAAGATTCGGGTGCGGCTCGACCGCAACGGCGACGGGTTGGCGGACGACATGCGAGCGCCGGGGAGCGCGCGGCTGTCGCGGGATTAACGAAATAGTCGGTCTAAGGAGAAACGAACATGACGGGACGTGGCTGGGCACTGCTGGCGGCGGCGCGACGGGCGATCTTGACCGTGCCGGGCATTGGCGGGGCGCACATTGTGCGTGACCGGCGGCGCGAGGACGTGCCGCTGGGACAGCAGGCGGCGGTGCTGCTGGAACCGGAGTCGTCGCAGCAGCTCTGGTGGCCGCAGTCGCGCGACTGGCAGTACGAACTGAGCGCCTTCACGCTGGTCACGGTGGCCCGGGTGCGGCCGGGAGCGTCAGCGCGGCAAAAGGTGGCCGAGTTGCACGAGGCGGCGCTGGCGGCGGTGCGAAACTCGGCGGAAATTCTGGCGGTGGTGAGCGACGGTCCGCCCAGTTCGGAGCACGTGCTGCGCGACTTGAAGCGGGAGATCGGCGGCGTGCGTTGGGGTCCGACGGTGGAGGAGAAGGACCGGCCGGGTGATCCGTTCGCGCTGGCCACGGTGGTTTGCCTGGGGGTTTGGATTTCTCAACCGACGACTTCGGTGACGCTGGACGGGGCGGCCCTGTTCGCCAGCGGACCGCACGAAATTGTTCCGGGCAGCGCCGAACGGGCGACGAGCCAGCGGCTCTTCAACGGCCTGACCGGGGTGCTGTTGGTGGACCTGGGACCGCGGCCGCGGCGTCTGGTGCAGCACGGGTGGCTCTCGGCGGCGAGCGAAACGAGCCTGTTTCAACTGGAGTCGGCGATTGAGGCGCGGATCGACGGGGCGGTACACGCGCTGGTTGACCGCGACGGGACGAGTCATCCGTATGTGCGGGTCGAGCGGTTCACGCGGCGCGGGCCGGTGGAGATCGGGCTGCGTTATAACCGGGCGTATGAGGTGGAGTACACGGACTTCTTGCCGGGGACATAGGCGTGGGTGGCCTGGCGGCCGCTTTTTACCGCCTTGATGTTTTGAGCCTCAACCCCTCACCCGGCCCTTGCGGGCCACCCTCTCCCAGGGGAGAGGGGTAACAACAAAGGAATCGGCGATGGGCTTTTCGATAGCGGAAATCGGCGGCGTGCGGGCCATGCCGGTGGTGCTGGCGGTGGACGTGGCGGGGCGCTGGCAGGCGGAGCCGGGGTTCGTGGAGGTGGTCTTCACGTCGAGCGCGGTCGGGATGCAGCACCAGGTTTACGTGGACGGGCGGCTGGCGGGGGCGACGCTCTCGACGGCCGACCGGTCGGTGATCGTGGCGGCGCCGCAAACGGCGGCCAGCGCGATCGAGGTGGCGGCGGTCGATCCCGGCGACCGGCTGACGGATTTCAGCGCCTCGCTGGCCGGGTTCACGGCCGCCCAGGGCACATGCGTGGAACTGGTCTGGTCCGGCGGGCGATACCTGGGCAACGACCTGGATCATTTCGACGTTTTCGGCGGGCCGGCCGGGGCCATCGACTATTCGCGGCCGCTGAACGCCGAGGCGATCGGGAAAATAGGTGACTGTCCCTATTTTGAGGGTTTGGGTTGCGGCGGATTCGGTCGCGGGGGCTGGGGCCGCAGCGCCATGACTTTCACATTCGTTACGCAGAAATATTTCAACGGGACGTACAGCTTTGAAATCCGGTCGGTGGACACGGCGGGCAACGCCGCGCCGGGGCCGCAGGTCACGGTCCAGGTGCAGGGCCTGCCGCGACCGCCCGGCGAACTCACGATCACAAATTACGACTCCGGCAGTCGGGCGGCGAGCCTGGCGTGGGCCGGCAGTCCGGACCTCGAACAAGGGAGCTAAGGAAATGGCCTCGACTTTTACACCGCGCTTCAATCTGGAGAAGCCCGCGAACAACGATTATGTGGACACCTGGGATCAGGTGGTTAATGCAAACATGAACAAGATTGACGCGGCGCTGGCGGCGGTGCCGGTGGCGACGGCTGATCCGCCGGCTCCGGCGGCGGGGCAGATGTGGGTGCGGTCGGACCTGTCGCAACTGCGGATTCGCGTCGGTTCGGCGACGCTGCAAGTGGCGCTGTCACCGGCGTCGTAAGGGGGCTGGCCCGCGCACGGTCGGACAAGCCGGCCGTGGCACATGTGATAGGTAAGAACGGGAGAAAAAATGCTCACCTTTGCCATGAACACGGCGAATTTCGGCAGTTACCAGGGCGGCGGGTCGGCGAGCGGCACGCGGCTCGCCGGCGCGGGCGTCCAGTTGACCCCGGCGGAATTCACCTCCGACGGCGATACCATCGGCCTCTGGCACCTGCACCAGCAGGTCTGGACCGACGCCAGCGGCTGCGGCCACGACCTCGGGCCGATGTCCGGGGCCACGCTCAACGAGCAAGGCGCCGCTTTCGCCATCAGCCGCAACCAATACGCCAAGACTCTGGGCATCATGAACCTGCGCGGCCTATCGGTCCTGACCTTCGAATGCTGGTTCAATCCGTCGTCGCTCCAGTCGAGCGGCTACCGCGGCCTGTGCGGCCAGGACGTCAACCTGATGCTGCTGACCTATCGTACGGGCAACACGTTCTCCGTCCGCTTTTCACTGAATTACGGCATCTATGCAGAGTACGTATTTCCAAGCCTGCCGCAGGTCGGCGTCTGGCATCACGTGGCGGGCATCTGGCAGCGCGGCACGGCCGGCGGGCTGGCGGTCTACGTCGACGGCGTGAAAGGGGCAACCGTCGCTTCGCCACCAAATGCGAACCTGCCGTCGTTATCACACAACTTCTTCATCGGGGCCGCGCAGGGCACCTATTACTTCGACGGAAAGATCGACGAGGTGCAATTGAGCGACATGGCGCGCTATACCGACAACTTCACGCCGGCGCGGTACCCCGCCTCGGGCACGTTCACCTCGCCGGTATTCGACGCCGGACGAAGCGGCGCGCGGTGGCTCGGTGTTGCGGCGCAATCGACCATCCCGCCGACGGCGGGCTTGGTGATGACCGCGTGCATCGGCGACGCACTCGACGAAACGGGCCAGGTGGTGGGTGCGTGGAACCCGGCGAGCGGGACGCTTCCTCTCGGCCGGTATCTCCAATGGCAAACTCTCCTTTCTCGTTCGACCGACGCGACGGGCCTGGCGACGCCGACGCTGACGTCGGTCACGGCCACGGCCGGCGAGGGCGGCTACAACATTTACCACGGCGTCGGCAGCAGCGCGGCGGCGATTGACTACGATTCGCCGGCGGGCGTCACCGGGCCGGGCGTCCTGGCCATAACGCAGGCCGGGTTGGCGGCGCCGGGGGTGCACTGGTTCGGCGTTCGCAGCGTCACGGACGCCGGCGTGGTCTCGCCGACGACCGACGCAGAGGTGCGACTGGAATTGGACGCTCAGGGCCGCCAGGTGTTACCGCGCCCGGCGTCGGTGCAAGGACTGTCGGGGGCCGCCGGCGCGGGCGGTCGCGTGACGCTGAATTGGTTGGCCATGCCCGAAACTGGCGCGGCCTTGCCGGCGGCGTTTCGTATCTACGGCGACGGCGGGACCGGAGCCGTGAACTTCGCCGTGGCGCTGGGGTCGGTGGCTTATGTGCCGGGGCAGCGGGGGTACCGGTGGACGAGCGGCGCGCTGGCGGCGGGGGTGACGGTGCAACTGGCGGTGCGGGCCGAAAGCGCTGCCGGCGGCGTGGACGCCGCGCCGGCGACGGTGGCGGTGACGCCGGTCGCGGCGGGGCCGGCGGTGGTCGGGCAGGTGAGTGCAGCGACGGCGTTGGGGGAAAGTTAGTGAATCCGGGTGCCACACTTTGAAGCGGCGGCGAAGCCGACGCCAAAGTGTGTGTTTCTTTGTCCGGCGAGAAGCACACACTTTGGCTCCGACTAAAGTCGGAGCTTCAAAGTGTGGCACCCGGAATTGAGCAAGGAACGCGAGGAGAAATAATAAATGAGCAACACAGCGGTTTATTTTCCGGCGCTGAAGGCCGTGCCGACGGCGGCGCAGCCGATTTTTCAGGTTTGCGTGGCGGGGGTGTGGGCGCCGGCGCTGCGTCCGGTGGAATATGAGCAGCGGGCCGGAGCGGCGCCGCGAATCAAGCTGGCCCTGGACGTGGGCCGGTCCGTGACGGGCGGACCGCGCGTGTTCCCGGAGGCGGCGCTCGTGGCGATTGCGCCGAACCAACTGGTGACGGTGAAATTGATTCGCAGCGGCGTGGTGGTCGAGCGCGGGTTGGCCGGCCTGACGCTGTTCGAGGGGTACATCGACGGGCCGGCGTTCTCCTACAGCGCCGGCGGCGAAGAGGCCCACTTCTGGGCGGTGGATCGCAGCGAAGAGGTGCTGAAGACAACCGTTAGTGGGCAATATGTGAGCATTTCCGGGGCTAATCCGGTGTTGGTCGGCGGCCTGGACCTGGTGTTCAATCCCGGCGGGCAGCCGAACATGTCGGCTGGGAGTTTTGCGCCGCCGTCGGGCGGGGTGGCCGGACCGGTTTTCGTCGCCCCAGGTGCGACGGGGGCGCAGTTCTGGACCGCCGACCAGGCGGCACGCTATCTGATTAATTTTTACGCCGCAGCGCCGTGGCTCCAGTTGCCGACGGCGGCGGAGTTGACGCAACTGGTCGGGACGCAAACGCTGGAGAGCGTGCGGGTCGAGGGCCGGACGGTGCTGGAGGCGCTGGAACACCTGACGCGGCGCGTCGGGCTGCGGGCGACGGTGGCTCTGTCGCAGGACGCGACGGGCCTGCTGGTGCGGTCGCTGGTGCTGGTGGGGCGGGGGCAGGGGCGGCAGATTTCGCTCTATCACCAAATGCCGGGCGAGACGTTTTCGCTGGCCGCGACGGCCATGGAGCAGGCTGAGATCGAGGTGAACTGGGCGGAGTCGCTGGCGCGGCTGGAGTTGTCGGGCGACGTGAAAACTTACGAATCGACTTTCAACCTGGTGGCGGGCTGGGATCTCTCGGGCGAAGGCGAGGAGCGGGCGTCGTACCGGCGCAGCGACAATCCGAACTTCGCGGGGGTGGCGGACGTGTACCGGAAATGGGTTTTGAACGAAACGGGCGACTATTCGGCGGCGCCGTACAACCGCGGGGCGGCATACGACCTGAGCGGATTGTTCGAGGGGGCGGCGACGCTCCAACGGCGGCGGCGTTTTCGGCCGACGATCAGCACGGACGCGGCCGGGGCGTCGTATGGTGTTTATGTCGAAGTGTCATACGACGGCGGGACGACCTTCGCTCGCTACGGCGACGCGGTCCGCGTGCTGGAGGAGGAGTGCGGCGTGTGGCTGTCGGGCGACGGGCTGCCGGCGGAACTGTTTTACGCGGCGGCGCGGGGCCTGCTCCGGGTCCGGGTGACGGCGGCGGTGGAGAGCGACGCGCGGCTTGGAGTGGAGGTGGAGCGGCCGGGGTTGCAGAGCGACCAGCGCGGGCGGCGGCTGTGGCAGGACGTTTCCAACGGTTATCACTACCGGCAGGTGGCGGGTACGAGCAAGTTTTCGGGCGGGACGTCGAAGGCCGTGGACGATGCGGACCGGCTGGCCACGCTGGCGGCGGATTTGTGGCAAGCCGGGCGGCTGGCCCCGACGCCGTGCCGCATCGGGCTGCCGTTTTTCAGCGTGAGTTACCGCGTGGGCGACCAGATCGACGCGGTGCGGTACCGCTGGGCGTGGATCAAACGGTCAGCGGCGGGGATCGACACGTCGCCGCTGGTGGAGTGCGTGCGGCAGACGTTCGGGGCGGAAGGCTGGCGGACGGAATTGGTTTTGGATTGAAAAGTGGATGCGGGGTGCCACACCTTGGCCCCCGGCTTTTCGGGGGCAAGGTGTGCGGCCGGAGGCACACCCTGCCCGGCGATACAGCCCGCCGGGACAGAGTGTGGCACCCTTTTTCCAGACAGTTTTGCAAAGGAGAATTGAACATGCGAGCGACGGACTTGGCGGTGAACGATCCGCTGGAGGCGGTGCTGGCGGAGGTGCGGCGACGGCTGGCGGCGGGGCGCGAGGGGAACTTCGTGGCCGAGTTGGGCGGGCCGGACGCCGGGTTCAGGCTCTATTGGGGCCGGCTGAACGCGACGGCGGCGCCGGGCGCGCCACCGGATGAGCGGTATTACCTGGACGAGGTGCGGCCGGCGGGGGTGGAGGCCGGCGGGGCAATCGATTGGGAGTTCGTGCCCAACGGCCGGACCAACGTGACGGCCTGGAACGTGGCCGAGGCCATCGACCGGACGCACCAGTTGGCGGTCGGGCTGGTGGTGCTGGTGCGCGAAGAGTTGGACGAGTCGTCGCCGGCGGAGTTCCGGTCGATCTTCTGCGTCTATCCCGGCGGCGCGGGGAGCGACAGTTGCCTGGTCCGCGTGACGGGCTACAGCGGGAGCACTTACACGGTGCAGCCGGTGGCCTGGAGCGGCGGGGCGTGGGCGAACGACGGCGACGCGGTTTCGGGCGTGCCGAACATCGGGGAGATTCAGACGGGGGAGCAGGGGTACCTGGCGGGTCCGAGCGGGGCGAATGTTTATGTACGCATGTACAACGACGGCGGGGAGAAGTATCTGGTGGTGCATCCGCCGAGGATGACGTGAAAAGAAGACTTAAGGCTTTAGGCTTAAGGCTTAAGGAACGGCAGAAGCAGAAGAAGCAAAAGAAACAACAAAGGAGCGGGCGATGGGGTGGTCGAATGCGTGGGCGGTGGCGCGGTGGGCGACGCCGGATCATGAGAAAGTTTTCAACGATCTGGTGGCGGCGCTGGCGGAGCGGGATTATCTGACGTCGGCGGGTTTGGCGCCGTCGCCGTTTGCGCTGCGGGCGGTCCTGAGGGGCACGCCGGCGGGCGGCGGCGGACCGACGGGGCTGGAGACGGTGGCGAATTTGCAGGCGGAAATCGCGGCCATGCTCGGAGTGAACGGGGCGTGGCAATGGTGGAACAGCGCCGCCGATGCGCCGGAAACGTTGGCCGAGCTGCTGACGGCAACGATTGGAGCGGCGACGTGGACGCATGATCTGACGGGCGGCGGGGCCGGGTGGACACCGCCGTTTGCGGTGATTTTCAACGAGTTGCGGGCGGCGGCGAACGGCCTGACCACACTGCGGCGGTTGCCGACCTCGGCCGTGAGCAGCACGACCGACAGTGTGTATCACCTGGCGATGGGGACGCTGCACTGGACGACGGAGCGGGCGGCGACGTTCGGGATGTTCAACGGCTCAAACCTGGGCGGGACGAGCGGGCTGGTCTATGACGTGGGTCTGGGCGGGACGGTTTTCGACGCGGGCGTGGATCGGCAATGGTACCTGGACGCGCGGTCGATGACGCTGGAGTTCGACACGTCGACGCTGGCGGGCAAGACGGTGACGGGGGCACGGCTGGAGTTCACGACGGCGGCGTGTCCGGGGACGACGGATTTTAGCGGCACGTTTACGGCGGAGGCGTTGGCCCCGAGCGGCGCGGTGCGCGGGACGTTCGCTTCGGACGATTATTCGCAGAAAAATTTTACGCTGGAAGTTGCGGACGTGAACACGGCGGGTCTGACGACCTTCACGCTGCGCAGCACGGCGGCGAATACGGCGGATCGGCCGGCCTGGTCGCCGGCGGGGGCGAACTATTCGAGCACCTATCGCGAAGGGTTTTGCCTCGGCGGCACGGTGCGGCTGGTGGTGGAAGTGGAATTTGATTATCACGCGTGAGGAGCGGCCATGAGCGAGACGAAGGGGATGCGGTGCGGCGCCAAACATGCGGCGTGGAGCATGGGTGTGATCGTGGTCTGCGGCGGGCTGATCGGTGGGGCGACGTGGAACGCCTGGGGCAAGGCCAGCGCCGAGGACGTGTTGCGGCTGGCGGAAGAGATCAAGGCGGGCGAGGGGATTCAACGCGACCGGCAGGCGGAGCTGGAGAAGGAGAACGTGGCCCTGCGGACAGAGCTGGCGACGGAACTGAAGGGGATTCACGAGACGCTGACGGAATTGAAGGGCGATGTGCGGGAGTTGGTAAGGAATGAGTCGAAACGGGGGCCGTGAGAAGAATTAAAAATGCAAAATTAAAAATGAAAAATTAAGAAGAAGAAACAACAGCAAAAGCAACGGCAACACCAAGCGGAAAACGGCTTTAACTGTGGCGGCTGCAAACGGCGCATCCGCCCTACATAAAAAGGAGATGGGTATGCGGCAGATTTTGATGGTTGTTTTTGGAGCGATGGTGATGGCGACGGCGGGCGGGTGCAATGCGGTGGATGCGGTGCGGTTTGCGCCGAGCGAGGCGATCAAGGAGTCGGCGGCGACGGGGGTGCAGGCGGCGCAGGCCCACACGCAGACGGCCCAGACCACGGCCGACAAGGCCCTGGCCCAGACACAACTGGCCACGGCGGCGGCGCTGCAGAATTACATCGGGTTGCCGGTGACGACACCGTCGTCGGGCGACCTGGTGGCGCGGCTGGTTTATGACGATGCGGCCGAGCGGGCGGCAGCGACGTCGGCGGCGAAAGCGGCGGCGCAGAAACAGAGCGTGGCGGACGCGAGGGCGGCGCATGCGGTCGTGGGGCCGGTGGCGGCTCAGGCGGCGGCCGACGGGACGGCGCGGCCGAGCCTGGAGGATCTGGCGCCGGTGATCAACCAGGCGGTAGCCCAGGGCGTGGCGGCGGCGAACAACGGGGCGGGTTGGCCGGGGATTCTGCTGTCGATGCTCGGCGTGGGGATAACCGGGGCGACGGGGGCGGTGGCCTACGGCAAGCACCGGCAGAATCAGACGTTGACGGCGCAGAATCAGAGTTTGACGGCGGCGCTGCAGACGCAGGCGGCGGGGAGCGGCGGCGCTCCAACGAGTCCCGCACCGGCTCCGACGGCGTAACACACGGCGGGCAAGACCCGCCGTGGCACATTAGTTTGTGATTCACGGGCGCCACAGGTTGAAGCGGAGCAACCGCCAATTTGTGGCGTCCACAAAGAATGGTCGGATTGAAATGGAAAAGGAGGAGCGGCGATGATGGAAGTGATTCAGTCGAAGAAGGTGATCGTAACGCTGGTGGGGATGGCGGCGGTGATTACGCTGGTGTTCCTGGGGCGCGACCTGGAGACGGTGAAGTGGGTGGGCGGCTTTGTGACCGGAATCGTGGCAAGTCTGAACATCGGGCAGGGAATCGCGGACGGGTTCAGCGACGGACGGACGAGCGCGCGGAGCTAGTGTAGTGCTTCAATCAGATTGCGCTTTATTCAGGACGGCCCTGGCGCGACGGACTTTTTCCAGGATGTCCTCGGCTTTGGCCGTCCAGACTAACGTTTCCGGGTTTTGGTTATGATGCTCGATGTATTCCATAATCG
>CAIYVX010000107.1 GCA_903929765.1 uncultured Planctomycetia bacterium
CGGCGAGGACTTCCGGTGCGGGCTGCGGGGCCACGCCGGACACCGCCGCCACACCAGTGGCGCCCTGGGCCAGCGCCAGGCTCGTCAAGAAACTGACACTCAGAACAAGAGACAGAACTTTCATTGGATTCTCCTTATGGTGCGATAGAAACCGGCAGTTCCAGGCATTCGCAATAGTGTTCCGACAATTCCAATCTGGCCCGGCCCGGAACCACGACTAGGCTTTTCTGATGCCGAGTGTGACAAAAGGCCGCCTGCCAGTCAAGCCCTGCTGGCCTGTTGGCTTGGCCCAATCGACTTGATAGCCGGGCTGGGATTTGTTATATAGGCGTCCGAAGATTCCGGCGGCGTAGCTGGGCAGGCTTCAAATGTAAAATGTCGGCTTAGGGGAATGAGGGTCGAGGACATGACGGTCGAACACCAAGCCGAGTTGGCGGCGCTGGCCAAAGCCATCCGGCTTGACACGCTCACGATGGTCCATCGGGCCAAGGCCTCCCATGTAGGATCCTGTTTCTCCACGGCCGAGATCCTGGCGGTACTTTATGGCGATGTTCTGCGGGTCGATCCAAAGAATCCGCGCTGGGCCGACCGCGACCGCTTCATCCTGAGCAAGGGCCACGCGGCGGCGATTGTTTACGCGGTTCTCGCCGAACGAGGCTTCTTTCCGCGGCGCGACCTGACGGAGTATTGCGTCGACGGCTCCAGCCTTACCGGCCACCTCTCGCACCATGTTCCGGGCGTGGAAATCTCCACCGGCTCGCTGGGCCACGGACTGCCGATTGGCTGCGGCATGGCCCTGGCGGCCAAGCGGGCCGGGCGACCGTACCGCGTCTTCGTCCTGCTCAGCGACGGGGAACTGGACGAGGGTTCCAACTGGGAAGCGATCCTCTTCGCCCCACAGCACCGCCTGGACAACCTGGTGGCCATCGTCGACTATAACAAGATTCAGGCTTTTGGCATGGTGCAGGAAGTGTTGGACCTTGCCCCGCTGGCCGACAAGTTCCGGGCTTTCCGCTGGGGCGTCCGGGAAGTGGATGGGCACGACGTTTCTGCGCTGTCCGAGTTGGTGCATCAGGCGCCCTTCGAGGCCGGCCGGCCCAGCGTGTTGATTGCCCACACGGTCAAGGGCAAGGGCGTCTCGTTCATGGAGAACCAACTGGCCTGGCACGCCAAGTCTCCCAACGCCGAGCAACTGGCCCAGGCGATCCGTGAGTTGGAGGAGAAACCGTGAGAACCACCTTCATCGAAACTCTTTGCGAAGCGGCCGCGCGGGATGAGCGCATCTGGCTGCTGTGCGGCGACCTGGGCTACTCCGTTCTGGATCGCTTCGCCGAGCGTTTTCCCAAGCGTTTCGTCAACGTCGGGGTGGCCGAGCAGAATCTTACCGGCGTGGCGGCCGGGATCGCCCTGTCGGGGAACATCGTCTTTACGTACTCCATCGCCAATTTTCCCACCTTGCGCTGCCTGGAGCAGATCCGCAACGACGTCTGCTATCATCGGGCCAACGTGAAAATCGTTTCGGTCGGCGGCGGCTACGTCTACGGCTCGCAGGGTTACACTCATCACGGTCTGGAGGATCTGGGCATCTTGCGGACGCTGCCCGGCCTGACCATCCTGGCTCCGGGCGACCCGGTCGAGTCGCGCCTGGCGGTTTCCCGGATCTTGACACTGGAAGGCCCCTGCTATCTGCGACTGGGCAAGGCGGGCGAACCGGTCGTCCATCGCTCGCCCCCGGCCTTTGAAATCGGCCGGGCCATCGTCCTGCGCGAAGGGCGAGACGTGACCTTGATCAGCACCGGCGGCATGCTCGCCCACACCGTGGACGTGGCCCAGGCGCTGGCCGGCCGCGGCATTTCGGCGCGGGTCGTCAGCATGCATACCTTGAAACCGCTGGACGAGGCGGCTGTTTTGTCCGCCGCGGCGGAAACCGGCGCCATTGTGACCGTCGAAGAACACAGCATTCACAACGGCCTGGGGTCGGCCGTGGCCGAGGTTCTGGCCACCTCCCCCGGCCCGAAGGCGCCCCTGGCCATCTGGGGCGCCCCCGACGCGTATCAGTGCACGGCCGGCACGCAGGACTACTTCCGGGCCGCCTGCGGCAACCTCGCCGACCTGGTCGTCCGGCTTCTCTCCGGGACCGTAACGAGCGATCCTGGTAAGAAGTTTCCGTCATGACCTCGCCCCGGAAACTCATCAGCATCGTCGCGCCGGCCGGTCGACGGTTAGGATCCAATGGGCTTGATTACCGGGCACGGGTCTGTCATATTGGTGTCTGACAAGCCCGGCCGTGGCGCCGGGCAAGGCCAAATGGGCAATGTCGGTTGAAGGAGTGATCCTGACATGACTGGACGCGAAAAGATTCTGGCGGCGCTCTCGCCGGCCGGCACGCCGCACGCACCGATCGTTCTGTGCTATCCCGAAATATTCATGCGCGATCAGTGGGAACACATCACCCGCGAGCCCTGGTGGATGATGCACACGGGCGACGATGTCGAGGTCGGCATACGCGTCTCGCGCGACCTCCAGGCGGTGACCGGCGAGGACCGCGTCCGACTGTGGCAGAGTCCGCCGCACCGGGATCGCGGCAAGTTCCGCATTGAAGGCCTTGATGCCACGACGGCCCGCAAGATTGACCTGGCCACGGGACAGGTCGAGATTCTGCGGCGACCGCCCAAGGGCGGTTTCGTCTCGCAGAAGGACGCCGGCCTGGGCGTGGCCCCGGTCATTACTTCGCGTGAGCAGATCGATGAGTTGTTGCCGCTGCCGCCCGAGGAAACCGCCGCCACCCTGGCCGACGGTCGCGATGAACGCCCAAGGCGCACCGTGCGTGAACTCGGCGAGTATATGCCTTGGACGCAAATCAATACGCCGTTTGATCCGCTGCCCTATATCTGGGGTTTCGACGGCCTGATGATGGCCTGCTGCGACTCGCCCGAACTGGTCGAGTACGGCGCTCAGCGGTCCCTGGCCGTCAACCTGAGAAAGGTCGCCACCTGGCGTCTGCTGGGTGCAGAGCTGCTCTGGATTCAGGAATGCATGACGGACCAAATCTCACCAGCCCAGTACCGCCGCTTCAATCTGCCGTACCTCCAGCAACTCACCGCCGCCATCCGCCGGGCCGGCATGTACGGCATCTACTACTATTGCGGCAATCCCAACGACCGGCTCGAACTGCTCCTGGAGAGCGGGGCGCACGCTCTGGCTCTGGAAGAAAGCAAGAAGGGGTTCGACATCGACGTGGCCGAGATCGCCGCCAAGGTCGATGGGCGGATGGCCCTGCTGGGCAACCTTGACGCGATGGTGCTGCTGGAGCGGGGGCCGGTGAGCGCGATTCGCACCGAGGTCGCGCGGCAACTGTCTGCGGGCCGCCGCAACTCGGGACGGTTCATCATAGGCATTGGCAGTCCGGTCACGCCCGACACGCCGCTGGCGCATCTGCGGGCCGTGGCCGACGCGGTCCACGAATTGGCGCCGTGAAGTTCGCGATAAGTGCTGGGCAGAAAATGGAAAATGTCGAATGAATGATAGATCTCTAAGCAAGGCCTCCGAGTTCGCCGAACAAGGTGGATCTCCGGAGGCAGGCCGCCGCGAGGGTGCGCAGCGGCGCATCACGGCCGCCTTTGCGCTGGCCGAGCCGACGGATCCGCCGGTGATCGTCTGGCCGTTTCACTACATTGCTTGCGGATGTGATCCGGCGCGGCTGCCCGACGACCTGTTCGAGCGTCCGGGGGCGATGACGGAATTCCAGACGCGCCTCTGCGAGGAGCACGTCGAGGCGGTGGACGACGACTTCCAGCCGTACCTGACGCCCTACCTGGGCACGGGCGTGCTGGCCTCGGGCTTCGGCTGCCGGATGCACTTTGCGCCAGGCCGCGACCCGTCGGTGGCCGGTCCGTGCCTTCAAAGCGTTGCGGACGCCGCCCGGCTCCGGCTGCCTGATCCGCAGCGCGACGGGCTTATGCCGCGCGTCCTGGAACTGGCCGCCTGGATGCGGGCCAAAGGCCGGTATCCGGTCACGTTGACGGATATGCAAAGCCCCCTGGACGAACTGATCCTGATGTGCGGCCACGAGCGGCTCTACACCTGGATGTACGACGAGCCGCAGTTGGTGCATGAGCTATTCGCCCAGGTCAGCGAGGCGTTCATCGTCTGGGTCAAAGCGCAGAAACAGGTCACCGGGGAACCGCTGGATGTCTGTCATGGGGAGCAGGGCGTCTGGGTGCCGCCGGGCTGCGGCGTGTGGCTGGCCGACGATGAGGCGGTCAACCTGTCGCCGGATTTGTACGCCGAGTTCGTGTCGCCGTCCTATCCGCGGATTTTCCGCGAGTTCGGCGGGGGCATCCTCCATTTCTGCGGCAGCGGGAAGCACCTGGCGCCGATCCTGAAGAACCTGGAAGGACTCCGGGCCATCAACACCGGGCCGATGGGTCAGCCGGAAAACTTTGCGGCCCTGCAGCGGGGCCTGGAGGGAAAGGTTCCCCTCATCTATCAGGAGATGAGCCCGGTGCACCCTGGGCCGTATTTCGCGAATCTGCTGGGGCGGATCAATCTTCGCGGCGTCATCTTCGCCCCGCAGGTCTGCGACCGCTTCGCCACCGGCGATCAAGGGGAATTGGTGAGTGTGGTGCAGGAGCGAAGGGTGGCGGCGAAAGCGATCCTGGACGCCTTGCGGCAGCAGATTGAGGCCAAGATGCGCGAGCCGGAGCGCCGCGAGGACCAGTCATCGAGTTCCGGGAGGGCGGGAAAGTGAAATCATTCGAGGTGCCGCGCGACCGCGAGTACTTGATGCAACGGATGGGCGACCTGTCGCAGGTGGCCGGTCTGCGGCGCTGCGTCCTGGCCGACGGCAAGGCTCAGGGGGTGGAGGCCGTGGAGGTCCGAACGGGCGGCGGTCTGGCCTTCACCATTCTGCCGGGGCGCGGCCTGGACCTGGCCTGGGCGGACTTCCGGGGCGTGCCGCTGGCCTACATGTCCAAGACGGGCGTGACGTCGCCCGCCTATTACGAACCCAACGGGGTGCAGTGGTTGCGCAGCTTTTTTGCCGGCCTGCTGACTACCTGCGGCCTGAGCAACGTCGGCGCGCCCTGCGCCGAGGAGGAGCCGGTCGTCGGAGTACAGCAGCATGGTTTGCACGGCCGGATTTCGAACATGGCGGCGGATAATGTCTGTGTGCGGGAAGAGTGGCGGGACGGTCGCCTGGTGATGGCGGTGTCGGGCCGGTTGCGCGAGGCGATGCTGCACGGCGAGAACCTGACCTTGCGGCGCGAGATCAGCGTGGGGCTTGGCGACAATCATTTTTCGCTGTGCGACGTGGTGGAGAACGAGGGCTTCCGCGAGCGTCCGCTCATGCTGCTCTACCACATCAACGTTGGTTACCCCATATTGGATGAAGGATCCCGGCTGATCTGTTCCGCGCTCGACGTGACGCCCGCCAGCGAACTGGCTAAGACGGAGTTGGAACGGCGCTGCCAGATGGGTCCGCCGGAGTGCGGGGCCATGGAGCGGGTCTATTTCCACGACCTGGCCCCAGGCGGCGACGGGCGCGTCGGCGCCGCCCTGGTGAACGAGACGCTCGAACTGGGCCTTTACGTCAAGTGGCCCAAGCGGCAATTACCGTGCTTCACCCAGTGGAAGCAACTGGGCATGGGCGAGTATGTGGTCGGCCTGGAGCCGGGCAACTGTCAACCCATCGGGCGGATTGAACAGCGAAAGCGCGGGAGCCTGGAGGTCATCAAGCCGGGTGAACAGCGTCGCTTTGAACTGGAGATCGGCGTCCTGCCCGACCGCGGCGCCATAGAACGATTTGAGCACTCCGTAGGCCCGGCGGACGGGCGCGGCGAGAGTTGAGGAAAGGCTGCGGCGACGGCCAGTCGGCCTCGGTCGAAGTCATCAGAAGGGAAAAGAGCGATGAGCCAGCAGACACGAACGATGCTCAAGACGAAAATCGGATTCCTGCCTTCCAACTGGGACGCCTGGGACGGCAGTGCCGCCACGGGCAAGTGGGCGGGCAAAATGCGCGACCGCTGTGTCGCGGTGCTCCAGGCGGTGCCGGGGCTCGACCTGGTCGTGCCCACGCGCGAGCTGACCGGCGACGGCTGTGTCAGCACGATCGAACAGGCGCGGCAGGTGCTGGAACTGTTCCGCCGCGAGGCGATTCAGGGCCTGCTGATCGGCAACATGACCTTCGGGATGGAGGTGGCCGTCGGCACGATCCTGAGCGGCCTGAGCAAAGAGCTGCCCATCCTTCATTTCTGCACGCGCAGCGGTCCGATCGACGCCCACGGTTCGCGTTCGACCGACACCTGGTGCGGCCAGTTCATGACCGCCTCGGCGATCAAACGGCGCGGCTTCACCTTCGTCCATGTCAATACCTGTCATCCCGAGGAGCCGGTCTTCCGCGAGCGGGTCGAGACGTTTGCCCGCGCCGTGGGCGCGATCAGCCGGTTCCGCGGGGCCAAGATCGGCCAGATCGGCACTCGGCCGCAACTCTTTGAGTCGCAGGTCTGGAGCGAACAAAGCCTCCAGAAACGCTTCGGGCAGATGGTGGTGCCGATGGATCTGGACACGGCCTTTTCCCGCATCGACGCCATCGCCCCCGACGATCCGCTGGTTCTGGAGACGGCCCGGCAGATCGCCGCCGGGGTCACGGTCAGCGAACAAGGCCGCGACAGCCTGGTCAACGAAGCGCGGTACGAGATCGCCCTGGAGCGTATCGCCAAGGAGCTGGACGTGCAAGCTCTGGCGGTCAACTGCTGGACGCGACTGCAGGAGCGGTTCGGAATATCGGCCTGCTCGACTTTCGGCCGGCTCAACGACAAGGGCCTCATCACGGCCTGCGAGGTGGATTTGCTCGGTGCGGCGACGATGTGGGCGGTTTACAACGCGGCCTTGCAGCAAACCGTGCCCGACTTCATCGACTGGACCGACCTCCATCCGACCGAGCCGAACGTCTGGCTGGCCTGGCACTGCGGCAATGCGGCGTCGAGCCTGGCTGCCCCGGATTCCCCGAAGAACCTGGTCCGCAACGAGCGCATGATCCAGTGGTGCCCGACTTGCCACGGGGCTCTGGAATTCCGCCTCAAGTCCGGCCCGGTTACCTGCGCCCGGCTGGTGGAATACGACGGGAAGTACACCATGTTCTTCGGGACGGGCGAAATCGTCGACATGAAGCCGTTTGTTCGCGGCGCCTATGGCTGGGTCCGGGTCAAAGACGTCAACGACTGGGAAACCAAGATGATCGACCACGGCATCATCCACCACGGCACGCTGATCCACGAGCCCAAGGTGGCCGAGGCCCTGGAGATGTTCTGCCGATTCCTGGACATCCAGGCGGTGCGAGGAGCCTGACCATGACCAAAAAGATGATACGCGTCACCCTGGAAAGTCCGGGCCAACTGCGTCTGGGCGAAGCCCCGGTCCCAGCGCCGCAGCCGGGCGAGGTGCTGATCGAGGTTCGCCGCGTGGGCGTCTGCGGCTCCGATCCCACCATCTTTCGTGGCCGCCACCCGTACGTCAGCTATCCGGTGGTCATGGGCCACGAGTTTTCCGGGGTGGTGGCCGGCCTGGGCGCCGGCACGTCGGGATTTAGTATCGGCGATCGCGTGGCCGTGATTCCACACCTGGTCTGCGGCCAGTGCCCGGCCTGCCGGACGGAGACGTACAATTTTTGCGAGCAACTGCGTTGTACCGGGGCCGAGGCCGACGGCGCCCATGTCGGCTTTATCGCCATGCCGGCCGCGATGGTCTTGCGGATTCCCGACCAGATGTCCCTGGACGACGCCGCGATGATGGAACCGGCCTGCGTCGGCTACCACGCGGCTAAGCGCGGCGAGATCCGTCCCGACGACACGGTCCTGGTGATCGGGGCCGGGCCGATCGGCAACTTCTGCATGCAGAGTTGCCGGGCCCTGGGCGCCAAACGTGTTCTCATCGCCGACAAGGATGGCGACCGCCTGTCCCTGGCCACGGCCTTGGGCGCCGACGGCACGATCAACGTCGGCCGGGAAACTCTGGCCGAGGGCCTGGCCCGGCTGGTGGGCGGCGCTCACGCCGTGGACGTGTTCTTCGACTGTGTCGGCGAGAAAGGCCTGGTCCTGAATCAGATCCTCGAACTGGCCCGCCGCGGCACGCGCGTGGTGGTCGCCGGCGTCCTCCAGAACGGCTGCGACATACCCCATCTGCCCGACTTCGTCCAGCACGAACTGCGGCTCTCGGGCACGACCATGTATGTGCCGCAGGATTACCGCGAGATGGCCGCGCTGATGGGCCGGAAGGCCATCCGCACCCAGGGCATGATTACCCACTACTTCAAGCTCAGCGACGTGATCTCCGTGTTTGCCCTGATCGAACGCGGCCAGGAGAAGTTCTTCAAGATCATGCTCACGGTCAATGACGAGGAGCAGTCCGAATGAGTCTGCTCGGCGTCGATGTTGGCTCAGGAAGCTGCAAAGCCGTCGTGTTCGGCGAGGACGGCACGCTCGAGGGGCAGGCCGGCCGGCCTTACCAGATGAGCGTGCCGGCCCCGGGCCGCGCCGAGATGGACGCCGAGGCCCTGTGGCAGGCCGTCGTGGAGACGATTCGGGAACTGGCCCAGGTTCATGGCCGGAAGATCGAGGCCCTGGCCATTGCAGCGCACGGCGAGACGGTCATTGCGGTCGACGCCGACGGGCGGCCCGTGGGGCCGGCGCTCATGAACGCCGACAACCGGGCCGTTGAGGAAACCTGCGCTCTGGAAAGTTCCGTCGGCCGGGAGGAGATTTACCGCCTCACGGGCCTGCCGCCTCACCCGATGTTCGCCATCACCAAGATCATGTGGCTGCAGCGCCACGCCCCGGCGCTTTACGCGAAAGCGAAACGGTTCCTGAGCGTCGAGGACTATGTTCTCGGCCGGCTGGGGCTTCCGCCGTATACGGACTATTCGTTGGCCTGCCGGACCATGGCCTTTGACCTGCACCGTCAGGACTGGTCCCCGGAGATTCTCCGGGCCGCCGGCTTGCGGGCCGACCAGTTAGGCCTTCCCGTACCCAGCGGGCAAAAGCTCGGGACGCTGTCTGCGGCCACGGCTGCCGCGCTGGGCTTGCGCGAGGGCACGATCGTGGGCAGCGGCGGCCACGATCAGCCCACCGGGGCCCTGGGCGCCGGAGTGGTTGATCCGGGACAGGTAGCGAATTCGGCAGGCACCTACGAATGCCTGGCTGCGGTTTCCGAAGCGCCGCGAAATACCCCCGCCGCTCTGGGTTTTTCTCTCAACTCCTATTGCCACGTGGTGCCCGGCCAGTATGTGACGCTGGCCTTTTTTCCCGCCGGTCTGGTGTCGCGCTGGCTGGTCGAACAGCTCTGCGGCGAAGATCGCCTCGAAGCCCAGCGGAGCGACCGCGACCTCTATGATCTGCTGGACCACAAGGCGGCCCAGGACTGTCCGGGTCCGACCGGGCTGTGCCTGATGCCCCATTTCGTCGGGGCCTGCACGCCGCACTGGGATCCTCGCGCCACCGGGGCCATCGTGGGCCTGACCCCGGCCCACACGCGCTATCACCTCTACAAAGCCGGCTACGAAGCGATTGCCTGCGAGTTGGCCCTCAACCTGGCGGTCCTGGCCGACCTGGCCGGCCCGTTTGAGCGCGTCGTGATTCATGGCGGCAACGCCCGATCAAGTTCCTGGGTCCAACTCCGCGCGGATATCACCGGCACCACCATGGTCCGGCTGCCCACCACGGAAGCGGTGTGCCGTGGCGCCGCCATGCTGGCCGGGACGGCGGCGGGCGTCTTTGCCCAGGCCCGCGAAGCCGCGCTGCGGTGGCGGCTGTCCTCGCCCGAATTCCGGCCCGAGGCCTTGTCGCGCGCCGCCTACGCCCCGCAGATCGCCCAATACCAGCGCCTTTTTGGGGCCCTGGCCGAAACCCGTAACCGTGGATAATCAGCATTAATTAAAAGGAGTTGAAGCCATGGAGTTCTGCATCAAAGGATTGACCGGCCGGGTTCTGGGAGCGCGTGTCGCCGTGGAGGCGCCGCAAAGTATTTCCGGCCTCGCGGCGGGCCTGCCGGGCGGCGACCTCGACCTCCGGCGGATGGCCCAATGGGCGATGAACTACCTGATCCGCACGCCGCGGCCGCAGTGGAACTACGAGCCGGTGTTCCAGTGCCACCCGCTCCGCTACCCGCCCGTGCCCGACACGCACGACGTCGTGGTGCCGTGCGACACCGACGCCCGGATGAACTGGGAATGGTACTACATGCGTGAGGTCAGCGGGTCGGACGCCGGGCGCGGGGTGGAGGAGGGCTTTCATCGCCGGCTGCTCGATTATGTGCAGGAGGACGGCGCCGTTCTGGCGCACGTGGGTTGTTACAACGAGGGGGACATCAATACGGTCTATACCGATGCCGACCGGGTGTATCACGTCTGGGGCGCGACCAAGATTCTCCACGCTCTGGCGGAGGATTTCCGCCGCACCGGCCACCCGCAAGCCAAAGCCACGGCGCGTAAGATAATGTTGCGCCTGAAAAAACTCGCCGTGTACCCCAGGCCCGACCAATGCTACTTCCCGGCAGGCATGGGGGCCGTAAAACAGGACGGCGCCATCATTCCTAATATTTGGAACCAACAGCCGGCGCCGGTGGTTGAACCGCTGGTGAACTATTACCTGGCCACGGGCGACGGGGAAGCGCTGGATTTTGCCCGGGCCTACACCGAAGGTCTGCTGGCCGGTCTGCAACCCGGGGGCATCCGGATCGAGCCGGATGGACGGGTGGCGAGTAATATGTGCACGGATCCGGATGGCGCCACGTTTCCGCACAGTCACGTCACCATGCACGTGGCCTGGGGGATGGCGCACCTCGGCCTGCTGACGGGCGAACCACGCTACGTGGACACGGCGAGGAAGATCTGGGACTGGATGCTCTCGCGCGGCACGGGGACGGGCTGGTTCCCTGCCGGGCCGGCCAACTGCTGCGAAACCTGCATGACCTCGGACATGATCTCCACGGCGGCACTCATCGCCAGGTCGGGGCATCCGGAATACTTCGACTACGTCGAGCGCTATCTGCGGAATTACATCAGCAATCTTCAATTCATCGTCACGCCGGAGTTCGCGGCCTACTACCGCCGGCTTCATGCGGACGTCGGGGAGGAGCAGATCAAGGCGGCCCTGGCGGAGCTGGAGCGCTTCCAGGGCGGCGTCATCGGCGGGTCCGGCCTGAACGACTGGGAAAACGACCTGCTGGGCGGAGTTTCCGGCTTCGAGATGTTCGGTTGCTGCGCCCCGGAAGGCATGCGGGCGATCTACACGTCCTGGACCAACGTCATCGACCGGCTGGAGGAGTCGCCGCTCGGGCCGGCCGGAGTATATGTCAACCTGTGCCTCAGCCGGGAGTCGCCGTGGGGACAGGTGGTTTCCTTCTTCCCGGACGCCGGTCGGCTGACCGTGCGGGTCGGCGCGAAGGTACGGGAGCGGTTTTTCCTGCGTCCGCCGCATTGGGCGGAGCGGGAGCAGGTGCGGGTCTTCGTCAACGGCACGTCCTTGCCGGTGCAATGGTCCGGGGCCTACGTTCGCTTCGACGGCGCTGCTCCGGGGGACGAGTTGACGATCACCTACCCACTGATCGCCTTCACCCACGAGGCGGACGG
This sequence comes from uncultured Planctomycetia bacterium, assembly GCA_903929765.1. GTDB lineage: Bacteria > Planctomycetota > Phycisphaerae > FEN-1346 > JAACEH01 > CAIYVX01. Next base: position 11,624 of record CAIYVX010000107.1, read on the forward strand.
GCACTGGAAAAAGTACGCCCCGGAGGTGAAGCTGAAATTTGAATGGCTCGGCAACATGGTCGTGTCCGCCGAACCGCCGGCCCGCCGCACGCCGCTGTTTACGGGCCGACCGCGGCAGTTGCCGGTTCCGCCCACGGGCGCATCCTGAGGAAACGGGGAAGACCTGAAGCGCAAGACAGGAGAGTGAAGTCATGTTTTTGCAAGACCTGGAATTGGACCGCATCCGCGAGCGTTACCGCGCTTTCTGGCAACGAGAGATCGTGGACCGCGTCTGCTTCGCGGTGACCGCGCCGGCCGGCGGCCCGGCGAGGGCCTTGCCACAGGCGCGCGATGACGAGCAACTGCTGGCCGATCCGCAATTTGCGGTCGAGTTGGCGCTGGCCAACCTGGAAAACACATATCTGGCCGGGGATGCCCTGGCTACGGCCTGCGCGCCCGGAAACCTGATCTACCCGGCGCTCGGCGGCGAAGGCAGCTTCGGTTCGGGCACGGTCTGGGTCGAACCGACCGTGCATTCCTGGCCGGAGTGGGCCGCCTTCCGGGTCGATCCGGACAATGTCTGGGCCCGGCGCTTCCTCGCCGTTAATCGGGCGCTGGCCGAGGCCGCCGACGGCCGTTACCTCGTCACCACCCAGGGATTTTTCGGCGCCACCGACGCCATGGCCTCGATCCGCGGCTATCAGGATTTCATCGTGGAACTGCTGGACGAGGAGGCGGCGCCGACGATTCGGGCGGCGCAGCAGCGGGCCATCGCCGGCCACGAAGCCATCATCCGACGGTCCTGGCAGGACGTTGCGGCGTTTCAGCAGGGCACGGTGACCTGGCCGATGATCTGGGCGCCGGGTACGATCAACTTCTGGAGCGCGGACTTTTCCTGTCTGATCGGCCCGGCGAGTTTCGAGGCCTGGCTGGTGCCGGATTTCGAGGCGATGATCCGGTTGTGTGATTTCAGCATGTACCACCTGGATGGGCCGGATGCGGCGCGACACCTGCCGCGCATCGCCGCGCTCCCCGGCCTGCACGGCATCCAGTACACGCCCGGCCCACAGAGCACGCTGGCCTTCACGATCGAAGTGACGCGGCGGATTCAGCAGTTCGGCAAGGCCACGTTCCTGTGGTGCGAAATGAAGGATGTGGAGACTATCCTGCAGGAACTCGACCCGCGCGGACTCTTCGTGTGTACGCAGGCGCCGGATCGAGAGACGGCGGATGATCTCGTGCGGAAAGCGGAGCAGTGGAGCGGCCGGAAGAGCGGTTTCTGAGGTCAGGCCTGGGGCATGAAGTCCGGGGCGACAAAAATACAAACGAAAGGATGGCGAACATGGCAAAGAAAAAAACAGCAGCGTCCAAGAAGCGGACCGACACGGAGATTTCGTTCCACCAGAGCGGCGAGCGCCCGGCGGCGCGCTACGTGTCGGCGACGACCGTGTGCGAGGAGGGGCTGGAGAATGGGCGCTGGATCGGGCTGTACTGGTCCGCCTCCGGCCAGGTGCAGCGTGAGAACGTCACGGTCGGACTGCCCGGCCTGAACTCGTTGGAATTTCCCTTGCACGCTTTCGACCTGGAGATTGACGGACAGGACTTGCGCAACCATTGGGATTTCGTGTCGTCCTCCGAACGCGCCGGGGTGCGGCCGGGCACGCGGGAGGCGGTTGTGGAATTGCGCCACCAGGTCCGGGCGTTATCCGTCAAGGTCGTTACCCGGCTGGACGGCACGCCGTTTCTGGTGCGGCATCTGGAAATTACCAATCTCGGCGCCGCCCCCGCCGCGCTCGCCCGGGTCAGCCCGTGGTCCGGGCTGCTGTGGTCGTGGAGTCCGCAGGGACATCATTGGGGGGAACTGCCGCAGGACGTCCAGAATCCTTTCGCCCTGGGTTACTTCGACGGCTTGAGCCAGGGTTCGGAAGGGAACTTCTGCTGGGAAAATCTGCCTCTTGGCACCCGGCGCATCGAGGGCACCCAGGGACGCAGCGGGTTCGGGAATCCGTTCGTCGTGGTGCGCCACAGGATAACAGGAGAAACGGTGGTCATTTCGCTGGCCTGGTCGGGCAACTGGTCAGCCGAGTTTTGGAACGACCCGTACCGCGATCTATCGAACCGGCCCAGCCGGGGCCTCAATCTGGCGTTCCGCTTTGGGCCGCAGGGTCCGGCCCCTATGCGCGTGATCGAACCCGGCGAGACGCTGGTCACGCCGGACACGCACCTGGGCCTGCTGCACTGTGGCGAGGATGAGGTGGTCGCGGCCTGGCATGATCATCTCCGCACTTCGGTGATTGCGCCGCGGCCGAAGGGGAAGGAGATGTACAGCATCGCCGGCCGCGTGGTGGAAGAACCCGGCACATGGATTCACAAGGAAATTGAGATCGCCGCGGAAATGGGCGTGCAAGCCTTCATGGTGGACGCCGGCTGGTATGGAGACGAATTCGGCAGTTGGTGGGATAATCGCGGGGACTGGCAGGTTGGCAAATGGCTGCCCGGAGGACTGAAAGCCTGCCGCGATCTTTGCCACAAACACGGCATGCTGTTCGGCCTGTGGATGGAACCAGAATGCGTCGGCCCCAAGAGCAAACTTCTGCAAGAACATCCGGACTGGCTGTTGCGCACGGACAATGGCCGCGAGGTGAGCCAGGGGGCCGCAGATCATGTTTTGGATCTGGCCCACCCGGAGGCGGCGGCGTTCTTCCGGAAGGAAGTGGTTCGCGTCATCCGCGAGCACAAGTTGGATTTTTTCAAGATCGACTTCAACATCATGATTCGTGAAGGCGGACAGCACAGTCGGCCGGGCTTCAGCGAGAGTGAGAATTGGCGGCACTGCGAGACGCTCTATGCCGCCTTTGACCAGGTTCGGCGTGAAATGCCTGAGGTTGCGCTCGAATGCTGTGCTGCCGGCGGCGGGCGCAACGACCTCGGCATGATGTCGCGTTTTCACTATTCCTGCGAGTCGGACTTTTCCATGTTCCCCCGCAGCATCCGGGCCATCAACGGGCTGACGCGGTTCCTGCCGCCCGAGTCGCTGTGCTACTACCACAATCACATGCCCTATGCCCACCAGAAGACCGACCTCGACACGCATCTGCGTGTGACACTGTTCGTCCAACCGATTTTCGTTGGTTTCGGCGGCCAGGAAGCCGACCGGTCCACGCCGTATTTCCAGAAGACCAAGCGGTACCTTCGTTTGGCCAAAGAGTTCACGGCGCCCATCCTGGCGGCCAAGCCGGTGGTCTATCATCACACGCCGGACCTCGGCCTGTTCGCGCCGGCGGACTGGTGCGTCCTGGAGTACGCGGCCGCCGACCGTTCGCGCGGCTATGCCGGGGTCTTCCGGCTGGCCAACGGGGCGAAAGAATATCGGCTGGCCCTGCGCGGCGTCGAACGCGGCGCCAACTACGAAGTGACGCTGGACAACGGCGGCCAGGTGTTCCGGGCCACGGGCCGCGAACTGGCCGAGCGCGGCCTGCCGATCGCGCTGGACGCGGCCAACACCAGCGAACTGGTGATGTATGAGAAAATTCGGGCGTGATACAGTTTGGAAAGTTATCAACAACGGAAACAGGAGGTCAACGGCTGTGGTGAAGAACAAATCATCAGGGACCATGACGGAGCGAGAACGGTATCTGGCTACGGCCGAGTTCCGCCCGGTGGACCGCACGTTTCTGCTTAGCCCGTGGGTCTGGAGTGAAACCGTCGAACGCTGGCGGAAGGAAGGGCTGCCAACCACCGGGGATTATTGGAACGGTCTGGCGGAATACTTCAGGACCGATCTGGTGGGCGAGGCCTGCGCCGAGCATAAGTTTCATGATGATCATGGAACACCAGAACTAATCCCGCCACTTGAGAAAAAGATACTATCGGAAACCGAGGAGTATCAGGTCATTCGTACAGAATTTGGTAGCACCGTCAAAAAATTCAAGAATCAGCCGGGCATGCCGGAGTGGCTCGAGTATCCGGTGAAAGATCGGCAGGACTGGGAGACGCTGATCAAGCCGCGGCGCGACTGGCGCACCCCGGGCTGGACGCTGCAGGGCGAGGAATTGAAGCGTTATGCCGAGCAGATGAAGCACCGCGACCATGCGCTCGGCGTCTGGTGCGCTTCGTTATACGGCTGGCCGCGCTGCCTCATGGGGGTCGAGCGCGTCTCGACCATGTTCTATGACGATCCCGGCCTGGTTCACGAGATGTGCGAGCACATTGCCGAGTGGGCGGTGCAAACGCTGACCCCGCTTCTGACGGCCGTGCAATTCGATTTTGCCTTTATCTGGGAAGATATGGCCGGCAAGGCCGGGCCGCTCTGTTCTCCGGCCACCTACCGCGAGTTCTGCCTGGAGCCGCTCAAGCGCGTGACCAGCCTGCTGCACCAGCATGGCGTCAAACACATCATCGTGGACAGCGACGGCAACAACGACGTGCTGATTCCCCTGTGGCTGGAAGCCGGCGTCACCGGGCTGCGTCCCTTCGAGATCGCCGCGGGGTGCGATGCGGTGGCAACGCGTCGGAAATACGGCCAGGATTTGATCATCCAGGGGGCCATCGACAAGCGGGCCTTGGCCCAGGGGCCGGAGGAGATTGACCGCGAGGTTCTCTCCAAAGTCCCCTGGCTTTGTATGCAAGGCGGCTATTTTCCGCAGGTGGATCACCTGGTGCCGCCGGATGTTTCGCTGGAAAACTATACCTATTATTCGCGGTTGCTCCGGGCGGTGGTGGAAGATCCGGAGCGACACCTGCACGATGCAAAACGAAGAGGTTTTTGGAAAGATTAATATTAATGAATCAAGGAGACGGTTTAATGGAACTCGAATACAAGCCTGATTTGGAACAAGTCAAAAAACGCATGGAGGCTTTCTGGCACGGCGAGAGCCTGGACCGTCCGCTGGTCAGCGTCACGGCGCCGAATGGAAAATCACGACGGGAGATACCCGCGCCGGACACCCTGGAGAAAAGGGTGCTGGATTTCAACTACCGGCTCGAGGTGGAGGAGGAGGAAATCCGCTGCACCTATTTTGGCGGGGAGGCGATCCCCTGCGTGTGGCCCAACTTCGGCCCCAACATCACCGCCGCGTGCCTGGGCAGTGAGCTTACTTACATTTGGACTGGCTCGAATGCCGACTACCATGCCGCTCCGGTGATCCATGATTGGGAACGGGATTATGGGAAAGTCGGCTTCGATCCAGAAAATATCTGGTTCAAACGGACGCTCGAGTTTGTGAAGCTGGCCCGTGAACGAGGCCAAGGCAAGTATTATCAGGTGACACCGGATGTCGATGGCGGAGGCGATACTTGCGCCGCTCTGCGCGGCACCTCCGAGTTGTGCATGGATTTATATGAAAACCGCGACTGGGTGCTCCGCTTGCTGGAAACGGTGCGAAAAGGGAACGCCGAAATTGTTCAACGTGTTCATGCCGAGACGTCGTCGTTCCAGGGCGGAGCCATCCCCACGGTCTGGAAGATTTGGGCCCCGGGCCGTCAATATAACATGCGCAACGACTTTGCTTACTTGATCGGCCCGGAACTGTTTCGTAACGTCTTTCTGGACGCCATGACCAAGGAGGCGGAAACGGAATTGGATTATTCGATCTTCCATTGCCATACGGAAGATTACGAGGCAAACACCGCGGTTCGCCGGGCCTGGCTGGAGGTGGTGCTTTCCATTCCCAAGCTCCAGGGAGTTCAATGGGGCGACTCGAGCACACCGCTAAATAAAAATCTGATCGAGGATTACAAAACAATAGTCGATGCCGGAAAATTCGGTCTGTATATTGCGCCCCTGGAAGACATTCCCAAAATTGTCGAAGCGCTTGGACCCAAATACGCGAGGAGGATGCTGTTTTGTACGAACGCCGCCAATCCGGAGGAGGCCAAGGCGCTTATCCGTATGCTTGAGAAGAAATCATGAGGGCTAAGAGACCGGTTCTTGAGGCCGTTGGCGGCAAGACGGGTAACGGACCTGCGGGACACGGCGGGAAATCGCAACTCTCGCCGGAATAAGAGGTTAGGAAAGTGGGCCCTCTCGGACTCGAACCGAGGACACGCGGATTATGAGTCCAAAGGGTCGTTTGTAACTCATAGCGCCAGCATGACTTACATGCTGTTTTTCGCTGAAACTGAGGTTGACCAGTGGTTGACAAGTCGCTGAGCAGTCGATAACCAGTCACCACCATGTGACGACTGACCCACTCAGTGACCCACTCTAGCCAAGGAGCAGCTTCATTTCAAGCACAGAAACGTTATCGTTGCGACGTCGCCGGTGCCTTTCGCTACGGCGGCTGATGAAGGGGTTTCCGATATAGTGGCATGAGCAGAAGAGAACTCTTGCCGCGTGAACTGGGCGACGGTCTTGGGTGATCCTGCTCAGGACTCCAAGCCAAGGTCGCGGAGCTTGTTACGTAAGGTGTTGCGGTGCAGGCCCAGGAGGTCAGCGGCGGCGGACTGGTTGCCGCCGCTCTCGGCCAGGGCACGTTGAACCAGCGCCTTCTCCAATTTCTTGACCGCTTCTCGGTACGGGATGTTGCCGCTCAACGTTGCTGCGTACTCCTCAAACATCCGGTCTAGACCTGCCGCAGCGTTGGCTGCCGGTCTGGACGCAGCTTCCTGCAAGGGGTCTGGGAGGTGCGCTGGAAGAATCGGACCACCGCCGGCGACAACCGCGGCGTGCTCGATGACGTTCCGCAATTCGCGCACATTGCCCGGCCAGGCGTAGGTCTGGAGCATCTGGGCGGCATCGTGACTGAGGGCTTGCGGCGATTCGCCGGGCTGCGACCGCAGAGCCAGAAAGTGGCCGGCCAGCGGCAGGATGTCCTCCGGACGTTCGGCCAGCGGCGGC
>CAIYVX010000108.1 GCA_903929765.1 uncultured Planctomycetia bacterium
AAAGAAAGTAGCCCTCACCGCCTGCATGCGTAAACTGCTCGTCATTCTCAACGCTCTTTTACGGACCAGACAACAATGGCAACCACAAAACGCTTGAAATCGAACACAGTCGCTCTCCCGTCAAGGGAGAGGGGTGAAGAAACAACAGCAAAAGGAGAAGCAACACCCTCACCCTACCCTCTCCCCTCAAGGGAGAGGGGTGAAGAAACAACAGCAAAAGGAGAAGCAACACCCTCACCCTACCCTCTCCCCTCAAGGGAGAGGGGTGAAGAAAAAGAAGAACACACTTAGGCTCGGGAGAAGCGCCGGGGCTTCAAAGTGTGGCACCCGGAGGCCAGCGCCGAAGGTAAACATAACTACTCCCAGGATTCGGGGAACGAGGCGTTGGAGAACATTCCTTCGACGTATTCCTGGTGGCGGCGCTCGACGCCGGCGAGTTCGTCGAGGAGTTCGCGTTCGGGGCCGGCAGGATAGAGTTTGGCCCAGTCCTCATAGAAGCGGACGGCGAGCCGCTCCTTGCAGGCGGCCAGGAGGAAGGCGTCCGGGGGCGTGAGGCCGGGCGTAAAGTTGGGGCAGCCCAGGGCGTCGACGAGCGACGGCGGGACGGCGGGGGTGGGCGGCAGGGGGCGGCCGCCGCGGCTGAATTCCAGCAGGAGATCGCGATGGCCTTTTTCGTCGTTGGCGAGGCGGCGGAGGGCTTCCTTGGTTTGCGGATCGCGGACGGCGTTGGCGGCGCGGAGATAGAAGTCTTCGGCCTCCTGTTCAACGGCGACGGCCCGGTCGATGATGGTTTTCATTCCGGAAACCATCGTCTGGGGGGCGGCGGCTGCGCGGGCTTCGAGGATGCTGGAGATTCGCTGAATCATGGCGGCGGAGTCGATGGGCAGGCCGAGGAGGGCGTCGACGTCGAGGGCCTCGGGCAGGCCGAAGGTCTCGTCCCAATGCGAGGTGCTGAGGTCGGTGGCCAGGAGGATGGGGGTGCGGCGATTGGCGCGGAGGGCGATGGTGGCGGGGAGCGAGGCGGCGAGATTGGCGGCGCCGGCGGAAAGGACGATGGCGTCGGCAGTGGCGGCGGAGGGTTTTGCGGCGGCGAGGTCGGTGCAAGTCTGGACGTGGAATTTTTGGGCGGTCAGGGCGAGGGCGAGGTCGGCGGCGGCGCGGTTGGCGGTGAGGTCGAGGATTAGGATTTTTGGCATGGAATTCCCCCCATTAACGGCAAAAGAAGAAGCAACACCCTCACCCTACCCTCCCCCCTCAAGGGGGAGGGGTGAAACAGCAAAAGAAGAAGAAAAAGAAGAAGAAATATTTCGTTTATTTCCATACCGGGGGGTTCACCACCGGCTAGGAACGCCGCGCCCCGTCGGGGCGGAAAGCAACAACGGCAAAAGAAGAAGCAAAAGCAACAGCATCCAATTCGGGCGGTTTGTTCTTCATGGCCCGTCTTCGCCGGACCATGCCACCCATCGTTATTATTATCCAACAACAACAAAAAAAAACAGATCACAGCAATCAGGCTTTTTCGATTCGGGCGGCGCAGCACTTGTATTCGGCGGTGCGGGTGATGTTGTCGAAGGCGTCGTTGGTCAGGAGGTTGGTGGAAGATTCGACAAAATGGAAGGGCATCCAGATGGTGCCCTGGCGGACGCGTTCGCCGACGCGGGCGGCGGCGACGATGGAGCCGCGCCGGGTGGTGATGCGAGCGTTGTCGTCGGCGGCGAGGCCGAACTTGGCGGCGTCGGCGGAGTTGATCTCGACGAAGTTGGCGGGTTCCTTCTGGTCGATGGCGCCGCTCTTGCGGGTCATGTTGCCGATGTTGTAGTGGTAGAGCGTGCGGCCGGTCGAGAGGATGAGCGGGTAGTCGCGGTCGGGGTTCTCGGCGGGCGGGCGGAACTTGATGACGTGGAACAGGCCGCGCCCGCGGGTGAAGCGGCCCTCGTGGAGATAGCGGGTGCCGGGGTGATCTTTGGCGGGGCAGGGCCATTGGAGGCCGACCTGGTCGATGCGGGCGTAGGAGATGCCGGCGTAGCTGGGGGTGAGGGCGGCCATCTCGTCGAAAATTTCGCCGGGATGATTGTAGTGTAGGGGATAGCCCATGGCGGTGGCGACCTGGCAGAGAATCTGCCAGTCTGGCCTGGCCAGGCCGGGCGGATCGACGGCCTTGCGGACGCGCTGGACGCGGCGCTCGGTGTTGGAGAAGGTGCCATCCTTTTCGGCGAAGCAGGTGGAGGGCAGGATGACGTGGGCGAGCTTGGCGGTTTCGGACATGAAGATTTCCTGGCAGACGAGGAATTCCAATTTTTTGAGGCAGGCGACAACGTGGTCCTGATTGGGTTCGCTCATGGCGGGGTCTTCGCCGAAACAGTAGAAGGCGCGGAGAAGGCCGGAGTCGGCCTGTTCGATGAAGTCGGTGACGCGGCCGCCCTTGTTGGTGGGGATTTCGACGCCCCAGGCCTGGGCGAATTTTTTGCGGACGGCTTCGTCGGCGACTTTCTGGTAGCCGGGGAGAACGGAGTGGATGGCGCCCATGTCGCAGCCGCCCTGGACGTTGTTCTGGCCGCGCAGGGGGTTGACGCCGGAGGATTCCTTGCCGATCTGGCCGCAGAGCATGGCGAGGTTGCCGAGGTTCTGGACGTTTTCGGTGCCGCAGGTGTGCTCGGTAATGCCGAGGGTGTAGAAGATGGATGAGGGCGTGCCTTTGGCGTACATTTCGGCGGCGCGGCGGATGAGGTCGGGGCTGATGCCGCAGACTTCGGCGGCGCGGTCGATAGAATATTCCTTGAGGTTTTCGCGGTAGGCGTCGAACTGTTCGCAGCGGTCGGCGATGAAGGCCGGATCGTGGAGATTATTTTCGATGATGTAGTTCATCATGGCGTTAATGAGGAAATTGTCGGTGCCGGGGCGGTGCTGGATGTGGAGGTCGGCGTGCTGGGCGAGCCAGGTTTTGCGGGGGTCCACGACGATGAGCTTGGCCCCGCGGCGCAGGGCTTTTTTCATTTCGAGGCCGACGATGGGGTGGGCTTCAGTGGCGTTGCAGCCGATGACGAAGAGGGTTTGGATGTTTTTGATTTCACCGATGGAGTTGGTCATGGCGCCGGAACCGAAAACGGCAGCGAGGCCGGCGACGCTGGGGGCGTGGCAGGTGGTGGCGCACTGGTCGATGTTGTTGGTTCCGCCGGCACAGCGGGCGACTTTCTGGGCCAGGTAGTTTTCCTCGTTGGTGCAGCGGCAGGAGCTGAGGAAGGCGAGGCTGTCGGGGCCGTGCGTGTCGCGGATTTCGCGGAGACGGCGACCGACGAGGGCGAGGGCTTCGTCCCAGGAGGCTTCGCGCAGGCGGTCGCCTTCGCGGATGAGCGGCGTGGTGAGGCGCTCGGGGGAAGTGACGAAATCGAAGCCGAAGCGGCCCTTGACGCAGAGGTTGCCGTCGTTGGGGATGCAGCCGGGTTCGGAGGTGACGCGGACGATGCGGTTGAGTTTACGGTTGACGTTGAGGTCCATCTGGCAGCCGACGCCGCAATAGGTGCAGGTGGTGCGGACTTTTTCGAGGTCTTTGGCGCGGCCGAGTCCTTTGGCGGCGCGGGCGACGAGGGCGCCGGTGGGGCAGGCGTCGATACATTGGCCGCAGAGTTCGCAGGTGGAATCGTTGAGGGGCAGGTCGAAGGCGGTGGCGACTTCGGACTTCAAGGCCCGCTGTTTCATGGTCAGGGCTTCGGCGCAGACGACTTCGGCGCAGATGCGGACGCAGCGGTGGCAGCGGACGCATTTGGATGGGTCATATTCGAGGCCCTTGTTGCCGGAGGTGTAGTTGGGGCGGCCCTCGGGCGTGGCGACGTTGGGGAAGCGCGACTCGGCGGCCTGGTAGCGGTAGGCGTAATCCTGGAGGAGGCAGCCGCCGTCGGCGTCGCAGGTGGTGCAGGCGACGCGGTGCTCGCTGAGGAGGAGTTCGAGGGTGTTTTTGCGCGAGGCGCGGACGGCGGGGCTTTCGGTTTCGACGGCGAGGCCTGGTTCGACCAGCCGCGTGCAGGAGGTGTGGAGGCCGCTCTGGCCTTTGATCTCGACCAGGCAGAGGCGGCAGGCGCCGGTGGGGACGAGGCGGGGGTCGTGGCAGAGGTGGGGGATGTCGATGTTGTGGTCGAGGGCGGCCTGGAGGATGGTCTGGCCGGGCTGGGCTTCGACTTCGCGGCCGTTGAGGGTGAGTTTGATGGTGGTCATCGACAATACTTCTCCGTAAGGCATTACAAAGAAACAGCAACGACAAAAGAAGAAGCAACGGCAACAACAGCTTCCAGGCCGGGCGGTCTATTCTTCATGGCCCGTCTTCGCCGGACCATGCCACCCCTCGTTATTGTTATTCAACAACAACACCCTCACTCCCGCAGGACGGCGTCAAATTTGCACTGTTCGAAGCAGGAGCCGCAAAGGGTGCAGCGCTGCTGGTCGATGACGTGCGGGACTTTTTTCTCGCCTTTGATGGCCTCGGCGGGGCAGGTTTTGAGGCACCGGCCGCAGGCCTTGCAGAGTTTTTCGTCGATCCGGTAGCGGAAGAGGCCGCGGCATTCCTTGGCCGGACATTTTTTCAGATTGATATGCGATTCGTACTCGTCGCGGAAATACTGGATGGTGGTCAGGACGGGATTAGGGGCAGTCTGGCCGAGGCCGCAGAGGGCGGCGGCTTTGATTTCGTGGCCGAGGGATTCGAGGCGCTCGATGTCGCCGTCCTGGCCGTCGCCGGCGCAGATGCGGGTGAGGATGTCGAGCATGTGGCGGGTGCCGACGCGGCAGGGGACGCACTTGCCGCAGGATTCCTGCTGGACGAAGTCCATGAAGAAGCGGGCCATGTCAACCATGCAGGTGTTTTCGTCCATGACGATGAGGCCGCCGGAGCCCATGATGGCGCCGATTTTTTTGAGTGAGTCGTAGTCGATGGGGAGGTCGAGGAACTTGGCGGGGATGCAGCCGCCGGAGGGTCCGCCGGTCTGGGCGGCCTTGAAGGGGCGGTCTTTGGCGATGCCGCCGCCGATGTCGTAGATGATCTGGCGGAGGGTGGTGCCGATGGGGACTTCGACCAGGCCGGTGTTGTTGACCTTGCCGGCCAGGGCGAAGATTTTGGTGCCGGTGTTGCCGGGCGTGCCGAGGGCTTTGTACCAGTCGCGGCCCTTTTCGAGAATCAGGGGGACGTTGGCGAGAGTTTCGACATTGTTGATAGTTGTAGGTTGGTTGAGGTAGCCCTGGTTGGCGGGGAAGGGGGGCCGGGCGCGGGGCATGCCGCGTTTGCCTTCGAGCGAGGCGATCAGGGCGGTTTCCTCGCCGCAGACGAAAGCGCCGGCGCCCATGCGAACTTCGAGGTCGAAGTCGAAGCCGGAGCCGAGGATGTTCCGGCCCAGGAGGCCGCACGCGCGGGCCTGGCGGATGGCGATTTCGACGTGCTCGACGGCAATGGGGTATTCGGCGCGGACGTAGACAAAGCCGTGCGCAGCGCCGATGGCGTAGGCGGCGATGATCATGCCTTCGAGAACCTGGTGGGGGACGCCTTCGAGGAGGGCGCGGTCCATGAAGGCGCCGGGGTCGCCTTCGTCGGCGTTGCAGATGAGGTATTTGGGGCTGCCCGTGGCCTTGCGGCAGAAGCCCCATTTGACGCCGGTGGGGAAGCCGGCACCGCCGCGCCCGCGAATGCCGGCCTCGCGGACTTCGTCGATGACCTGTTCGGGCGTCATGGAGAGGGCTTTGGCGGCGGCCGCGTAGCAGCCGCGGGCGATGGCGTCTTCGATTTTTTTCGGATCGACCCGACCGCAGTGGGCCAGGACTTCGCGGCGCTGCCGGCGGTAGAACGGGGCTTCCTTCATGGTGGGGGCGAGTTTGCCGTCGGCCCGGTCGCACAATCGTTCGACGGGTTTGCCTTTGAGCAAAGTCGTCTCGATGATTTCGGCGACGTCCTCGGGGATGACACCGCCGTAGAGGAAGTCCAGGGGTTCAATGACGACGGCGGGGGCGCGGGAACATTGGCCGTGGCAACCGGCGGCGACGACGGAGATTTCCTTGTCTAATTTTCGCGAGGCCAGTTCGGTGTGGAAGGCTTCGCAGATGTCGAGGGCACCCTTGGAGCGGCAGCCGGTGGCGCAGATCAGGACGCGGGCGCGGAAAGATTTTTCGGCCTTGACGGCCTGTTGGCGGAAGCGGTCGAGATCCTGTGGGTTGACGAACTTCGGGTAGGACATCGGGCGTACCTCTTATTATTCACAGTGTGGCTGCAAGCAGCCACCCTACAAAGCTGGTGCGTGCAAGCACGCACCCTACTGGTAAGCATCCAGCACTTTTTTGATTCCGCCCGGCGTCATGCTGCCGAAATAGTCGTTGTCGACCATGATGACGGGGGCGAGAAAGCAGGTGCCGAGGCAGGCCACGGTTTCGAGGGAGAACTTCAGGTCGGGGGTGGTCTCGCCGTCGTCGATGGCCAAATGGGATTTAACGGCGCTCAGGACGGCCTTGCTGCCGCGGACGTGGCAGGCGGTGCCGCGGCAACAGCGGACGGTGTGGCGTCCGCCGGGGGTGAGGCGGAACTGGGAGTAGAAGGTGGCGACGCCGAAGACGCGGCTGGCGGGGAGGCCGGTGCGGCGCACGACTTCGAGGACGACGTCCCTGGGCAGGTAGCCGTAGGCTTCCTGGAGCTTCTGGAGGAGGGGGATGATCCGGCCTTCGGTGACGGGGGCGAGGTCGGCGATGACTTTGAGGGCGGGCTCGAGGGGGGCCATCGTAGAAACCGACATCGGAACCTCCGGAGTTATGGTTCGCAGGACGCTTGGATTATACACGCGGAGCGACGTGATTCAATCGAAAGTCGGGGAACTCGAGGAACGTTATGAAATCAGGGTGTGCCGCCCGAAGACACACCTTGCCCGGCGGAACAGCCCGCCGGGACAAGGTGTGGCACCCTGTTTTCAGGCCCGAGTTCGTGTTATTCCGGGAGCAACTCGCTGACCCAGCGGTTGTCGGACATTTTGTAATCGAGGAGTTCGGCGGGGGTGAAGAAGCGGGCGATTTCCTGTTCGGCGGCGGCGGGGCAGTCGCTGCCGTGGACGAGGTTGTGTCGGTTGGAAAGGGCGAGGTCGCCGCGGATGGTGCCCGGCTCGGCCTCGGCGCCGAAGGTGGCGCCGAGGAGTTTGCGGACGGCGGCGACGGCGGCCGGACCTTCGACGACCAGGGCGACGAGCGGGCCGGAGGTGATGAACTTCAGGAGTGGTTCGTAGAAGGGCTTGCCCTTATGTGCCGCATAGTGCTCGGCGGCGAGGTCGCGGCAGATGGTGAGCAACTTCAGGCCGGCGAGGCGGAGGCCCTTGTCTTCGAGCCGGGCGATGATGCGGCCGACGAGGCGGCGCTGGACGGCGTCGGGTTTGATCAGGACGAGAGTGCGTTCCATTAGTAAAGCTCCTTTTAAAATTCTTTACCACAGTCGCAGATTTCGTACAAGGTGGTCCGCTGGGCGGCGGTGCGGCCGGTCTGGCGGATGAGATTGACGACCTGGTCGGGGGTGACGGCGTAGGCGAGGCCGGTGGCCCGGACGACCTGTTCTTCCATCAGGACGCCGCCCCAGTCGTCGGCCCCGAAGGAGAGGGCCAGTTGGGCCAGGTCGGGGCCTTCGGTGACCCAGCCGGCCTGGAGGTGGGCGAAGTTGTCGAGGACCAGGCGGGCCAGAGCGACGAGGCGGAGATAGTCGGCGCCGGTGGCGGGGCGGCGCGGGCACTGCGTGTTGTTGGGCTGGAAACTCCAGGGAATGAAGGCGGTGAAGCCGCCGGTGCGATCCTGTAAATCTCGGAGGCGTAGCAAATGTTCGACCCGCTGGGCGGTGGTCTCGCCCAAACCGTAGACCATGGTGGCCGTGGTCTTGAGGCCGAGTTGCTGCGCGGTTTCCATGACTTCGAGCCACAGGGCGGCGGAAATTTTTTGTGGGCTGACCTGGCGGCGCACTTCTTCAACGAGGATTTCCGCGCCGCCGCCGGGCAGGGAGTCGAGACCGGCGGCGCGGAGACGCACGAGACATTGGCGAATCGAGAGGCCGGATTGCTGTGCCAGGAAGAGCACTTCGGCGGGCGAAAGCGAGTGGAGCCAAACGTCGGCCGCTCGGGCTTTGATGGCGGAGAGCATGCGTTCGTAGAAGTCCAGACCTAAGTCGGGGTTGAGGCCGCCCTGGAGCATGATCTGCGTGGCGCCAAGCTTTTGAGCAGCCAGAACTTTCTCGACAATTTCTTCGACGGAGAGGACAAAGCCGCCGGCGGCGCTGGGAGCGACGTGAAAGGCGCAGAAGCGGCAGGCGGCCTGGCAGATGTTGGTGATCGAAATGTTGCGGTCGAGGACGAAGGTGACGCGGCGCTCGGGCACGGCTGTCATGCGGCGGCGGTGGGCGAGGAGGCCGAGTTGGGCGAGCGGGGCTTCGTCGTGCAGGACAATGGCCTCGGCGGCGGAGAGTCGGCGGAGGGATTCGGCGGCGGCCAGGGCGGCGGAGAGTTCGGTAGACCGTGTATGTAAACAGGGTGCCACACCTTGACCCTCGGCTGTATGAGGGCAAGGTGTGCCGTCCGAAGACACACCTTGCCCGGCGAAACAGCCCGCCGGGACAAGGTGTGGCACCCTAGATCGAGGTTTTTCATGTTCGACCGCGGGCTGGTAGATGCTGTTGACGAGGACGGGTTCGAGGTCCAGTTCGCGGATGAAGGCGGCCATTTCTTCGATGGCGGCGAGGGGGCGGTTGGCGGGGGCGCCGGCGGCGCGGGCGATGCGTTCGTCGAGGCTGGTGCCGCCGAGGTCGTCGGCCCCGGCGTGGGGGAGGACGGCCAGGAGCTTGCGGTCGACGTAGTTGGCCAGGACGCGGACGTGGGGGAAGTTGTCGAGGAAGAGGCGGGCCAGGGCGACGGTGCGGGCGACGGCGTCGCCGCCGGGGCCGGGCTGGTCGGCCAACTGCGTGCCGGCGGGATGAAAGGGCAGGGCGACGAAGGCCTGGAACCCGGCGGTGCGGTCCTGCAAATTTCGCAGGCGGTCGAGGTGGTCGATGATGTCTTCGGGTTGCTCGACGTGGCCGAAGAGCATGGTGGCGTTGGTGGGGAGGCCGAGGGCGTGGGCCTGTTCGTGGACGGCGAGCCACTGGTCGGCGGAAATTTTGTCGGCACAAATTTGGCTGCGGATTTGGGGGGCGAAAATTTCGGCGCCGCCGCCGGAAATGGAACCCAGGCCGGCGTCGCGCAGGCGTTCCAGGACGGCGGCGACGGACAATTTCTCCAGCCGGGCCAGGTGGGCGATTTCGACCGCCGTGATGCCCTGAATCAGGGCGGCGGGGAGCAACTCGCGGGCCAGCCGCAGCAGGGCTTCGTGGTAACGGAGGTCCAACTTTTCATGCAAGCCGCCGACGACGTGGAGATCCGTCAGGCCCCAATCTTTGGCGGCGACGAGCCGGAGGCGGACCTGGTCGAGGGAGAGGACGTAGGCGTCGGGGGCGTCGGGTTCGCGCCAGAAGGCGCAGAGTTGGCACCGGTTGTGGCAGACGTTGGTGGGGTTGAGGTTGAGGCTGTGAACGAAAAAAGTTTGCCGGCTGTGGAGGCGGCGGCGGGCTTCGTCGGCCCGGGCCATGAGGTCGGCGGTGTCCCCCTGGCGGAGGAGGCGGAGGGCTTCGGCGGCGGAGAGACGGGGATTAGTGTTGTTCAAGTTTGGATATCGCCTCTCTGGGTGCTCCGGATTCGCCGTCGAGTTCCTGTAGGAATTTGGCAAAGAGATCCATGGCCTGACGCTCGCGCGGGCCGAGACAATAGTGGATGCTCGAACCGAGATAGGTGCGGCAACGCTCGGGCGGGAGGCGAAGTTTGCGGGCCTGGAGGTCGGCCAGTTCGTCCAGGGCGGCGAGGCCGGCCTCTTTGGCGGCGCGGGCGAGGCGGGCCAGTTCTTCGGGCTGGGGATGGTCGGCGCGATAGCCCCAGACGGCGAAGACGAAGGGGAGGCCGGTCAATTTTTTCCATTCGGCGGCGAGATCGTAGTCGCCGGCGGGGGCGGGCGGTGAACAGAGCGCCCGGTCGCCGATGACCACGGCGGCATCGGCCGGGCGGGCCGGATCGGGGTAGGCGAGGTCGGGCGACAGGCGGAAGTGGCGTAGCAGCAAAACGCGAATCAGGGCGTTGGAGGTGTGACTGTTGGGGTCCAGTTCGACGGAGCGGATTTTCCGGAGCGGGCGGCGGCATTTCAGGAGGACGCTCTCGACGCGGCCGTCGGAGCAGACGCCGAAGCCCTCGATCATTCGCAGGGCGGGCTGCGTGAGGTAATCGACGACGGGGATGACGGCGGCGTCGAGTTCGCCGGAGAGGACCCGCGCGGCCAGCGTGGCCGGAGGGGCTTCGAGGAGGATGACACGGGGATCGACCTGGGGGAGGAAATGGGCCAGCGGCGCCGAGTTGGCGTAGGCCGCGGCGAAAAGATAACGGCTGTCCTGGTCGGGGAACATCGGGCAAATCTCCAAGTCCTGCTCACGCGTCCTGATTCTACCACGGTCGGTGCGGCCTGTCAGGTCTCGGCGACAAAGACGGTGACGACGCCGCCGGTCAGGGGGACGTGGCGGGGCTGGCGGAAACCGGCCTGGTCCAGGAGGGCGACGATCTCCGGCGGCCGGGGAAAGTTCTGGATGGAATCGACGAGGTAGCGGTAGGCGGAGCCGCGCGAAAACGCGCAGCCCAGGAGCGGCACGAGGCGGCTGTAAACGCGGTGGCCGCAGCGGAGGAAGCGGCCGGAGGGGACGGTCAGTTCGAGGATGACGAGGCGTCCGCCGGGGGTCAGCACGCGATTAATTTCTGCGAGGGCTTTGCGGCGGTCGGCGACGTTGCGGAAACAGAAGGCGGTGATGACGCCGGCGAAGGAACAGTCGGGAAAATCGAGGGCGGTGATGTCGCCCGGTTGAAAGACGGCCCGGTCGCTCAGGTCGGAGCGGGCGGCCTTGGCGGCGGCGAGGTCGAGCATGGCCAGGGCCGGGTCGAGGCCGACGACGGCGGCGCCGGGGGCCTGGCGGAGCAGTTCGAGGGCCACGTCGCCGGTGCCGCAACCGGCGTCGAGGTAACGCTGGTCATTTTGCGGGGCTAGGATTTCGACGGCCTTGCGCCGCCAGCGGCGGGCCAGGCCCAGGGAGAGCAGGGTGTTGAGGAGATCGTAGCGGCGGGCGACCAGGTCAAACATGCGACGGTTTTCTTCCGGCGGAATCAGGGTGTCCATCGGGCCCCCGGGCCGTCGGGGATTTTGTAGCGGCCCCAGTTCGCCTCGACCGTGCGGCTCTTTTCGGGGTCGAAGGCGACCGGCTGGCGATAGCCGGTTTTCCAGGTGGCGTCGATGGCCAGCGGCGGGTGGAGAATCATGCGGTTCCCGGCTGGCTCGGTCCGCGCGGGATGGAGGTCGGCCAGTGGATCGAAGCGGGTGAACCAGCCCCAGAGGACGAGGCGCGGGTCCGAGAGCGGCACGTCGGGACTGACCAGGACGTGGAAGAGATATTGCTGTGTCAACTTGTTGGCTGCCAGGGCTTGGCGTACGGCGGCGCGGTCGCCGCCCTGGCGGACCTGGGCGACGAGGAAGGCCGGGCCGAGGGCGGACAGAGCGAGGATGTCGCGGTGAACGGTTGCCGGCGCGGGCGGGGCGGGGGGCGGGGCTTGGCGCTGCGGGCGGCCGGCCTGGCGTGTGGCCAGGAGAATCAGGCGGCTGCCGGTGTTCATGGCCGGGCCGGTGAAGTCGAGGGTGTCCTGGGCGGTCGGGGCGAGGAGGTGCAGGCACTCGGCCGGATCGAAGTTTTGCCACAGGGCGCGGCTGACGGCGGGGAAATCGCGGGCCGGCACGTCCTCATCGACCACGATCAGCACCTTGGTGAGCGAGAGTTGCCCCTGACCGAGGACGGCCAGGGCGTGCTTGAGGGCTTCGCCGCGGTAGCGTTGCCGCACGGCGGCCACGGCCAACGGATGGAAGCCGGTTTCCGGATAGGCCCACAAATCTACAAGTCCGGGCTGAATCAATTTGAGCCAGGGCAGGGTCATTTCCTGGAGGGCCTCGCCGATGAAGTAGTCTTCCTGGGGCGGGCGGCCGACGACGGTGGCGGGAAAGATGGCGTCCTTGCGGGCGAGGAGGCGGTCCACGCGAAAGACCGGAAAATCGGCACTGTGGGAATAGTGGCCGAGGTGATCGCCGAAGGGGCCTTCGCGGCGGAGGTCGCCGGGGGCGACCGTGCCTTCGAGGACGAATTCGGCGGCAGCCGGGATACGGTGGCCGGAGGGGCGGTCGATCACTTCGAGCGGGCGGCCGAGAATCAGGGCGGCCAGGAGCCGCTCGTCAAGGCCCTCGGGCAGCGGGGCGATGGCGGCGAGGGTGAGGGCCGGCGGGCCGCCGAGGAAGACGCTGACCGGGAGCGGTTGGCCGAGGCGGGCGGCCTGCTGAAAGTGAAAGCCGCCGCCCTTTTCGATCTGCCAGTGCATCCCGGTACTCGTGGCGTCGTAGCGCTGGAGGCGGTAGATGCCGAGGTTGCCGCGGCCGGTGACGGTATCGACGGTATGGACTAATGGCAACGTGAAGAATGGTCCGCCGTCGAGTGGCCAGCAGGTCAGGCAGGGGAGGCGGTTGAGGTCGGGCGGTTCTTGGCAGGTTTCCAGGATCGGGCCGGAGCGGACGCGTTTCAGGCGGGCGTGGCGGAGGAGTTGGAGCGTGTGGCGGGCGCGCCAGAGGTTCGAGAGGGTCGGGGGCATGAGGCGTTCGGCGAGGCCGGCGAGTTCCTGGCCGAGTTCTCCCGGCGGGCGGCCGAAGGCCAGGGCGACGCGCTCGGGCGTGCCGAAGAGATTCGAGACGAGGCGATAGGGCGAACCTTTGACGTGCTCGAAGAGGAGGGCCGGGCCGCCCTGGGCCAGGACGCGGTGCTGGATGATGGTCACTTCCTGATTGGGATCGACCTCGGCGGCGACCCGGGCCAGGAGGCCCCGCGCCTCCAACAGTTGCAGAAAGGAGCGGAGGTCGGTCGGGCTCACCGGGCGGTCTCCCAGTTTTGCGCCGCCGGGCGGCCGAGGACGGCCAGGACGCGGTCGATGTAGGCGGCGAGGAGGTCGTGCATGGTCACGGTCTTGGGATCGGTTTTGGCAAACATGTAGAATGGTGGCGACATGGGCATGACCACGGCTCCGGCGGCGGCGACGCGGCGGGCGTTCTCCAGATCGATCAGGCCCCAGGGCGCTTCGCGGACGCAGAGCACGAGCGGGCGGCGCTCTTTCAACTGGCAGTGGGCGGCGCGGCTGATGAGCGTGTCGCCGAGGCCGGCGGCGACTTTGGCCAGGGCGTTCGAGGAGCAGGGGAGGATGACCAGGCCGGCGTTGGGGACGGAGCCGGAGGAGGCCGGAGCGGCGAGGTCGTGATTGTCGCAAACTTCTTTGGCCAGACTGGCGAGTTCCTCGAAAGGGCCGCATTCCCGGCGATAGATTTCCTGGCCCCACTCGCTGGCGACGAGCGTGACGGGCCAGGGCGATTTTTCGAGGAGCAGCCGCGCGGCGTAGGCGCCCGTGGCGCCGGTCATGGCCAGAATCAGATTCATCGCCAACCTCCCAAGATGGGAATCAAGGCCCCGGCCAGGCAGGCCACGGCCGAGGTCGGGAAAAAACGGAGCGGCAGCGGCACGAGCGGGCAATGGCCCACGGCCAAGGCAGCCAGGGCCACGGCCAGGGCCAGGCCGGGAAAGAGTCCGCCGCCGACCAGGAGCCAGAGCCAGATGATCGCCCCGGCGGCGACGAGGTGGACCCCGGCGGCGACGGCGGCAGCGCCTTTGGCGCCGAGCCGCACGGGCAGGCTCCAGACGCCCGATTCCAGATCATAAGGCAAATCCTGTAAGGCGTAAATGATATCAAAGCCGCTGATCCAGCAGAAGGTGAAGAGGGCGAGGAGCAAAATTTCGCGGGTGAAGTTCAAGTTTCCCGAGACGGCGACGAAGGCGCACAACGGGGCCAGGGCCAGGCAGAGGCCGATGCCGAAATGGCAGAGGCTGGTGAAGCGCTTGAGGAGCGAGTAGCCGATCAGGACCACGGCCGGGAGCGGGGAGAGTTTGAGGCAGAGTGGACCAAGAGCATAGCAGGAGATAAGATATAAGGATAATCCGGCGGCGGCGACGGCGAGGCCCGCGCCGAGCGACATCCGTCCGGTGGGGAGTTCGCGGCCGGCGGTGCGAAGGTTCCGGGCGTCGAGGTGGCGGTCGAAAATCCGGTTCATGGCCATGCCCAAGGCCCGGGCGCCCACGCCGGCGACGGCGATCCAGGCGAGGACGGTCCAGGCCGGCAATCGGCTCCCGGCTCCCAGCCAGGCCCCGGCCAGGAGGAGCGGGAGGCTGAAGAGGTTGTGTTCGATTTTTATGAAGCGCAACAGGCTGGCGACGGGGCCGGGGCCGATTTGCGGCAAATGATCGAGGCCGGCGACAACTGTTTCGGCGAGTTGTTCTGAGACGGCCGGGAGGTGGCGAAGGATGTCGTCCTTGCCCGTGCCGTCGGCCAGGTCGGTGACGCCTTTGAGGAGGTAGCAGGGGCGGCCGTACCGGCGGCAGGCATCGGCGACGGCGTAACCTTCCATGTCCACGACCTGGGCGGAGGCGGCCAGGCGGGCCTTGCGGTCGGGCTGGAAGACCGGCTCGGTGGTCGAGGCGAGATGGACTGCGGGCAATTCGGTCCAGGCGTCGGCGGCGCAGGGGTGAGAGGCTGGAGTGTGACCGGCCAGGAGGGCGTCGCCATCGAGGGCCTGTTCGATGCGCAGCACGGCGGTCCGAGACAAGTGCCCGGCCAGGGCGCCGCAAACGCCGAGGTTGATGATGGTCGTGGCCCCGCGATAGGCAATGAGATATTCGGTGGCCTGAGCGGCGGCTTGCCGGCCCATGCCGCTGATGACGACGACTCCGCTGCCGCGCCGCCGGAGTGCGGGGAACCAGTAGGTGGGGAAGGGGCGGTCCGACAGGTGGCGGGCCGCGAGGCGGTCGAGCAGAGGTTGGGCTTCCTGAAGGGTGGCCAGGACGATTCCGATCATGGCAGAAGCCCCGCCTGGGCGGCCAGTTCTTCCAGTCGGGCCACGGCGGCGCGGCCCGTGTCGCCGAGGTCGAGACTGAATTCGTTGACGAACAGTTTGACATGCTTGTCCAGGGTTTCGGCGTCGAGTTCCTGGGCGTGGCGGCGGACGTAAGCGCGTGTGGCTTCGGGATGGGCCAGGGAATTTTCGATGGCCTGGCGGAGCAGGGCCTCAAACTGCCGCACCGTCGGTTCGCCGAGGCGGCGGCGGGCGACGATGCCGCCCAGGGGAATGGGCAAGTGAGTTTCCTGTTCCCACCACTGGCCGAGATCGACCAGGAGGC
This sequence comes from uncultured Planctomycetia bacterium, assembly GCA_903929765.1. Lineage (GTDB taxonomy): Bacteria > Planctomycetota > Phycisphaerae > FEN-1346 > JAACEH01 > CAIYVX01. The sequence continues at coordinate 15,365 of CAIYVX010000108.1, forward strand.
GGAGACCGTGTTGCTGATAAACAAATCGCCCTTCGTGGATGAGTACGCCGCAGTCGGCTTGGCCGGAGACGACCAGCGGCAGGACCTGGTCGTAGGGAACGAAGACGCGGTTTGTCATTTCCGGGGCCCAGAGGCGCAGGAGGACGTGGGCGGTGGTCAGTTCGCCGGGGACGGCGACGCGACAGCGCGGCAGATCGGCTCGCGACAAATCCCGTTTCGCCACCAGGACCGGACCGGCGCCCCAGGCGACGGCGGCGCCTGCGCTCAGGAGTTCGTACTCCTGGCGGACCTTCAGCCAGGTCGCCATCGAAACTTTGGTCACGTCGTAGGTCGCGTCCAGGGCCAGGCGGTTGAGGGTTTCCACGTCGTGGAGGTGGACCTGGAGGTCGTGGCCGGGCAGGCGCAACCGGCCGAGGGCCAGATCGTGGAACATGAAGGTGTCGTTGGGACAGGGCGAATAGGCGATGGTCAGCATCAGAACTGCACTCCTGTTAAACGGCCTTCCACGGCCACTATCGTAGCATTCCGTCCGGCTGTTTGCGACTCGCAACTTGGAACGATGTATTACCCTGCGATTTCAGGTTGACAGAGCAGACAGGCTAGCCTACCATTTCAATCGAGAATATGAGAAGCGGAAAGGGGCCGGGAAACCATGAACGTATCGCAGAAATGTCAGTATGCCTTGCGGGCGATTTTCGAGTTGTCCAAGCACGAAGGCCAGAAGCCGCTGAAGGCGGGGCAGATGGCCGAGACTCAGGGGATCCCCGCGCGGTTCCTGGAGGTGATCCTCAACGAGTTGAAGCAGGGCGGGTTTATCGTATCGCGTCGCGGGGCCGAGGGCGGCTATCTGCTGGCCCGGCCGCCGGGGTCGATCACGATGGGCGAGATCATCCAATTCATCGACGGCTCGTTCGGGCCGCTCAAGGCCACCGAGGACGAAACGGCCTCCGGCAGCCGGGGCACGGCCGACGCCGTGCTGGAGCCGGTGTGGAACCAGGCGGTCCGGGCGGCTTCGGCGATTCTCGACCGGACGACCTTTGCGAGCCTGGTGGAAGAAGAGCGGCAACAGGCCACGAAGCAAGCGGTGAATTACACGATCTGAGGACAGGCCGGCCATGGAACTTCCACGACGCAGCCGAGGCGACGAGTTGTTGAAGCCGGGCGAGCTGTCCGCGCTGCGGGCCCGGCTGCGACAAATTTCCGACCGTCATCCCCTGACCAGCGTAATTGCCTGCGCCTTTGACCATCGGACGCGGATGCTGCCGTTTGTTTACGCGGACGTGCGGATGGCGCCGGCGGGCGTGCGGGCCATCGGGGCGGCGATGGTCGATGCGGGGTTCGCGCGGACGCGGATTGTGCTGGGGCAATGGAACCGGAACTTCCGCCCTTCGCGGATGCGGCTGGACGGGCGGATGCCGGACATCTTCATGGTGTCGAGCATGCAGATTCACGCGGCGGTGTGCGAGAGTTGGCTGCGCGACGCGGGTCGGATCGAGGCGGCGGAGCGGCCGCTGGTCATCGCCGGCGGGCCGCGGTTCATCTATCAACCTTGGGAGGCCTTCAGCGCCGAGCCGGACGACCCGTGGGGCGCGGACGTGGTGGTTACCGGCGAAGAGTACGTCCTGCTGAGTCTGCTGGAGGCGGTGCTGGCGGTGCGCGGCTCTGGTGAACCCATGCGAACGGCGTTCGCGCGGGCCCGTGATCAGGGGATGCTCGACGCGATCCCCGGGCTGGTCTATCGGCGCGGGACGGCGAACGGGGCGGCCGGGGAACTGGTCGATACGGGTATTCAGCGATTGTTAGGCGACCTGGACGAATTGCCGCACGCGGCGCTGGGCTATCGGCTGCTGGAACCGCCCAGCGGCAAGGCCACGCTGGCGGCGCAGCCTCTGGCCGCGAGCCAGGTGCGGCGCTACAGTCCGATCGGGGCGATCGTTCTGACCTCGGGCTGCAAGTTTGCGTGTCCTTATTGTCCGATTCCGGCCTACAACCAGCGGCAGCTTCGCGCGAAGAGCGGCGAGCGAATCGCGGAGGAGTTGAGCCAGCTCTACCGTGAGTACGGCCTGCGTCACCTCTTTATGGCCGACGACAATTTTTTCAACGACCCGCCGCGAACGGTGCAAATTCTCGAGGCGCTGGTCCGCAAGGAGTTCGACGGGATCAAACTGCACCGCAAGATCCGCTGGGGCACCGAGGTGACGGTCCACGGCACGCTGGCGATGGCCGACCACCTGGGGCTGGTACATAAGGCGGGCGTGCGGGCGCTCTGGCTGGGCGTGGAGGATATGACGGCGGCGCTGGTGGAAAAGGGGCAGGGGGCCGACAAGACGCTGGAAGCCTTTCGGTTGCTCCGGCAGCGCGACATCTGTCCGATGCCGATGATGATGCATCACGACGAGCAGCCGCTGTATAGTCGTGGCAGTCGGTACGGCCTGCTGAATCAGGCACGTTTGCTGCGCCGGGCCGGCGCCGTCGGCCTCCAGGTGCTGATGATCACGCCGGCGGCCGGCTCGAAGCTTTATGAGGAAGCCTTTACGTCGGGCCAGGTTTTCGAGAGCGTCGGCGGCCGGAGCGTCGAACTGAGGATGTTCGACGGGAACTATGTGATTGCCTCAAACCATCCGCAACCGTGGCGTAAGCAGTTCAACATCCTGGCGGCCTACCTCTACTTCTACAACCCGCTGCGGCTGCTGATCGCCCTGGTTCGGCCGAAGGGCCGGCTGTACCTGACCGATGCCGGGATGCAGGTGCTCGGGATGTGGGGGTTGATGCAGACCATGCGCCGGACGCTGGGGTGGGCCTGGCGGCTCCTGGGCGGCCACATCGTCCGCAGCACGCGTGCTCCGGCCAGCCGAATCCCGATGCGCGGCGTGAGCGGCCAGGCGGCCAGTCATGATTTGCCGGGAAACGGGAACCAAGTATAGCAGCTAACGATTGGCAGTACTCTTTGGGAAAGTTTGCCGGCCTTCCTCACACCAGGCCCCCCAAACAGCCCGGGGGGGCCAAGGTGTGGCACCCTGGAAGTAACTTATTCAATCGTTAACTGCTCTAAGAGTCTCCGTTACCCAAGGCCCGCTCATTTGCTTCCATCCGTCAAAGTGACCTCGCCTCGGCCAGGTACGATCTGGACCAGGGCGTAGGTGTCGCCGGCATGTTCGATGAGTTTGGCCGCGACGGGTTTCGCCGCCTGTGCCGCCACGACGGTCTTCCACTGCGGATCGAGCCGGACTTTGACGGTCAGGGGGAAGTCGAAACGCGGGTCGTCCATCAGCCCATCCGTCAGCTTCAGCACCACCCGGCCTTTTGAGGCCTCCGTGGTTTCCAGGTGGGCGGTGTCGCGCTCCTGTCCGTACTGGCAGACCTCCCGGAACAGGCCCATCCACAACTCATTTGTCGCGACCTTTTGCTGGATGACCGCAAATTTCTTCTCCAGCTTGTCGCGAAATTCTCCACCTACGTCGTGAAAATAACTACAATACCAGCCCCGGTAAAACTTGGCGTAATCGCCGCGCCCCTTCTCCAGCACCGCAGGGATATTAAACCCAAAGTTATCGTCTCGTTCAAGGTAGATATTGCCACCCAGCGCCAGTATAAATTGGTAATCCATTTGGTTGGCAACGGATAGCCAGGTGCCCGCCCGGGCGCCGATGAAATACTTCGCAGCCAGGCGTTTCAGCCCTATGGTCGGCCCCCCATTAGGATAGGCCAAGGTCAGGCAGCGGTCGCCCGGGATGTTCTTTTCGATCTCCTTCTTGGATTCCGAGAATTCGGCCTCGATCCCGTGCCATTTCGGACTCTTGAGATCCCCGTGACAGACAGTATGCGACTGCACATCATGGCCAGCCGCGAAGATCTTCCGGAAGTCGTCCCAGGTCCCACCGTAGGTCGGCCTCGGATCGGTCCCATCGCTCACCATCCCGGTGACGACGAACCAGGTCAGGCGGATCCCGTACTTCCGGCCCATCTCCAGCCACCACTTGTGATCCGGGGCGAGGTTGTCGTCGATGGTGATCGAGAAGGCAGCAACGGCATCATCCTTCCAGAGGCAGACGCTGGCCGCCCCATACGGCGCCGGCCAGTCGCGCTCGGTGATCGCGAAGCGCGGCTTGATCGACTCGGCCGGAGCGGCCGGGGCGTTCTGCTGGGTCATCCCCTGCGGATCGAGGCGATTGGCCAACGCGGCCACGGCAGGCGACAGCTTTTGCAGGTGGTTATCCGCGAGCGACAGGGTCTTCAAACTCGGCAACTTCGCGATCGCCTCCGGAAGCGTTCCCACATCGTTATGCTGCAACAGGAGTTCTTCCAAATGCACGCATTTCTCTATCCCAGCAGGAAGCCCTCTCAGCAACGGTAGCGGCAGCTTGCGATTCCCATACAGATGCAGCGTCCTGAGTTGATCCAAATACGCCAGGGTCGACGGGTAATCGGGGAGATCCTCCACGCCGCGCTCTTGCAGATACAACCCCACAATCCGTCCACCCTCGACCACGGCCACATCGGCCACCGTTACCGTGGTCAAACCATTGGTGTCCAGGATCACCCGCACCGCCTTGGCATCGAGGCTGTCGGCGGAAATGGCCTCGCTGCGGACGCCCGGCGGGAGCCCCGGCCCGGCGAGGACTTCCGGTGCGGGCTGCGGGGCCACGCCGGACACCGCCGCCACACCAGT
>CAIYVX010000109.1 GCA_903929765.1 uncultured Planctomycetia bacterium
CGCCATTTCCCTAATCCTCTCCCACTCAATTTTGCTATGACGAACAAACACATTCTCGCCGCGACCGCCACCCTGGCGCTCGTCCTCCATCCCAACCTGCTCCCGGCTGCCGACTGGCCGCAATACCGCGGACCGAACCAGGACGGCCTCTCCACCGAGAAAGCCGCCCTCACCTGGCCCGCCGCCGGACCGAAGGTCGTGTGGAAGACCCCCACCAAGAACGGCTTCAGCTCCTTCGCCGTCAGTGGCGGCAAGGCCTACACCCAGATCAACCGCGACGTGGACGGCGCCCGCCGCGAACTGCTCGTCGCCCTCGACGCCAACACCGGCAAGGAACTCTGGTTCGCCGACATCGGCTCCGGCAAATACGACGGCGGCGGCGACGACGGCGCCCCGGACAACCGCGGCGGCGACGGCCCCCGCTCCACCCCCACCGTCAACGGCGGCAAAGTCTATGTCTCCACCCAGCACCTCGTCGTCTCCTGCTTCGACGCCGCCTCCGGCAAGAAGCTCTGGAGCCGCGACCTGATGCAAGACCACGCCGGGCGCAACATCGGCTGGAAGAACGCCGCTTCCCCCATCGTGGACGGCGAACTCGTCTTCTTCGCCGGCGGCGGCCCCGGCCAATCCCTGCTCGCCCTCAACAAGAACTCCGGCGAAGTCGTCTGGAAAGCCCACGACGAGAAAATCACCCACGCCACCCCCGTCGCCGCCACCATCCAAGGCGTCCGCCAGGTCATCTTCTTCCTCCAGAGCGGCCTGCTCGCCGTCTCCCTCGCCGACGGCAAGGCCCTCTGGCGATTCCCCTTCCGCTACAACGTCTCCACTGCCAGCTCCCCCGTCGTCTCCGGGGCCATCGTCTATTGCTCCGCCGGCTACAGCGTGGGCGGCGGCGCCTGCAAGATCGCCAAGAACGGCGACGCCTTCACCGCCACCGAGCTCTACAAGATCCCCGGCGACAAGCCCATCGCCAACCACTGGAGCACCCCCGTGGCCAAGGACGGCTACCTCTACGGCATGTTCAGCTTCAAGAAATACGGCGTGGGCCCGCTCAAGTGCGTCGAAGTCGCCACCGGCCAGGTGAAGTGGGAACAACCCGGCTTTGGCGCCGGCAACGTCACCCTCGTCGGCGACAAAATCATCGCCCTCTCCGACAAAGGCGAACTTGTCACCGCCGAAGCCGCCCCCGGCGCCTACAAAGAAATCGCCCGCGCCAAGGTGCTCAACGGCAAATGCTGGTCCACCCCCGCCTTCAGCGACGGCCGCATCTACGTCCGCAGCACCACCGAAGGCGCCTGCCTCGAACCCGGCCAGTAAGCCCGGTCGTGCGCCCACCATGCTGCCGTGGTCTTGCCTTCAGGATCAGGGCGTGGTCGAGCTCGCCGCCCACTGCACAGTGGGGAGTTCTCCGTGCCACTCTTCGGTGGTCCCAGCCGCACCGCCCAGTGTGGCTGCGGGAGGAACCGGGTGGTGCAGGGTGGGCAGACGGGACCGGCGGCTTCGCACGCGCCGCCGCCGGTGCATTTCCGCGCCCCATCCAGGGTCGTCTCCGATTCGGTCCCGCTTTCCGGGGGGGTATCGCTCCGTTAAAGGCGCAAGTCCCCTGACTGGGGTCAGATGGAGCCGCCGCGCGCCTTACGCCGCCGCCCGGCCAGCCATTGCCCGGTGCCGAAGACGGATGCGAATACGGCTAACAGCCAGAGAGAGGCTGGTTCCGGGACATCGGTGGGAACGGTGATGAGGTTGTCATCCAGCGTCACGGCTGCGTTCATCGCCAAGGCTCTGCCCAACACGCTGGCGGCGGTATCCAGGGTGATGCTCTGGTCGGCGAGAATACTGCCATTAAATATCGTGTCTGTGCCGAGCGTCGCGGAGGAGCCGACTTCCCAAAACACATTGTCGGCTTGCGCTCCATTGATCAAGCGCACCGACGAACTGCTGGCGGTGGTGAGGGTGCTCCCAATCTGGAAATCGAAACGCGCATTGGGGTCGCCACCCGCATTCAGAATGAGTGTTCCCGTCAGTTGAGCCGACGAGGAGAATCTATAGACGCCCGGCCCGAGCGTGAGTACATCGACACCCAGGACCTTAGTGGACAAGTAGGGGGCAGTCGGCAATTCGACTTCGAGAATACCATACGCAGTGGAGGCGTCCGCATGAGCCTGCGCCGCAGCCGCATCATTATAGTGTACCATGCCATTCACGTTCCCCGGGATAAAGCCCGTGATCGCAGCACCTGGAGAGACTCCCAGATTTCCGTTGAGCACGGTATTGCCGGTGCTCGTCACCGCCGCCCCTCCCAGGACCGCGAAGCTTTCCGCCGTACCGGTAAGCGCGCCCTGGCTCTGCGATACCAAACCCGCCAACGCCAGGAAGGCCGATGGCATCAAACGATTGCTGTTCATTATGGACCTGCCTTTCAGTGGCAACTGATGGAAACCGGCTTATGGACGATAAGAGGGCAAAGAAGAAATGATCATTCAAGTCTGCTTACACTTCATCAGCACGTGCCAATATACATAATACATCGTTACATCGGTGTGTCAAGACGTGCGTTAAGATATTCGCCGAGGCGAACGGGAAATACCGAGTAGGGTTATACCCCATAGCCGAGGCTTGATCCATCCCTTACTTTAACTGCGTTGGAAACAGTAGAACGACCGGGCGGCAAGAAAGTGGGCGCGACCCTCATCAACCCGGCCGCGAAATCGGCGCTGACCGTTCAGGCTGAGCCCGCGACGCAACCGCGGGATGGTCAAGCGTAGTGTGTCAAGTGCGACAAAACCATACCCAGCAAAAGGAACATAAATGAACACCAAAACAAAAGCGGCCCTCGTGGCGCTCACGCTCGGCGCGTCCGCCTGGATCATCATCGCGCAAGACACGGGCGGACAGAGTCCCCCGGGCCCCGGATTGCGTCCCAGGACGCGGGTCTCGCTGGTCATCAGCGTGCTCGACGCCAACCATGATGGAGTGGTGGACGCGGCGGAAATCGCCAACGCGCCCGCCGCCTTGAGGACTCTCGACAGGAACGGCGATGGCAAGTTGACCATGGATGAACTGACGGGGTCGCCGCCTCCGGAAAGAAGTGGTGGACCGAACAACGGGCCGAGGCCGGGGAACGATCCGCCTCCGGGACCTCCGCCCGCGGCGAAGTAATATGGAGCTTGGCCGATACCACCACCATCAAGAAGCATCAACCCGCGGAAGCCGGCGCTGAGGCAGGCAAAGCGGCGGCATAATGGGGGGGAGAACCCCACCTTGGAAACGAGGGGCGATTTGCGGTCGTCGCTGACGGGACTTCAACGAAGGCCCTCCCGCCGGCGAAACGAGGCGCGGACCTAAAGCACACCCGAGGAATTGAACATGCGTGAAGTTTTGTGATCCAAAATCCGATCCATGCAACGGCCGACGCCAAGGCCGGCAGCGCGAACCTCGGCGTCGTCGTGTCCGTGCGCGGCAGTGTCGTGGACACCCGGTTCGACGAGCATTTGCCGCCCATCTTTTCGGTGCTGCGGACGGGGACGGAAAAACAGATCATCATCGAGGTGCTGGCGCAGCGGGATGCGCGGCACGTGCGCGGGATCGCGTTGACCCCCACGCAAGGCTTGGCGCGCGGCATGGTGGTCGAGGACACGGGCGGGCCGTTAAAGGTTCCGGTGGGCAAAGCGGTTCTCTCGCGCATGTTCGACGTGTTTGGCCACACCATCGACCGCG
>CAIYVX010000110.1 GCA_903929765.1 uncultured Planctomycetia bacterium
AGGTCGCCACCGCCGGGTTAGACGGTCCGGACACGTCACCCACCACGGTCACCGTCACCGTGTACTGGCCGGTCGTCGGACCGGCCACCGCCTTGTTCGCGACGCTGTTCACCACACCGTCGCCCAGAACTATGCCGCCGATCAGGTGCAACGTCCCCGTCGTCCCGGCCGCGAAGGTAAAGGTACTCACGGGCGTGATCGAGCCGAGGTTGTTGCCGGCACTGAAGTAGATGCAGGTCGAACTCGGAATCAGGCCCTGGTAGGTGGGGTTCGTCGAATTCGCCGACACGGCCACCGTCGCAGTGTAGGTGGTGTTGCCCCAGGTGTCCGCCGTCACGCTGGTGGTCATGGTCAACTGGTGTCGGCTGCACGTCGTCGTCGGCGTGTTCTGATAGACCCAGGTCGACGGCGTCGCCGCCGTCACCGACAGCGTTCCCGCCGACGGGATCAGATTTACGCCGTTGTTGGTCGCCGTCACCGGCGGCGCGGCGCCGTCGTCCAGGCTGATTTCGCCGGGTTGCGTGTCGTCGCTCGCGCCCGTGGCGCACAGGTGCGCCTGCACCTGCGTGAAGTCAGTGTGGTTGCCGGTGTAGCGGAAGTAATAGATGGCCACGACCTCGCCCGGCGTGATGGTCGTCAGGTCCACGCCGTCGTAAAGGTCATATAGATAGAAATCCACCCCAGCCGGAGCGGTCTCGTCGCCGACCGAGCTTATGCCGCCCCAGGACGCAAAGGCGAATGTGCCCGAAATCAATCCCGCCAGTTGGGCTCCCGTTTTATTCCTGATATAGGACGAGGAGCCGGAAAAAGCTCCAGCGTCCGTGCCGGTCAGGTACAACTCCGCCCCGAAATCGAGGGCATTGCCCGTGTTGCCATTGGAACTCGTGAAATTCACCTGCACGGTCATAATATGCGTCGTATCGTTCCAGGTCACGCTCGACGGATCAATCGTCACCAGAACCGCGCCGGCGAAGGCCGCCGTCAACGTCACGTTGCCCTGAACCGTCAGCGTAGCCTGCGACGTGCTGGTGGAGTCGATGGTTCCGCCCGTGACCGTCCAACTCACGAACTGTTGGCCCGGATTCGCCGACGCCGTGATCGTCACCGTGTCGCCGTAGTGATACGTCGCCTGGCTCGGACTCACCGCCAGCGTGCCCGTGCCCGCCGGGTTGATCTGCGCCGTCACCGTATACGTCAGCGCCGTGAAGTTCGCCGTCAGCGTGAAACTGCCGTAGACCGTGAGCGAAGTCGTCGCCGCCGCGGTGTTGTCCAGCGTACTCGGGCCGTTGATGCTCCAGCCGCTGAAGGCATAACCCGCCTGCGCCGACGCCGTCACCGTGATCACCTGCCCGTAAACATACGGTCCGCTGCTCGACTCGCTGATTGTTCCGCCCGTCTCCGTTTCCGTGCCGCTATAGCTGTTCTGCGAGAACACCGCCGCCAGCGTGCAATTGTTCGTGATCGTCAGCGTCGTCGTCGCAGAACCCCCGATCGCCACCGCCCCGCCCGTCGCCGTCCAACACACGAAGGTATACCCCGGATTCGCCGACGCCGTGATTGTCATCGTATTGCTATAGTTATAAGTCGCCTGGCTCGGACTCGCCGTCACCGTGCCACCCGCCGCCGGACTCGCCGACGCCGTCAGCGTGTACGGCACCAGCGAGAAGTTGGCCGTCAGCGTGAAATTGCCATCGACCGTCAACGAAGTCGACACGGCCGTCGAGTTGCTCAAGGTACTCGGACCCGTCACGCTCCAGCCACCGAAGAAGTAGCCCGCCTGCGCCGACGCCGTCACCGTAATCACCTGCCCGTAGTAGTACGGCCCGCTGTTCGACAGACCGACCGTCCCGCCCGTCGCCGTCTCCGTGCCGCTATAGATGGCGCTATTGTTGAGCGGAAGCAGGGTACCGCCGTTCAGGTTGACCGTCCCGCTGTTCGTCAGCGTGCTGTAATAAACCTTCTGGTGGTTGAGGTCGAGGTAGGAGCCGTTGCCGATCACGAGATTCTTAACGTAGAGGATCTCGGTCACGCCCGTGCCCGTCTCGTTGACGACCTGGTTCACCAGTTGGACCTGCCCCGGCCGGATCCCGCCTATTTGCAGCGTGCCCAGGACGAAGTTGTTGACGGCACTGCCGCTGCCGGTGCCCAGGTCTTTGCTGGCCACCTCGAAAGTATCGACCACGCCCGTGCCGCCCTCGAAGATCAGGGTCAGGTTCGACATCGAAGCCGCACAGGAGGGCGTCTGGCTCATGTTCGCAAAGGCCGAGCCGGCCATGTGGATGGTGGTGCCCGGCGCGAGGTTAAGCGACCCGTTCTGGCCCAGGTACAGGCTCCCCGTCAGCGTGATAACCGGCGCGGAACTCGTGGTTTTAAACAACCCTGTGCCATGCGTGGCCCCGGAGTCTCGGCCCACGATCAGGTTCACCGCCGAGAGCGTGCCGCCGCCCATGGCGAAAGACCCGCTGCCGCTTTGACCCATTTGACCCAGCACGACATCTCCTGAAACTGTGACCGTGCCGCTGTTCTGGACGAAAGCTCCGGTGCCGGTGTTGGAGACCACGAGCGAAGCTGCGGTGAGCTGACTGGCGGCGCCGCTCAAATTGTAGGTGCCGTTGCCGAAGGCCGTGTCGCCCAACGCCAACGCGCCGGAAACGGTGTTCGAGCCGGCGGTGTGCGTCAAGGTGCCCGACCCGGTGTGGCCGATTGTTTCGGTGCCGGCGCTTAAAACGCCTCCGCCGAGGTTGTAGGCCGCGGGCACGCCCGCGTAGTAGGTGGCGTTGTCAGTGGACCACCCGCCCACCCGCAGTAAGCCCGTGACGATGGAGGTGCCCCCGGTCTGGGTGAACGTGCTGGGGCCTTCTCCGCCGACGGAAAGGAGCGAGCCGACGTTCAGAATGCCGGCGTTGAGTTGGTAGAGACTAAGGATGTTTGCACCTACTGCGCCGTAGCCGCCGAGGTTCAGGTTGCCGTTGGTTCCGGTCATGGTGTGCGTGCCGCCGTTCTGCGTGAAGGTGGCATTTCCCCATCCGCCAATGTCCTCGTAGCCGGTCACGTTCAAGGTGGCGCCCGCGCTCATGGTGTAGTAGGCCTGGCCGCCGGAGGAGCTGGTGGTGCCAACCCCCAGAGTAGTGGCGTTGTGAATCCCGCCGGTGTGATTGAAGGATCCCACCTTACTGACTTTCGTGCCATACGTTCCGTTGGCATTGAGCGTGCCGCCGCTCAGTTGGTAAGTGCTTTGATAATTCGCACTTCCAATCACGAGGGAGCCCGGCGTGACGGTGCAGGTTCCGCTGCTTTGGACGAAGAGACCCGGGCTGGAGAGACCCAGATTTATCGACCCGGCCGTCACGATGCCGTTGCCGCTCAGGTAATAGGCGCCGGCCCCGGCCGCGGCCGTCCCGTCCGCGTAACCGAGCAGGAGTTGGCCCGGCATATTCGTCCCGCCGGACTGGGTAAACGTGCCGGCCCCGCCGGACGTACCGATGTCCTCGTTGCCGGCGATCAGCGTGCCGCCGGTCGCCAGGCTGGACGTGGTATCGTGTACGTTCAAGGTGCCGCCAGTCTCATTGCTCCCGGTGGTGGAGTTGAACATGCTGTCGCCGCTGCGCAGGTTGATCCAGCCGCCGCTGTTGACGTTGACGCCGTTGGTCAGGTTCAGGCCGCGGCTTGAACCGTCGGCCAGCACCCCGGCGTCAATCGTGCCGGAGCAGGTGAGGTGGTTGGTGATGTTGCCCCAGCCCTGAAAGCCCTGGCCGGGGCCAAGCACCAGCGGCCCGCCGGGGTTCTTCACGAGCACGAGATTGCCGGGGTTCCACCCGCCACCGAAAACCGCCGGGCCGTTGAAGCTCGGGTTGACGAGGACCAGGGAGTGGGGGCCGCTGGAGAAACTGGCCTGACTGCCATTGATAATCGTGGCCTGCGAGAGGTCCACCATCGCATCGCCGACCGTCACGGACTCGGCCGTGCCGCCAAAATCCAGGGTGCCCGCTAAGGTCAACGCGCGGCTGACCGCCAGGCTGCCGCCGGTGAAGTGGTAGTTGCCGCTCATGAACAGGGAATTCACGGTTACCGTCCCGGCGGTCTGGTCGAAGTAGCTGGACGGCGTCACGAAGAGCACCGAGGTCGCCAATTGGCCGGGACCATACAGATTATAGCGGCCGGGTGCGTCGTACCATTCCTGTCCCACTGTCACATAGGCGTCGGCCAGGCCCGCCCCCCACGCCGAACCGACCACGCTGCCGCCGGTTTGAAGAAAAACGTTGCTCCCATTGCCGCCGATCGTTAAGGCGTGGGTCAAGATCAGGCCATTGCTCAAGCTATAGGTCGCCGAGCCGCCAAACACGATCATATCGATGGCACCTGCCGAAACCGTGCCACTCGTCTGCTGGAAAATGCCGTTGCCGGCGCCACCGAAGAAACCGCCCTGCATGTACAACGAGCCTACGAAGAGGCTGCCGCCGCTCATGGTGTATGCGGCCGTACTGGGATTACCCTGCGCATTGACGCTTGGGTTAAAGATAATTTCCGTTAAATTCACGGTGCCGCTCGACTGGATGACGTTTCCACCCAGGCAGGAACCGCTGAAGTACACTCCGAGGTACAGCACATTGCCGCTGACCGTAGTCCCCAATCCAGATATGGTCGCCGTGCCGCCGTTTTGGATGTAGGCTTCACTCATGCTGCCATTGAAGTGGCCGGGAAGGCCATTGGACCAGTTGCTGGCTGTGGTCCAGGGCGAGGGCGCGCCGGGCGCTCCCTGCCAATAGGTCTCGACGTATTGGCCTCGCGCTGTACCAACTGTCAACCCCAGCGAAAACGCCAGAACCAGCACGCCGACGCAAAATGACCTCATCTGCCGCCCCTCTCGATCTGTTATCCTTGACCCCAGCCCGCACGACTCTGCTGCCATCGAATTATCGTCCCGCCACGGTCAACGGCGCCGGATCCCACTGCAACCGTCCGGCCAACTCGGACACTTCGCCCGACGCGCCCACGATGGCGTAGTGTCCCTGAGACACCGTCACCGTCCGACCGTCGGACCGCCGCCTGACCGTTACCTGACCACCCGCCGTCTCGACCAGCGTGCGGTTTGTCTCGGCCACCACCGTCACCTGGCCGCCATTGAGCGTGACCGTAGCCTCGCGGGTCGTAATCAGCGCCGGGCGTTGATATTGCTTGGCCACCGGACGCATCACCGACACGATGCCCTCGCGCAGCCAGACCTCGCGAGCTTTGCCGCTTTCGGCAAAACTCGCCACCGTGTTCCGGTCCAACGAAATCAGCGTTCCGTCCGCGTCGCGCGTCCCCACGCCGCCCCACGGACACGTCCAGACGTCCCGCCCCGCCGGAATGATGCTCCCCACGCCCTCGCTGATCGGCAAATCCTGCTCGTTCGCCCCGCACAGCAGCACCAGCCCGCGCGTGTCGATGATCTCCAGGGCCTTGCTCTCTTGTACCACCGCCACCGGCTGCGAAGCCACCGGTTGCTCCACCACCGGCTTCGCCGCCTCGGCGAAAGTCAGCAGGTCCGTCAACGTGGCGATCCGCTGGTCGTTCTGCCGCACCTGGGAACTCATCTTCCACGCCAGCCCCCAGCCGCCCAGAGCCACGGCCACCAACGCCGCGTAGCACAAAATCGTCGTGCCCCGCGACCGCGCCGATGGCAGCGGCAACGTCTGTTCCGAACTCATGAGCCGCACCAGGTCCGTTTCCAGCGCCGCCGACAGCAGCAATTCCCGCCGCGCCGCCGGTTCCTGAACCACCCGTTCGCTCAGTTCCCGGACCTCCGCCTCGCCCGTCGCGCCGGCCAGGTAATCCCGGACCAGTTTTTCATATTTTTCGTTCATTGCCGTCCTCCCTCCGCCTTTGCCGATTTGCGCTCGATGCAATCCCGCAGAATTCGCCGCGTTCGCACCAGGATCATCTCCACCGCTTCAACTCTCTTGCCGACCCGCTCGCCGATCTCCCAGCTCTTCAGGCCCTCGCCATACTTCATCTGCAGCACCCCGCGCGACCGCGTCTGCAATCGCTCCAGGCACTCCCGCAAAAAATGGTACCGCCGGTCGAGCTCCGGGGCATATTCGCTCGCCGCCTCCGCCAACTGCTCAAGCGCTTCCGGCGACAGAACTTCCTTCGACCGCGCCAACTGTTGCCGCCACTTCAGCACCTCCAGCCGCGCCATCCCCAGCGCCCATGGCCGGAACGGCCGCCCGGAGTCATACTGTTCCCACTTCTCCCACAAGCTTCCCGCGATGATCTGGAGCAACTCCTCCGCCACCGCCGCCTTGCCCGTGGCCCCATACAGATAGGCCCGCAGCAGGCTCTCCTCCTGGAGAAAGCATTTCAAAAATTCCCGCTGATTGGCATCCTGCATGGCCGCTCCGAACACTCTACTGGCCAGAACACCCCGTAGCTGATGAGAATCCTCGAAACTCTACCAAAACCAACGCTAATTATAGCTCGAAAAATCCTGGGGTGGGGCTGATCCACGGGGCGTGGCCAGGAATATGCTGAGAGGGTGGCCTGGCGCTTTTGCTTTTAGAGCATTTCACGATTGAACGGTTACTTCCAGGGTGCCACACCTTGGCCCCCCGGTTGTTTGGGGGGCAAGGTGTGTGGAAGGCCGGCAAACTTTCCCAAAGAGTACGTTAACTGCTCTGAAGCCCCCAGCACTGCTGGGGGACGCTGTTTCTTCTTCTGTTTTTGCTGTTGGTCAGGGCGAGAATCAGGCCGGTTCTGCCCTTACCATCCCGCCTGCCCCAAGCCGCGAAGCGGCGAAAGTTTTTAGCCGGGAGGCGTCAGCCCCCGGCACGAAACCACCCGAAATCTATTTCTTTATTCTCTTCTTCTCAGCCCCAGCGGGGCGATTGAAACAGGGCCGGGCGGCCATAACCTCATTACCGCTTCGACCGCCGTCTCTTCGCCACCGGCAGCATCGGCGTCAGCAGTTTTTCGTACAGGGCAAACAAATACTCCACCCGCTGCCGCTCACTGGTGAAGGGCTGGGAGCGATAGCAGCGATCCACCGCTCGGTCAAGCAGGGCATGGGCGCGGACCAACTTGGCCGGTCCTGTCACAGGATCATAAAGGTCGGCCAAAGAGGCCTGGCCTTGCTTCTTTCTGGCAGGCAGGAAGCCGAAGCGTCCATCGCCTAGTTCAACACGCAGATCAAGGACGCGCTGTGCCGCTTCTTCTACACGTGCCCGTTTGGTTTCACTCGCATCCTCGGGCCAGGGAAAGTTGTTGTAAACCAGTTTCGCCGAATAGCGAAGGTCCGATTTTAAACGTCCGCCAATTTGCCGCACCCAAGCCATGTGCATGGCCGAGGACAACACGCCGAAATGATAAACAGTGGCATTCGGAATAATGAGGCAAAGATTGCTGGCGATAACGTTCGCGGGCATGAAACCAATTGGAATATAACGCCTTTTCTCCGAGGAAACCGATGGGATAAGCAAATAAGGCGTTTCCGGGTGGCTTATGAATGCGAACTCAGTCGGATATGCCGCCAGGGCGACGGTCGCTTCTCGTTTGCTTGAAAGGCGGAAATCTTTGACGGCCTCGACTCGTCGTTTCACTTCGGGCATGGCCCGTAGCTCGGCGGAGGGTAAGTCTCGGAGCCAGAGACACCACCGTTGTTCGCCGTTAATAAATTCCTGTGAGCCGATGAACAGCCTGAGAAAATCCTTCGCCCGTGGCTCATGGTCCAACAACTCGGCCCGTTCCTTAGTATCCAGTAGCAAGTTGCCGCCATCAATTGGCTGATTTCCAAACCGCATCGCAGGAGACTTGCAGAGTGGTTTAGTTCGATTGGTAATGGCTTTGTCCGGACCTTCGACCAGATAAGGACTTATGTTAATGACTCTGGAGATTGAAGGATTGTTTGGGTCAGCTTCGTAATCGTAAATCTTCTTATTAGTTGAGTTGAAAGCGGCGAAGCCAATGATGACCACGTGGACGTGGGCTTTGCCGCGCGCCTCGCTTTCCCAGGCGAAAGTGCGGTGAGCAAAATTGATCTTGAGCTCGAAGCGCCGAAAGAGGTCGTTCCAAAGTATTCCAGCCTGCTCTCCCTGGCTAATGGAATTGGTAGAGACAAAACCAACAGAAATTTTCGTTCCTTGGATATATTCCGCAGCCTTGAAGTACCAGCCGGTGACGTAATCAAGAAGCCCGGCATTCTTGACTTTGTTGGCGACAAAATCCATATCCGCGCGCTGTTCAGCGGTCTGGAATTTTCCACCAACGAAGGGCGGATTGCCGAGAATGTAAGAACATTTCTTAGGTGCGAGAATCTCCTTCCAATCCAGCCGCAAAGCGTTCCCGCAAACAATCGTCGGACTCTTTTTCAGCGGCAGGCGGACATAGTATTTACCGAAAGTCTCGGACAACCGCAGGTTCATCTGGTGGTCCATCAGCCACATGGCGACTTCGGCGATTCTGGCGGGCCACTCGCTGATTTCGATGCCAAAGAAGGCGTCCACGTCGAGCAAAGACATGGGAAGTTCATCCCCGAGAGCCCGGAGAACTTCGAGTTCAAGGAGGCGAAGTTCACGGTAAGTTATGATCAGAAAATTGCCGCAACCGCAAGCCGGGTCGAAATACTTAAGGCTAGCGAGTTTCTGGTGAAAGAGCCTTAACTTTTTTTTGTCTTTTCCGATGCTCTTGAATTCCTCTCGCAGTGCGTCGAGGAAAAGAGATCGGACATCTTTGAGAATGTCGCGCTCACTGGTGTAATGTCCGCCGCTCTGGCGGCGCTGTCGCGGTTCCATGATGCCCTGGAATAAGGAACCGAAAACGGCTGGCGAGATGCTCGACCAGTCGAAACGGGTGCAGGCCAGGAGGGCGTTGCGCATATTGCTGTTGAAATCGGCAAATCCGAGGTGTTCCGCGAATAGGTCTCCGTTGACGTACGGGAATGTGGCGAGTGTTTCTTCGAGGTTCTTCTGACGTTGTTCAGGTGCGGTGTTGAGTACCTCGAACAGCCGGGCCAGGTGCAAACCAAGGTCGGAGCCGTCCGGCTTGGTCTGGTTCTCAATATAGAGTTGAAAAGCCATTCGCTCGAAGATGCCGGTGTCCTCGGCGAACAGGCAGAAAAGAATTCTGACCAGAAACCGTTCGAGCTCGTGGCCCTTGTAACCGCCGATGGACAGGGTGTCATGCAAATCGCCCAGGATGGCCACGGCCTTGAGGTTGATCGGATCCTGATCCTCGAATCGGTGCGTCTTATATCCAGGAATGAAGGCGAAGTCGTGAATGTGGTGATGCAAGTCCGCCAGCGGAAACTCAATGGTCTTGCCCTTGCCTAACAACGGCAATGATTGCTGTTCTTCTGGCTCCAGGTCGAGCAAAGCGATGCGGGCAAAATCCGAAACGATGATGTAGCGGGGAACTTCGTCATGGCGTCCACTGGATGCCAAATTATGGATGTAACGGATCGCCTGTGACTCAGCCCCTCCCAAATCTTTGCCACGACTCTTGTGTTCGACAAGAAGGGTGCCGGGCCAGAAGAGGTCGATGAAGCTGTAATCGCCGGTCAGGTTTTTGACCGATGCTTCAAAGCTGGCCACGAGGCTGCGGCGTAAGCCGAAAACTTCAAAGAAGGCATTCCAGAAACTCTGCTTATCCGCGCTCTCACTTTTGGCTCCGGCCCACTCATGGGCGAAGCCGATGGCATTGTGTCGAATTTCATTCCAAGATAAGGGCATGGGCTACCTTGTAACAAATTATGTAGGTCGGGTCAACAGACCCGACAGTTTTACACCCGCATCACAAACAGCACCGGCGCCAACCACTCGATTTCCCCCGCCGCCAGCCGTTCCGTCTCGTACCGCTCGTTGATCGGCACCAGGTGCACCGTCTCGCCATCGCGCCGCACCAGTTTCAGCGTTACCCCCACCCGGCCGCGAATCTGCACCAGCGCCGCCTGGCCCGCCCCCACCTCGCGCCCCGCCGCCGCAATCACGATGTCCCCGTGCCGGAAGCGCGGCTTCATGCTCTCCCCGTCCACCCGCAACGCAAACGCCGTCGGAAACCGCCGCCGAATCGCCGGCGCGTCCACAAACTCGATCACCCCCGACCCCAGCGGCGCGTCAAACTGCACCAGCGCCACCCCGCCCGACATCTGCGGAATCGCCCCCTCCAGCGCCGCCTCATCCGTCTCCAGCTCGGCCACATTCTTCCGCCGCACGTCCAGCCCCAGCGCCGTCCGCGCGATGTCCGCCACCGTCACCGCCGGCTCCTCGCCCAGCAAATCCTCATACCGCCCCACCAGTCCCGCCGCCGTCCGCCCCAGGATCGGAATCATCGTCTCGGCTTTCTGCACCCGCTCCGTCTGCCACGCCGGGGCCGGGCGGGGGAACCGGTCCCGCACCGCCGCCAATGTCTCGGCCAGCGCCTGAATCGTCGCCGGCGAAGCCCCGCCCGGCGCCGCCTCCCGAAACCGCGCCAGCACCGTTTCCAATTCCGGCGGCAAGGCCCGCGCCCATTCCTCGTGTACCTGGGCCGCCCCCACGTCGCGCGGCTCCTGGCCCGTCACCAGCCACTCCAGCCGCACCGCCGCCACCTGCGCCGCCCGCGCCAACACGTCCGGCGGAGCCATCCGATTCTTTTCATAATATATGTATGTCGATGGACTCAAACCCAACGCCCGGGCCATCGCCGCCCGCCCGCGCGCCCCGAACGCCTTCACCCGCGCCGCCGCCAGCCGCCCGCAAATCCCGCCCGTTTTGTCCGCCGCTTCGCCCATTACTTCCTCATTCCGGAGCCGTTATGTAGCGGCTGGTAACAACCGCCGCAAAAAATAATCTTCTTCCACTTGCCGTTTCTGTCTCCGGGTGACACAACGCTGTCACGCCAAACCAAAAATCATTCGCAAACGCGAACATCCCTGTTGACAATCACCACCTTGGCGAGTAATAATCGCGTCTGCGTGCGAATCGTTCGCATTCAAGCACAATTTGCGGAAAATTTCAAGTTTTTTCTGAGTCTCTGGTGGCTGCTTTGAGGGGGGCAGCCACCCGAAAATATACATGGTGTAGGGTGGCTGCTTGCAGCCACGCGGCAATAAAAGTTGTGTAGGGTGGCTGTTTGCAGCCACGCGGTAATCAAATAAGGAGTTGAACCATGAGCAAATCACGCCAAAGAGCCGTCTCCGACCTCGTGTCCAACGTCGATGGTTTGGTCCAGTTGGCCAACTGGCAGGTCGCCCTGGCCCACAAAGTCCGCAGCCAGGTCGCCGCCCTCGACAAACTTCCCCCCGACGCTTTCTCACCCGCCGCCCCGTCCCGCCGCCGCAAATCCGACCGCACCACGACCGCCGGCCAAGTTTAGAGCTAACAACGTCAACCCACAGACAGTCTCGATGGTTTGTCTTTGCTGTGGTAACGAGCACTGGTATACTGTAGTTGCCGTTTGCTACGGCGAGGGAGTCTGGGATGGCCGAACCAACTGAACGAATTGATGCGGTTGCCGATTATGGAACGCGACCGGCGGGGTCGGCGGTTGAGACCCTTTTCCCGGTGGCCGTTAAACGCCGAAGAAAAAGAGTTGCTATCCAAAAAGATCAAGGCCGTGGGTCATTGATGGTGAAACAGTCTTCCGCCAAAACATACGCACCATTGCCCTCCGTCTGGTTTGGAGACGATTCGGAACTTATCGACAAGATGCTTCGGTTTTATCCACGCAAGAAACCAAAGGATATTCTTGACGCGACCGTAAACTGTGGCCGGTTTTGGCGGGGGCTCGACTGGAAGATTGTCGGCATGGACATCAACCCGGCCCATAATCCAACGGTCGTTGGGGACAACACGGACATGCCTTTTGCGGACCGCAGTTTTGATGTCGTGGTCTATGACCCGCCCCACATTCCTAATCAGGGTAAAGATGGCTGTAAGGATTTCAGCACCCGGTTCGGGCTGACTGTCAAATCTCCAAAGGAGCAGGGTTACAGCCTGTCATATATGTACCCGCCGTTCCTCGCAGAAGCCTTCCGTGTGCTTCGGCCAGAGGGCATTCTGTTGTGCAAACTTGCCGATTACGTTCACGGTCACCGATACCAATGGGCGCACCTGGACTTTGTCCGGGCCGCAGAGATCGCCGGTTTCTGTCCTTGCGATAGCATCGTAAAAGTTAGACAAGGCCCGATCATTGACCCCAGGTGGAAGGTGGCGCATCACGCTCGCCGGCAACACTGTTTCTGGTTGATCTTCCGTAAGTCGAAGAAGTGTGAATAAACTACACGATGGGCTGCCGCCACTGACGCAACATTTCGCAGCGATTAACAAGCAGATCGTGGATTTGGCACTTCCCGTCTGCCCCATCGAAGTGAACGCGGAAAAGCCTTTTTTTGCCGTCCATTACTTCCCCGGCTAAACTGCGGCGACCTTTTCGCGTACCCACTTTCTTGTATCTGGCCTGTGTCATTTGGCTGAGGAGCGAGACTGGAATGTCGAGCAATTGATACTGAAAAAAATCTGTTTCCCAAATGGCCCGCAACATCAGAATCTTGTCGTAACGGGCAACGTGGGCGAGGGTGTGAGCGACCAACGCGGGAGCGTTCCAATCCCCCTTTTCGGTGGTGCAGAGCTTCGTAATGCTGATTTTGTCAACGCGCGTGACCTTCCCGGTTTCACTCTTGACCGAAAGACGGGTTGTACCCACCAACAAATCATGCTGGGGGCTGTTCGGGGTGGTCGGGACAACTTGGTCACGAGGCCATTTTGATAAAATGAAGCCCTGTTCGACGAGTGCTTCCAGAAATAATCCTTGGGGAGGGAGGCGCGGATAGATCGTGTGGTGCTTACGCACAAGAGATTCGACAGTCGAAAGAAATTCATCGTCAAATAGGGTGACCAGCATACACCTGTTATCGGTCGTACACAAAGGGAAAATAAGCCAAAAATCTCAAACAATCACCACGCCCCGCGCGCCTGCAGCGTCGCGTGCAGCACCAGCGTCTGGCCGTCGCGCTGCACCTTGAACTCCACCCGGTCGCCCACGCGCCGCGAGCCGATTTCGTACAGCAGTTGGAACGGCGATTCGATCTCGTGATGCTCGAATTCGTTGATGATGTCGCCCGTCCTCAGGCCGCTCGCCTTGGCCGCCGTCCCCGCCAGAACTTCCGTTATCGTCGCCCCTTTCTCCAGCCGCGTCATATTGAAGCGGATGCCCAGGAACGGCGCTTCGATATGTTTCCCCGCCGCCAACTCCGGCAGTTCCGCCAGAATGTCCTCCAAAGGCACCGCGAACCCGATCCCCGAACTACTGAACTGGTCCGCCGCTCCCGTGCGCCCGCCCCCGCCCGCGACGTCCGCCGCCCCGATCAGCCCCACCACCCGCCCGCGCAGGTCCACCAGCGGCCCCCCGTAGTTCACCGGCGAGATGTCCGCGTCCGTCTGCACCGCCAGGCCCGCCTGCCGCCCCACCCCGCTCAGAATCCCTTTCCCCACCGTCGCTTTCGCCACCGGCAGCGTCCGCCCCAGCGCCAGCACCCACTGGCCCACCCGCAGCCCCGCCTTTGGCGCCGCCGTCGCCGGTTTCAGGCCGACCGCCTCGATCTTCAGCAGCACCACGTCCCGCCGCCGGTCGTCGCCCAGACGTTTCGCCGCCAGCACCCGCCCGTCCGCCAACTCCACCTTCAGCCCCCGCTCCTGGCCCCCGATGTTCGTCAGCGTCGTCAAAACATATCCGTCACTCGAAATGACCAACCCGGTCCGCACATGCGTTTTCGCCTTCGCCTCCGACTCCTCTTTTTTCGTCGAACCCTGTTCTTCCTCGGCCGCCTCTTCCGCCGGACTCGCGCTGCTCGCCGCTTCGTCCGAATACGTTTCCCGCAACCGCCGCGCCCGTTCCGCTCGGGCCGCCGCGGCCACTTCCTCCGCCGTCTGCTCCGTCCCGATCACCCGCACCACCGCCGGCGAAACCAGTTGCACCGCCCGGTCAATCACCGGCTGCAGTCCCGCCAGATCGCTGTCGTCCGCCCGCGCCGACGCACTCGCCGCCAAAACCGCCAGTCCCGCCAGCGCCAGCGCCGCACAAATCGCCCCCGCGTCACTTCTTCGCCGCAGGTATTGTTCCAAGGGTAACTTCAAGCTCTCTCTCCTTCTCTTCGCCCGAACGGCGCACCGTCACGCGAATCTTCTCTCCCGGCTTGGTCTGCCGCAAGGCCCGCCTCATCCCCGCCGAATTGAAGACGACCGTCTTCCCGATCCGCACGATCACGTCGCCCGTCTTCAGTCCGGCCTTTTCCGCCGGGCTGCCCGAGACCACCGCTGTAATCCGGCACAAAGCCGCCTCCGACGAACTCTTTATTCCCAGATATCCATATTTCCCCGCCTCATTTCCACCCTCCTCCTTGAACGGCGCATCGGGCGTTGCCCGCGCCCGCCGGATCAGGTCCGCCGCCAGTTCCACCGGCAACGCCAGGTTCAGCGCCGTGTTCGTCTCCGCGTTGCGCTGCGGTTTCGACAGCAGGCCCACCACCCGGCCCGCGGCGTCCACGAGTGCCCCGCCCTCGCTCGACTCGTTCATCATCGCGTCCGTCACCAGCCAGTCGCCGCTGTAGGTCAGCGTCGTCACCAGCGGCCCCCGCGCCACCAGCAACCCCACCCCCAGGCTCGGCTGCGATTCGTCTTTCGCATCCGCGCCCACCGGATAGGCCACCGTCGCCACCCACGACCCGGCCGTCAGATTCTTGCTCGTGCCCAACTTCGCTGCCGCCCACAAAGGCCGCACTGCCGCCGCCGGCGCCACGGCCGAACTGGCGGCGCGGGCCGACGTCGCCGCGCTGCTCGAAGTTCCGCCGGTTCCCGCCGGCAGCAGTTGCAGCACCGCCACCTTCGTCGCCGCATCGCGCAGCAACATCTTAGCCTTGACCTCGCGCCCGTCCGCAAAATAGACCGACAATTCATTCTTGTCGGCCACGTCTGCATGTGTCAATATCAACCCGTCCGCGCTCACGATCAGACCCGTCGAATATTCCTCCGTCCCCACCACCCGCACCACCGCCGGCGCCGTCGCCTCGTAGGCCGCCGCAAACGGCGACGGACTCGGCTGCGCCGCCGAAGATGGCAACGCCACCATCAACAAGACGCACAACGCCACAAAACAGAATCCGGGTGCCACACTTTGGCCCGGCGGGTTGTTTCGCCGGGCAAAGTGTGTGTTGGAATATCTGCAAATACAAAATCTTGACCACCTGTCCATTAAATCTATTCCTTCTTCTCTTCAGGCTTCGCGCCGGGCTCCGGTTCCTTATCTTTCTCCGGCGCCGCCTCCGTCCGGAACGGATTCCGCAACTCGCCCACCCCCAGCGCCGCCGTCGCCTGGATGCCGCCCAGTTGCACGTTCTGCTCGAACACTTTCCCGCCCCGGCGAATCTTCAACACCAGCCGCGTCCCCGCCGGATGCAGTTGAATCAGGTTCTCCAGCTCGCCCGGTCCGCGCACCGCCTCCCCCGCCACGCGCAGCACCACGTCGCCCGCCTTCAGCCCGAACAGATCCGCCGGCGAATCCCGCGTGATCGACTCGATCCGCGCCCCGCCCTCTTCCTCCGGCTCGCTCGTCGCCCCCAGATACCCCCGATCCACCTCGTGCCCCGCCTTCATCTCCTCCAGAAACATTTTGATCCCGTCGATCGGCACCGCAAAACCGATGCCCCCGCTCTTTTTCTGCACCTTCAACCCTTCCACCTGCCGCGGCGAAATCCGCCCGTTAATCCCCACCAGCTCCCCCGCCATGTTGAACAGCGCCCCGCCCGAATTCCCCGGATTCAGCGCCGCATCAATCTGAATCGCATCGGCATAAATCAGGTCTTTCTGGAACAGCCCGTCGCCCGTCAGGTAGCGGTGCAGCCCGCTCACCACCCCGAAGCTCACCGTCGGCCGAAAGTCCGTCGCTATCAGGAACGGATTTCCCATGGCGATGACCCATTCACCCACCCGCAATCGCCCGTTCGATCCTTGCCGCGCAAAGGGCAGGGGCGCCGCACTTTCGATCTTGATCAGGGCCACGTCGCCCGTCCGGTCCACCCCGCACAGCTTCGCCTTCAGAATCTTCCCGCCCGGCAGGCCCACCCGGAATTCCCGCGTCGGACCCGTCTCCCGAAACGCGCCCCGCCGCGCCGGTTCCGCCGCCACATGAAAATTCGTCAACGCATACCCGTCCGCGCTGATGATCACCCCGCTCCCCGCCGTGTCCGCCAGATCCCCGTTGGCCTTCACCCGAAACACGCTGATTACCGTCGGCGACAGCCGCGCGACCAATTCCACCCGCGCCTTTTCCACCTGCTCCGCCGCCGCCAACTGCGCCTCCGCGCTTTCCGCCCCCATCGCCGTTCGCCCCGCGCCCGCCAATACCAGCGCCGCCGTCACGCCGAGAACCATTCGCCAAACTCGCTTCATCACCACTCCTCCGCAATCTTCATAAACCTCTTAACACGTCATTCTATACGACGTGCCGCCGATTGTCAGCATCCGTCCCCAAATATCCTCTTGGCCTCCCGCCCTCCACCGGCGATAATACGAAAATGGTTGTTGTTTCAATCCAGACCCTGGCCGATGGGTGGCATGGTCCGGCGAAGACGGGCCATGAATAGAGACCGCTCGACTGGAAGCCGTTGTTTCTTCTTCACCCCTCTCCCTTGAGGGGAGAGGGTAGGGTGAGGGTGCACCGGTTGCAATCATATCGCCGGTGACTCTTGTGGTTTTGCCGTTTCTGTTTTCGTTGCCGTTGGAGGTTTTCTCTGTGCCCGACGTCGAAGAACAGCGCATGACCTTTGGCGAGCACCTCGACGACCTCCGTCGTCGCGTCTTCCTGGCCGTCCTCGCCCCGCTCGTCGGCTCCATCGTCTGCTACGTCTGGTTCCGCAACGAATTGCTCCACATCATCCTCGACCCGCCCTTTCCCGCCTGGCGACTCGGGGGCCACGACCTCCTCGTCCTCACTCCGCCCCACTTCGACCTCAACCCCGCCACGCCCTACACCGCCCTGGTCACCCTGATGATGGTCTCCCTCATCGCCGGCCTCATTCTCACCTCCCCGTGGGTTTTTTACCAGATCTGGGCCTTCGTCGGCGCCGCCCTCAAGCCGCGCGAGCGCCGCTTCGTCCGCATCTACGGCCCCTTCAGCCTCCTGCTCTTCCTCACCGGCGTCCTCTTCTTCTATTTTCTCATCTACCCCGTCGCCCTCTGTTGCCTCGCCAATTTCGGCCAGGCCTTCAACGCCTCGGTGGCCGACGACCCTTCCGCCCACGTCCGGATCATGCCTTCGGCCATGTTGGCCGACTTTGTCAATTTTGCACTCATGCTCGGCTTCGTCTTCGGCCTGATGTTCGAGACCCCGCTCGTCATCCTCTTCCTCGGCCGCGTCGGCATTGTCCAACTCGAAACCTTCCGCCGCCAGCGCAAAATCGCCTGCATGGTCATCGTCATCGTGGCCGGCCTCGTCGCCCCGCCCGACCCCTACAGCATGATCGCCCTGGCCATCCCCATGTACGGCCTCTACGAACTCGGCCTCCTCCTTCTCCGCCTCACCACCAAGCGAGAACCGTAACCGTCGGGCGCCGTTGCTGTTTCCGGGTGCCACCTTTGAAGCCCCGGCTCCGGCGGAGCCAAAGTGTGTACTTTTTTGCCCCACCTTGCCGGGTGGCATGGCGGCCGCTGTGTGCCGCCATGTTCAGGGCAGGGGGCGTGCCACGGCGGGTCTTGCCCGCCGTGTGAACACCCTCCCGCCCCCATGCGCCGCTTGTTGTTTCTGCTGTTAACTGTCCACTAACCACTATCCGCTGACCACTATTTTCTCCTTGCCACTCTTCTTCTCCCCCCATATATTCAACACCTCTAATCATGAAGTACGGCTTCCGAAGCGAGTGCTTTTCACTTCATGATTGGATATTGAGTGTTGGATATTGGATATTCGCTGTTTTTTTCGCGGGGAGCATCCCGCCGTTGAGCGTGTCGTTCGATAAACCATAGGAGCAACCTATGCTCGCCCGAATCCCTTCCGCTTCCGTCATCGGCATCGACGGCTACCTCCTCACCGTCGAGGTCGACGTCCGCCACGGCATGCCCGCCATCATCGTCGTTGGCCTCCCCGACACCGCCGTCAAGGAATCAAAAGACCGCGTCGAATCCGCCATCCGCAACTCCGGCTACTACATGCCCACCGACCACATCACCATCAACTACGCCCCCGGCGACGTCAAAAAAGAAGGTCCCGCCTTCGACCTGCCCACCGCGCTGGGCCTCCTCGCCGCCTCCGGCCAGCTCCAGTCCGACCTCCTCGACAAATACGCCGTCGTCGGCGAACTCGCTCTCGACGGCGCCCTCCGACCCGTGCGCGGCTGTCTGGCCGCCGCCATGGCCGTCCGCCAGGCCGGACTCAAAGGCTTCATCGTCCCCGCCGCCAACGCCAACGAAGCCGGCGTCGTCGCCGGACTCGACGTCATCTCCGTCGGCTCCCTCGCCGAGGTCATGGGCTTCCTCTCCGGCCAGTTGCAACTCGATCCCATCCACGTCAAACTTGAAGATATCTTTGAAGATTCCCGCACCTACGACGTCGACTTCGCCGAAGTGCGCGGCCAGGAAGCCGCCAAACGCGCCCTCACCGTCGCCGCCGCCGGCGGACACAACGTCCTCATGGTCGGCCCGCCCGGCTCTGGCAAAACTCTTCTCTCGCGCCGCCTCCCCTCGATCCTCCCGCCCCTCGGCCTCGAAGAATCTCTCGAAACCACCCGCATCTATTCCTCCGTCGGCCTCCTCAAACCCGGCCAGAGCATCCTCGCCACGCGGCCCTTCCGCTCCCCGCACCACACCGTCTCCCACGGCGGCCTCGTCGGCGGCGGAAGCGTCCCCACGCCCGGCGAAGTTTCTCTCGCCCACAACGGCGTCCTCTTCCTCGACGAACTACCCGAGTTCGACAAGAAAACCCTCGAAGTCCTCCGCCAGCCCCTCGAAGACGGCGTCGTCACCATCACCCGCGTCCAAGGCTCGCTCGCCTTCCCCGCCGCCATCACCCTCATCGCCGCCCTCAACCCCTGTCCCTGCGGCTACTACGGCGACCCGCGCCACGAGTGCCGCTGCACCCCGCGCCAAATCCAAGCCTACATGGGCCGCATCTCCGGCCCGCTCCTCGATCGCATCGACATTCACATCGAAGTCCCCGCCGTCGCCTACCGCGACCTCCGCTCCGACCAGTCCGGCGCCGCCAGCGCCGACTTGCGCAAACAAGTCATCTCCGCCCGCGACCACCAGCGCACCCGTTTCGCCGCCGACCGCACCAACGCCCGCATGTCCCCGCGCGAAGTCCGCAAATTCTGCAAACTCGACGAACCGGGCGAATCGCTCCTCAAACAAGCCAGCCAGGAACTCGGCCTCAGCGCCCGCGCCCACGACAAAATCCTCCGCCTCGCCCGCACCATCGCCGACCTCGAAGCCGCCCCCGACATCCAACTCCACCACCTCAGCGAAGCCGTCCAATATCGCCGCCTCGACCGCAACATGTTCGCCTGATGCTGGTGTTTTTTCTGTTGTTGCTTCTGTTGTTGCTGTCCGCCCCGACGGGGCGTCGCGATCCTAGCCGGGGGTGAAACCCCCGGTATATAAAATATCGAAAATAATCTTCTCTTCTCTTCTTCTTTTCTTCTTCTTTCACCCCTCCCCCTTGAGGGGGGAGGGTAGGGTGAGGGTGACGTTTCTTCTTCACCGTGACACGGGCGTCTTGCCCCCTAGGACCACGGGCGTCCCGCCCGTGACTGCTGTTGTTGCTGTTGCTTTTTCTTCACCCCTCCCCCTTGAGGGGGGAGGGTAGGGTGAGGGTGTCGTTTCTTCTTCCCCGTGGCACGGGCGTCCCGCCCGTGATTGCTGTTGTTGCTGTTGTTCTTTCTTCTTCACCCCTCCCCCTTGGGGGAGGGTGGCACGAAGTGCCGGGTGAGGGGTTCGCTCTCGCCCGCCCAAAAATCAAAACTCGATTCCGCACCACTTTCTCTTAACAGGAGTCCGTCCTTCATGATTGGATATTGGGTGTTGGTTATTGGATATTCGCCGTTTTTCGCCTGCTCATCACCCCCCACAAAACTGTCACATTTTCCCTTTCCAAAAATCCCCAAAAAAATCCTGTCAAACTCGCCCTTGTCTTTTCCCCCAACCTCTTTCCCCGTCCGCACTTACCTCACTCCAAAAATGTGACACTCGCCCTCATAACCAGCCCCGCCCCCAAAAAAATTCCCCAGTATCCATGCGGCTTTTTTTGTCTTGTAACGCGCGGACACCCCTTCCAAAATTCCGGATTTTTTCTGCAAAAAGTCACAATACCCCTTCTTTTCCAGCGCCAAATCGTCTTTTTCGTGCGCGTGACAATTCACCCTCACCCTCGTTTTTGACACCCTAATCGCGCCACCCCCTGTGACATGTGCCCCTTCTTATGAGAGGGTTCATTTTCGGCTGTCTGTCCCGGCCCTCTCAACGGAACTGATGTGGCGACACCGGCGGCAGGCGCTTCTAGGGCGCTAAGGTGCGGCTCGCGATCGTGATCCGGACGGATTGTACTCCGTGCCGTCCGGCAGTGCTGGTCGAGGGTTGGCCGTGCCGTGCCGATCGCCACAGGCAGAAGGTAGGTTGGGCCCTGGCCCAACATCCATCTGCATCAGTGATTGAGTCGCGGTTTGCTGCCGGCGCCGCGACTGGCGGAGCGAGCGCAAATCGATCTCCGTAGCGACAGCAGCCCGTGGTCAGCGGTCACAAGGTGTGTGCCAAGCCGGATTACGGCCGGATGGGCCTGCGGACGCGCTGAACCGACAAACAAGGTCGAGGAACTTGGAGTGCCGCGAGCCGTTGCTTCTTGCTGTTTCACCTGTTCGCCTGCTCAACTGCTCTCCTGTTCTCGGCCGCCGTTGCGGCCGTGACCTTCATACTCAATCTGCACCCCGCCTGCCGAGGGCGGACGTTGTCGCTGTTTGTTGTTGCTGTTTCTGTAGGGACAGGGTTCTACCCTGTCCGGCTGTTGTTTCTGCTGTCAGGGGCGTTTATTCTCCGCCCTGGCCGTACCGGCGGGAGCCGGCTCCCAATGTTTTTTTGTGCCGTTTCTGTTTTCATGTAGGTCGGGTCAACAGACCCGACAAGTTGTAATAAAAAAGAGGTCGGGTCTGTTGACCCGACCTACAAACTCCGCACTTCATGATTGGATATTGAGTGTTGGATATTCGATATTCGCCGTTTCCGCCGTTCAAACGTCGAACCGCAGCCCGTCATACGCCAACTCAACGCCCGCAGGCAGCGCCGCATTAGTCGCCTCATGCTCCAGCTCATGGGCCAGGTGCGTCAAAAAAGTCCGGCGCGGTCCGAGCGCCGCCACGACTTCAAGCGCCTGCTCCACCGTCATGTGCGTCGGGTGCGGCCGGTGCCGCAGCGCGCCCAGCACCAGCGTCTCCAC
Organism: uncultured Planctomycetia bacterium; assembly: GCA_903929765.1. Classification (GTDB taxonomy): domain Bacteria; phylum Planctomycetota; class Phycisphaerae; order FEN-1346; family JAACEH01; genus CAIYVX01. Next base: position 21,424 of record CAIYVX010000110.1, read on the forward strand.
GCCGCGCAGCAACTCCAGCGACTCCGGCGGAATCGCCTGTACGTCCGTGCAATAAGCGAACCCGCCGATGCGGTACCCCGTGCAGCCCCACCGCCCATGCTCCACCGCCACCGGCGTCACGCGCCGTCCGAACAGTTCGAACGGTCCCTCCACCGCGTTGAAACTCACCACCGGAATGTCGAAAAAGTTGGTCTTCGGATCGGTGCAGGCATAATCAAACATGTACTTCAATCGTGCCATCGCCGTCGCATTGCCGTAGCAGGGGATCAGGCCCTTCCGCAGGTCGCAGAAGCGCCGCAAGTCGTCGAAGCCGCAGACATGGTCCGCGTGGGCGTGCGTGAACAGGACCGCGTCCACCTTCGTCAAGCCCGCCGCCAGGGCCTGGTGCCGCAGTTCCGGCGTCGTGTCGATCAGCACGTTGTGCCCGTCGAACTCCACCAGCGCCGCCGCCCGCTCCCGCTTGTTTCGCGGATTTTCGCTCGTGCAGACCGCGCACCGGCACCCGATCATCGGTACGCCGTGGCTCGTTCCGCTGCCCAGGATCGTGACTTTCACGTCTCTTCCGGTTCCTTCGCGTCTGCGGCCTTCGCCGCCTCAGCCGTAGCCGTCAGGGCGTTAAATTGCTCGACCTGTTCCGGCGACGCGCTCTTGGCGTTCTTGCACTTCGGATAGCCCGGGCAGGCCAAAAACGGCCCGCGCGGTCCCATTCGCACCACCATCATCTTGCCGCACTTATCGCACGCGATTTCAGTTTCCAGTTTTGCGACTTTCGGCCGTGCGCCGCCTTTTCCGCCCGCCACACGTTTCCGCGCCGGCGGCTTGGCCTTAGGTTCCTTGGCCGCCTCTTTCGTCCCGAAGGCCAGGTCGAAGTCGGTCTTAGCCTCGGACTCCTTGGTCTCTTCGGCCGGCGCCGCCTCAGCCGCGACCGCCAGGGCGTTAAATTGTTCGACCAGTTCCGGCGTCGCGTCCTTGGCGTTCTTGCACTTCGGATACCCCGGACAGGCCAGAAACGGACCGCGCTTGCTCATCCGCACCACCATCATCTTGCCGCACTTGTCGCAGGCGATTTCCGTCTTGAGCATCGTCGCCTTCTGCCGCGGCCCGCCCCGCCGCGCCCCGCCTTTGCCGCCCGTCCGTTTCGGCCCCAGCGAGGTCGTGGTCTTGCACTCGGGATATCCCGAGCAACCCAGGAACGGTTCGCCTCGGCTCAGGCGCAGCAGCATCGGCTTGCCGCACTCGGTGCAGACCGGCTCGGCCAGGGGCGTCTGGTTCGCGTCGGCCGAAAACATGGCCCGGCAAAGCTGATGGTCCGAGCAGGCGTAATAGACCACGCCCCTGCGCGACTTGACCCGCACCAGCGGCTTGTGGCACTTGAAACAAGGCAGTTCCGTGACCTCGCCCTTGGGCGGCGCCTTCTCGATAAACTTGCACTCAGGATAATTTTTACAGCCGACGAACAGTCCGAACCGCCCCATCCGCTCGACCATCGCCCCGCCGCACTGCGGGCACTTGCGGTCCACTTCCTTCGGCATCATCGGGGCCAGCGACGGGTTTTGCTCGATCAGGGTCTTGAACTTTTCCACCAGTTCCGGCGACGGCTCCTTGGCGTTCTTGCACTTCGGATAGCCCCGGCACGACAGGAACGGCCCGCGCTTGCTCCCGCGCACCACCATCTTCTTGCCGCACAGGTCGCAGGCGATGTCCGTCGCGATCTCCAACGGCCGGCCGGCCGTTTCCAGGGCCTCGCTGAACGGACCGTAAAACTCGCGCAGCACCGAGACGTAATCCATCCCGCCCGTCTCGATCTTGTCCAGATCCTCTTCCATCTGCCGCGTGAAATCGACATTCAGGATGTGCGGAAACATGGCCACAAGTTTATCTGTAACCAGCTTGCCCAGGTCCGTGGCCCAATAGCGCCGTTCGCGCTGTTCGACGTATTCCCGATCCTCGATCGTCCCCAGGATCGACGCATAGGTCGACGGGCGGCCGATGCCCAGGCTCTCGAGTTTGGTGATGAGCGATGCTTCGTTGTACCGCGGCGGCGGCTCGGTGAAATGCTGGCTCGGGTCGAGTTTGATCAGGTCCAGGGCGCCGCCGGCCTGAACGTCGGGAACCATCTGCTCGTCTGCGGCCAGACGCAGGCCCGTGACGCGGGTGTGGCCGTCATAGAGCAGCGTGCGTCCCGTGGCCCGGAGCTCGCCGCGGCCGGCCGTAACCTGCAGCGTCGTGACGTTCCAGATGGCGGGCTTCATCTGCGAGGCCACGAAACGTTTCCAGATCAAGCTGTAAAGCTTGCGCTGATCGTCGTCCAGATACTGGGCGACCGACTCGGGCGTCAGCTTGACGTCGGTCGGACGGATGGCCTCGTGGGCCTCCTGAGCGCCCTTGGCCGAAGAGAAGTAGTGCGGTTCCGCGGGCACATATTCCGGCCCGAAGGCCTGGGCGATGTGTTCCCGGCAATTCTGGAGGGCCGACTGGGCGATGTGGTGGCTGTCCGTACGCATGTAGGTAATTAGAGCCGTTTGGCCCTGGCTGCCCAGCTCCACGCCTTCGTACAGGGCCTGAGCGACGGACATCGTGCGACGACTGGAGAAGCCTAGAAAAGTTGAGGCGGCGCGCTGAAGTTCGCTGGTGATGAACGGCGGGGGGGCTTTGTCCTGGCGCTGTTTGGTCTGGCGGTCGGCGACCACCCAGGCAGCTTTGCGCAGGTCGTCGGCGATCTTCAATGCCTCTTCGCCCTGGGCCGGGCGGAACTTCTGCTGGTCGTATTTAATCAGTTCGGCGACGAACCGCGACGCCTCGTCGGTCGCCCCGGCGGGGGCCAGCGTGGCCCGAATCCGCCAATACTCTTCCGGCTTGAACGCCTCGATCTCCCGTTCGCGCTCGACCACCAGCCGTACGGTGACGCTCTGCACGCGGCCGGCCGAGAGGCCCTTGCGGACCTTTTTCCAGAGCAGGGGGCTGATCTTGTAGCCGACCAGGCGGTCGAGAATTCGCCGTGCCTGCTGGGCATTGACCTTATTCATGTCCAAACGTCCTGGCGCGGCAAACGCTGTTTTGATGGCCGAAGAAGTGATCTCGTTGAAGACCACGCGGTAGGTCCGCTCCGGGTCGAGTTTCAGGGCCTCGGCGATGTGCCAGGCGATGGCCTCGCCCTCGCGGTCCAAGTCGGTGGCCAGGTAGACGTTCTCGGTACCTTTGGCCGCTGCCTTCAGTTCCTTGATGATGCCGGTGCGGTCCTTGGAAATCTCGTACTCCGGCTGGAAATCATTTTCCACGTCGACGCCCAGACCCTTTTGCGGCAGGTCGCGGACGTGGCCCTTGGAGGCGATGACCTTGTAGCCGGAACCGAGATATTTATTGATGGTTTTCGCCTTGGCCGGCGACTCCACCACGACCAGCGACTTGCCCATGCTTTTGCTCCAGCAAGAAAAAAGACGTTGCCGTTTCCGCAGCCTGCGGCCTTAAATCTGAAGGTTGCCGTTCTTCATTTATCAGAATTATCGCCCACCTGTCAAGCGCCAAACGTCACCGTGCTGTCACCGGACTTCACCCTATGGTCTAATTTTTCAAGCGGCGAACAGTCGATAACCGAGGTAGGTAAGGTAGTGTAAATTGAAAAAATGAACGGGGAAATTATGGCGGCAAAGAAGAAAACAGCCGGGACAAAAAATGCGGCAGACCAGGAAAATCCGGCGGCGCCGGGGAAGACCATCGAGTGTCCCGAGTGCCGCCGGGTGCATGAAGTCGATGCGGCCCGGGACGGCGTACAGTTCACCTGCGAGTGCGGCCACGTACTCGACACCGATCCGCTGGCGAAGGCCAAAAAGGGCGGCGGGGCGAGGAAAAGCCTGATCCCGGCGGCGTGGAAAACGCGCCTGGTGGCCCTGGCGAAAAACTGGAAGGTTTCCGTGCCGGTGGGGGCGGGGCTGGTCGCCCTGATCCTGGCGGCCATTTTCTTCCACGGCCCGAAGTTCGTTCTGGGCGGCGGATTCCAGGGCCACGGCACGGGTCTGGTGACGACGGCCCGGGCGAACCCGGAACCTTGTCTGAAGATGCTGGAAGACAATTCCCGCCAGGCGGAGCACCTGAAGGCCGTGGCGGAGTTGCTAGGTATGCACGATTCGACAATTGTGCCGCGCTTGTGCGAGATGGCGACGCGCGACGGCCTGGTCGCGAAAAAACTGGTTCTGCAACTGCTGGGCCAACTGGGCGACGAGCGGGCTTTGGACACGCTCGGACAACTCTCCGGCGGGGCGGACCTGGAAACCGCCCGCCAAGCTGTGGCGTCGATCACGCAGATCGGGACGCCGCGGGCCGAGAGCCTGGTTTCCAAGCTGATCGCCCAGCCGGCCAAAGCCCGAGACCTGCTGGAAACGGTGGCGGCCGTGCGCAACGACGCGGCGGGCCGGGTACTCGGTACCTGCCTCCAGCGGCCGGCGCTGCGGAGCCAGGCCATCGACCTGGCCGGGCGGTTCCGGCTGTCGCGGTGCACGGAAGGTCTGTCGTCCATCGCCCGCGACCGGGAACTTCGTGACGAAGATCGAATCGGGAGCCTCGAAGCCCTGGGCCGGATCAATCAGCCCGAGAGCCGCCGGATTCTGCGCGGCCTGGCCGAGGACAGCACCGTGGGCTGGAAGGCGCGGGAAATCGTGGGTAAGGATGAGAAGGCTGGGGAGTATTGAAAAACAAACGGCAAATATCCAATATTCAATATCCAACACCCAATAACCAAGTAACTGCCCGGAGCGGAATCTGCACTTCATGATTGGATATTGAGTGTTGGTTATTGGATATTCGTTGTTTCAATTTGTCCCAGAATCCACAACTTCCGCCCGCGCTCTTGACACACTCCCTCACGTTCCATAAATTGACGGCAACAAAAGAAAGGAGCGTGCCTGTGCCTCCGCAATTACTGATCGACGTTGCAGCACTGGACCTCGGCAAGTCCATCATGAGCCTGGAGGAAATCCGTAAGTACAACCTGCAGCGCTACGAGATGGAGCAGCTTTCGGGCGTGTTGAAGTTTGCGCCGGAGGCCGGCGAGATCGTCTGTTACAAAGACATCTCGCACGAGGAATTCTGGATTCGCGGCCACATTCCCGGCCGGCCGCTGATGCCGGGCGTGATCATGATCGAGGCGGCGGCCCAGATGTGCTCGCTCTACTTTTCGCTGGTCTCGAAAATGGACAAGTTCATCGGTTTCGGCGGTGTGGACGAAGTGAAGTTTCGCGGCCAGGTGGTGCCCGGCGACAAACTCCTCCTCCTCGGCAAGCTGATCGAACTGCGGCCGCGCCGCGCCATTTTCGACACCCAGGGCGTGGTCAACGGGTCGATGGTGTTTCAGGCGAGGATTGTGGGGATGCCGATATAACGGTAATTCAAAATTAAAAATGAAAAATTAAAAATGGAAAAGAGAAAAGCGTGGGTGGCATGGTCCGGCGAAGACGGGCCATGAAGAAGGCCACGAAGGGCGCCCCTACGAAAAACAACAGCAACGCCAGATTGAAAACGACATATGATGGCGGCGGTGGTCAAGCAACCGCCCGACAGGACTAGGGTGATTTTTTGGAAAACTGAACCGCCCGATCTGTGATCGGCCCGGCGAAACTGCCCACCAACTCCGTCAGGCGTTTTCTGGTCTCCTCCTGATCCGGGCGGGCGATCACTTTAATAGCGGCGCCGCCGACGCCCACAAAAATCTGGGAGTACTTGTCCCGAGAAGCCTGCGAGAAGCGAATTTCGAGGGTGCCGAAGTTGACGACCGCATCCTCCGGCCGGACCACCAATTGCGGCATGAGCGAAGGATCAAGACACAAATCGAATACATATGATCCATGTAGTGATGAGTAAAAGATGTGTGACACGTTATACTGGCCGGCGGGGAGGGCCACGTAGAAATACCCGTCCTGATCCGGCAACAGACGCCGGCAACCGCCCAGATCCTGGGCGGCTCCTTCCCGAGTAAAGTACACCTGGATCGTTTTGTCCGTCACCTCGTCATTTTCATAAAACACGAGGCGTCCGGCGACGATCTTCTGGCCGACCACCTCGGCGGCCGAGTGGACATTGTTGACGACCGGAACGCAACCCGGCAGAAACAGGAACGCCGGGAAAACGAGCAACAGGGACAGGCGGAAGAAGGTTTTCATGCGCGACTCCGAGAATGGGCTGGTCGAGATTCGGATCGGGACATTTTACGAAAGAACAGACGATTGAGGAAAGAGAATATTATCGGAAATCGGGAGTGGGAAAGGCAAGACTACGCCAGAGGGAAAACGGCATTTATTTATGTCGGGCCAGGACCCGACCTACAATTGGTTTTTTCTGGCATTTGGGGCAGAAGGTGGTGCCGCGACCGGCAACGCGGGTGTGGAGAAACGGGGTGCGGCAGCGAGGGCAGGGGGAGCCGGAAAGGCCGTAGACTTTGTGGCGGTGCTGGAAGCGGCCGCCGCGACCATCGATGTCGAGGAAGTCGGAGACTGATGAGCCGCGATGCAAAATAGCCAGGCGGAGAATGCGGCGCATGTGGCGCCAGAGGGCGTCGGCCTGGGCGGGGGTGAGGCGGGAGGCGAGCGTGGCGGGGTGGATGCGGGCGGCAAATAATGATTCATCGCAATAGATGTTGCCCATGCCGGCCAGGCGGCGCTGGTCGAGGAGGAGGGCTTTGACGGCCTGGCGGCGCGCGGCCAGGAGCGAGCGAAACGCGGGGCGGGAGATTTCGAGCGGCTCGGGGCCAAGTGCGGACAGGGGCGGCGCGGTGTCGGCTTCGGACTTGTGGAGGAGCCACCAGCCGCCGAATTTGCGGACGTCGCTGAAGCGGAGGAGTCGGCGGCCGGAGAGGCGTAGGTCGATGTGGTCATGTTTGCCGCGCTGGGCGGCGGGGGTTGACGGAGAGAACGCCGGTCATGCGGAGGTGGACGAGGACGGTGAGGCGGCCGGAGAAGTCGAGGCGGATGAATTTTCCACGGCGCGAGATGCGGCTGATGGAGCGGCCGATGAGGGTGGCGAAGGGTACGGATTGGCAGCGGAGGCAGCGCGGGGTGTGGAGGTCGAGGCCGAGGACGCGGGCGCCGACGAGGCGGGAGCGGCGCAGTTGGCGGACGACGGTTTCGACTTCGGGGAGTTCGGGCATGGGCACCTCAATTAAAAATTAAAAATTCAAAATAAAAAATTAAAGGCAACAACAGAAGAAGAAACGGCGACCCTCACCCTACCCTCCCCCAAGGGGGAGGGGTGAAACAGAAACGGCAACAAAAACGACAAGAACACCCTCACCCTACCCTCTCCCGTCAAGTGAGAGGGGTGAAACAACAACGGCAAAAGAAAAGGCCAAAGAAACAGCCGGACAGGGCAAAGCCCTGTCCCTACGAACGGCAACTGAAAAGGCAACAACGGCAGGCGGAAAACGGCATTTTATTACCGCGTGGCTGCAAGCAGCCACCCTACATAACCGAAAAAGCAGCACCGGCGGGTGAAAAATTTGTGAAAAGCGGAAAAAATTCTCGCCCCTGCCGGAAAATCCGATGTATTATATAGTCGGCGAGCGAAGGATTTGGAAGGAACTTTTTGTCCTGCGCTGCGTCTATTATAGTGGGTAGGGGCATGACGATGCCTGAACCGAGAAACCAGCCGGTAGCGATAGCCGTGGCGGCGCCTGTGGCGTCGGCGGAAATGGCGACGGCAGGGACAATTTCTCCGGCGGCGCTGGACCTGGAGCGGCTGCTCGTGCTGGCCCAGGGCGGCGATGCGGCGGCGTTCGGGGAGATCGTGGCCCGGTTCGAGACGATGGTGCACGGGCATATTTTCCGGCTGACGCGCGACGCCGAGTTGAGCCGCGACCTGGGCCAGGACGTGTTTCTGCAACTGTGGAAGATGTTGCCGGCGCTGACGACCTCGGCGTCGCTGGGGACGTGGTTGAAGCGGGTGGCGGTGAACGCGGTGATCAGCCAGTGGCGCCAGCAGGACAGCCAGCGTCGTCGGCTGGAGGCGATGGCGGCGGCGTTTCCGGCGAAGACTCCGGCGACGCCGGTGGCGACGCTGATCGAGGATGAGGATCGGGACCAGGTCCGGGCGGCGCTGGAGATGCTGCCGGGCGATTTGCGCAGCCTGCTGGCCTTGCGGATATACGAGGACATGAGTTATGAGGAGTTGTCCGCGTCACTGGGTCTGGAGGTGGGGACGGTGCGAAGCCGGCTGTTCCGGGCGCGGCAGTTGGTCAAGGAGACGCTGGAGCGTTGGCGGCAACACGAGCCGGCGGAGCGGCGGCTCTAGCGGCGAAGATAAGACCGAGAGCGAAGTTGAAACAACGACCGAACCCGTGGCGACTGCCATGGGTTTTGTTATTATATTGGAGCGAGTCCGGGCGGAACGAAGACACACATTGCCCGACCAAGAGCACGCTTCTGCAAGCAGAAGCGTGGCACCCGGCAGAAGCGTGGCACCCGACAGAAGCGTGGCACCCGACAGGACGGGGCAAGGTGTGGCACCCCGGTTTCGGTAATAAAGATGGATACCAGATGTGACTACATGTGAGTATGAAATTCTCGTCAGCGGGTACCTGGACGGCGAGCTTTCGCCGGCGGAGCGGGAGCGGTTCGTGGCGCACCTGCCGACGTGCGGGCATTGCCAGGTGCTGGTGGCGCACTGGCGGGCGGTGGAAGGGGCGTTGAAGCGGCAATCGGCGGCGCGCGGAACGGCGGCGGACCTGACGGACTCGGTGCAGCGGGAGTTGACGCGGAGCGGGGCGTTCCGGCAGGCGCGGCGTCGGGCGTGGACTCACCGGGCGGCGGCGCATTTGCGGAAAAGTTGGCGGCGCTATGCGGCGGCGGCGGTCGTGGCGGCGGCGCTGGTGGCGGGCTGGAGCGAGTTCAAGACGTGGCGGGCGGGCCGGCAGGCGGCGGTCCAGCCGGCCAAGGCGGAAGAGCGGGCGTTTGTGTTGCCGCAGCGAGCGGACGTGGTGGGCGAGGCGGAGGACATTTTGGCGGCGCTGGGGAAGGCGGCCGGCCATCCGGGCGAGGCGTGGATCGTTCATGCCCGGCTGCTGGGCGGCGACGTGCAGTTCTGGCTGGATCAGGAACGGTTGTCGAGCGACGACGAGGCGTATCGGTTGCGGGTGGCGCGGCAGGAGTTGGCGCTGGAGTTGGTGGCGAATTTACGGGCGGAGCGGGCGGACGCGGATGCTAAGATACTGGACTTGGCGCTGAGTCCGAAAGTCGGATCGGAAGTTACGCCGGATCGGGCGGCGCTCGAGGATCACCTGGCGGGAAGATATAAGGAGGCGCTGGAGAAGTACGAAAAACAGGCTTCAGGCTTCAGGCCTCAGGCTTCAGGAACGGCGAAAGAAACCAAAGAAACGGCAACAACTGCGTCCCCCAGCAATGCTGGGGGCTTCATAAGAAACAACAACGATACAACAGCCATGACGGCGGATGAGGTGGAGTTTTTGACGGCGGCGTGCCGGCAGGCGTTGGGCGATCCGGTGCGGGCGATTGAGGGATACGAGAAGGTGGCGTCGGCCCAGGCGAAAATGCCGTCGCGGTTTGCGGCGGAGGCGTTGGTGCGGGCGGGCGAAGTGAGCGAAATGGGGCTGGATTCGCCGGCGCGGGCGCGCGGTTATTATGAGCGGGCGGTGACCGAGTATCCGCATCAGGAACCGGCGGCGCGGGCCATGTACGCGCTGGGTCGGACGTATGAAGAAGAGGGCCGGGTGGCGGAGGCGTTGCGGGCGTATGCGGCGCTGGGCGAGGCGACGTGGGCGGAGTGCGGGGTGCGTGACGCGGCGCTGGGTCGGGCGGAATTTTTGAGGTGGGCGTCGAGCGACGAGGTGACGCTGAAAACATTTCTGTCGGCGGAACGGCAGTCGCGTCAGCCGCGAAATCGGACGGCGGCGCTGCTGGAGTTGATACGGTTGACGACGTTGCATCCGTTTTCGGGGGTGTCGGGGGAGGCCCTGGCGACGATGGTGCGGCTGTATCGGGCGGGGGGTGACGAAGCGGCGGCGCGGCAGACGTTTGATCGGTTGGCGGAATCTCGTCCGCAGAGGCTGTCGGCGCGGACGGCGCGGAATCTGGCGGCGAGCGCGGCGGAGTGGTTGGTGACGGACGTGGACCGGGATCTGGCCAGTCGGGCGGCGGTCTTTCCGGAACTGGCGGGTTACGCGGCAGGGACGAACGTGAGCGGCCCGGAAAACGGCGGAACCGGGGACTGGCGGATGGTGTTTAAATCGGGAGCAGGTCCGCGGCGCGAGGGGCGCGACCTGGAGTTTTCGCTGGCGGCAGGCGGTTCGAGCAAGGCCCGTCCGGCGACCTATGCGAATCTGGGACTCTCGGTGCAGGCGGAGATCAAGACGGGCAACGAGGTTCTGGCGGCGGAATTGCGGCGCGTGATTGAGGCGGCATCGCAGGCGGCGGGGCGACTGGATCGGGCGGCGACGACGGCGTTGCCGGACGGAGCGGGGAAACTATGAGAATATTAGTATCATACATATTAATGATGATTACGGCGTTGGTTTGGACGGCGGCGGCGCGGGGGGATGCGGAGTCGTTCGAATCGGAAATGGCGACCAACGAGTTGGACAAGGCCGGTCAGCGGCTGGCGGATCACGAGTACGCCGGGGCGGCGGATCTGATGGACGAGGCGTTGAAGGCCGGTCCGGACACGGTGGTGTTCGGGACGGATCTGGGGATCGGACCGACGGTGCGGCGGATGATTTTCGCCCTGTCGGCGGAGGAGCGGCACGACTGGAGTGTAGCGGTGGGCGGGGCGGCGGAGGAGTCGTGGCGGGCGGCGCTGGCGGCCGGGACGGCCGAGGCGCTGCTGGGGGTTTCGCGGCATTATCCGGGGACGGCGGCGGGTCGGCGGGCGGAGGCGCGGCTGTGGGCGACGGCGCTGGAGGCGGGAGAATTTCAGCAGGCCATCGAACGGATCGGGCTGGCGTTGGAGGATCCTGATCTGACGGCGACGGAGCGGCGGACGGCGCTGGTGAGTCTGGCCCAGGCGGGGTCGCAGGCGGGTGACACTTCGGCGGTGGAGCGGGCGGTGGCGGGGCTGAAGACGCTGGGCGGGGAGAGCTTAGTGCGGGTGCTGCAACGTCAGGTGAGCGCGGCGGCGTTTGCGGAGGAGATGCGGGCGTCGGCGGCGCGGAAGGCGCGGTCGTCGTGGGAGAACGTGTGCGGGAGTCCGGGTCGAAACGGGGCGACCTCGGCGGCGCCGCAGTTGGGCGGGATGGTGGTTCTGGGTCAGAACGAAACGGCGGACAAGGCGACGACGTGGCAGAGCGAGACGGGGCCGTCGCGGCGCGAGTTGCTGGCGGCCAGGGGACCGGTGCTGCGGGCGGACGTTTCGTCGCAGGCCGGGGCGCTTGTGACGGGCCGGTCGATCGTGGCGGCGGTGGGGGGCGAGTTGCATGGCTACGACCGCTTCAGCGGCGAGTTGCTCTGGAAGCAGGACGCGCCGGGGACGCCGGGGGCGGGCGGTTCGCCGTCGTGGCCGTCGTGCGGCGGAGGACGTGTGGCGTATATTCATGTCCTGAAAAACGCACCTACGAATGTCAATAATTTTGCCTATTACGGAATGCCAAACTCGTCGCGGCGCGAGTTGGTGGTGCTGGACGAGTTGACGGGAGCGAAGGTCTGGTCGGCGACCGAGGTGGAATTGCTGGGCGAGACGCATGTGATGGCGCCGGCGGCGGAAAAGGCCCCGGCACATGCGGCGCCGGCGGCTTCGGCCAAAGCCGCCGCGGCGGCTCCAGCGTCGGCCTCGGCCCCGGTTCCGGGAATAAGAGGGCCGGTCGTGAATCAACCCAACGCCAACGCGGCGGTCGGTCCGCAACCGGCCGGGACGATGGCGGGGAAGCTTAAATTGGGCTTTGTCGGATCGCCGCTGGTGTATGGCGGTCGGGTGTTTGTGGGGGGGATTCATGACCTGGGGCAGGGGGACATGCTGGTGGAATGTTACCTGGTCTGCCTGGATCTGGCGGATGGGTCGGTGCTGTGGGAGCGGTTCCTGGGCGCGGGTCCGATGCCGGCAATACAGGGTCAGCAGGGCGTCTCGTCGGCGGTGCGGAGCGTGGCGACGACGGACGGCCGGCGGGTCTACGTGGAGAGTCCGGTGGGGACGCTGGTGGCGGTGGACCTGGCGACGGCGGAAGTGAGTTGGATCAGAAGGCTGGCGGCGCCGGCAGCGGAGGCCCCCTTCACGAGGGAGCAACGGATGCGTGGCGGTTGGTCGATGGCAGGGTCGCTGCCGGGCAGTCCGGTGGACGGCCCGATGGTGGCGGGCGACCGGCTGATCGCGACGAACATCCGCGGAGGCACGATGGTCGGCCTGGGCCTGGAGGACGGCAAGACGCTCTGGGAAACGGCGGTGGGGCCGGAGTCGCGGCGGATCGGGGCGGCGGGCGGCAAGGTCTGGGTGTCGGGGGTGCTGACGGTGCGCGGTTACGACCTGGCGACGGGCCAGGAAGCGGTGACGGTGGCGCTCGGGTCGGACGTGAGCGGCCGGGGCTTTGTGGGCGGCGACGGGATTTATCTGCCGACGGTGGCGGGGGTGGTGCGGATCAACGCGGGGAGCGGGCAGATCGAGACGGTGACGGCGCGGAAGGAAGGGGCGGACGTGGTCCGGGGCCTGGCGCCGGCGGAGGAGAGCGTGGCGAGCGTTGGGGATCGAGAAGTGTCGATACTTGGCCTAGTGACGAATTTCCTGGCGCAGACCCGGCGCGAGGAGGCGCAGGATCCGGGCGACCCGGTCTGGCCGCGGCGCGTGGGCGAACTGTTGCGGCAAAGCGGTGACCTGGCCGGGGCGGAGGCGGCCTTTAATCGGGCGACGAGCGTGGCGGGCCAGATGGGCGATCCTGATCGGGCGCGTGACGAGTCGCTGGCGTCTTACAAGGCGCTGGGGCGGCTGTACCTGGAGTGGGCGGAGCGTCTGGCGTCGTCGGGGCAGGAGACGGAAGCGGCGGCGAAATTTGAGAAGGCGGTCGAGTTGGCCGTCTCGCCGGTGGCGAAAGTGACGGCCCTGCTGGCCCGGGCGCGGCTGCGGGAAAAGATGGGTCAAACGGTGGCGGCGCAGTCGGATTATGCCCACATCGCGGGCGAGGAACAGGCGAACCGGCTGATGGTTCCGGGGCGCGAGGCGGGGTTCGATCACACCCTGGCGGCGGAGGCGACGGCGGCGCTGTGGCGACTGCGTGGGGGGAGCGGGGTCGGTGCGGAGCGTTTGCCGGGCTTGCAGCGCGGGGAGGTGGGCCGGCTGGAGGCGCGGCAGGTGGCGCTGAAGGCGTGGTGCCCGGGGGCGGAGATGAAGGTGGACGAGGCGGGAGCGTTTGCGCCGCTGGCGTGGCTGCGGCCGGACGGCCTGGTGGCGTTCGGGTCGGACGGGTCGATCCGATGGCGGTATCATGAGACGACGGCGGGCGCGAATCCTCTGATGCAGACTCGTAACAAAACGGTATATCTGCGTAGTTCGCAGGATATTCTGGCCTGCGACGCGGAGGCGGGGACGGAGCTGTGGCGCTGGCAGCCGCTGGCGGACGGTCGGATGCTGACGGGCCTGAGCGCGGGGCGTTTGGCGATGGGACTGGGGGCCCTGGGGGGCGTCCCGGCGAATATGCTGCCGCCCAACGTGGCGGCCCAGATGAAGCAACAACTGGCCCCGCAGTTGGACGCGGCCACGTTTGCGGCCAGCGACAGCCACGTACTCGTGGCCAGTGCGAATAAAACTGATCTGAAGGGGCAGAAGTTGCACGCCATCAGCCGCAAGACGGGGAAAGAAGATTGGACGCTGACGCCGCCGGAGGGCCTGGCGGTGGACGCGGTGCTGACGGACGCCGGTCGAGTGCTGGTGGTGATGGTGTCGGGCGGCGGACCGGAGGTGTGGTGCGTCAAGGAGGACGGCGGCGAGGTGTTGTGGAAGAGTCCGGCGACGGGGCCGACGGCGGTGCTGTGGAGTCGGGCGATGGCGATGGGCGTGCGTCTGACGCCGTGGGCGGGGCAGGGCCTGGTGGTGCTGACGGCGCCGGTGAATTCGTCGCCGGTGCTGGCGTCGCTGATTTTCGCCGAGGGGCAATGTTCGGCGGCGCCGGTGGGCGGGCCGGAGGTGCAGGTGGTGGCGGCTACGGCGTCGGAGGTGGTGTTCTGGACGGGTGCGGGGTTTGTGGCCACGTCGCGGACGGGCGAGGTGAAATGGAAGGCGGACGTGGAAGCGGGCGGGAGCCGGGCGCGGGTGAAAACGGTGCGTAACGTCCAGGCCAACGGAGTGGTGATGGTGACGACGTTCCAGGGCGGCGCGGTGCCGCCGTTTGTGTCGGCGAAGACGGTGGCGGTGGTGGACGGGCAGTTGGTGGCCCAGACGGCCGGGGCGGTCCGCGGGTACGACCTGAAGACGGGTGAAGTGAAATGGAAACATGAAATCGGCGAGGCGGGCGGCGAAGGCGCGGCCGAAGACGGGGCGGTGATGGCTTGCGGGGACATGGCGGCGGTGTTCTGTCATCGGGCGGGGCAGGGGGAGTTGTGGTTCCTTGATGCGGCCAGCGGCAAGCTGCTGGGGACGTTCGACCTGGGGACGTGCAGCGACGGTTGCGGGGCGAGCCTGGTGCGCGGCGGGGTGTTCGTCGATCTGGGAGATGAGCTGGTGGTGGTGCGGGCGGCGGAGGGGAAGAGTTAAAAATTAAAAGTTAAAAATGCAAAATTCAAAATTAAAGAAGCTCCCCATGGCGGCGGGATGTCAGAGCCGAATTTATTTGGTATTATGTCCTGTCCGCGCGGGGGGAGGCGGGGTTGATAATAATGGGAATTGGTTCGCGGGCGAATGGGTAAGACGCGAACCCCTCACCCGGCCCTGAAGGGCCACCCTCTCCCAAGGGAGAGGGGTGAAGAAGAAGCATCACCCTCACCCTACCCTCCCCCCTCAAGGGGGAGGGGTGAAGAAGAAACAGATGAAGAAAAGACCAGGGGCAAGATGCCCCTGGCACTCACGGGCGAGACGCCCGTGTCACGTAAAGAAGAAAAAGAAGAAACAGCGTCCCCCAGCAATGCTGGGGGCTTCAAAAGAAGAAGAAGAAAAAGAAGAAACATAGGAGAAGGCAATGGTACAGGACGGGCAGGGGGCGGGCGGGGAACTGTCGGCCAATGATCTGGCTTCGGTCAAGCAGTTGAACGAGGGGTACCAGACCATCAGGAAGCAGATGGCCAAGGTGATCGTCGGGCAGGAAGCGGTGGTGGAGGAGCTGCTGATCAGCATCTTCTGCCGCGGGCATTGCCTGGTGATCGGGGTGCCGGGTCTGGCGAAGACGCTGATGGTCTCGACGCTGGCGCGGTGTCTGAACCTGACGTTCCACCGGATTCAGTTCACGCCGGACCTGATGCCGTCGGACATCACGGGAACGGAAGTCATTCAGGAAAACAAGACCACGGGCGAGCGCGAACTGCGGTTCATCGCGGGTCCGATTTTCGCCAACATGATCCTGGCGGACGAGATCAACCGAACGCCGCCGAAGACGCAGGCGGCGCTGCTGGAGGCGATGCAGGAACATCAGGTGACCACGGCGGGGGTGCGGCGGCCGCTGGATGAGCCGTTCCTGGTGCTGGCGACGCAGAATCCGATTGAGCAGGAAGGAACGTATCCGCTGCCGGAAGCGCAGCTAGATAGGTTTATGTTCAACATCCTGGTGGACTATCCGAGCGAGGCGGAGGAATTTGAGATCGTCCGTAAGACGACGACGTCGGAAGCGCCGCTGGTGGAGGCGGTGATGGACGGGGCGGGGATCAAGAAGTTGCAGGAGATTGTGCGGCGCGTGCCGGTGGCGGATCACGTGGTTCGATACGCGATGACGCTGGCGCGGCTGACGCGGCGCGGGAAGACGGAAGTTCCGGCGTTTGTGCAGGATTATGTGGCCTGGGGCGCGGGTCCGCGTGCGTCGCAGTACCTGGTGCTGGCGGGCAAGGCCCGGGCGGTGCTGCACGGCCGGTTCTACGTTTCCACCGAAGACATCCGGCAGGTGGCTTACCCGGTGTTGCGGCATCGCGTGATCACGAACTTCAACGCGGAGGCCGAGGGCATCAAGACGGACGATATCATCCGGCAGTTGATTGAACTGGTTCCGAGCGGCGAAAGCGAGGCCCTCAGTGGCGGACGAGTACCGGAAGTATTTAGAGCCAAAGACGCTCGCTAAGATTTCGGGACTCGACGTCAAGGCCCGGCTGATCGTGGAAGGATTCATGGCCGGGCTGCACCGCAGCCCTTATCAGGGCTTCAGCGTCGAGTTCGCCCAGCACCGCGAGTACGTCTGGGGGGACGATCTCAGGCACCTGGACTGGAAGGTCCACGGGCGCACGGATAAATTCTACCTGAAACAATATGAAGAAGAGACGAACCTTGTGCTCTACCTGGTGGTGGACACGAGCGAGTCGATGAACTACAAAAGCGGGGCGCTGAGCAAGCTGGATTACGCCTGCTGCATCGCGGCCAGCCTGGCCTATCTGACGCTGCACCAGCGGGACGCGGTGTCGCTGGCCCTCTATGACAAGGAACCGTATCAGTTCCTCAAGCCCAACACCAATCCGATCCACCTGCGGAGCCTGTGCCAGTTGCTGGAGACGAGCCGGCACGCGGAAAAGACGAGCATGGGGACGACGCTGCACGAGTTGGCCGACCGGTTCCCGCGGCGCGGGATCGTGCTGGTGCTGAGCGATTGCTTCGACAAGGTGGACGACATTTTGTCGGGCCTCAAGCATCTGCGGTACAAGCGGCACGAAATCATCATGATGAATGTTCTTGATCCGTACGAGTTGGAATTTCCCTTTAAGGACGCGACGCTGTTCGAGGGGCTGGAGGCGTACCCGGAATTGCTGGTAGAGCCGCGCTCGCTGAAGGAGCGGTACCTGGAGGAAGTGGGGAATTTTCAGACGGCGCTGAAGAAGGGCTGCCGGAACCTGGACGCGGATTACGTGCTGATGAACACGGGCCAGCCGCTGGACGTGGCCTTGTCGGCGTATCTGGCGACGAGAGCGGTGAGGACGAGCATCAGGGCGAGATGAAATTAAAAATTAAAAATGAAAAATTAAAAATGTAAAAGCAAAAAGACACGGCAAAAGAAGAAGCAGCACCCTCACCCTACCCTCTCCCGTCAAGGGAGAGGGGTGAAGAAGAAACAGCATCCCCCAGCAGTGCTGGGGGCTTCATAAGAAAAGGCAAAAGAAACAAAAGCAAAGGCGGCGTGATTTGGAATTGGCGTTAATGATACTCAATCCGGCGCTGCTGTGGGCGGGGACGGCGCTGGCGTCGGTGCCGGTGATCATCCATTTGCTGAACCGGTTGCGGTTCAAGCGGGTGGTCTGGGCGGCGATGGAATTTTTGGTGGCGGCGCACCGGAAGAACGCGCGGCGGGTGCGGATCGAACACCTGATACTCCTTATTATCAGGACGCTGATCGTGCTGCTGCTGGCGGCGGCGCTGGCGCGGCCGGTGCTGGAGGGCTTGCTGGCGACGCTGGGGCGCAGTGCGGTGCATCGGGTGCTGGTGATTGACGACACGTTTCGGATGGGGGCGAAGGCGTCGGCGGGGGTCGAGGGCGACGCGGTGATCAAGCAGGCCCGCAAGGCGGCGACGGCGCTGATGGCCAGTTTCGACAAACGCGACGGGGTGTCGCTGGTCCTGGTGGGTTCGCGGCCGCACGTGCGGATCGGGTCGCCGAGCTATAACCACGAGCAGATTCAGGCGGAGTTGGAGCGGCTCCAGGCGAGCGACTCCACGGGCGACGAGACGGCGGCGCTGGAGGAGACGAAGAAGATTCTGGCCGAGAGCCGCGACCTGGAGAAGAAGATTGTTTATATCATCACGGACAATACGCGGACGGCGTGGCAGGAGGTGGAGGGGAAGAAGCTGTCGGCGCTGGCGGCGGACCTGGCGAAGACGGCGGGGCTGGTGATCGTGGACGTGGGGCGGACGAGCCGGTCGAACCTGGCGATCAATAGAATAGTGCCGGAGAAGTCGGCGGTGACGACGCGGATCGCTACGCGGCTGCTGATCGAGGTGGAAAACCTGGGCGAGCAGCCGGTGGAAAACGTGATGGTGGACATGACGGTGGACGGGCAGCGGCAGAGTCCGTTGTCGCTGGGGACGCTGGCGCCGCACAAGCCGGTGACGGGGCCATGGGTCTGGCGGTTCGAGCAGGGCGGGGAACATGCGGTGACGGCGGCGCTGGAAGAATCGCCGCGTGACCTGGTGGCGGCCGACAGCGTGCGCTATCTGACGGTGAACGTGCAGCCGGCGGTGAACGTGCTGCTGGTGGACGGCGAGCCGGCCACGGGCGGGCGGCTGGGAGCGACGGGGTACCTGGCGGCGGCGCTGGATCCGCGGGCGATGGGCGATGAGTCGGCGACGGAATATGCCGTGACGACGATACGGGATTCGGAGTTGGAGGCGAGCCGGCTGGAGGGTCAGGATTTTGTGATCCTGGCGGACGTGGCGGGTCTGTCGGCGGGGCAGACGACGGCGCTGGAGCGGTTTGTGGGCGACGGGGGGTCGTTGCTGGTGTTCCTGGGCAAACAGGTGCGGGCGACGGAATATAACCAGGGGCTGTACGCCGAGGGCAAGGGCCTGTTGCCGGGGTCGCTGGTGGCGGCGCTGGGTTCGACCGAGGCGGGCGAGGAGAAGAAGGGGACGACGTTCGACGTGAAGCATTTCGACCATCCGGCTTTGGCGGCGTTCAAGGCCCGCGACGGGGCGGGGCTGGATCGGGTGCGGGTGAATAAATATTTCCAAGTGAAGCTGCCGGCGGAGTCGAAGGACGTGGCGACGATTCTGAGTTTTCAGGACGGCCATCCGGCGATCGTGGAGAAACAGTACGAGCGCGGGCGGGTGGTGCTGGTGGCGACGACGGCGGATGCGCAGTGGACGCCGTTGCCACGGTTGCCGCTGTGGCTGCCGCTGGTGCATGAACTCGTGCGTTACCTGACGCCGGACACGTTGTGGCGGTACAACCGGCTGGTGGACGCGGAGACGACGTTGCCGGTGAGTGCGGGCCAGAGCCGGGACAGTTTTGTGGTGACGCGGCCGAAATTCGGGACGACGACGGCGACGCCGCGGTCGGTGAGCGGGGGCCGGTTCGCCCTGGTGCTGGACGATCTGAGCGAGGCGGGGTCGTACGTGGTGGAGAGCCGGTCGGGGTTCAAGCGGCGCCTGGCGGTGAACGTGGACACGCGCGGGAGCGACCTCGGGCACCTGACGAAGGAAGAATTGGCGACGCGGCTGGGCCATGTGCCGATGGTGTTTGCCTCGGGCGAGGCGGAACTGGCGGCGGCGCTGGAGAGTCAGCAGACGGCAGGGGGGTGGGCGAGGAATCTGCTGGCGGTGATGCTGGCGCTACTGCTGCTGGAGACGCTTCTGGCGTGGGCGTTTAATCGGGGAAAGTGAAGAAGAGAATTAAAAATTAAAAATTAAAAATGAAAAATTAAAAGGGAAAAGAAACAACAACGGCGAACGGCAATCGGAATAAGGCTTTTATTTGACCGCGTGGCTGCAAGCAGCCACCCTACATAACGGCAACGGCGAAGAATTATGACGAGTGTTTTGGAATTTCTTCTGGGTGTGAACCGGATTCACCTGAGCGAGGGCGGGCGGATCGTTCTGACCCTGCTGTCGGCGTGGCCGGCGTGGGCGACGTTCCTGGCGTTGGTGGCCGGGGCGGCGTTTGTGGTCATGATTTATCTGCGTGAGAGCGCGGAGACGCCGCGAGCGATGCGCGGGTTTTTGATGTTCCTGCGGTTCGGGTTGATCGCCCTGGCGATTCTGATGCTCCAGGAACCGGCTTTGAAGCTGGAGCGGAACGACGTGATCCGGTCGACGGTAGTGGTGCTGGTGGACGACACGGCGAGCATGACGATCCGCGACACGGCGAAGACGGAGGCGGAGAAGAAGGCGGAAGAGGAGGCCCTGCGGCGGAGCGGGGTGGAGCCGGGCAAGGCCGGTGCGGCGTCGCGGTGGGAGTTGGCCCGGGCGGCGCTGGCGGTGGACAAGGCGGCGGGCCTGCGGCGGTTGGCTGGTGAACAACGGATATTCCTATATACGATTGACGACGGGCCGCACCTGGTGCAGCGGATCGATTCGCCGGAGCAGGTGGATGCGGCGCTGGCGGCATTGGCGGCGCGGCCGGTGACGGCGAATCGGACGGCGCCGACGCGGTCGATGGAGGCGGTGCTGGAGGAATTGGCCGGGCAGACGGTGACTGGTCTGGTGCTGCTCTCCGACGGTCGGGCGACGGTGGCGGCGGACACGAAGAAGCTGGAGGAAGTGGCCCGGGCGCGGGACATTCCGTTCTTTGCGCTGGGCCTGGGGAGTACGGAGCCGCCGAAGGATCTGGAAATTCGGCGGGCGTCGGCGGAAGGCCGGGCGTTCATCAATGAGGAATTGCCGGTGGCCGTGGAGTTGGCGAACACGGGGTACGCCGGACGGACGGTGAAGCTGTCGGTGACGGTGCGGAAGATGGGTGCGGCCGGGTGGGAAGATCATCCGGAACTGACGGTGGCCAAAGACGTGGTGCTGAAAGAGGCGGGGCTGAAGCAGAGCGAGGAGTTGCGGTACAAGCCGCTGGAGGCGGGGAAGTATGAGTTGACGGCGCGGGTGGAGGAGCAGGAAGGGCAGTTCGACACGGCGCACAACGTCAGCCTGCCGCTCGAGGTTCAGGTGATGGACCGGAAGGTGAAGGTGCTGTACGTCGAGGACCAGCCGCGGTGGGAATATAGATATCTGATGACGGTGCTGTCGCGCGATCCGACGGTGCTGGTGAGCGTGATTCTGGAGAGCGCGGACGTGCTGTTCGCGCCGGAAGGAAACCTGCCGATCAAGCAGTTCCCGGCGACGCGGGCGGAACTGATGGCCTACGACGTGCTGATCATCGGGGACGTGGACCGGCGGGCCTTCAGCGTGGACCAGCTTGGCTGGATCGACGAGTTTGTGCGCGTGAAGGGCGGGGGTCTGATCTTTATCGCGGGCGACCGACTGTTCGATCCGAACGGTTACGGGGAGACGAAGCTGGCGGCGCTGGTGCCGGTGGAGATGGGCGACGAGCAGTTGACGGGGGCGGTGCCGGCGTCGTTTACGCCGGAGATGACGCTGGAGGGGACGGTTTCGCCGATCCTGCGGTTCGAGAAGGACATGACGGAGAATCGGCAGGCCTGGGCGAATCTGCCGGGGTTTTACTGGTATTACCGGGCCAAGGGGGCCAAGCCGGGGGCCCAGGTGCTGCTGGTGCATCCGACGGACCGGAGCACATATAATAGTGAGAAGATTCCGCTGATGGTGATTCAGCGGGTGGGGGCGGGGCAGGTGTTTTTCTCGGCCTCGGACGAGACCTGGCGGTGGCGGTGGTACACGGGGCGGAAATATTTGAATGCGTTCTGGATCCAACTGGTGCGGCACATGGCCCTGCCGCAGGAACTGGCGACGCTGGAGACGGGCAGTTCGCGCTACACGCTGGGCGAGCGGGCGAAGATTCAGTTGCGTGCGGCGGACCCGGCCACGGTGGGAGCGGACGTGACCAAGGTCAAGGCGGTTGTGCGTTTGGAGGTGGAGAACGGCAGGGCAGAGACGAGCTCTGCCCCTACGAACGGCAACGGCAGAGAGGATACAATAACGCTGGACCGGACGAATCCGAAACTGGCGGTGTTCGAGGGCGAGTTCGTGCCGGAAGGGGCGGGGAAGTACACGGTGACGAGCGAGCTGGCAACGACGAAGGAGCCGGTGACGGCGAAGACGAGTTTCGTGGTGGCCCCGAGCCGGGAGGAGTTCCTGGCGCCGACGCGGGACGAGGATTATCTGGTGAAAATAGCGGCGCTGGGCGGTGGGAAAAGCCTGGGCCTCTTGGACTTCAATAAGCAGGCGGGGCAGATGAGAAATAAGAGCCGCACGGTGCCGAATGATTTGACGGACGAGATTTGGGATTCGCCGCTGGCGATGGGTTTGTTTATGATGATGATTGTGGCGGAGTGGATTCTTCGCAAAAAATACAGGATGCTGTAATGAGATGAATTAAAAATTAAAAATGTAAAATTAAAAATTAAAAGGAACGGCAACAAAAGAAGAAGCAGCGGCCCGGCGAGCGAGATGTGAGCAACAGGTGCACCCTCACCCGGCCC
>CAIYVX010000111.1 GCA_903929765.1 uncultured Planctomycetia bacterium
ATCTCTTCAAGGCGGGGCTGGGAAATGCCGATGCCATAGGCGAACATATTGGCCTCCTTTCGTCTTGGGTTGTCTTGACAAACACCCTATCGACGAAGGGAGGCTTTCTTCTTAAAATCGCTTAAGGAAGTGCCATTAGGGACACCTTACTTAATTAATCTTAGATGGCGGACCATGCCACCCAAAAAGAAGAAAAATTCTTTCTCGCCCTCTGCTACCACGGGCTTGCGCCACCTGGCTACTTCCAAACCTCGCCCCTCGACTGACAACCACCTGTCCCGCCGCATATCTTATAGTACGCCCAAAAATCTTCCAATCGCCGGTCGCTAATTTCCTACAAGGAAATTCCCGGGCACCTTAATTTCCCTGTAGGACAGATCATGCCCTCAAAGCCCCGCAGCCCGACCACCCCAAACCGCCACCTTTTCGCGCCTAACTCTTTTCCCCACCGAATCTTATCGGCGCGCCGCCCCGCCGCTCCCTCTCTCGACCCATAATTTTACCCCGAAAACCCAAAATCTATCCAATATCTCCAGCGGGGATATTCCGAAGTGAATCCAAACCGCGTGGCTGCAAGCAGCCACCCTACACGCCAGCGATGGCGGCCAACGCCCTGCGTTCGATGGCTTGGAGTTCGCGGCGCTGGGCGTCGGAAAGAGTTGAGCTTGGCGGGGCGGCGAGGATTTCGGTCACCTTTTGGGCGGCGCGGTCGGCGAGGGAAGTCGAGCCTTGGGCTTGCCAGGTTTCGCGGCGGGTGCGGGCGAGAAGGTTGGACTCGCTCAGTTCGCGGAAGTGGGCCATGGTGTGGTCGTGGCTGAGGAAATCCTGGCCGCCTTCGACCACGTCGCGAATCACGTCAAAGGCCAATGACTCTTCGTCCACGCGGAACCCCTGCCACCAGCGGAGGAGGGCGCGGGCGATCTCTTCGTCCATGACCAGTTGGACGGGCGAGAGGGCCTTCTGGCTCTGAAGCTGGCCCATGCCCCAGATGACGTTGACGCCGCCCAGGACGTGGGCGAAGCCGGTGAGAACCATTTCCAGGGCGGCCTGCTCGTCGTCCATGAAGCTGTCGGAACACATCCAGGAAGCGCAGGGCAAATGGTAAAAGGCGGCGAGGCGAGCGCCCGCGTAGGCCATGAGGGCGCACTCGGCCGAGCCGGACAGACAGGCGGCGCTGCGCATGTCCATGGCGTGAGCGAAGCCGAGGTTGTGGACGACGGGGCGGCCGGGTTCGATGAGTTGCACCAGGGCGGCGCCGGCGATGATTTCGGCGTTGGCCAGGGCGACGGCGCCGGCCAGGGTGACGGTACTGGTGGAGCCGAGGATCGGTTCGCCGTTGAGCATGATCGGGAGGCGGTGGCCGGTGGAGTTGCGCCAGAGGTCGACGACGATCTGCGTCCAGTGCAGCGGGCTGAGGCAGGAATAGCCGAAGGAGACGAGCGGGCAGTCGCGGAGATTTTTTCCCTCGGTGAGAACCTGAGCCATGTCGATAATCGGCCGCACGCCGGCGGCGGTGAAGAGGAGCGGGCGGAGGTGCTTGGTGGTGTTTTCGGCCATGATGCGGAAGCCGACAAAATCGCGGGCGGCGGGGGGGAAATCGGCGATGCTGGTGCCGACGACGGCGAAGACGGAGGGCAGGGCGTCGGCGACGCGGGTGAACTCGGCCAGGTCGGCGGCGGTGATGGCGTGGCTGGTGCGGCCGGTGACGTAATCGAGGGCGGCGCCGGTCCAGAAGGTTGGTTCTGTGCCGGGGCCCATTTCGGTGATCTTTCCGGTGCAGTCGGCGTAGCGGGCCAGGGTCGGGGCCTTCGCCAGAAGTTCGCGGACCATTTTTTCCGGCAGGCGAATCCAATCGGCGGCGCGGCCGGGTTTGGCCCCGGCCTTGAGGGCTTGTTCGCGCAGCGGCGCGTCGTCCAGGCGAATGCCGATTTCCCAGAGGATGCGCATTGATTCGCGGTCGATGCGTTCGATGTCGGAAGTAGAGAGGTTGAACATGGGCGGCTCCTTTGGAAGGTCAATTATTTTTGGTGCGTGCAATCACGCACCCTGCAAGTCAACATAAGTCGGGATAGCCGGGCGGCATCTGCTTGAACTTTTCGTAGGCGGCGGACCAGGCGGCCGCGTCCTGCGGCTGGAAGGTGCGTAGGGGGAAGCTGTCGCGGACCATTTTCCGTCCTTCGGCCAGGGACGAGAGGCGGCCCGTGGCGACGGCTTGCATGAGGAGATTGCCGATGGCGGTGGCCTCGATGGGGCCGGCGACGACCGGGCGGCCCATGGCATCGGCGGCAAACTGCATGAGGAGTTCGTTCTGGGTGCCGCCGCCGACGAAGTTGATCCGCTCGAATTTGCGGCCGGTCAGTTTTTCGAGCAGGGCGAGGACGCTCCGGTAGCCGAAGGCCAGGCCTTCGAGCACGGCCCGGGCGGTCGGACCGACGCCCTCGGGCGGCCGCTGGCCGGTCTGGAGACAATAATCCTTGATGGCCGCAATCATGTCGGGCGGATTGGCGAAACCGTCGTAATCGACGTTGATAAATGTCTGGAACGGTTTGGCCTCGGCGGCGGCTTTGGCGATGGCCGCGTAATCGAGGCCGGGTTGCGTTTCGAGCCACTTGGCCCGGCAGCGTTGGAGCGGCCAGAGGCCGGCCAGGTTTTTCTCGAAGCGGGTGGTGCCGGCGACGCCGCCCTCGTTGGTGAAATTGCAAGCCAGCGTGGCGTCGTCGATGCGCGGGGCGTCGAGTTCAACGCCCATGATCGACCAGGTGCCGCAGGAGACGCAGGCCCAGCCCGGCTCGGTTTCGGGGACGGCGGCGAAGGCGCTGCCCGTGTCGTGATGGCCAACGGCGATCCAGGGCACTTCGCCGTCGACCAGGTCGCGGGAGACCGGGCCGAGTATTTTTCCAGCCTCGACGATTTCCGGCAGGAACTTCGTCGGCAGGCCCAGCTCTTTCAGCAAAGCCTTCGACCAGGTTCGTTTTCGCGGGTCGGTCATCTGGCCGGTCGAGGCCAGGGTGTACTCGGCCACCTTGCGACCGCAGAAGAAGTAGGCCAGGAGGTCGGCCGTGAAGAGCAGGCAATCGGCGGCCTTCAAAATCTCGGGCGTGCGGCACTGTAGACTGTAGAGTTGGAACAGGGTGTTGAACTGCATGAATTGACTGCCGGTTCGGGCGTAAATTTTTTCGCGCGAGACTTTGGCGAAGGTTTTTTCCAACATGCCGTCGGTGCGGTGATCGCGGTAGCAGACCGGCGGGGCCAGGAGCGTGCCGTCGCGGGCCAGCAGGCCGAAATCGACGCCCCAGGTATCGACGCCCAGTCCGGCGGGCAGGCGGCTGAAGCGGTCGCGGTACTTCCGCAGGGCGACGTTCATTTCCTTGAACCAGCCGCAGGCGTCCCAGTACATGGTGCCCTGGATGGTCACCGGGGTGTTGAGAAAGCGGTGGATTTCCTCGATTTTGAGTTGGCCGCCCTCAAACGTTCCGGCGACGGCGCGACCGCTCTCGGCGCCGAGGTCGTAGGCCAGATAAGTTGTCGCATTCGACATGGTCGAACCTCTTTCTCTCGATCAAGAATCTTCCGGGGCGATTTTATAGCAAAAAAGGCCGGGCCTGGCAAGAGTCCGTTAGCTGGTGTCGCCGCAAAGTGATAATGTCCCCTTCGTGCAAAGTAGAACTGTCCCCTTTCGTGTGCAGTAGCCGAACGAGAGAGGATGGAACTACGCATGAGTCAGAAGGAACGGGACCGTTTGAAGGTCATGGCGTCGTTGAACGAGGGCCAGCAGAAGCAGAAGACGGCGGCGCGGCAGTTGGGGTTGTCCACCCGGCAGGTCAAGCGTCTCCTGCGGCGCTATCGCGTCGATGGCGACGCGGGGCTGGTACACCGGTCGCGTGGCCGGCGGAGCAACCGGAAGTTGCCCGACGAGTTGCGGCAGAAGGTCTTGGCCTGTATTCGGCGTGAGTATGTGGACTTCCGGCCGACCTTCGCCACGGAGAAGCTTTTCGAGCGTGACGGCCTGGCGGTCAGCCACGAGACGGTGCGGCAATGGATGATGGCCGAGGGCCTGTGGCGCGGGCGTCCTCGTCGCGAGACGCATCGCCAGTGGCGCGAGCGGCGAGAGTGTTTTGGGGAGATGGTGCAGATGGATGGTTCTCCGCACGCTTGGTTTGAAGGGCGCAGCCCGGCGGAGCCGGTGCTGTTGACGCTGATCGACGACGCGACGGGGCGGCGGATGCAGCGGTTTTACGAGTACGAAGGGACGGAGCCGGCGCTGGATCTGCTGGGACGTTGGCTGCGGCAGTATGGCCGGATGGTGGACATTTATGCGGACAAAGCCGGGCATTTAAAGGTTAATCGGGCGTTGACGGGGGCGGAAGCCCGCGCCGGCCGGGAGGCCGAGACGCAGGTAACTCGGGCTTTGCGGGAGTTGGGCATCGGGTACATTCCGGCGAACTCGCCGCAGGCCAAAGGTCGTGTGGAACGGTCGCACGAGGTGGATCAGGACCGGCTGGTCAAGGAGTTGCGTCTGGAGGGGATTTCGACGCTCGAGGCGGCCAACCGGTACCTGGAGGAGACGTACACGCCGCATTGTAACCGGCGGTTCGCCGTGGCGGCGGCCTCGAAAGTGGACGCTCACCGTGGGTTGATAGGTTACGACCTGAAGGCGATCCTGAGCGTTCAGGAGGAGCGTGTGGTGGCCAACGATTACACGATCCAGTACCAAAGACAGAAGTGGCAGATTGAGCGTCAGAGTCTGGGCGGCGGCCTGCGGCATTCGCGGGTTCTGGTCGAAAAGCGATTGGACGGCACGGTCAAATTGCGGTTCAAGGGGCGGTATCTGAAGGCCCACCGGATCGTGGTCAAGCCGGTGTCGACATCCGCCGCGTCTGGCCGGGGCCGTGCCGCTACGGGCTCCGGGCTACGCCCTGCGCCCTCCGCGGCCCGGCCCCAGTCCTACAAACCACCAGCCGATCACCCCTGGCGCAAGTACAAACAGAAGGGGACAGTTCTACTTTGCGGAAAAGGGGACATTTCTACTTTGCGTTGACAGAGTCCGTTAGCTGGAGTCGCCTTCGGTGCCGTCGCTTTCGGGGCGTTGTTGGGTTTCGGGTTGACAGCCGGGCTGTTTTTCTTATGCTTGTTTGGCTGTCGTCGGCGTTGCGGGCTGTCGAGCGAGTCCGCCGGGCGATGAATATCGGGAAAACACGAAGGAGGCTGGTGGCGCATGGGTATCGTCGACGCGAAACGGAAAACGAACGTGGAAGTGGACATCAAGGAAATGAAGGCCGTGGCCGACGAGATGCGGGCCTATGCCCTGATCGCCATTCACGCCGCCGGCAGCGGCCATCCGGGCGGGTCGCTTTCCTGCATGGACATCGTGGCCGACCTCTTCATGCACACGATGAACCACGATCCGAAGAACCCGCAGTGGGCGGACCGCGACCGGCTGTTTTTCAGCGCCGGCCACAAGGCCCCGGCCCTGTACGTCGGCCTGGCCCGGGCGGGATATTTTCCGCTCGAAGACGTGGTCACCTTGCGAAAAGTCGATAGTCCGTTCCAGGGCCACCCGCACTGGCTCAAGCTCTCCGGCGTCGAGATGTCCTCCGGCAGCCTGGGGCAGGGGCTGGGCGTTGGCGTGGGCGACGCTCTGGCGGCGCGGCTCGACGACCGTAAATATCGCGTCTATGTCCTGATGGGCGACGGCGAGCAGCAGGAAGGTTCGATCTGGGAGGCGGCCATGTCGGCCGGCCAGTTCAAGCTCGACAATCTCTGCGCCATCGTCGATAAGAACGGCCTCCAGATCGACGGGCAGGTGGCCCAGGTCATGGACGTCGATCCGCTGGCCGACAAGTACCGGGCCTTCAACTGGAACGTGATCGAGATCGACGGCCACAATCCGCAGGCCATTCACGACGCCTTCGAGTTGGCCAAAACCGTCAAGGGCAAGCCCTCGGTGATCATTGCCAAGACCGTCAAGGGCAAGGGCGTCAGCTTCATGGAAAATGCGGCCGGCTGGCACGGCAAGGCGACCAAGACGGAGGAACTGGATAAGGCGCTCGGCGAACTGAAAGTGGCGAGCCTGACGAAGGAAAAAGTGGCGGCGCTGCTGAAAAAGGCGAGCGATTACGCGGCCGGGATCACCAAGCGGATCGAGGCCCAGGTGCCGACGTTCAAGAAAAATTACTGGTGGAACGTGGCGGTCAATATGAAAGCCAAAATGGATCCGACGCGGGCCGGGTTCGGGCGCGGCCTGGCCGAGGCCGGCAGCGACGAGCGGGTGGTTTGTCTGCACGCGGACATTTCGGAGTCGATCAAAATCTCGGACTTCGAGAAGGCCGATCCGAATCGCTTGCGGCGGGTTTTCAGCGTCGGCATCGCCGAGCAGAACATGATGCAGGTCGGCGCCGGGCTGGCCAAGGAAGGCAAGATCGCCGTCACGGGCACTTACGGCGTCTTTGCCGCCGGGCGGCCGTGGGACCAGATTCGCACCACGATCTGCTACGGCAAACTGAACGTGAAAATCGTCGGGGCCCACGGCGGGATCAGCGTCGGCCCGGACGGGGCCACGCACCAGGCCCTCGAAGAAATTTCGCTGATGACCGTCCTGCCGAACATGAACATGGTCTGCCCGGCCGACGCGGTTGAAGCGAAAAAAGCGACGCTGTTCGGGCTGCTGGAAATCGACGGCCCGGTCTACATCCGGCTGGCCCGCGAGTCGACGCCGGTGGTCTCCTCCGAGGACACGCCGTTTGAATGGGGCGTGGCCAACGTTATCCGTTTCCGCGGGGCGAAGGAGAATTTCGCCGCGGCCTTTGAAACCAAGCTGTCCACGGCTTACGTTTCGGAGCAGGAGGCGATAGTCCTGGTCTCCAACGGCCCGGTGCTGGCGGAGTGCCTCCGGGCGGCCTGGATTCTTAAGGAAGAGTTCGGCGTCGAGGCCCGCGTCATCAATATGCACACGGTCAAACCCTTCGACGTTGACGCCATCGTTGCGGCGGCCGAGGAGGTTGGCACGATCCTCTCGGTCGAGGAGCACCAGATCGGCGGCCTGGGAAATCTGGTGGCCTCGGCGGCGCTGAAGCGGCGGTCGTACCAGAAGCCGTTGCGAGTGGAAATGATGGGCGTGCCGGACAAGTTCGGCGAGAGCGGCGAGCCGTGGGAACTGATGAAGGTTTTCGGACTGACGGCGGAACACATCGCCCGGCGGGCGGTGGATCTGCTGGGTCGGAAGTAGCGAATATGGAGAGATGCCGGAGCGGCCGAACGGGCACGCTTGGAAAGCGTGTGTACGGGTAACCGTACCCAGGGTTCGAATCCCTGTCTCTCCGCCAGAATTAACACGGGCACTTTCGGACATTTCCGGAAGTGCCCGTTTTGTTGGCTGAACTAAAGATTGTCGGACTATTTTGCCGCCGCCCGAACTTCGCCATCACGCTCGCGCGTTATTGAGCCGCAGGAGGTTCTCCAGGACGTGGGCGTCGATTTCGCTGCGGCGCGCCGCCAGCGGGTGGCCGGGCGGCAAGGGTTGGCCGGCGCCGGTGTCGGCCCAGACCTCGGCCCAATCCTCGGACCAGCCGCCGGAAGAATCGGTGGCGGCATAGGCGGCCAGGACGGCGCGGTCGAGTTCCTGATGAGCCAGGCGCAGCCAGGTCGGCCGCTCGTTGTAGAGGGCGGTGAGGGTGCGGCGCTTCAACTCCGGGTGACGGGCGGCACGGTCCATGATGGCCGACTGGCGGATGAGGGGCCGCGCAGCCTCGGGCACGTCATGGAAATCATCTTCCCGGTCCACGGCGGCGGCAATCTCGATGATCCATTCCGGCGGATTGAGCCAGCGCTCGCGCTGCTCGTTCAAGAGCCGCGCCGCCGAGGAAATGCGAGCCACCAGTGCCGCGTTGCTGTTCGTAGGGGCAGAGCTTGTCTCTGCCCTGCCGTTGCCGTTCGCCCCGCTCACGCCTCCCGGTTCCTGCCCCGGTGCCCACGGCAAGGCGAAGGTCTCGAAACAGGTGGTCGGCGTGTAGCGGAAGCCGGATTCGACCTCGCGTAACTGCGTGCCCATCCGTCGAGACCAAAGTTCGTGGATGCTGCTATGCAGGACGCCGAAAAAATAGTCATCGTTGCGGGCGAAGACGATCAGTTGATGATCCGGCAATACTGTACCGTCTACCCATGTGAAGAGCCGATGTTTCGTTACGTTCGGCGTCGCGAGGAAACGGTTAGGCGGCAAGACATTTCTCATCGCCGGACGCGGCGCATAATGAACCCACCATTCTTCGCGGAACCATTTCTTGCGGTTGGCTTCGCGCCAGGGCAAGACGTGCTGCCTAAGATACTCGTATGGTGATTCATACCCTGCGGCCTGGGGTTCCTTGGAGTTATCTGGGAAGTCGATAATCCACATAGAACGTGTGCGCCGGGTGATATCCATGCCGTTCGCCCATCTGCGTAACACATCTTGGTTGGATTTGCCCGAAGCGTTCGGCGTGACGAGCATGGTACGGGCAACGCTCCAAGGAATGTCGAAGTCGCCTTGCTTAGTATCTCCCATGAAACCCAGGCCCACGTTTTCCGGAATTCGGGGCGCTCTTGTGGTATCCACACCGCTGGCGAGGTCGGCATTGACCACAGTTGCATTTATGCCATCGAGCTTCCTCTCCTTCTGCGCTCCATTGTCAAACCCGATCATCGAAACATGGACGTTTGCTCCATCGAGAATCCATTCACGGTCAGACCACGCCATGAAGATGTCGCCGGTCTTTTTGATCCGTTCAAGGACGGTGCGATTATCGCCGCCGCGAATGCCCTGTGTGGCCAGAAGGCCGACGCGGGTGGTGGGGTGCTTTTCGATCATCCGCCGGGCCTGCTCGAACCAGTAGCAGCAGAGGTCGCTGGTTCTTGGCAGATCGTAAGCATCATTCATGGCCTGGATGTAATCGTCGGTCAGACCGTTTTGGCGGAAGAGTTTGGAGCCGAGGAACGGCGGGTTGCCGATGATGAAGTCGGCCTCGGGCCAGAGGGCGGGCGTCGTGAGGATGTTGGGCGAGGGATTTTGCACGCCGGTGGACTTATGTGGCACAGCCGCCCTCGGCTGTGCTTCTCTTTCTTTCACAGCCGAGGGC
>CAIYVX010000112.1 GCA_903929765.1 uncultured Planctomycetia bacterium
AGGGTTAATTTTCGGCTGTCTGTCCCGGCCCTCTCAACGGAACTGATGTGGCGACACCGGCGGCAGGCGCTCCTAGGGCGCTCAGGTGCGGCTCGCGATCGTGATCCGGACGGTTTGTACTCCGTACCGTCCGGCAGTGCTGATCGAGGGTTGCCCGTGCCGTGCCGATCGCCACAGTGGCTCAGTGATTGAGTCGCGGTTTGCCGCCGGCGCCGCGACTGGCGGAGCGAGCGCAAATCGATCTCCGTAGCGACAGCAGCCCATGGTCAGCGGTTACAAGGTGTGTGCCAAGCCGGATTACGGCCGGATGGGCCTGCGGACGCGCTGAGCCGACAAACAAGGCGCCTCTGGTCTTTCTTCTTCACCCCTCCCCCTTGGGGGAGGATGGTGGGTGGCATGGTCCACGCTTGCGTGGCCATGCAGAGTCGCCCAAACGCCAGAGACCCTTCATACTCAATCTGCACCCCGCCTGCCGAGGGCGGACGTTGTAGCTGTTCCGTTGTTGTCGTTTCTGTAGGGACAGGGTTCTACCCTGTCCGGCTGTTGTTTCTGTTGTCAGGGGCGTATTTTCTCCGCCCTGGCCGTACCGGCGGGAGCCGGCTCCCAATATTTTTTCTTCTTTTGCTGCTTCCTGTAGGTCGGGTCAACAGACCCGACAGCCGTTAAGTAAAGGTTTTATCCAACAATCCTGAGAACGGAGAGGAGACCAAGATCGCCCTGAAGAAACCGACCCGGAATCCGCACTTCATGATTGGATATTGAGTGTTGGATATTCGATATTCGCCGTTTCTGCCGTTGCTGAAGACTGAAGACTGAGGACTGAGGACTGCCGTTTCTGCCGTACCTTAAGCCTTAAGCCTAAAGCCCGCCGTTCTGTCCCTTTTTCGTTGACCGCCGCGCAGCCCAATGTAAACTACTTGCTTCGACCTTCGTCCCAGGAGCTGCGCGCATGAAAACCAGGAAAGCTCTGATCACCGGCGTCACCGGACAGGACGGCTCATACCTCATGGAATTTCTCCTTGAGAAAGGCTACGAGGTCCACGGCGTCGTCCGCCGCGCCAGCACCATGAACCGCGGCCGCATCGACCACCTCTTCGATGCCGCCACGCTCGGCGCCTCGGGCGAACTCTCCGCCGGGCGCTTCCTGCACTACGGCGACCTGACCGACGCCTCTTCCGTCAACCGCCTGCTCCGCGAAATCAAGCCCGACGAAATCTACAACCTCGGCGCCCAGAGCCACGTCAAGATCAGCTTCGAAATCCCCGAATACACCGGCGACACCGTCGGCCTCGGCACCCTGCGCCTCCTCGAAGGCATCCGCGAAAGCGGCCTGGAACCCCGCTTCTACCAGGCCGGCTCCTCCGAAATGTTCGGCCTCGTCCAGGAAATTCCCCAACGCGAATCCACCCCCTTCTATCCCCGCTCGCCCTACGGCGCCGCCAAGTGCTACGCCCACTGGATCGCCGTCAATTATCGCGAAGCCTATAATATGTTCATCTGCAATGGCATCCTCTTCAACCACGAGTCCCCGCGCCGCGGCGAAAATTTCGTCACCCGCAAAATCACCCTCGGCGCCGCCGCCATCAAACTCGGTCTCCAGAGCCAGCTCAAGCTCGGAAACCTCGAAGCCAAACGCGACTGGGGCTACGCCAAAGACTACGTCGAAGCCATGTGGCTCATGCTCCAGCAGGACCAGCCCGACGATTTCGTCATCGCCACCGGCGAAACCAACACCGTCCGCGAGTTCTGCCAGGCCGTCTTCGACCACCTCGGCCTCGACTACAAAAAGCACGTCGTCAGCGACCCCATGTACTTCCGCCCCACCGAGGTCGAACTCCTCATCGGCGACTCCTCCAAGGCCCGAAACAAATTCGGCTGGACCGCCAAAACCAAGTTTGCCGATCTGGCCAAACTCATGGCCGACGCCGACCTGGCCCTCCTCAAAAAGGATCACCACCTGTGAGTAAAACCAGCGAAACCAGAAAATTAAAACCCTTCAGCCGCGCCATCACCCAGTGCCGCATCTGCGGCAACCCCGCCCTCACCCCGGTCCTCGACCTCGGCGATCAGGCCTTCACCGGAATTTTCCCGCGCTCTCCGGCCCAGCCCCTTCCGCGCGGCCCCATTCAACTCGTCAAGTGCGACGTCGCCGCCCGGCCCGACGCCTGCGGACTACTCCAATTGCGCCACACCTTCGATCCCGGCACCATGTACGGCGAAAACTATGGCTATCGCTCCGGCCTCAACCGCTCCATGGTCGAACACCTTCAGCGCAAGGTCGAGCACCTGCGCCGCCTCATTGCCGTCGGCCCCGGCGACCTCGTCCTCGACATCGGCAGCAACGACGGCACCACCCTCTCCTTCTATCCCGCCAACGAGGCCACCCTGGTCGGCATCGACCCCACCGGCGCCAAGTTCCGCGCCTTCTACCGCGCCGACATTCAGCAGATTCCCGACTTCTTCTCCGCCGCCGTTTTCCGCCGCCATTTCCCCGACCGCCAGGCCAGAATCGTCTCCTCCATCGCCATGTTCTACGACCTCGACGAACCCCTCCGCTTCATGCAGGAAGTCGCCTCGGTCCTCGCCCCCGATGGCCTCTGGCACTTCGAGCAGAGTTATATGCCGCTCATGCTCCAACGCAATTCCTACGACACCGCCTGCCACGAGCACCTCGAATATTACGCCCTGCGCCAGATCAAGTGGATGGCCGACCACTCCGGATTGAAAATCGTAGATTTGTCATTTAATGACATTAACGGCGGCAGCTTCGCCGTCACCGCCGCCCCGGCCGGCTCGCCCCTGCCCGAAAGCCCCGAAGTCGAGCGCCTCCTCGCCGAGGAGCGCGCCGCCGGACTCGACGGCCCGACCCCCTACGAAGCTTTCCGCCGCCGCATCGACGCCCAGCGCGACGAACTCCTCGCCCTGCTCGGCCGCCTCCAGGCCGAAGGCAAAAAGGTTTTCGGTTACGGTGCCTCGACCAAGGGCAACGTCCTCCTCCAGTATTGCGGCCTCACCGCCGCCGAACTGCCCTGCATCGCCGAGGTCAACCCCGACAAGTTCGGCTCCTTCACCCCCGGCACCAACATCCCGATTGTCTCCGAGGCCGACGCCCTGGCCCGCCGGCCCGACTACTTCCTGGTCCTGCCCTGGCATTTCCGCGAAAACATCCTGCGCCGCGAAACCGCCTTCCTCCAGGCCGGCGGCAAATTCCTCTTCCCCCTGCCCCAGATCGAGATCGTCCCCTGATGACCACCGCTCTGATCATCGGCAGCGCCGGCCAGGACGGCCGGATCATCTCCGAGCGGCTTCGCCGCGAAGGCCTCCGCGTCGTCGGCCTTGACCGCGGCCTGGCCGTCGACTCCGCCTCCGGCCCCCTGCCCCCGGTCGACCTTCTCGATCCCGCGCAGGTCGCCGCCCTGGTGCAATCCGTCGCCCCGGACGAAGTCTATTACCTGGCCGCCTACCACCATTCCTCCGAAGATCGCCTGCCGCCCGACGACGGCGAAGTCTTCCGCCTCAGCTTCGACGTCCACGTTCGCGGCCTCCTGAACGTCCTCGAAGGCCTGCGAAAAAACGCTCCGAAAGCCCGCCTCTTCTACGCCGCCTCGTCGCACATTTTCGGCGACCACCCCCCGGACCCGCAGGACGAGACCACGCCGCTCGAACCCCGCTGCGCCTACGGCATCACGAAAATCGCCGGACTCCAGTGTTGCCGCTTCTACCGGAAAAAACACGCTCTTCACGCCTCGGTCGGAATTCTCTATAATCACGAGTCGCCCTGGCGGCGTGAACCGTTCGTCACCGCCAAGATCGTCGGCGCCGCCGTGGCCATCAAGGCCGGCGCCGCCAGAAAACTCGTCCTCGGCGACCTGGCCGCAAGGGTCGATTGGGGCTGGGCCAGCGATTACGTCGAGGCCATGACGCGCATCGTCCGGCTCGACCAGAGCGACGATTTCGTCGTCGCCACCGGCGAAACGCACTCCGTCCAGGAGTTCGTCGAACTGGCTTTCGGCGCCGCCGGCCTTGACTGGCGCGACCACGTCGAGGAGAATCCGGCCGTCATCGTCCGTCACACCGGACGCCTGGTCGGCAACGCCGCAAAACTCCGCGCCCGGACGGGCTGGAAACCGTCGGTCACGTTCCCGGAAATGGTCAGACTGCTGGTGGAAGCGAGGATCAATGAGCGGTAAGAAACACGACACGCTGATCTTCATCGCCACTTACAACGAGCGCGGCAACGTCGAGGCCATGTGCGCGCAGATCCTGGCCCTGACCCTCCAGGCCGACATTCTCTTTATTGACGACAACTCGCCCGATGGCACCGGCGAAGTCCTCGACCGTCTGGCCGCGCAGCATGATAACATCTCGATCATTCATCGCTCCGGCAAGCTCGGACTAGGCAGCGCTCACCTCGACGGCATCGCCCGGGCCTACGATCTGGGCTACGACACCCTGATCACCATGGACTGCGATTTCACCCATTCCCCGCGCGACATTCCGGTCATGCTCGCCGCTTCCGCCGACGCCGATATCACCGTGGCCTCGCGCTTCCAGGCCCAGGCCAGCCTGGCCGAATGGACCTTCTTCCGCAAGAGCCTGAGCTGGTGCGGCCATTTCCTGACCCGCACTCTGCTCGGCATGGGCTACGACGCGACCGGAGCCTTCCGTGTTTATCGCCTGTCGCGACTGCCGCGCCAGGTCTTCAGTCTGGTCCGTTCCCGGGGCTACGCCTTCTTCTTCGAAAGCCTCTTCATCCTGCATGTGAACAAATTCAAGATTGTCGAAGTGCCCATCGCCCTGCCCAAACGCAGTCACGGCGAGTCGAAAATGTCCCTCAAGGAGGCCTTCCGCAGCGCCCTGCGCGTCCTGCGCTTGTGGTTCGACAGCCGCCGCCATCCCGAACATTTCCGCCTGCCCGCGACCGACGGAGGCCAGATGAATGACGGCAAAAATGCCTAAACCGCCGGTGAGCGGCGCCACTTGGCGAATCGACCCACTTGTCTGGCTGACCGCGTTGCCGGCCGGGGGTCTGATCGTTTTTGCCCGTCGCCGTGTCGCCGGCCGGCCGCACGAAGTCGGTCGTTCTCCCCGCCGACGATCCGAGATTGATTCACAATAAACTTCGCCGAAAGCCGATAAATTTTGACGTGGGTTCCTGGCTTCCGTGTCGAGTGCCGGGCGAATTCAGGGAGGCAAAAGCAGTGACGAACAGACCGCCGGTCGATCCAACCTCTGGTGGAGATGCCCGCGAATTAGTCTCAATAATCGTGCCCACCTACCACGAGGTCGATAATCTGCGGCCTTTGCTGGAGCGCATTGCCGGGGCGATGGTTTCCGCCAAGCTGCCCTACGAGGTCATCGTCGTCGACGACAACAGCGCTGACGGCACGGAACAGATTGCCGCCACTCTGGTGGAAGAGGGGCATCCGTTGAGGCTGATTGTCCGTAAGACGGAGCGCGGACTTTCGACGGCGGTGATCCGGGGCTTAGTGGAAGCCCACGGCGACACGCTGGTCAGCATGGATGCCGATCTCAGCCATCCGCCGGAGAAGCTGCCCGACATGGTCGCAGCGGCCCGGTCGCCCAAGGTGGACTTCGTCCTGGCCAGCCGTTACATTTCGGGCGCGGCCATCCAGAAGGGCTGGGGCCTGTTCCGCAAACTCAACAGCTGGGTGGCGGTGACGCTGGCCAAACCCTTTACCAATGCCAGCGACCCGATGAGCGGCTACTTTGCCTTGACCCGCCGGAGGTTTCAGTCGGCCGCCCCACTGGACCCGGTGGGCTACAAGATCGCCCTGGAGCTGATCGTCAAATGCCGCTGTCACAAAATTAAGGAAGTTCCGATCTTTTTCGCCGATCGCCAACATGGGGAGAGCAAATTGAACATGCGTGAACAACTTAACTATCTCCAGCACATCAAGCGTCTGGCCAACTTCAGGTACGGTACGCTGTCGCATTTTCTGCAATTCTGCCTGTTGGGCAGAACCCCTCATGAGCTTGGCGCCTCGGCCGAAGTTGCCGAAGAACCAGTCCGCATCAGGCACTCGCAAATCCCGGTCTTCCTGCTGGGCGGCCTCGTCGGCTCGGGCCTGAACGTGGCGGTCAGCGCCGCCTGCTTCTACGAGCTGCACTGGTCCGCCTTGCTCTCTTTCTTCCTGGGGACCATTTGCAATGAGCTGTTTCATCACGTTTACTACCACGTCCTGTGTGTGAATCAGGAAATCCGGTTGCGCACCCCGGTTCTGCTACAGTTATTCATGTACGTCGTTGTTGCTCTGCTCGGCCTGACGCCCCTGTGGCTGCTGATGAACGTGGCCGGCGCCGGCTTCATTCTTGCGGTCCTCGGCGCCATCGCCCTGCTCTCGGCGCTGAATTTGCTGACCAACCGGGTGGCCACGTTCAGTTCCGCCCCGGCGGCCGAGTTGGAGTACCGGGAGGTCGATGAGAGCTTTTATGACGACCAGACGGACGCCGGCAAGGTCGGCTGGTTCCGGGCATGGTTTCATACGTCTCGTTACGTGCGTCTGAAAGAGACCGTCGCCGAATACTACAAACCCGGCATGGCCATCGCCGACCTGGGCTGCGGCAACTGCTGGTGGAACCACGACGGCCTGCCCGTCACCGGCGTGGATATCAACGAAAAAATGCTTCAGTGGGCCTTGCGCCACGGACGGATCAAAGACTTCCGCGTCGAAGCCGATCTGGCCGATACCCACCTGCCTGACCACCAGTTCGACATTGTCGTCATGTCCGAAGTGCTCGAACACTTGCTCGATCTCCAGGGCGTTCTGGCCGAGGTCAAACGGATCTTGAAGCCCGACGGCCGGCTCATTATCACCGTACCCTACGACATTTTCCTGGGGCCGTTTTTCGTGCTGTTCAACATCCAATGCCTCTACCGCGGCTACATCAAAGGCAGCCAGTATTACCGCTACCGCTGCGGGCACATCAACCACTTCACCAAGACTCGGCTGCGGCGAACCGTCCAGGGCAACGGCTTCAGCATTAACCGCCTGTTCGTCGTGAATAACCTGACGCTCTATGCTGTGGTTGAAAAGGCAAGCCTGGGCGCGCCGGGCACCGGCGACCAACAAGCCAAGTCACGATAGTGGCCGGCACGGAACCGCGAATGTGAGCCTATGGCCAGACCGAGAAGAGAGAAACCAGCGCCGCACCAGGCCAAGGCTCCGCTCGGCGCCAATACCGCTTTCGGAACCGCCCTGGGCCGGGCCGAACTGACGGTCGCCCTGCTGATCACGGCTCTGGCGGCGGTGTTCCACGTCGCCGTTTTCCAGCACGCCGGACCTCTGTGGCGCGACGAAGTCAACTCGATCAACATGGCCCGGATGCCCAGTCTGGCTGACATCTGGAATAATCTACAATTCGATTCATTTCCCATGGTTTGGTTCCTCATTCTCCGGGCCTGGACGGCCGTGACCGGGCCGGCCAACGACACGGCCCTGCGCCTGCTGGGCCTCGTGGTCGGCCTGGGCCTGCTGGGGGTTCTCTGGCTCTGCTTCCGCCGCTGGCTGAAGCTCTCACTGCCGCTGGTGGCCCTGGTGCTGATCGGACTTAATCCGGCCACGGTCCGCTGGGGCGATTCGTTGCGGGCCTGGGGCTTCGGCAGTCTGACCCTCGTCCTGGCGGCGGGCCTGCTGTGGCAGGTGGCGCAAGGGCCGACGAAATGGCGCGTGGTTCTGGCGGCCCTGGCCGCGATCCTGGCCGTCCAGACGCTCTATCACAACGCCTTTCTGCTCTTCGCCCTCGGCGCGGCGGGCATGGTCGTGGCGGCGCGGCGGCGCCTGTGGCGGCGGGCCGGCCTGGTAGCGGCCATCGGGTTGGCGGCAGCCCTGAGCCTGCTGCCTTATAGCATTCCGGTGACCCGGGCGGCGAAGTGGAACATGATCCTCGGCATCGCCCCGGGCTTTGCGCATTACTGGTCGGTGTTTGCCGCTCTGCTGGGGTCGGCCGGCAGCTTCATGATCACGGCCTGGGTGGCCCTGATGATTGTGGCAGTCATCGCCACTGTGGTCGCCCAATGGCCGCGCCTTTCGCCCGGCCTGAGCAATGAGCGGCGCGATCTGGCCCTGTTCGCGGGGTTGACGCTGGTCATCGGCCTGGCGTCCTATGCGGCGTTCATCCGGGTGCTGAACTATGGGACCAATCCCTGGTACTACGTCGCGCTGGCGGTGCTGGCGGCGGTGGCGCTGGAGGCGGCGCTGGGGGCTTTTCTGGTCGCGCCGTGGCTGCGGATCGCGCGCCTGGCCGTGGCGGCGGTGCTGGCGGCGGCCTGCCTGAACGGCGGATGGAACGAACTTCAGACGCGTCAGACTAATATCGACATGATTGCCGCAGATCTTCAGAGTACGGCGGATAAAAATGACCTGATCCTGGTGAGCAGTTGGTCGAGCGGGCTGACCTTCGACCGCTATTATCACGGGGCGACGCCCTGGACGACAATTCCGCCCTTCCCGGAAAACAAGGTGCACCGGTCCGACCTGGTCAAGGAATTCATGATGCAGCGCGAGGCGGTCCGGCCGAACCTGGCGGCTATTGAAAAGACACTGCGCAGCGGCCACCGGGTCTGGCTGGTCGGCGTGCTGCCGTACTTCCAGCCGGGGCAACACCCGAGCGACCTGCCATTGCCGCCGTTGCCGGGAAGCGGCTGGTTCGCCCCGCCGTACGAGGCCATGTGGCCGGCCCAGGTCGGCTATTTCCTCCAAACACATATTAATTTCAACAGAGATGTGCAAGTTAAGCAGTTCGGCGAACAGATCAGCCCCTATGAAAATACGGTGCTGGAAGTGGTCCAGAACTGGCACGATTAACTATCGACTGGCGATTCTGCGGCCGAGGGGCCGCCCGGCGATAACTTCAAA
The DNA here is from genome assembly GCA_903929765.1 of uncultured Planctomycetia bacterium. Taxonomy (GTDB): domain Bacteria; phylum Planctomycetota; class Phycisphaerae; order FEN-1346; family JAACEH01; genus CAIYVX01. The sequence goes on from CAIYVX010000112.1 coordinate 8,880, forward strand.
ACCGACATCTTCTACGATAGGAATGCAACAGGTGCACCCTCACCCTACCCTCTCCCTCAAGGGAGAGGGGTTGAAGAAACAACTACAAAAAAAACAGCCAGCCTTCAGGCCTTGACGATTTTGTCGCGGCCCTTGCGGACGTGGGCGGTGGCGTTGCGGCTGTCGACGACGAGTTGAGAATTTTCGACAATCCAATCGTAGTCGTAGGCGGTGTGGTCGGTCGAGATGAGGACGGCGTCCTGGCGGGCCAGGAGGGCGGCGGTAAGTTTTTTGGAACTGAGGCCGAGGTTGTGTTCCCTCTGGCGCGGGGCTTTGGGAATGTGGGGATCGTTGTAGTTGACGACGGCGCCGAGTTCGCGGAGCTTTTCGATGATGTGGACGGAGGGGCTTTCGCGCAGGTCGTCGACGTCGCGTTTGTAGGCCAGGCCGAGGACCAGGACGCGGGCGCCTTTGAGGCTCTTGCTGCGCTGGTTGAGGGCCAGGAGGAGTTTCTGAATGACGTAGTCGGGCATGGCGACGTTAATTTCGCCGGCGAGTTCGATGAAGCGGGTGGTCATTTCGTACTGGCGGGCCTTCCAGGAAAGGTAGAAGGGGTCGATGGGAATGCAGTGGCCGCCCAGGCCGGGACCGGGATAGAAGGGGTGGAAGCCGAAGGGCTTGGTGGCGGCGGCGGCGATGACTTCCCAGACATCGATA
>CAIYVX010000113.1 GCA_903929765.1 uncultured Planctomycetia bacterium
CAGCCGCTGACGCACACGCGGGTCCGCTTCCTGCCGCGCCAGACGGGCCAAATCCCGCTCGGAGAGCGCCGTCTCGATCCGCAAAGGTGTTCTCATTCCAGACCTCCTGATCCGTCTGGAATCTTTTGTCGGCCATCGGCAGTCTTTAACTGAAGGCGGTATAAGCAGTTTTTAGTAGCAGATTCAATCGCGGAACCCGACCCTGACTTGGGGGTCGGGTTCCGTTTTTTCTTATGTCGGGTGCGTATTTACACGCGCCAAAATGAAACGACTTACTCAACCCGCCAGGTCGTACCCCCCGGCCCGTCCTCCAACTTCACGCCCAGCTCATCCAACTCATCTCTAATCTGATCAGAGATGGCAAAATTTTTATTCTTCCGGGCCTGCTCCCGCATCCCCACCAGCATGCCGATCAGCTTGCTATCAAGCCGAGGAGCCGCATTGCTCGACTCTTCATAATCATCCTTGACGATACCGAGAACGTCCCCGCCGAGTAGGCTGAAAGTTTCATCGATTTTGACAAGGGACTCGCGACTAAGCGGTGTTCTCGACTTCCCACCAGCCCGTAGTGTCATAGCGGACCCAAAAATCGCATTGGAAAATTGCGCAAGGCCAAAAAGTGAACCAAGTGCGGCAGGCGATGCAAAGTCATCATCCATCGCGGCGCAGAAACTCTTTTTGGTTTGTGAGACATATTCCATCACGTCTTCTGGTGCGGGCCCATCATTGAGAATTGAAGCCGGAGACCCTTCTGAGTCTTTACGGAGTTCATTTCGCACCTTCTTTACTGTACTCACCAACCGATCATATCCCACCGTGCAGGCTTCAATGGCCCCTTCCGAATAATCAAACGGACTCCGATAATGCCCCTGCAAAATTACCATGCGCAGCACCATCGGATCGAACTTCTCAAACGCAGCGCGCAGCGTCACGAAGTTCCCCAAACTCTTGCCCATCTTCTGACCGTTCACTGTCACCATATTATTGTGCAGCCAGTATTTCGCGAACGGCTTGCCGCAGGCCGCCTCGCTCTGGGCCACCTCGTCCTCGTGATGCGGGAAAATATTTTCGAGACCCCCGCCGTGAATGTCGAACGTCTCGCCCAGATATTTCTGGCTCATGGCCGAGCATTCAAGATGCCACCCAGGATAGCCCAGCCCCCACGGCGATGGCCACTGGAGAATGTGCCCTGCCTCGGCCTTTTTCCACAACGCAAAATCGGCCGGGTGCCGCTTCTCCCCGCGCACCTCGAACCGCGTCCCCGCCGCCTGTTCTTCCAGCCGCCGGTGCGAGAGCTTGCCGTACTCCGGGAAACTCGTCACGTCGAAATAAACGTTCCCGCCCACTTCATACGCGTGCCCGTTTGCCAGCAGCTTCTCTGTCAGGGCGATCTGCTCAGGAATATGCCCCGATGCTCGCGGCGCAATGTGTGGCCGCTCCAGATTCAATTTGTCCATGTCCTCGAAAAATCGCCGCTCAAACCCCTGAGCCAGTTGCAGCGGGTGAATCTTTTCGAGTTTGGCCCGTTTTTCGACCTTGTCCTCGCCCTGGTCGGCGTCGTCCGTCAAGTGCCCGACGTCGGTGATGTTCTGAACATAGGTCACCTTATAGCCGAGGAACCGGAGATACCTGTAAACCAGGTCGAACGAAATGTAGCTCTTGGCATGACCGATGTGCGCGTCGCCGTAGACCGTCGGTCCGCAGACGTACATGCCGACGTAGGGCGGATTGAGCGGCTCGAAAACTTCCATCTCGCGGCTCAGGCTGTTATAAACTCGCAAAGTCACGCCAGGCTCCTTCATACTGAAAGGTTCTTCGGTTGTTGCGGCAAGTACCCGGCGAAAATGAAAAACAGCAAATATCCAATACTCAATATCCAATATCCAATCACGAAGTCAGATTCCGCAGGGGGAGTTTTTTCCTTGATGATTGGATATTGAGTGTTGGATATTGGATATTCGCCGTTTCTCGCCCTTTCCCGGCACTTCCCGAATGAACCAGAAAACTTACGGTTGCCTCAGGCCACAACTGCTACAACGTAGCAGGCGATGGCCTGTTGCTGTCCCACCGGCCCCAGGCCCTCGTTCGTCCGGGCCTTCACGCTCACCGCATCGGGCGGCAGGTTCAACAGGTCCACCAGGCTCTGCCTGATATCGGCCTTCAGCGGCCCCAGTTTCGGCCGCTCGGCCAGAATCGTCACGTCCGCCGACCGCACCTTGTACCCCAGCGCCGCCGCCTCGTCCACCGCCGCCCGGACGATCTCGCGGCTGTCGATGCCCTCGGTCTCGCGGGCCGTGTCGGGAAAATGGTCGCCGATGTCGCCCGAGCCGATCGCCCCGAAAATCGCGTCGGCCAGGGCGTGCAGCACCGCGTCGCCGTCGCTGTGGCCCAGCAGGCCCCGGTCCGACTCGATGTGCAGCCCGCCCAGCACCAGCGGCCGCCCCGCCGTCAGCCGGTGAATGTCGTATCCGAACCCGACTCGTGGAATGCTCTTGGCCATAACCCGCCAGTTTATCCGGGGCAGGGCAGGGGTTCAAGAGCGCATCCAGCAGATGGGCCAGATCTTCGTCACCCTCACCCTACCCTCTCCCGTCAAGGGAGAGGGGTGAAACGAAAATAACGAGGCCGCGCCTCATCCTGGCGCGGCCTCGATTCCTTCGCTTCGGCCAACGGTCCTTACGGCTTGCCCGTCAGCGCCTTGATCCGCTCCAGCGCGTACTTCACATGATCTTTGCTCGAATCTTCCAGCACCACGATGTTGTACAGTTCCACCGCCTTGGCCCGGTTCAGCAGTTTTTCGTCATAGAGTTTGGCCGCATTGAACCTGGCCGGATACTCCGTCTTCGGGTTCCACTGCCAGCACCGTTCGTAGCACTGCACCGCCCGCACCGGATCCTGGTAATAGAAGCCCTCGAAAATCTCGCCCATCCGGAACGCCGCCGGGGCGATCTTGTCGCTCATCGGATAATCCGTGATGATCGTCCGGAACTTCTGCAACGCGACCCGCAGCTTCTCCTTCTTGATGTCCGGCCAGGCCGGATAACTTTTGAACTCCATCGCTTCCCGGAACAACTGGTCCGCCGCCGGAATCGACATCGATCCGTGCAGGTCCGCCCCCGACAATTCCATCTCATTGAGATAGTGGTACTTGTCCGCCGCCTCGAAGCCGGCCAGTTCCTTCTCCACCCAGGCCAGCTTCGTCGCGTTGCCCGCGCTGACGTAATACTGCTTCAGGGCCTCCAGCGACGTGCGATAGGTCTCCCGAGCCACGGCCAGGTGTTCCACCGTCTCCACCTCGCCCCGCAGGCTCGTGGCCGGCATGGCCGGGGGCACCTGCATCTCCATCGGCCGCTCGCGCGAGCGCGGCGCCGTCGGCTGCTCTTCCACCGGCAGAGCCGGCACCGTCGGCCCGACCGGCTTCGCCACTACCGGGGCCGTCGGCGCTACCCACGCCGGTTCAGCCGGAACCGCCGGAGTCGGGGCCACAGGAGCCACAGGCGCTGCCGCCGGAACCACCAGGGCAGGGGGGGCCGGAACAACCGCCGCTGGAGCTACCGGGGCAGGAGTCGGAGTCGGGTCAATATTCGGCGCCGTCGCCGGGGCCGCCGGAATCGCCGGCACGCTCGGCGCCGCAACGGGCGCCGGCATCGCCGCGGCCGCCGTCGCCGGTGCCACGGTCTTGTACTCATCCGCCGTCACCTTCTGCCCGCTTTCCAGAATCACGTCGCCCATCTTGTTTTCCCGCGCCGGCGGCACGGGTGGCGCGCCGCCCTGCCCGTACACCGCCGTCAGGTACACCGGCGCCAACAGCGCCGCCACCATTGCGACCAATGCTATCTTCCTCATGTTCTGCTCCTCTGGAATATCCCCCCGGCCGATTCGCTCGATCCGCTGCCAGGCCGCAGCCTCGCCCGCCGGATCGCCAGGACCGGGTTATAGGTTCCATCTATCCTAATTCCTTTGTCCGCACAGCGTCAAGAGAAAACCCCCGGGCTCCGCCAGGTATTATGTTTAGCACATCGTTTTTTTGCCGCCATAGGCCTCTTGCCCTCCCGGTGACCCCATGCTAATGTAATACCTAACAGATACCAAACTTGCAGGAGGAAATCCTCATCGATCCGGTGCGACCATCATGATCTGCATGCCCAGAACAACTCCCGCCGTCTACCGCCCGCGACAACCTCTTGAGTCCGATTTCCATCGCCTTGTCCGCGAACAATTCAACGATTTTCGCGTCGTCTACCATGACCGCTACGCTCGCAAGTTCGGCTTCTGGCGGCCGGTCATCAACCAGGCCGTCAACGAGTTCCTCAAGTGCGGCGACCTTCGCCACGGCTTCGCCCGCGTCCGCTGCACCGACTGCCGCCACGAATTCTTCGTCGCTTTCTCCTGTAAGCAGCGGTGCATCTGCCCGAGTTGCCATCAGAAACGGACTATCCTGTTCGGGCTTCACGTCGCCGAGGACATTTGTCGGCCTGTTCCGCACCGCCAGTTCGTTTGGACCATCCCAAAACGCCTGCGCATCTTTTTCCGCTTCCACCGGGGCCTGCTCAACCGCCTGCCGCCGCTGGCCTGGGAAACCGTCCTGGAGGTCTACCGGGCCGTCCTCGGCGCCGACGCCCGCCCCGGCGGAATCCTCGCCATCCAGACCTTCGGCACGCTCCTTCACTTTCACCCCCATTTGCACGGCCTGATTACCGACGGCGCATTTTTGCCCGATGGCCACTTCCTGGCCCTGCCCGTCAATCTCACTCAAGAACCGTTCCTGCGGCTCTGGCAGCAAAAGGTCTTCCAACTGTTGCTGGACGAGGGCCGAATCGAACCATCGCTCATCGACCAGATCCGCTCCTGGCGGCACAGCGGCTTCAATGTTGACCGCTCCGTCCGCCTGCCGGCCGGCGACCGCGACGGCATCGAACGCCTGGCCCAGTACATGGCCCGCAGTCCGTTCAGCCTCGCCCGGCTCATTCGGATCACGCCCGCCGGCCAGGTACTCTACAAGGCCGAGAAGGAACACTGTCAACGATACCCTCAGCCCGTCAGCGCCGACCTCTTCGGCGGTATCAAACGGAATTTCCAACTCTTTGCCCCGCTGGACTTCCTGGCCGAACTGACCCAGCACATTCCCAACAAAGGCGAACACCTGATCCGCTACTACGGCTGCTACTCCAACAAGGCCCGCGCCGCGGCACGACTTCCCTCGACC
>CAIYVX010000114.1 GCA_903929765.1 uncultured Planctomycetia bacterium
GACCGCCGTGCTGATGGAACAAAGCGAAGAATGGGAAACGGGAAAAGTTTATCTGACCATAACAGAATCGGAGAACGCCTAAGCCACTGTTACGAGAGACGGACCGGAAATGAATTTACAGAAAAAAAGTTGCTTTGCCCACACGCCCGACTGTTTCCTGATCGTTTGTGTCTGAGCCAGCATCGTACTTTAGCGCACTCAGCCGACCTGGCTCGGTACCGGTTGCCCTTGCAAGTACCGCTGTCGGCCAATTGTTGATTCTGCGAGCACACAACAACCGGGGATCTTCGACCAAGACAACGTGGGGTTGTTTCGGCAGAGAACGAAGGAGACTGGCGGCAATGACATCCACCCTGACATGCTCGTCAAGCGTGGGGCCATAAAGAATGCGCTGAGCAACGGTCGCACGGATCGGGGCAACGTGTGCGAAATGGAGAGGCCTTGCACGAGAGTCTGTCAACATAATGGCCCCAAGGAAGGCATTGGATGCATCCTGCGGGCAAATGAGATAACACAGAACAAATTCGTGTCCGTCGGAACCGTCAATCATGGCCGCCCTCCTTGCTGGCAGAGAACTGTTTTACGTCCGAAGAATAACGCCAATATAACAAGTCCTGACACTGTACGCCAAGATAAGTAAATTGAAACCAAAAAAAGACCGCTTCCCACTACCCACTGCTTCTCATCAAAACTCGCAGACAATCGGCCGCGCGTATGGCGGCGATTTGCTCTGAAGGTGGCTGGCGACGATCCGCCCTGCGGCCTTCTTGTCCCGAATCTCCACCGTCAAAGAGTCGCCGGTCCGCAGCGCGCTGTCCGCCAGCATCAGCCCAATCGACCGCATCAACTTCTCTTCCCCGATCCGGCACGCCAGTCCTTCGGCCTCGATCTTCCAATACGGCACCACCGTCCCGCTCGTCACATACCCCACCAACTTTCCATCCGCTCCAATCACCCGCGCCCCCGCCCGGGCAATCGCCTTCCCCGCAATCGCCACCGCCATCACGCGCCGCGGCAACGCCTCCAGAGCCGGAGAATAAAACTCTCCGCGCATGATCCGCCCCGCCGCTTCGTGCTGCTTCTCGAGCGCCGCCCGCCCCACAAACTCGCCCTTCAGGGCCGAAAAACTCACCGCGAACCGCGCCAGCGAAATCGCAAAGATCGGAATCTCTTGCCCCTGGGCATCCGTCCCCAGCTCGTGCCCGTAGAGCGGCAACCCCGCCTCCAGCCGCAACGTGTCCCGCGCCCCCAGCCCCACCGGCCGCGCCCCCAGACCCACCAGCAGATCGAAAATCTCCAGCGCGTCCGCCCGCGCCAGAAATAACTCAAACCCCAGCGGCTCGCCCGTGTACCCCGTCCGCGCCAGCCGCACCGGCTTCCCCTTGATCTTCGCCGCCCCAAGCGCATTTTTCTTTGGCTCCGGCAACTGCCCCTCAACGAGCCCCGCCAGCATCTCCCGCGAGCGCGGCCCCTGGAGCGACAGCATGGCCACCTCTTCGGTTCGGTCCGTCATCTCCACGCCCGCAAACCGCGCCAGGTGCCCCCGCAGATGCGCCACGTCCTTGGCCCGGTTCGACGCATTCACTACCAGCAGATATTCATCTTCAACGAACCGATACAAATACGCATCATCCACCGCTCCGCCCTGTTCGTTGGCGATAATCGTATATTGCGCCTGCCCCACCTCCAGCGCCGCCGCATTGTTCGTCAGCACGTGCTGCAAAAATTCCAGCGCCCGCGCCCCGCGCACCGTCAGCCGCCCCATGTGCGACACGTCGAAGAGGCCCGCCCCCTTCCGCGTCGCCAAATGCTCCTCGACAATCCCCTGGTACCACATCGGCATCTCCCAGCCGCCGAACTCCGCCAGCTTCGCCCCCAGCGCCGCATGCCGCGCCGCAAACACCGTCCGCCGTAACTCGCTCATCGCCGCTCCGATCTTTTTTTACAGTGGCACGGGCGTCCCGCCCGTGAGTCCCAGGGGCATCTTGCCCCTGGTTCTTCTTTTTCTTCTGTTTCTTCTTCACCCCTCTCCCTTGACGGGAGGGTGGCCCTTTAGGGCCGGGTGAGGGTGCACCTGTTTCGCCCAGATCACTCTCGCCCGTTGTGCCGTTTCTTCTTCTCTCGTCGCGAAAACGAAATTATGCCACAATCCCGCCAAAATAAAAGGCCGTTCGACCCCCAACATACCGTCGAACGGCCCGTAACCATTTTTCGCCTTCACATCTCAATGCCCCGACGGCGGCTCCTTATCCCCCAGCAACTTCATCGCGCTCAGCGTCCCTTCATGCACCACCGCCCCGCCGTGCGTCACCGTCGCCGCCTTCGCCACCGGCCGCTCCAGGTCCAGCTTGCCGTTGTGGTAGGTATCCAGCAAAAGGTTACAGATATTCCTGGCATATAGTTGCGACGAATGCACCGGCACCTGCCCCGGCAGATTCATAATCCCCGCCATGGTCACGCCCTTGTGCCGCACGATCTTCCCGCGCTCCGTCAGTTCGCAATTGCCCCCCTGGTCGATGGCCACGTCGATAATCACCGACCCCGCCTTCATCGTCTCGACCATCTCCCGCGTAATCAGCACCGGCGCGTGTTCGCCCAGAATCAGGATCGACGGAATAATCACGTCCATCTCCGGCACAACCGCCGCCAGTTGCTGCCGCTCTTCGACCAGAATTTCCTCCGGCAGCACCTTGGCCGCGCCCTTTTCCTCCGCCAGTCCGCGCGGAGCGTTGAACCCCACCACCTTCGCCCCGGCCGACTCGGCCCGCTGCCGCGCCTCGCTCCGAATATCCACCGCAAACACCTCCGCCCCCAGCCCCTTGGCGCTGGCAATGGCCTGCAACCCCACCATCCCCGCCCCGATCACCAGCACCTTCGCCGCTTTGGTGGCCCCGCCGCCCGACACCGCCCCACAGAGCATTTGCGGCAACAGGCTCGCCGCCTGAATCACCGCCCGATACCCCGCGACGATGCTCATCGAACTCAGCGCGTCCATCGGCCAACCTTCCGGCGTCCGCAATATGCAGTCCATGCTCAAACCCGTGATCTTTCGGTCCCGCAGCCGCTTCACCGTCGCCAGGCTGTTCGCCGGATGCAGGAACGTAATCAGCGTCTTCCCCTCGCCCAGCAGTTCGTCCTCGAAGCACCCGTACTTGGCGTGCCGGAGCGGCTCTTTCACTTTCAGCACCACGTCCGACCGTTCCCACAACTGCCGCACGTCGCGGACGATCTCCGCCCCGGCCGCCTTGTAAGCCTTGTCGGCAATGAAACAGCCCTTCCCCGCCCCGGACTCCACCAGCACCGTCAGGCCCGCCCCCACCATCTGCTTCACCGTTTCCGGTATCGCCGCCACGCGGCCCTCTTGCGGCATAATTTCTTTCGGCACGCCCACGATCATCGCTTTCTCCTTTTAGAACTTCCCTTGACTCCGCCTCGCGCGGTTTTCCCCCGCGGCTCCGCCGGCCGGTCAATGCTCGCCGCCGCCAGCCACGGGTCGTAATTTTTCAGACAGACAAAAGTCTCCGAATTCCTGATCCCCGCCACCGTCGAAAGTTTGTGCGTCACAAACTCCACCAGATCCGCCCGGCTCTTCAAGAGCAGGCTCACCAGCAGGTCATACCGTCCCGTCACGATCAGCGTCTGCTGCACCTCGGGAAACCGGTCGATCTGCTCGGCGCACTTCTCCAGTTGCCGCCCCTCGATCGACAGCCCGATCACCGCAAAATAAAGTTCGGCGAACTGCCCCGCGTTGACCATGACCCGGACCTGCACCGCCTCGGTCTCGATCAGCCGCTTCAGCCGCTGCCGCACCGTCCCTTCCGAGACCGCCAGCCGCCGGGCGATTTCGCTGTTCGCCAGACGCCCGTCTTCGGCCAGAATCTTGGTAATTCGTAGGTCTATGTCGTCCATATTACGAAAACCATCCTTTCCTCCCAACTTTACCACGCTTTATTTCGCTGTCAAGCCAATTTTCCGCGCCGTTCATTTCTGTTTCTTCCCAGCCCACCCTAACCGGTGGGTGGCATGGTCCACGCGAAGCGTGGCCATGAATAATGACCGCTCACCCGGCGGCCGTTGTTTCTTTGCTGTTGCTCCCGCCCTCAAAGACGCTTGACCTGCGCCCCGCCGTGCCGTAAGCTTGCAGCACTCCGCCCCGTGAGAGCCGGAGAACCGTGAGGACGCCATGATCGTTGCCGCTGAGATCGTCGTTGGACCGCTGCCGAACTTTGACGTGCAGAGCGCCGCCGACTTGCTCGCCGAGGCCTGCCACAGCCGGGGTTTTCCCGTCCACTGCCTGCCCGATCCGACGACCCTCGACAACCGCCTCTGTCTCTATCTTTCCACCGCCGACGCCGGCTTCCCCGTCGAGGTCCTGCTCGACCACGGCGTCCGCCGCGATGCCTTCGCCCGCCTGACGCGATCACAGTTTCTGGTCCGTTCCTGGCGCGGCGAGGCCCGCCTGCACCTCGCTCTCGCCGCCCGCTCCAGCGAAGGCCTCAAAGCCGCAGCTCGCCTCGTGGCGACCAGAATCGCCGCACAACAGGATTTCACCCACCTTGATCTTCAAGGGCCGACGGGCGATATCGCGGAGTGAGATAAACCATGTTCACGAGCACCTTCAAAATCGGCTCACTTCTCGGCTTCCCCATCCGCATTGCCTGGTCCTGGCTGCTGATTTTCGCCCTCGTTCTCATCATGTTTGGCCGGCAACTCTTCCCGGAAAAGTGCCCCGATGCCGGCCCCGGGACGATCTGGACCATGGCCGTCGCCACAACGGTGATTTATTTCCTCTCGCTCCTGGCCCACGAGTTGGGCCACGCCCTCGCCGCTCGCTCGCGCGGCATTCACGTCCGCTCCGTCGAACTCTTCCTCTTCGGCGGCGTCGCCCGCATGGTCGGCTACAGCCGCCGACCGGACGACGAGTTCGTCATCTCCGCCGCCGGGCCGCTGGTCACGCTGGCTTTGACCATGATCTTCGCCGTGGTGGCGCTGGTGCTCTGGGCCACCACGCCGTGGCCGACCGCCCCGAGCCTCGCCGCCGTACTCACCGGGGCCATGACCTGGCCGAACGCCCCGGGCCTGGTCGCCATGTATTCGAGCCTCTTCAACCTCGGGCTACTGATCTTCAACCTGATTCCCGGCTATCCCCTCGACGGCGGACGAGTCGCTCAATCAATCCTCTGGCAACTCACCGGCCGCCGCGGACTGGCCGCCGGCATCGTCACCGGAACTGGCTATTGTCTGGCCGCAGCTCTGGCGGCGTTTGGATTATATGAACTAATCGGCCGGCCCCCACATTGGTCCTGGACTTCCGGCCTCCTGGGCATTTCCCTCGCCGTCTTTCTCGCCTGGACCGCCCGCAGCAACTATCGCGCCGCCCGAATGCTCGAACGCGTCGCCCTCATGGTCGCCGCCCAGGCCCTCGACGCCGACATCCGCACCCTCCCCGCCGCCCTGCCCGTCGCCCAGGTCCGCGAAACCGCCTTCGCCGACGAGGCCGTCCCCGTCGCCATTGTCCTCGACGCCGACGGCCGCGCCACCGCCGCCGTCGCCAACGACGGCTCCGCCTGGCCACCCGCCTCCGCCACCGTCAGCGACATCGCCCTGCCCCTCGCCGAAAACCACCGCGTCCCGCAGAATGCGCCGCTCCTGGACGTCCTTTTTCACCTGGCCTCGGCTCCAAACGCCTGGCTCGTCGTCGAAAACGAGGCGGGCCTTTACCTCGGAACCCTGACCCAAGCCTCCCTCCGCGAAGCCTTCGAGCGCCGTTGATGAGCCAATTTCACTTGAACCATCCGCTCAAGATTGGTATTTAATCGTAACGAAAGGGTGACGTGTGGCCTGGCGGCCGCTGTTTGCCGCCAGGTTCAAGGGAGAGGATATGTCACGGCGGGTCTTGCCCGCCGTGAGAAGACTCCCGCCCGTCCCCGCGTTCTGTCTCTTGATAATTCGAGGCGGCCAGAAACTGGCCGAATTTACCATGACCAAAAAATCTCCACCCGTTTTTCTCTACGACACCACCCTCCGCGACGGGGCCCAGACCGAGGGCATCTCCTTCAGCCTCGACGACAAGCTCCTCATCGCCCGCCGCCTCGACCAGCTCGGCGTCCACTACATCGAGGGCGGCTTTCCCATCTCCAACGCCAAGGACGAAGCCTTTTTCAAAGCCCTCGCCGCCCAGCCCCTCAAGCAGGCCCGCGTCGCCGCCTTTGGCATGACCCGCCGCGCCGGCACGTCCGCCGGCAAGGACACCGGCCTCCAGTCTCTCCTCGCCGCCGAAACGCCCGTCTGCACCCTCGTCGGCAAAACCTGGGATTTTCACGTTCACAAGGCCCTCCGCGTCTCGCTCGACGAAAACCTCGCCATGATCGCCGATTCCGTCGCCTACCTCAAACCGCGCCGCCGCGAAGTCATCTTCGACGCCGAACATTTCTTCGACGGTTTCAAGGCCAACCCCGACTACGCCCTCGCCTGTCTCCGCGCCGCCGCCGACGCCGGAGCCGACTGGCTCGTCCTCTGCGACACCAACGGCGGCACCTTGCCGCAGGACATCTCCGCCATCACCGTCGATGCCGCCGACGAACTGTCCTACCCGCAACTCGGCATCCATTGTCACAACGACGCCGGACTCGCCGTCGCCAACACCCTCGCCGCCGTACGCGCCGGCTGCTCCCAGATCCAGGGCACCATCAACGGCCTCGGCGAACGTTGCGGCAACGCCGACCTCGGCGTCTGCCTGGCCAACCTCCAACTCAAAATGGGCCTCAAGGTCCTCCCCGCCGACCGCCTCCAGCGCCTGACCGAAGTCTCCCGTTACGTCTACGAAATCTGCAACATGAATCTCGTCCCCGGCCAACCCTTCGTCGGACCCAGCGCCTTCGCCCACAAGGGCGGCATGCACGCCTCCGCCATGGCCCGCGACACGCGCAGCTACGAACACCTCGCCCCCGAGGCCGTCGGCAACACGCGCCGCGTCCTCGTCAGCGAACTCGCCGGCGCCAGCAACATGGCCCTCAAGGCCCGAAAATTCAAGCTCGAAGGCAACGCCCCGCTCATGGCCCGCCTCCGCGACAAGGTCCAGGAACTCGAGCACTCCGGCTTCCAGTTCGAGGCCGCCGAAGCCTCCTTCGAAATGCTCCTCCGCCGCGAAGTCGGCCAGACCCGCCGCTTCTTCGAGCTCGATAATTACCATGTGATTATCCGCAAGGACAACGGCGGCCGGCCCGTCACCGAGGGCACCGTCAAAATCCGCGTCGGCCAGGCCGTCGAGCACCGCGTCGCCGAGGGCGACGGACCCGTCAACGCCCTCGATGCCGCCCTCCGCAAGGCCCTCACCCGCCACTATCCCAACCTCGAAGCCATGAGCCTCGTCGATTACAAGGTCCGCGTCATCAACTCCCGCGCTGCCACCGCCGCCAAAGTCCGCGTCGTCATCGAGTCCCGCGACCAGGACGAAATGTGGGGCACCGTCGGCGTCTCCGAAAACATCATCGACGCCTCCTGGCAGGCCCTCGTCGATTCCATCGAATACAAACTCCTCAAGGACGAGGAAGCCAAGCCCAATAAAAAGAGCCGTAAGAAAAACAAAAAATGATGGCTGGACGAGGCCATAGACCAAATACAAGAAGAGGTTGATTGCCACAAAGACGAGTAGGGTGGCTGCTTGCAGCCACACGGTAATAATAAAATGTCGTGTTCCGCTTGCCGTTTCTGATCCTGGAGATCGTCTTGTCCATCCGCGATCACAACCGCGCCGCCTGGGACCATCTGGCCACCACCGGCTACCAGTGGACCGTGCCAGTCGATTCCGCCACCATCGCCGAGGCTCGGCGCGGCCATTGGCACATCATCCTCTCGCCGCTCAAACCCGTTCCTGACGAGTGGCTCGGTCAGGTGGCCGGCAAAAAGATCCTCTGCCTGGCCTCCGGCGGCGGCCAGCAGGGACCGATCCTCGCCGCCGCCGGGGCCAAAGTCACCGTCTTCGACAATTCACCCCGCCAACTCGATCAGGATCGCCTCGTGGCCCGGCGCGATTCGCTCCAAATCGAAACCGTCGAAGGCGACATGGCCGACCTGTCCATATTCCCCGATCATCATTTCGACCTGATTGTCCATCCCGTCTCCAACTGCTTCGTCCCGGACGTGCGGCCCGTCTGGCGGGAAGCCTACCGCGTCTTGCGTTCGGGCGGCGCACTGCTGGCCGGGTTCAACAATCCCGCCGTCTACCTTTTTGATGAGCGGGCCTACGACGAGGGCCGACTGGAAATCCGGCACCGGCTGCCCTACTCGGATGCCGAATTGCTTTCGCCGGACCGGCAACAACAACGGCTTGCGGACGGCTATCCCCTGGAATTCAGCCACCTGCTGGAAACGCAACTTGGCGGCCAGATCGAGGCCGGCTTCGCCCTCACCGGCTTCTACGAGGACTCCTATCCGCCGTCCCCGCGCCAGCCCCTGAACGATTTCATGCCATTGTTCCTTGTCACGCGCGCCGAAAAGTTCTCGCGGCCGTAACCGCAGTTTCCGCTTTTCCCAAATTGACACCCGCCCCGCTGGCCGATACTATTACCGGGTCTAGGCCTGTGCTTGGAGAATCTCTGCCCATGCAATGCGAACGGTGCAAAAATAATGTCGCGACGGTCCACCTGACCGAGATCGTCAAGAGCCAGAAGACCGAAAAGCACCTGTGCGAACAGTGTGCCAAGGAGGAAGGCTACACCATCAAGACGCACGTCAGCCTCCAGGACCTGCTCACGGCCTTCATCTCCGCCCACGACGACGCCGAGGAAATGGCCGGGGTGAAATGTCCCGATTGCGGGATGACCTACGTCGATTTCCGCTCTGAAGGGCGCCTCGGTTGCCCGAACGATTACGAAGTGTTCCGCGAGGCCCTGGACCCGCTGCTGGAAAAAATCCACGGCAAGGTCGAGCACTCCGGCAAGCTGCCCTCGCGGGCGGGCGAAAGCCAGCGCAAGCAGCGCGACCTGATGGCCCTGCGCCGCCAGCTCCGCGACGCCGTGGACAAAGAAGATTACGAGGCCGCCGCGCGGCTCCGCGACGAGATCAAAACCATGGAGAACATCGATGGATCTGCATGAACTGGTCAACTCGCCCGGTCAGTGGCTCTGCGGCGACGGGCCGGAGTCGGGGATCGTCATTTCCACCCGCATCCGCCTGGCCCGCAACATCGCCGGCTATCCGTTCCTCAAGCGCATGACGGGCGACCAGCGCGTCGACCTCCAGGCCCGCGTCCGCAAGGCCGTCGACGAGAGCGCCGCCCTCAAGTCCATCGCCTGTCTCAACCTCGAAACCGCCAGCCACATGGACCGCCAGTTCCTGGTCGAGCGCCACCTCATCAGCCGCGAACTCGCCGCCGGCGAAGGCTCGCGCGCGGTCGTCTTCAGCCGCTCGGAGGCCGAAAGCATCATGGTCAACGAGGAAGACCACCTCCGCATGCAGGTCCTCCGCTCCGGTCTCCAGCTTCTGCCCGCCTGGCAGCAGGCCAGCCTCCTCGACGACCAACTTGAACCGCGCCTCGACTTCGCCTACTCGAGCCGCCTGGGTTTCCTGACCGCCTGTCCGACCAACGTCGGAACCGGCCTGCGGGCCTCGGTCATGATGCACCTGCCGGCCCTGGTCATCACCCGCCAGATCGAAAAAGTTTTCCAGGCCATCGGCCGCATGCGTCTGGCCGTCCGCGGCCTTTACGGCGAGGGCACCCAGGCCTCCGGCGACTTCTACCAGATCTCCAACCAAGTCACCCTCGGCAAGACCGAAGACGAAATTCTCGAAACCCTTACCCTGACCATTCCGCGCATCATCGACTACGAACGCAAGGCTCGCGAGACTCTGGCCCGCGAAAGCGAAGTCTTCCTCGAAGACCGCATCTGGCGGGCTTTGGGCATCCTGCGCCACGCCCGGCAGATTTCCTCCGAGGAGACCATGGCCCTCTTGAGCGCCGTCCGCATGGGCGTCAACGTCGGCCGTATTCGCGGCCTCGACGTCGCCACGGTCAACCACCTCTTCATCGGCTCGCAGCCCGGCCACCTCCAGATCCGCCACGGCCGCGAACTTTCCCAGGCCGACCGCGACGCCGCCCGCGCCGACTTCATCCGCCAGACGCTCCAGGCCGCGCCGCTCAACTGATTGCCGTTGTTTTGTTGTTTTGCCCCGCAAGGGGCGTCAGGAATGTAGCCGGGAGTGAAACCACCGGGTGGCCTCAAACCCGCTCGCTCGCTTCCGTACCTTGGGGAGGCGTTCTGGCTTTTATGCCAAGCCACGTTACGCCCCGCTATCGCCTCAATGCCAGTCCGGTTTTTCACCTTCCGTGCTGCACATGGTGTCTAAAAGCCTGGCCCAGTCGTTGGCCTTGAGTATCTGGGCCAGCGCAAGGGGCCGCGTTTCCCAGGTCATCATGAACACCCGGAGGGCGACGATCGAGGGCTCTCTCCCATAGCCCTCGAACAGTGGTTCCCACCAGCCACTCGAAGTCGGAAACCGTTCGGTCATCTCGCAGAAGAACTTGTAGAAATCCGTTTCAGGGCAGCCGGCCGAGGCCACTTCCATGTCCACCACCCCGGAAACCGCCCAGCCGGTGTCGGCGCGGTACAGGAAGAACTGGTGGGCATGGCAGTCGCCATGGATAAACCGCGGCGGTTCAAAGGCTGACTCCACTTCGGCCTTGTTTTGGCTGGCAAAACCCCGTACCTCTTCGGCCAGTTGAGCGCCACACCGTGTGGCTTGGATTTGCCAACGCTGTTGGGCATCCTTCCAGAACCGCTCGAAGGTCCAGATGTTATGCTGCCAGCCATCGGGGTCAGGCGGCGACTGCGGCCCTTCATCGCGCATGATATACCCCGGAAAACGAAACCTGATTGCGTGCATTCGGCGCAAGTATAGGCCAACTGCATGGAGAAGGTTATGAAAGTCCGCACGGTCGACCTTGGCCAACTGGTCCGGAAGGGCGCCGCCTCGCAGGGCCTCGGTGAGGATGAATGGACGGCCCAGTGGGTTGGCGCAGGTCATATCGGCCTCCACCACCCGAGGGGTGCTCAGGCCGTGTGCTGCCATGACTCGCCAAGCGCAGGCCTCGTGCGCCACGCAGCCGCCGGTCTGAGCCGGATCCGAAGAATACCAGTCCTTAGAGTAGGTCTTGAGGAAGAAGGTGTTTTCGCCGGTTTGGATGCGGTAGACGTGATTATGCGTTTTGATCAGGCTAGCCGTTACGGCGCCTTGCAGGCCGACCGCCCGTACCGTCTCCACTATGTCATGTTCTGTAAGCATTAGTCGTTGCCGCTGCGACTTTGATTCCGCATAGTGGTTGGGCCGAATTTTCTTTTCTTGTTTCTTCTTCGCCGTTACTCTCTTCTGACCGCTGTCCCTTACCCACGGCCGTTAATTTCCGATCTTGATTTCCGGCGCTCCGACCGGCTGGAATTGCAGGAAGAGCATCTTCTGCTTCTCCTGCGGATCCAACTGGAACGACATGGTCATGTCCCAGGTGTCCAGCCGCCGGGTTAAGTCAAACTGCGTCCCCCGGCTCGCCCCCGACTGTTTGAATTCGTACTGCTGGAAAATGTGGAATTTCCATTTATCATTAATCACATAATCGCAGCCGATGGTCCCCTGCGACGAATTCGCATTCTTGACGTACTGCGTGCCAATGTAATAGCTGAACCGCGGCGACCGCACCACCGCCAGCCCTAAGTTCGCCAGGTGAATGGTTCCGCCGTCCACGTAATTCACGTCGCCCACCACCGACGTGGTGTCGTCCAACTGCATCTTGCCGTTGGCCTGCACGTTGTTGCGGACCCGATCGTCAAACGGCGACACGCGCGACGTCGGATTGTCGCCGTACCAGGTCATGATCAGGTCGAAGATGATCCAGTCCACCGTCCGCTGCTGGGGCCCGCGCTTGGTCTGCCACCTTTGCCGCCAGTCAAGCTGATAGACATCCGTCGAATCCACCCCGTCGACCAGTTTCGTTTCATTCGACCCCGGCTCGTCGAACGGATAGAGCCGCGCGCTCTGCACGTTCGTGTTCGCTTCCAACATGTTCACGCTGAAGGTGTTGATGTGTCGCAACCGGTCCAGACCCCAGAAGTCGCTATGCACGTCGTTATAAACCTTGCTCAGGTAAGTGCTGGCCTGAACGCCGCCCGCGTCATACGTCCGGCCCGCCGTACCCGGTTGACGCAACTGATCTCCAAAATAGCTCAGCCGGCCCTGGGCGTACGGCACCACCTTGGCCGGCCCGACTTGCAGCGGATAATCCAACTCGTGACTCGTGTCCCCGATGGTCGTCGTCGGGCTCGCCGGCGCTGCCGAAGGCTGATCTCCCGCCGGCAGTTTGCTCGGAGCCGTCGGATTGTATTTCGCCTCCTCGAACACGTTCGCCGAAAAATAGGTCAGCCGGTCGCCCCACAGCGCATCGCCCACCCGGTGATACTCCAGCCGCGGATATGTGTCCGTCTCCGTCTGGAAGTCGTTCACCCGACCCTTGACCAGCCCGGTGAGCGCCTCGCTGTCCTCCTGCCGCTTGACCGCCAGCAGCGTCTCCTGATCCTTGCCCTCTCTCTGTTCCCGCTCATAGAACTGCCGCAGGAAGTTCGGATCGCTCAGATACGACACTTCGGCCGTCACCTGCCAGTATTCGTCCAGAATCTGCCGGTGCCGCCAGAGCACTCGACCGCGATCCGGTTGGGTCGTGTAATAGGTTCCGCCGATCTGGTCTTTCCCCTTGTCATGGAGATAGCTGTCCATGAACTCGCCGTAAAAATTTTCGCGTTCGTACTTGCCCCGGGCCGAAATGTACGGCCCGCGCCGACTGTAATAGTTCAGGTCCAGGAAGGCCCGGCGGAACCCCTTCGGCGCCGTCATCCCCAGCAACTTCCACAGATACCACTCCGTCTCGACGCTGGTGCCCTGGTCCGTCCGGTTTCCGGCTTTGATGTTCCGCAGCGCCGTCTCGCTATCCTCCACGTCGCCGCCCAACTTCGGCCAGTACCACATCGGCACGCCCAGCACCGAACCCACCACGTTGTCCGCCTCGAACCGCTCCCGGATCACATTCTTACCATCCGGCCCCGGCTCCGTCAGGTCGATGACCTTGAACTCCGTCCCAGAAATCGCCGTGTGCGGCCGGCCCATTTCGCTCGTCGTATAGGCCGCGTTCTCCGCCTCAAACTGTCCCTCGGCCAGTTGCCGCACCCGCTCCGCGTAATAATACAGCGAAACGTTCCGCTCCACGCCGGTACTCGTCCGCTCCGCGTAGCTGAAACTCCGGATCGACGCATCCACGATCAACGCCTGGCTCCGGTCGAAGTCGTAATAGACCTTCGTCGCCCGGACCGTCCGGTACCCCTGGTTAATGACAACGTTTCCTTCCAGGTAGGCCGTC
Source organism: uncultured Planctomycetia bacterium (assembly GCA_903929765.1). Lineage (GTDB taxonomy): Bacteria > Planctomycetota > Phycisphaerae > FEN-1346 > JAACEH01 > CAIYVX01. The sequence continues at coordinate 13,400 of CAIYVX010000114.1, forward strand.
GGCGCCGACCCGTAAGCCTGCTTCGCCGCCCCCTCGTTCGTCCAGATCACCACGCTCTCAGCCTGCATCTCCATATCGCCCTGAGTCAGCAGCACGCCGCCCGTCCAGATGCTGATCCGCTTGTCGCCCGCCACCTTCGACTCGAACTTCCACTCCCGAATGTCCCGGAGCGGCTCGACCGTGATCTCCCCGCCCTTGCGTCCCGTCTTCGATTTCGCCCGGCCCCGGCCCTCGGCCGCGCCCGTCTTCATCCCCGGAACCGCCGCCGTCGCCGAACTCGCCGCCGTGGTTGAACCGGCACCAGACGGAACCTCCGCAGTATTCGTCTCGGCCGCCTTCGCCGCCGCGACCGCTTCTTTTTCTTCCGCCTCGCTCCGAACTTTCTTCCCCCGCAGATACAGCGGCTGCCCCGCCGCCGTCTTCTCGATGTTCCCCGCCGCCGGACGCTCGAGGTCGCCCGTCGTCTGCAAGGTCAGATAAACCGAATCCATCTCCAGCGGCTTCACGATTCCCGGCCCCGTGATCTCCACCTTCCCCTCGGCATAGACGCCCAGCGTCTTCCGCCCGTCCGGCCCGATCGCCCCCTCGTCCAGCCAGACCACTCCGTCCTGCGCCCGCAGCGTCCAGCCCCCCTGCTCCACCCTGAACCCGTCGATCATCAGGAAGATGTGCAACTTCACATTGTCTTCGTCGTACCAATGCTCGATGACGTGACTGGCCAGCTTGATCGTCGCCTTCGTGTCCGTGGGAACAATAGCCTTGGAGGTTTGCGCCGAGGCCGCCGCCGACAGCGCCGCCCAAACGGCCAGCGCCGCCAGTCCCGCCACTACGGTTCGCAGATAATGAGAAGTTTCGGGCATAGAGACGGTCGCCGCTGCTTTTTCACCCCTCTCCCTGGGGAGAGGGTGGCCCTTCAGGGCCGGGTGAGGGGTTTACGCTCTGTGCGCCCAAAGACTGGTGTAACTGCCATTAAATCCCACGCAGTATAGAATTCCCGCGCCGACAGTGTCAACAGAAAACGATCCGCCCCAACCACTCTCCTGAAGGTTACCGTTTCTGCTGCCGCTGTTGTTGCTGCGCCTGAGGCCTGAAGCCTGAAGCCTGCCTTCTGCCTGCCTTCTTGACTTACCCCGATAATCTGGTACTTTACCGCCTCGAAATACCGACGGAGGCGTTCACATGGCGCGTGTCCGCGTCAAAATCTGCGGCATCACCACTCCCGAAGACGCCCGCCTGGCCGCCGAGGCCGGCGCCGACGCCATCGGCCTCATCTTCGCCGACAGCCCACGCCAGGTCACCCTCAACCAGGCCGTCCACATCGTCGCCGCCCTCCCGCCCTGGGTCACCGCCGTCGGCGTCTTCGTCAACCTGCCGCCCGACGACATCTTCAAGATCGCCCGCCAACTCAACCTCGGCGCCATCCAGTTTCACGGCGAAGAAATGCCCTGCGTCCTCGAAGACGTCGGCCGCGGCTTCAAGGTCGTCAAAGCCTTCCGCGTCGCCTCCGAAAACGACCTGGCCGACGCCCTCGATTATCTCGGCCAGTGCCGCCCCCACGCCGCCCTCATCGATGCCCGCGTCGAAGGCCAGCGCGGCGGAACCGGACAACTCGCCCCCTGGCGCCTCCTGCCTGGCGTCCGGGAAAAATTCTGGCCGCTCATCCTCGGCGGCGGACTCAACCCCGACAACGTCGCCGACGCCATCCGCCTTGTCCAGCCCTACGCCGTCGAATCTTCCTCCGGCGTCGAAAAATCGCCCGGCAAAAAAAATCCTGATCTCGTGCGGCGCTTCGTCAGTGCCGCACAAAGTGTTGCCATCGAGTATCCTCAAATAATGGGAGATGAACATGAAATTTGACGTGAAAGATGTTGCTCTGGCCGCCGGCGGAAAAAAACGGATCGAATGGGCTGACCGCGACATGCCCGTCCTCCAGCTCGTCCGCGAACGCTTCGCCAAAGAGAGGCCCCTGCGCGGCCTGCGCATGAGCGCCTGCCTCCATGTCACCGCCGAAACCGCCAACCTGGCCCGCACCCTCAAGGCCGGCGGGGCCGACCTGGTGCTCGTCGCCTCCAACCCCCTCTCCACCCAGGACGACGTGGCCGCCGCCCTCTCCACCGAGTACGGCGTCCCCACCTTCGCCATCAAGGGCGAAGACAACGCCACCTATTATCGCCACCTCAAGGCCGGCCTCGAACACGAACCCAACATCACCATGGACGACGGCGCCGACCTCGTCTGGGCCTTGCACAAAGAACGTCCCGACCTGGCCAAGAACATGATCGCCTCGATGGAAGAGACCACCACCGGCGTCATCCGCCTCCGCTCGATGGAACAGCACGGAGCGCTGAAGATTCCCGTCATCGCCGTCAACGACGCCGACACCAAGCACCTCTTCGACAATCGTTACGGCACCGGCCAGTCCACACTGGACGGCATCATCCGCGCCACCGACTTGCTCCTCGCCGGCAAGAAAATCGTCATCGCCGGCTACGGCTGGTGCGGCCGCGGCTGCGCCACCCGCGCCCGCGGCATGGGCGGCATCGTCATCGTCACCGAAATCAATCCGCTCCGCGCCCTCGAAGCCACCATGGACGGCTTCCTGGTCATGCCCATGAAAGACGCCGCCAAACAGGGCGACCTCTTCATCACCGTCACCGGCGACATCAACGTCGTTCGCGGCGAGCATTTCGCCAAAATGAAAGATGGCGCCGTCGTCTGCAACAGCGGACACTTCAACGTCGAAATCGACATCCCCGCCCTCGAAAAAATGTCCCGCAAAATCCGCAAAGGCGTCCGCAACTTCGTCGATGAATACATCCAGCCCGATGGTCGCCGCATCTACCTCCTCGGCGAAGGCCGCCTCATCAACCTCGCCGCCGCCGAAGGCCACCCCGCCAGCGTCATGGACATGAGCTTCGCCACCCAGGCCCTCAGCACCGAATACGCCGCCAAAAATCGCGGCAAGCTCAAAGTCCAGGTCCTCCCCGTCCCGCTCGTCATCGACGAATGGGTCGCCAAACTCAAATTGAAGAGCATGGGCATCTCGATCGACAAACTGACCGCCGAACAGACCAAATATCTCTCTTCGCACGACATGGGCACCTGAGTTTTTCCAGTAGCACGGGCATCTTGCCCGTGAGTCCCACGGGCGTCCCGCCCGTGGTTGTTGTTTCTGATGTTTTGGTAGTTGCTTTTACACCCCTCCCCCTAGAGGGGGAGGGTGGCCCTTCAGGGCCGGGTGAGGGTACACCTGTTTCGCCCAAATCGCCTGTGGCGGCCGTTTTTGTTTTGCCGTTCCTTTAGCCTTAAGCCTTAGGTCTTAAGCCTTTTTTCTTCTTCGTAAAGGACTCTGCCTTATGGCCGTCATTCTTCCGTTTCGCGCCCTGCGCTACAGCACGCACCAGGCTCTCGATCTGTCCCTGGTCACCGCCCCGCCCTACGACTGCATCGACCCCGAAATGCAGCAGATCCTTTACGACACCCATCCCCACAACATCGTCCGCCTCATCCTCGGCCTCGAAAACTCCACCGACACCCCGACCGACAACCGTTACACCCGCGCCGCCAAGTGCCTCCGCGAATGGCTCTCCGCCGGCGTCCTGACCCGCGAAAAACGCCCCGCCCTCTACCTCTACGAACAGGAATTTACCGTCGCCGGCCGCACCCTCGTCCGCCGCGGCTTCATCGCCCGCGTCGCCCTCGAAGAGTTTGGCAAAGGCTCGATCTTTCCCCACGAGCAGACCTTCTCCGGCCCCAAGGAAGACCGCCTCAAACTCCTCCAGGCCACCCACGTCAATCTCTCGCAGGTTCTCGCTCTCTACCCCGACGAACGCAACGAAATCATGTCCATCTTCGACCGACTGCCGCTCGTCTCACCCGATCTCCAGGTCGTCGACTACGCCGGCGTCATCAACCGCGTCTGGATCGTCACCGACGAATCCGCCGCCTCCGAAGTCGCCGCCCTCATGCACCGTCGCCCGCTCTTCATCGCCGACGGCCACCACCGTTACACCACCGCCCTCAACTATCGCAAATGCCTGATCGACAAGGGCGAAACCGTCGGCGAGCACCATCCCGCCAACTACACCTCGATCATGTGCGTCTCGATGAGCGACCCCGGACTGGTCATCCTGCCCACGCACCGCATCCTCGAAAATCTCCCGCCGCTCTCCGCCGACCGCATGCACGAAATCCTCAAAGACCACTTCGTCTGGCACAAGTTCACCGGGGCCGAAGCCACCAGCGGCCGCATGGAAGACCACCTCGCCAAGTGCCGCGGCATCTGTTTCGGCGTCTACCTGCGCGGCGACCAGGCCGCCTACACCGCCTCGCTCAAAGACCAGACCGCCATGGACCGCCTGGCCCCCGACCGCAGCCCCGCCTGGCGCCACCTCGACGTCGCCGTCCTGCACCGCCTGATCCTCGAACGCCTCCTACCCGACGCCCTCGGCGGTCTGAAGGATTTGCGCCTCCGTTACGTCCATCTCGGCAGCGAAGCCTTCGACGCCGTCCACGAATCCGGCTCGAGCGCCGCCTTCCTCCTCCGCCCCACGCGCATGGACCAGGTCCAGTCCATCGCCGGCACCGGCGAACTCATGCCCCACAAGTCCACCTTCTTCTACCCCAAGCTCATCTCCGGCCTGACCATGAATCCGCTGGATTGAGTGGAGATAAGTTTGGTGCCGACGGAATTTGGGAACAAAGGACAGGAAAATGCTTGAAGGACAAAACCAATTACCAACCGGTATCGCGGACTGGAATATAGTAGAAATCAGGAAAAGGCGGGCCCGCTACCTAGCACTCTTCATTTTAATGATCGCTTGCAATGTGATGTTGGTGATAGCCGGCAACATTCATGGCTTCTTGATCGGCAAGTCGTTATTAATCCCAATAAGCCTTGTGGTCGGAATCTTATTCCTGATTATTTTTGATTCCGTGGCCAAACAAGTTCTCGGTTACTCGACAGGAATGCTTATCTTTATCTCATTTATTATACTTTTTATTCCATTCGCATCGTTGATTACAATTGCCATCGTTGACAACAAAATCTATGCCGCCATTAAAGGAAGGCAAGACAACATAGGCATGGCCAAAAGACAATTGTGTTCGCTCGCTATTTTTTCAATACTCTTGTTTATTTTACCGGTTATAGGTTTGCCTTTGGCTGCATTAGCAATCCGCCGGATATCAAAAAGTGAAGGGCAGCTCTACGGGAAAACCCTAGCTGTCACGGGGCGCTTCAAAACCAGCCAGTAACCTGAACTCCTTGTATACCTCATAAGGCCTGTCCGTTTCAAGCCTGATCTTTGCGGCCGGCGTCTTTTTCTGCTCGGCCGGCGCCGGTTTTGCCTTTTGGCGCCGGTGCCTCTTCGCCACGGTCGTTGCCGGCACGGTCTTTCAGCCGGTAGCTACGGCCGGTGATCGAGATGATCTCGGCGTGGTGCAGGAAGCGGTCGAGGATGGCGGTGGCCGAGGGCACGTCGCCCAGGAGTTTGCCCCAATCTTCCAGCGGACGGTTGGAGGTCATCATGGTCGACCGCGTCTCGTAGCGCCGCAGGATAATCTCGAACAGGTACTCGCCGGATCGCTTCGGCAGTTGCTTGATGCCCATGTCGTCGATGATCAGCAGGTCGGGCTTGAGGTAGCGGGCCAGAACCTTCTCCTGGCCGTCAAAAGCCTCGTCGTGCAGGAAGTCCCGGACCACGTCGAAGATCGAGCGATAGAGCACCACCAGGCCCATCTTGATCGCCTGGTAGCCCAGGGCCTGGGCCAGGTGGCTCTTGCCGGTGCCGGGCGGGCCGAGGAACAGGACGTCCCGGCCCTCCTGCACAAAGCGGCAGGTGGCCAGATCGTAGATCGTCTTCCTCTTGACCGAAGGGTTGAACTGCCAGTCGAAGTCTTCCAGGGTCTTCTGATCTCTGAAGGCGGCGGCTTTCACGCGTCGGGCCAGCAACCGCTCGCCGCGGACGGCCAGTTCGTCCTGGACCAGCAGTTCCAGGAACTCCAAGTGATTGAGGTTGTGTCCGGCGGCCTCCTGGAGTCGCACGTCCAGGGTTCGGGCCAGGCCCGACAGTCGCAGCTTCTTCAGGGTACTTTGCAGTGGTTCATTCATGGCATTCCTTTCTCATTGAGGGTGTGAGGGACCGGGGGCCGTTCCCGCTGGAGGGCCGCCCGCACGAAGTCGCCATAATCGCTGAGTTCACGGATGATCGGGTGTTCGGTGATGAAGGCCATCTCCTGCTGCTTGTTGCCGCCGTGGTTCACCAGGGCCCGCAGGGTCCGCAGGCGGTAGGCCCCATGCGTCAGGGCCACGGCGCAGGCCTGCTCGAGGCGGTCACAGGGAACGCGACCCGCCAGGCTGAGCAGGCCCTGAAGGACGCGAACGCCCTCGATGCCACGCTGCTGGAGCATGGCCTGAGCCCAGCGCTCGGTCTCGGGGCCGATGTGGGCCACTTTCCTGAGGAGCCAGGTCGTACCCCGCTCGATGGGCGAGATCTTCCGAGGATCGAGGTGCTCGCCCTTGGTGGCGAAGCGGCCGGCCTCACGCTGGGCGTGGGCGGCGATCTGGACCAGGCGGTGATTGAAGATCCGCACCAGGTGGCCGTCCCAGCGGACCCAGACCTGGCGGCCCAGGTACTCCGGCGGCACAGAGTAATAGGCTTTGGCCACTTCGACGTGGCCGTCGCGATGCACCGTCCGCTGGGCTTCCTGGAAGTGCGGGAACCGCCCCGCCGGCAGCGGCAACAGGGCCGGCTGCTCCGCCTCCTTGAAGACCTTGCCCACCTGCCGGCGGGTCGTCCCGTGCAGCCGGGTGTCGGCCACGGTCGTTTCCCAGTGGAGCAGATGGCGGTTCTGCTCCGCCAGGCTGCTGAAGCTGCGGCCCTTGAGGGCGTTGTCCTGGACGTAGCCGATGCCGCGCTCGACCTTGCCTTTGTGTCGAGGCGTGTAGGGCTTGGTCGGCAGGATGACCGTGCCGTAGTGCCGGCAAAAGGCCTGAACCTTGGGGTTGAGCTCCGGATCGTACCAGTCGGCCCGCGTCACCGCGGCCTTCAGGTTGTCTGGAACGATGGTCCGCGGCACCCCGCCGAAGTGCCAGAAGGCGTCCTCCAGGCAGCGGAGGAACTCGTCGGTGCCTTCCCGAAAAGCGGCTTCGCTATAGGCCTTGCGGGAGTGGCTGAGGACGACCCGCAGAACCTTGGACCCACGCCGGTGGCCGGCGCCGGCGATGATCGGCGCGCCTTTGCCGAAGTCCACCTGGGCCTCGTCGCCCGGAGCGCACTCCATCCGTCGCATCGGCAGCGGCGTCGCCCGGCGGAGCTGGCCCACGAACCGCCGGACGCTGTGGTAACGGTGGCGGAAGCTGTGGTCGGTGACCAGATCCTGGTAGATCCGCTGGGCCGAAAGGCCCAACTCCAGCTTGGCGACGATGACCTGGCGGAAGGGTTCGCACTGGCTGCGGCCGGTCGGCGGCGGAGTAGAACAGGCGGCACCCTCGACGAGGATGCCGCCCGTGCCGTTTGGCGCCGCCGCGGCGCTCGGGTCGCTTCCCAGCGTTGCCCTATCCTCCGCGACGGCATCCGCCAGCGTACCGTCATCTGCCGGTGGCCGTAAAGCGCTAAATCCGCCGTTGGCTGGGGTAAAAGTGTCGGCCGGGCCAGCCCGCGCCGGTCCCACCAGGGCCCCGGAGCCGATGGGCGCTTCGGTGGCTGGTTTTGGCTCAACCGACCCGAGGGGCGCTTCGCTGGCTGGTTTTGGATCATCCGACCCGGTGGGCGCTTTGGCTGGTTTTGGGCCGGTGCCGTCCGACAGTGGCGGCGATTCGCCTACGACCGCCAGCGGCGACGATGTACTCGCCACGTTGGCCTGACGCGGGGCCAGGGCAGCGTATCTGCCGACCGTTTCACGGTTTATGCCCAGTTCACGGGCGATCCGCCGCTGCGACCAGCCCTGAGCCAGGAGTGTTGAGATTGCTTCTGCCATTGCCATTTTGAGTCGATTCGCCACGCCACCTCTCCTTGATCCCACCATGGGACAGGAGAGGGTAACGACGAACCGAGAACTCCTCAAAGTGGCTGGTTTTCAAGCGCCCCGAAGTGGCTGGTTTTGAGCGCCCCTTGACACCTAGCCTGGATTTCACTAGTTGTGAACATTCTAATGTTGGCCGTGATGATCTTTGGAATCACCCTGGCGATTTTGGAAAGAAAGTGACCAAAAACAAGGAAAGCCACCTATTTCACCGGACTCGCCAAAAACCAGGGACAGCCACCTATTTCCCTGTTTATCAAATAACCCCAAACATCAAAAACCGCAATCCGCACTTCATGATTGGATATTGAGTGTTGGATATTGGATATTCGCCGTTTCCGCTTCTCTTCCCGAGGATGCTAGAGAAAATAAACACGACCGCCCGATTCCCTCCTGCCTTTGCCGGGCAGACCAGGGAACCGAGCGGTCGTCAACCTTGCCGCAATACCGGGCTTAGTGGCCCGTCAGGCCCGCGTTCAACGCCGTGAACTTGCCCGAGACCCACGTCCCGATGGTGACCACGGTCGCGATCACCCCGACCACGATCAGGCCGGCTATGATGGCGTACTCCACCGTTTCCAAACCGTCTTCCGCCACGAAAAACTTTTTGACCATCGTCATATCCGTGCTCCCTTCCTAAAAGGACCGACTACCTTCGTTTTATCCTGCCGCGCAGACCAGCTCTGCCGCAGGAACCATTTTTCGCCTCCGTCACGCTGGCCGCCTGACCGGACTTAGTGGCCCGTCAGGCCCGCGTTCAGAGTCGTGAACTTGTTCGAGACCCAGGTCCCGATGCTGACCACGGTGGCGATCACCCCGACCACGATCAGGCCGGCTATGATGGCGTACTCCACCGTTTCCAAACCGTCTTCCGCCACGAGAAATCTTTTGACCATCGTCATCATATACATGCTCCCTTCCTAAAAGGACCGATAACCTTCGTTTGATCCTGCCGGGCAGACCAGTTCTGCCGCAGGAACCATTTTATTGCTTCCGCCGCCTCTTCCACCGACTGAAACCCCTTGAGTATCGACTTCAACTCATAGCTTCCTTTATTAAAAAACTCCAGCCCTTCCCCCTGCGCTCCCTCGCACCACCGATAACCGCCGCCTCTTTCGTGTCGGCCACCCCACCCGGCCACGCCTGACGCCCATTTTCCGAAGTACTCTCACTTCCCGGCGTCTCTGCTGACAACTCTACACATCGCCGAGGTCCGGTCAAATCGTCATGCTCCGTCCGTGATTCGAGAGAACGTAACTCTTTATGGGGAAATGAATTACAACGATGTAAAATTCTTTTGGCCGCAGGCGATTCGTGAGCCGGACCGTAAAAATGGCGCGGTTTTTCTCTCTTTTGTCAATCTGGAGGAACTCTGAAGACAGGGCCATCTTCAGAAAACAGGCAGGATGCTTCTTACACTTTTACCTGTCTACTTTTAACTTATTACTTCGTTTCACCCTGCTTCCTCTTCCGCCACTTCCCGCACTATTTTCACCCACCGCTGCAGTCGGTCCGGCTCCCCTTGCACCGTCTCGATATCCTTCAGATGCACGTGCCGGATGCACCCCCGGCTCGCCTCCAACCCTTCCCGGATTATCCTCCGAATCATCTTTTCATCAAACTGGCAGCAGACCATGTCCGCCGGACTCGGCCGCCACGACATCACGTAATCCCGCCCGATCTGCTCCGCGCAGCGCCGCACATCCGCCCGCGGCGACACCGCAATTATCCGCAAATTCGGCACTTTTCGCAGCATCTCGATCTTCTGCGTCAGATTCTCGCAGCACCCGTACGCCGACAGACCCCACTCCTTCATGATCGGCATTTGATATTGCAGCAAAAATTCATCGTGCATCGCCGGGCTGATCAACTCAAACTCCTGCGCCGCCATGAAGTTCCACAGTTGCCCCCGCTTCAGTCCACGCCGGTTCGCCGCCGGACGCGCCGTCGCGTCCGCATAGGTGTGACACTGGTTATGCTGCGACGTCGCCCCCACGTCGCCCGCCGCCTCGGCCCCACGCTGATTCGCCAGCACCCCGTCCCGCAAAAACGCCATCAGGCCGTGCAACTCCTTCGGACTTTCATACATGTCTATCATCAATTGCTCCAGCCCGCGCAGTTGCGCCACGTGGTACGACAGGTCCCCCACGAAACCCTGGCACATCGGCCCGCGCTCCACGTTGATCGGCAAAAGGTCTCCGATCGCCTCGCCCAGCCGCGCCGCGTTCTGCGCCGTCTCCGCCTCGTCAAGCTCATGCGGCGGAGGACTCAGCCGCGCCATGTCGCTCCACTCCACCAGCGGCGCCGTGAATTTCCACGAGCCGCCCTCCTCCACCGTCCCGCTGTTCTTCAGTTGCAACCCCCACACTTGACCCCAATCACGACACTGCTTCGCCGCCACCATGATCCACGGCTCCAGCACCGTATCGTCGCCCACGCTCGCCTGAAATAGCCACAGCCGCAGCATTCGCTCGTACTCCCGGTAAAACGGCTCCCGGGTCTTCATCGCCGCATCTGCGAACACCTCTCGGCACCAGACGTTCCACATCCCGAAGGTCGCCAGAACCGGAACCCGCGTTGCCCGCAGGCTGTTCTGATCGAGCCACAACTTCCGCCGCTCCTCCTGCACCGGATTCGCCGCGATCTCCCGATACGCCCGCGCCAACTCCCGCAGAATCTGCACGTCACCCTTCTCGCTCATCGATCGTCTCCCGGTCTTCCCCAACGCTTATTCCGCAGTGGATATTATAGCCGTCCGCTCCCCTGAGGCCAACCATGTTGCCGTTTCTGTTTGGTACCATGTTTCCTCTTGCCAATTCCGCCGCGCCACAGTATTATCCCAACTTCGTTTCGACGATTCCGAAAGGCGGCGACCGTGGGCCCCACCCTCTCCAAGCTCCTCGAACTCCAAAAGCAGCACGCCATCCTCCGCGCCCTTCAGAAAAAGGCCCACGCCAACGATGCCGCCGTGACCATCAAGGAAAAGCAGGTCGCCAAATTCAAGGCCGAACTCGACAAAGTCCTCGACGCCCGCAAAATGCTCCAGAAAGCCGGCGACATCAAGGAACTCGAAGTCAAATCCCTCCAGGCCAAAATCGCCAAGTTCCGCGAGCAGCTCAACGCCATCAAGACCAACAAGGAATACCAGGCCCTCCAGAACGAAATCAAGTTCGCCGAAATCGAGCAGCGCCGCCACGAAGACCTCATCCTCAAGGACATGGAAAAGTCCGACGCCGACGCCCACAAGGTCGACGACGCCAAGGCCGCCCTGGCCCTGGCCGAAAAGGAACTCGCCGACCTCCAGGCCAAGCGCGCCGCCGAAATCGAAGCCCTCCAGGCCGACATCCGCAAGGCCGAACGCAACCGCTCCGACGCCGCCCGAGAAGTCCCCACCGAAGCCCTCGAACGCTTCGAACGCGTCGCCGCCAAGAGCGACGACGGGGCCATGTGTCCGCTCGTCCGCGACGAAGACGCCCACGTCGAAGACGCCTACTGTTGCGCCGGTTGTAACATCGGACTCACCGAAAACATTTACGTCAAGCTCCTCGGCAACACCGACGACCTGATCGTCTGCCCCAACTGCTCTCACATTCTTTACCTCCAACCGTAAGGTCGCCCCCGTGCCCCCCAAACCAAAAATCCTGATCTACATCGACGGCGGTTCGCGCGGCAATCCCGGCCCCGCCGCCTGCGCCGCCGTCCTGAAATCCGCCGACGACGGCCAGACCGTTCTCGACCAGGGCAAATTTCTCGGCCACGCCACCAACAACGTCGCCGAGTACGAAGGCCTGCTCCTCGGCCTGGAACTCGCCCGCCAACTCAAAGCCGCCGACATCGAAATCCGCTCCGACAGCGAACTTCTCGTCAAACAAATGCTCGGCGTCTACCGCGTCAAGAACCCCGCCCTCCGCGATCTTTTCGACCAGGCCCAGGACGCCATTGCTCCTTTCGCCGGCGTCGAAATCCGCCACATCCGCCGCGAACTTAACTCCGAGGCCGACGCCCTCTGCAACCAGACCCTCGACGCCGCCGCCAAAGCCAAAAATTCGTCCCCCTCCTCTGGCCCTTCCGGTGCCTTCCGGTTAAAATAGACTGCTGTCGTTGTTGTTCGTAGGGACAGGGCTCTGCCCTGTCCGGCCGTTTCTTTTGCTTTTTTTGTGTCGTTCGTAGGGGCGACATACATGTCGCCCGTTTTGCTGTTTTTGCCGTTGCTGTTTCTTTTTCTTTTGAAGCCTCCTGCACTGCTCGGGGACGCCTTTGTTTCTTTTTTTGTTGCTGCGCCTGAAGACTGAGGACTGAAGACTGAAGACTTTTTTCTGAAGTCTATCTTTGACAATTGAATAATCTTGCAGGCAGGACAGGCAGCCGCTCCGGTCTTCGGGCCGGGGAGGAAAGTCCGAACTCCGCGGGACACGGTGGCGGCTAACGACCGCCGTTCGCAAGGATAGGGAAAGTGCCACAGAAAATATACCGCCGCAGCGCATCGCGGTAAGGGTGAAATGGCGAGGTAAGAGCTCACCGCGGGCCTGGTAACAGGTCCGGCAAGGCAAACCCCACCGGGAGCAAGGCCAAATTGGGAGCGAAGGAGCCGTCCCGCTCCGCTTCATTCTTCGGAATGAAATAGACTCCGGGTAGGCCGCACGAGGCGGCGGGCAACCGCCGTCCCAGATAAATGGCTGCCGGCGCACCACAAGGGCGTTACAGAACTCGGCTTACGTTTCTGTCCTGCAAGGTTTATTTCGTGGACGAGCGGCGGACCCCACCGGTTCCGCCGCTCTCTTTTCGCGCAGACTTTGGCTAATCACAACGTTCCGCCACAGGCGAAAAAGATAACTCCAATTAACAACAACCAACCTAATAGCGCAAAGGCCTCACTTAGCTTAAGAAGATGCCGCACCTCTAAAACATATTCCTCCGACAAATTCGCCTCAACCGCCTTGAACGCCCGACTCGTCTTGCGGATTCGCAGCAGAAGAAAAATGAACAAAAACGGGATGAAGAAGTTCAAGACGATCCCTCTTTTCACTGCCCGCAAAGTCTTGCGACTCTCCAGAACAATCTCCGGCTCGGGCTCGTAGTCGCCAATCTTAGGCGTATCGCCACACTTTTCCCGACCAAACTCCTCCAGCACCTCTGCCGCCTTTGCCGCCTGCGACTCCGGCACCAGCACTCCCACGCCCTGATCATTCAACGTGATATCCAGCCCGGTCAGGGAAAACGCATTCGTCGGCTCCACCTGCGCGTTGATCCCCTCCCCGCGCAGCTTCGCCGCCGCCAGGTTCGCATCCAGCACACTCCCCATGCGCCCGGCTACGATCATCGGGCTTGGTGGTCTCGGCACAATCACCTCCTATATGACAAACGGACCAGCCGTGCCGAATGGCCTAGAACGGCCACACCGGACGAGTGGATGGGTGGGGACTGTGTCGGCCGAAATAAAAGATCACAAAACCAACCGCTATCACGGCCAGCAGGATCAGAATAATCCAGCCCCAGGACAGATGATAATCCGCCTCCTTCTCGTCCTCTGCGGCAGGCTCATCTACCGCTGCTTCTTCCGCTTCCGCGTCGGCGTCCATCTCCGCATCGGCCTCCCCGACCGCCAGGCTCGCGCCGCTCGACTCCGCCCGAAACTCTTCCAGCACCGCCTCGGCCTGTTCCACCTGAGATTCTGGCACCATAATCGCCACGCCCTGATCGTTCAACGTAATGTCCAATCCCGACAGCGCATACGCATTCGTCGGCTCCACCTGCGCGTTGATCCCCTCCCCGCGCAGCTTCGCCGCCGCCAGGTTCGCTTCCAGCACGTTGCCCATGCGGCCGACTACAACGAACGGACTTGGCGGTCGAGCCATGGCATGCTCCTCCAAAACCGGTTGTCCTTTTCACTTCACCCCACCCCCACCATCGTATAGAATCATCTCCCGAAAACAAGACCCGGAAGTTGTCTTTTCTTTTTTTCCACACACCCCTGCCGGTGGGTGGCATGGTCCGGCGAAGACGGGCCATGAATAATGAATCTTCCGCTCGGAGGCTGTTGTTTCTTCTTCTTTTGTTGCTGCGCCTGAAGTCTGAAGCCTGAGGCCTGAAGCCTGCTTTTCTGACTTCATGATTCGATATTCGATATTCGCCGTTTCTGCCGTTGCTTTCCACTGACCAAAGCGGAACTTGCCCATGACCCTCGAAATCCGCCCCGTCTCCGCCGCCGAACTCCCCGCCGCCACGCGTCTCACCTTCACCGCCCTCCCCGCCGACGACCGCGCCGCCCGCGACTTCATCGCCCGTGCCCCCGCCGAACTCGGCCTCGACTTCTCCCGCCAGTTCGTCGCCCTCGCCGACGGCCGACTCCGCGCGGCCTGTCTCTATGTCCTCACCCCCGGCCACGGAGCCATCGTCCTGCCGCCCGCCCTGGCCCTCCCGTTCGCCGACGACCAGCCCGCCCTGCTCGCCCCGCTCCTCGCCGCCGTCGCCCAGGCCTGCCGCGCCGCCGGAGCCAGGCTCATCCAAACCCTCCTCGACTTCGACCCCGCCTCGCCCGCCGCGCGACCCTTCCTCGACGCCGGCTTCGTCTACCTCGCCGCCCTCGACTACCTCGAACTCGACGTCGCCCGCGCCCCGCAAGAACCCCCTGACCCGTCTTGGCACTGGGAAACCTTCACCCCCGCCCGCGAAAACGACTTCATCGAAGTCATTCGCCTCAGCTACCAGGACACCCAGGACTGTCCCGCCCTTGACCGCACCCGCACTGCCGCCGACGCCCTGGCCGCCCACCGCGCCGCCGGCCTCTTCACCCCCGACCACTGGATCCTCGCCCGCCGCGACGGTCGCCCCGCCGGCCTCGTCCTCGTCAACCGCATGCTCGGCCGCGCCGCCTGCGAACTGGTCTATATGGGCGTCGTCCCCGAATGCCGCGGCTTACGGCTCGGCGAGGCCCTCGTCCGCCAGGCCGTCGCCCACACCCGCGCCGCCGGCGCGCCCCTCCTGACCCTGGCCGTCGATGCCGCCAACCGCCCCGCCCGCCGCCTCTACGACCGCGCCGGCTTCCGCCCCGTCGCCCGCCGCTGGGCCTACGTCGCCCCCCTTCACCCCGATTTATAATTGAGCATAACCTGCGAGTCCGGGTGCCACACCTTGGCCCCCGGCTTTTCGGGGGCAAGGTGTGTTCTTTGTCTCACGCCTTGCCTCCCCAAATTTCTATTTCTCCGCCTGCCAATAAAATTCAGTATCATCATCTGACTTCATGATTGGATATTGGACATTCGATATTGGATATTTGCCGTTTTTCTTCCGCGTTCCGAATTTTCCGGCCCGTTCCCACTTACCCACCGCTTATCCACCGCCCACTTTCCGCCGGGGGATAACTATTTTTTTCTTCCCCCGCCGCAGCGTAACTCCTGCCCGCAACCGAGGTTCCCGCCGTCCTCCGACTGTACACCGCCCCTGACTCCTTTTTTCTTCTTGAACACCCCTCTCCCGCACGGTAATCTGCTCCCGTCGCAATTCCTCCGCTCTCGGTCGTGCGTTTTCGAGAGCGGTTTTCTTCTCGGTCTTGAAAAACCTGTCCGCCTCGCTCGCCTTGACCCGGCGACCTTGCGCGGTTTGTCTGCGGGAGACCTCCGTGACCCAGGTGCAATCGCAATTGGCCGCCGCCATTTTGCAGGAAGTCCAATCTCAGATCGGACCGACCCAGTTCAACAACTGGTTCCGCAACGCCGCCGACTTCGCCCTCGAAAACAACGAGTTGCGCGTCGGCGTTCCCAACATCTTCGCCTGCGAATACCTCGAATCTCGCTTCGCCAAAATCATCGCCGACGTCGCCCGCCGCGCCGCCGGGACCGACCTCACCGTCCGCTTCCACATCGACCCCCAGCTCTTCGCCAAGCGCCGCTCCCAGCAACTCGCTCAGACCAACGAATTCCTCGACCAGCAGGCCGACAGAAGTAAGGGTGGCATGGCCGCTTGCGGCCATGAGACATCGTCGGTTGCCCTGCCCGCTCGTGGCACCGCCGCCGCCTCGCGCCCCGCCGAACCAGAATCCGGCCGCCCCCTGCTCACTCTCGACCGTTTCGTCGTCGGCGAATCCAACCGCGTCGCCTATGCCGCCGCTTTCGAGGTCGCCGTCCAGCCCGGCAAATCCTACAACCCGCTCTTCATCCACGGCGCCTGCGGCCTCGGCAAAACCCACCTCCTCCAGGGCGTCGTCCGGGCCATCCGCCAACGCAACCCCCAGGCCCGCGTCCTCTACATCACCGCCGAAGAATTCACCAACCGGTACATCCTCGCCGTCAAAACCCACAGCATCGACGCCTTCCGCCTCCGCTTCCGCAGCCTCGACTGCCTCGTCATCGACGACATCCACTTCCTCTCCCACAAGGAAGCCACCCAGGAAGAATTTCTCCACACCTTCAACTCCTTCGACCTCGCCGACCGCCAGGTCGTCATGGCCTCCGACAGCCACCCCCGCGAAATCGCCTCGCTCCAGGACGGCCTGGTCAACCGCTTCGTCTCCGGCCTGGTCGCCCGCATCACCGCCCCCGACCGCCAGACCCGCGTCGAAATCCTCCGCCGCCGGGCCGCCCGCGACGGCCACGGCCTGCCCCCCGACGTCCTCGAATTCGTCGCCCAGCACGTCACCGCCAGCGTCCGCGAACTCGAAGGCGCCCTCACCCGCATCCTCGCCATCGCCGCCCTCGAAAAGTCCCGCGTCACCATGCCGCTGGCCCGCCAGGCCCTGGCCGACCACATCACTTCCTGCGAACGCTCCCACAACCTCGACCACATCATCGACACCGTCGCCCGCCACTTCGCCGTCTCGCCCGCCGACATCATCGGCGACGGCCGCACCCGCTCCATCTCCCTGCCCCGCCAGGTCGCCATGCTCCTCGCCCGCCGCCTCACCCCCCTCAGCTATCCCGACCTCGGCCGACGCATGGGCAACAAAAACCACACCACCGTCATCGCCGCCTGCCGACGCATGGAAGCCCTCATCGCCGCCAACGATTTCCTCGTCTGGCAGGAAGGCTCCGTCGAGCGCCGCCTCCGCGCCGCCGCCCTCATCGAAGACCTCGAAGACCAACTCCGCCGCTAGGGCGGTCAAAGCGAATGGTTACTTCCAGGGTGCCACACCTTGGCCCCCCGGCTGTTTGGGGGGCAAGGTGTGAGGAAGCCCGGCAAACTTTCCCAAAGATTACAACCAATCGTTATCTGCTCCAAGCCTCTTTTCCCTCCCCCTGGCGCCAAGAATTACCGGAACTATTCTTGACAGCTAACGTCTAATATTTGTAGAACTTATTGCCGTCGTGAACTGCCCTGCAAGTTCGGGGAACCAGCGTGACGCGAAGACTGCTTGGCCTGATCCTGGCTTGTGCCCTCTGGCCGTCGGCGAACGCCCTCGGCGACGACTCCGTTTCTGTCCCCGACGAGACCGTGCGGGCCGCCGTCGTCCGCGAAATGCTCGACCAGTCGCGGCTCCTCGACGATGCCGCCTTCACCATTCCCCTCGATTACTGGAAAGAGTTCCTCCGCGACCAGGCCGAAGCCCACGGCGTCGCCCAGCCGCCCCCGGTCCCCCTGATTGCCGAGGCCGGCGAATACCACTTGTCGGCCCCGGCCGGGCAATCCCCGGTCTTGCAGGTCACCGTCCGCCTCCACGTCTTCCGCCCTTACCTCTGCGCCAACTCCCCCGTCCTCTGGGCCAAAGCCCCCGGCGGTTGGGACGCCGTCGCCGTCAACGGCAAGCCCGCCACTCTCCCCGAAGCCGACGGCTGGCTCCGCTTCTCCCCCACCGCCTCCGGCGATTTCGTCATCACCGCCACCTCCGGCCTCAAGGACTCCCGCTCGGTCAATCTCTCCATTCCCCGCACCGTGCGAACCGTATTGGAATTCGAATCGCCGAAAGCCATGGAAGTCGCTTTGCCGGGCGATCCCCGCCACATTCGCGGCCTCGCCGGCGCCCAAACACACGGCTCGCTCGCCCTTTCCCCGCGCGACAAACTCGAATTCACCGTCAACCCGCGCGGCCCCGAAACCGAGCACGCTCCCACCTTCGACGTTCGCGGCGACGTCGCCTGGAACTTCGATGCCGCCGGACAGACCGTCACGGCCGCGCTCGACCTGGCCATCGTCGGTGGCAAGACCGAGACCATCGACCTGACCCTGCCGCCAGGTGCCGCTCGCGTCACCGTCACCGGCCCGGACGTCCGCGAAGCCCGCCCCGACCAGGGCGAAGCCGGCGCCGTCCGCGTCTTCCTCCGCGGCCCCGTGGCCGAACGCACCAGCCTCGAACTCTCCTTCCAATTGCCCGCCGCCGGCAGCGGACTCCAGACCGTCGGCAACCTCGCCGTCCGGCGCGGCCACTGGGCCGGCGGCTCGCTCGTTGTCACCTCCACCGGCGGCGGCAGCGAAGCCGTCCAGGATTCCGCCACCGGCCTCGCCGAAATCGCCCTCGCCGACATTCCCGCCTCCGCCGCCGCCCGCCTCGCCGGCCCCGCCGCCCTGGCCTACCTCATCACCGGACGCGATTGGTCCGCCGGCGTCGAACTCTTGAACCTCGGCGAATTTGCCCTCCGCGAATCCATCGCCGACGCCGCCCACTACGAAGTCGTCCTCCGCGACGACGGCTCGATGATGTGCCAGGCCCGCTTCGAAATTCGCAATCGTAACAAGCAGTTCCTCCGCGTCGAATTGCCCCCCGGCGCGACCGCCGTCCTCGCCCGCGTCAACGAGCAGTCCCGCCCCCTGGCCCCCGTGGCCGGCCAGCGCGACGCCTACCTCCTGCCCCTCGTCCGCTCCAAGGCCAGCCTCAAGGGCCTGGTCAGTTTCCCCGTGGAACTTGTCGCCTTCTACCGTGTCCGCCCACTCTCCGCCGCCGGCGATGCCACCCTGCCCTTGCCGCGAATCGATTTGCCCATTGCCTACGCCAAGTGCGAAGCTTACCTCCCGACCGAAATGTCGTCCCTGAAATGGTCCGGCGTCCTCCAGCAGGTCGCCCGCTACGCCGACGAGACCGGCGGCGAATCCTTCGGTTACGGTCACGCCGAGGCCGCCGAAAAGCCCGCTCCGTTGCTCCTGAATCTTACAAAGGCGCCGTCTCCTCCAATCCAAGTCTCCGGTGGGGGATCTATTTTTGGCGGAGTGCCGGCGACTAGCAATGTTACGTTTAAAGGCGCGATGACTAGCGGGAAAGAGAAGGAACTTGGCCTGCCGCAAGCTCTGGCCAGCAATTATTACCGCGCCGGCAACGAAGCTTACGACCGGGGCGATTTCGAAAATGCCCGGCAGTCGTTTGAACAGGTCAAGAAGTTGGCCCCGGCCAGCCTCGAAGCGGCCAACGCCGAGCGGTTACTCTCCAACACGTCGGTCATCGGACAGACCTCGCCAACTAATAACCTCGGCGCCAATTTCAGCCCATCACCCGACGAGGCGGCCGCGACCCCATCTCCGGTGGCCGCTTCAAAGGAACACTCCCGCCCCGCCCCTAAACCCATGTCCAAATCCGAAAAGGTCGCCGCCCAGGAGGTCAAAGGCGAACTGAGCGTCGCCAACCGCAAACTCCTTGAGAATCAGCGGGAATTCCTGGAACGCGGCCAGAACCTGTCCGAGCAGGGCAATAAGGCCGAAGCGCTCGACCAGTTCCGCGCCGCCGCCGCGCTCGGCGACGAACTTTCCGCCCGCGGCGCCGACGTGCTGGAACAGGAACACAGGTCGCGCGTAGTTAAGGAACAACTCGCCAAGACCCAAGATGATCTCGCCCAGGCCGACAAGAGCCACGAACTCGGCTACCAAACCGTCACGAAGGATAAGAAGGGCTTAATGAATGAATCCGACCAGCGCCTGGCCGAAAATAGCCGCACGACCCGCAAGGCCGTCAGCGGCGAGACATCCCGGTTCGCCACGAAACTATCCGACCAACCCGTGCCGAGCGATGACGCCGGCCTGAAGAATATCGAAGTCATCGCTGCCGGCGGCGGACATTCATATAGTGGCAGCATGCCCGCCACCGACACCGGTCGCGGTGGCAGCGGAGGCGGAGCGGCGTTTTTCTCCGGGTCGTCAAAAGCGCAACCGGCCACGCCCCCGGCCCCGGCCGAACCGCCCGCGCAGCAAGTCCAACTCGGCTCCAACATCGCCATCCAACGCGCCGCCCAGACCACGCATGGTTTGTCCTACAATGGAGGCACCGTAACCAATGCCTGGGGCTTCGCCAATAAGCCCCCATCGGGTCTCCCGGAAAACGGCGCGCTGACCCCGACCGACGGACGAGACTACCAAATCGCCTCGGTTGGAGGCAACGCCACGTTGTACGGCGACGGGACGGAATCACCCGCGGAGGCCAACGGCAAAATGCCTCTCCCGAACCAGGACGCGGATTTCAAAAAATTCGTAAGCGATAACTACAAGTGGATGGGCAAGGACCAGGAGCGTTTACAGATCACGAAGAACGAAATGGAATTAAGCGGCCCGACCCCCGCCCTCGGCGATCTGGCCGATAAGCTGTCCCGCAATCTCGGCCAGAAGGTCGCCGTCAGCAGCATCAATCTCAACGTCGATCCCGACTCCGCCGCCGCTCTGGGCATCACTTTCCAATCCGGGGCCAACGGCGTCCATTACGCCCTGATCGACGAGGCCCAGTTCCGCACCCTGGCCCAGCTCGCCCCCGCCGCCGACGGCCAGCGGTCGCAGGAAACCATCGTCGGCACCGACGCGCTGTTCTCCAATAATTTTCGCGGCAACGTCGCCTATGCCGCCGACCGCTACAACAATCTGGTCGTAAAAGGAAACAATTTCGAGTTGCCGCACGAAAAGTACCTGCTCTTCAACAACGGCGACAACCTCACCGCCGTCCGCACCGGGGCCATGCAGTTCTGGAAAGACCAGGCCGCCCCGCTTCAATTCGCCGCCGCCCCCCAGGAAATTTCTGTGCCCCGCGTGGGGCAGCTCGTCAAGTTCGAGAAAACGCTCGTTAAACCGACCGACGATCTCGGCCTTCGAACCCATTATGAATGGAAAGGAGCAACACAATGTATCGAACATGGAACATCTTTGCAGTGGCGATTGCCGTGTCGCTGGTCCTGGGAACTTTTGCCCTGGCGCAACCGACAGGTCAACCGTCGGTCTCGGTCACGCCGCCCCCGGACTCTAAAGGCCAGGTCATCCTGAACTGGAACGAGTTCGTCAAGATCACCGGCTACGACCCGACCCACAAGGGCGGCCAGACCCTGACCATCCCCTTCTCCGAGGTCCAGAAACTCCTCGGCGTCAAGATCGACCAGGCCCCGGCGGTCTCGGCCACCATCGACCTCCCCTGGACCGAGTTCAAGGCCCTCCTGGAATGGTCCGTCAACCGCAAAGAAGGCAGTGGCGGCGCCCCGCCCCCGACCGATTTCGTCATCACCTCGACCGAATACAAGGGCGAACTTTCCGACGAAAAGGCCGACTTTTCCGCCACCTTCAAGCTCAACATCCTCCGCGAAAAGGGCTGGAAACGGGTCGCCCTGTTGCCGGCCTCGGTCGCCGTGACCAAAGTGACTGCCCCGGACGGCGTCTTCGTCAACACCAATAACGGCGTCTACGAATTGCTGACCGAGAAGACCGGCCCGCTGGAGGTCACGTTGGCATTTTCCGTGGCCGTGGAAAAAACCGCCGGCGTCAACCAGGTCGGTTTCCAGCGCGCCGTTCAAGGCTCCGCCATTATCGATCTTGTGGTCGACCGCCTGGACGTCGACGTCAAGGTCGCCCAGGCCCAGAAGTCCGTCACCGAAAAGTCCAAGGACAAGGCCGCGACCTACGTCGCCGCCGCCGTCCCCAGCGGCGTCCCCATCCAGATTTCCTGGGAACGGGCGTTGCCCAAGGTCGAAAAAGCCCCGACCAAACTCTATGCCGAAACCCGCACCCTCGTCGGCGTGGCCGACGGCCTTTTCCTCTGCGATGAAATGGTCAACTTCAACATCCTTCACACCGGCGTCCGCGAACTCAAGCTCCAGGTACCCGCCGGGGCCAACGTCCTGGCCGTCAGCGGCCCGAACGTCCAGGACTGGCGCGTCGAAAATTCCCTCCTCGCCGTCGTCCTCCGCAGCGAAGTAATCGGCAGCTACAGCCTCCGCGTCAGCTACGAAGCCGCCGCCAAAGATAAGACCGCCGTCCCCGTCCTCCGCACCACCGGCGCCGAACGCGAAACCGGCTTCGTCGCCGTCGTCGCCGTCGCCAACGTCGAAATCGAACCCGGCGAAACCTCCGGCGCCACCGCCATCGACGTCCGCCAGCTACCCGCCGAAATGGTCGGCATGACCAACCAGCCCATCCTCCTCGCCTTCCGCTACGTCGAGCCAAAGTTCTCCGTCCAACTGGCCATCAAAAAACACGATGAAGTCAGCGTCCTGGTCACCATCGTCGATTCCTCCCTCCTCACCGCCATGCAGATGGACGACGGCCGCCGCATCACCAAGGCCGTCTACACCGTCCGCAATAACCGCAACCAATTCCTCCGCCTCCAGATGCCCGCCGGAGCCGAAATCTGGTCCGTCGGCGTCGGCGGCAACACCGTCTCCCCGGCCAAAGACGAGAAGGGCCAACTCCTGATTCCGCTCGTCCGCAGCGCCACCAGCGCCGCCGAACTGGCCAGCTTCCCCGTCGAAATCGTCTACGTCGAAGCCCCCGCCGCCGCCGTCCCCGACAAGGGCAAGCTTCACGTCGTCCTGCCCGTCTGCGCCGTCCCCGTCATGCACGTCATGTACAGTTATTACCTCCCCGCCGAGGGTAATTACACCGTCGGCTGGTGGGGCGATAGCGCCTTCACCGGCCCCCTCCGCATCGTCCCCCAGTTTGCCGCCCTGGCCAGCGGGCCGACCGCCGAGGCCATCAAGGTCAACGCCGAAGCCCAGGCCGCGAACATGCAGCAGTCCGCCGATTTCCGGGCCGACGCCGAAGCCAAGGCCGCCGGCGGAACGCCCATTCGCGTCCGCCTCCCCCTCAACGGCAAACTCTTCAAGCTCGAAAAAATCCTCGCCCTGCCCCAGGATCAGTTGTGGTTCGACGTCCAGTACAGCGGCTGGAAACCGGCGAAGTAAGACGCCAGCCGGCGCACGATAAATTGTTGTCTCCGGGTGCCACACTTTGTCCCGGCGGGTTTTCCCGCCGGGCAAAGTGTGTCTTCGGAAGCCACAAAGCGTTTTAATACTCAATGTTTAGAAACAGTTTTTATGAGGACTGAAAATGTCGAAGGCCGATTGTCAAACCTACCTGGCCGATTTGCTCGGCGTCTTGAAAACCCACTGGCCCCAGAACCGTTACGTGAACCTGGTCTGCCACGGTCACAGCGTGCCGGCGGGCTATTTCGCCACGCCCATGGTGGACAGCCTGAACGCCTATCCGCACCTGCTGTTCACGGAACTGAAGGCCCGGTTTCCCTATGCGGTGGTGAACGTCATCGTGACGGCCATCGGCGGGGAAAACTCCGAGGCCGGAGCCAAACGGTTCAGGGCGGATGTCCTCGGCCATCGGCCCGATGTCGTTATGATCGACTACGGCCTCAATGACCGGGGACTGGGCCTGGCCAGGGCCGGCGCGGCTTGGCGGTCCATGATCGAGCAGGCCCTGGCGGCGGGGAGCAAGGTCCTCCTGCTGACGCCGACCTGGGATGTCAAGCAACTGCCCGGAGCCGCAGAGAGCGAGATCGGACCGCGAGTCGAACAGGCCCGGCAGATTCGTGGCCTGGCCGAGGAATACGGCGTCGCTCTGGCCGACAGCTTTGCCGCCTTCGAGCGGTACGTCACTCAGGGCGGCGACTTGGCGGACCTGATGTCGTGGCCAAATCACCCGAACCGCGCCGGCCACGAACTGGTCGCCCGCGAATTGCTGCGCTGGTTTCCCGCCTGGTGAACGGCTGCGGCGAAATATCTACTCCCGCCTCGCCAGCCACAACCGCATCACCCGCTCTGCCGCATTGGCAATCAGCGGCCCCCCATTCTTCATCGCCTCCTCCAGGCTGATCGGCCCGGGCGCCAGCGTGAACATGCTCGTCACACCCAACTCATAAAGGTTCTCCACCCCTTCCCCGATGCTCCCCACAATCGCCACCACCGGCACGCCCGCCGCCTGCGCCACACGGGCCACCCCGCTCACCGTCTTGCCGTAGGCCGTCTGACGGTCGATCCGTCCCTCACCCGTCAGCACCAGGTCCGCCCCGCGAACTTTTTCCCCCAACCCGCTGGCCTCCAGCACAATCCCGATCCCCGGGCGCATCTCGGCCCCCAGAAACGCCCGCAGACCCGCCCCCAATCCGCCCGCCGCCCCGGCCCCCGGTTCCTCGCGCACCCGCCGCCCAATCGTCCGCTCGATCACCTCGATCGCCCGCCCGAGGTTCGCTTCCAGCCGGGCCACGATCTCCGGCGTCGCCCCCTTCTGCGGCCCGTACACCGCTGCGCACCCGCGCGGGCCCAGCAGCGGATTGTCCACGTCGCAGGCCACCTCGATCCGGCTCATCGCCACGCCCTCGTGCAGCCCCGACAAATCCACCCGCGCCACCTCGCCCAGCAACCCCCCGGTCATCGGCTCCGTGATCTCCCGACCGCCGCCCCGGAAAAACTTCACCCCCAAAGCCTGAGCCATCCCGCTGCCCAGGTCCGTCGTCGCCGAACCGCCGATCCCCACGATCACATGTCGCGCCCCCGCCGCCAGCGCCGCCGCAATCAGTTCCCCGGTCCCGTACGTCGTCGTCTCCAGCGGATTCCGTTTCCCCTCCGGCACCAGCGGCAGACCCGACACGCACGCCATCTCCAGCACCGCCGTCCGGCCCCCATCGATCAGCCCGATCTGCCCCATCACCTTCGCCCGGTCGCGCGGCCGCGGCCCCGTCGCCTCCACCGGCCGCAACTCGCCACCCGTCGCCGCCACCAGCGCCGCCGTGGTTCCCTCGCCCCCGTCGGCCATCGGCGCCACCACGAACTCCGCCGCGGGCGCCACACACGCCGCACCCGCCCCGAGCGCCGCACACACTTCCACCGCCGTCAGCGATCCTTTGAACGAATCCGGCGCCAGCACGATCTTCATCGACCTCTCCTCTCCTAACAATCGAATTCTTAACTTAACTCATAACCTCCTCCTTTGCAATCAGCATCGTCTTGCACCTGGCCAACCTGACCCCCTACCTCTGCAACATCAAGGAACAGCCGATCAATCAACTGGACCGACCTCTAAAAAAAATCGTGCCCCGCTGGTCGGCCTGACCTGCGGGGCACGCTTGTTTACACAACATTCCTTAAGAACCTCTCTGGCTGACTTACTTCCCGACCGGCCCGGCCGCTTATTTCTTCTTGTTGAAATAGGCCGTCGCCGACGGATCGTTTGGATCGACCGCCCGAATCAGATGAAAGGCGTTGTCCTCGTCAGCGGTATCATAGATCGCCTCGCACAACGTCGCGATCTTTCTCAGCATGCCGGTGTACTGCCCCTTGACTTTCCCGGCCAGATCATCGCCCTGGCTCCTCAGTGTATCATCCTTCGGATCTAACTTCACAAGTTCCTGGCACTTCCCGTACGCCCCACCCGGGCCAAGCTTCTGGACGACGGCAAACCGGGCCGTGATAACCTGCGTCTTCAGGCTCCGATACTGCTTCGCCGCAGCCGATGGATTTTTTGTTCCCAATTCACTCTTCAGCGTCGTCTCGGGGATCGCGACCTCCTTGCCGCTTTTATCCCGGCTCTTGATGTTGCGAATCTGATCGTTCACCTTCGACTCCAGTTCCGGCAGTTTGTCTTCCAGCGCCTGGACGTCGTCCAACATCTTCTGAACCTCGGCCATGAGCTTGACGTACTTCTTGCGGTTCGGATTCTCACCCGTCGAGGTCGAACCACCGGAACTCGTCGCGGAGACCGCGCTGGCTGCGCTGCTCGGGGTCGCCGCCCCGGCCGCCCCGCACCACGTCGCCGCTACTAACACCGCCGTCATCACGACCGTGAGCTTCATAACTTTCTCCTTAGTCCCGAAGACTGCTTCTGCTATGCGCTGATCTTCGTGATCCGCACCGCCAGGTACTTCTGCCGATGGCCGTTCTTCACCCGCGACTTTTTCCGCCGCCGGTACTTATAGATGATCAGCTTCGGCCCCTTCGTCGGCTCGATCACTTCCGCCGTCACCGTCGCCCCGGCCACCGTCGGCGTTCCGATCAACGTCGCCTCGCCGCCGCCCACCAGAACCACACGGTCGAACTGGATCGTCGTCCCCGGCTCGCCTGCCCGCAGATCGATCTCGATCTCATCGCCTTCCTGAACCCGGAACTGCTGACCTGAATCTTCGATTATCGCGTACATGAGACCTGCTCCTTCTGTAGGCTCTCTCTTAACTTCCTGGGCATCTCAAAAGAACAGTTATTATAATCGCCCCGCTCCAAAGAGCAACCAAAAACTCCCGCTCGCTTTTGCCGTTTCCGGGTGCCACACTTTGAAGCCCCGGCTACGCCGGGGCCAAAGTGTGTTCTTTGTCACGCCCCCGATCCTCGAATGCCACCAACCATAACCAGGTGAGGCTGTTGCTTTTTCTGTTGCCACTTTTCATTTTTCATTTTTAATTGCCGTTTTCACACCCAAAGCCCTCGCCGCCACCACGCCGTTGCCGGTATCTCTCGACCCACCAGCCCCAGCGCCGCCTCCGCCGCCCGTTCCGACGCCCCCGGTTCGCCCAGCTTCCCTCGCACCTCCGCCAGGTCCGCCCGCATCTGCCGGTTCCGCTCCACGTTTGTCAGAATCTCCACCGCCTCCGCCGCTATCGGTTCCGGCGGACCCCAATACAAATAATATTCCGGTATGATCTTTCGCCCCGCCACCGCGTTCGGCAGCGACAGAAACGGCGTCGTAATGAACCACCGCGCCACCAGATGATACTGCCACCGGCTCACCGGATACAGCGCGATCATCGGCACTCCGAAACACGCCAGTTCCAGCGTCGTCGTCCCGCTCTTGGCCAACGCAAAATCCGCCGCCGCCATCAACTCCGGCGTCCGCCCCACAAACGTCTCGACCTCAACCCCCGGATTCTGCCGCAATATTTCCCGCGCCTGCGCCGCATCTCGCTCATTCAAACACCCCATCACAAACTTCAGCCCCGCCACCTTCTCCGCCATCGCCGCACACACCTTCAGATACAGCGGCAACAACCCCGCAATCTCCTTCCGCCGGCTCCCCGGCAACAGCAACACCACCTTCGAGGCTGTTGTTGTTCGTAGGGACAGGGCTCTGCCCTGTCCGGCTGTTTCTTTTGTTACTTTTTCTTCTTCACCCCTCTCCCTTGAGGGGAGAGGGTAGGGTGAGGGTGTTGCCGTTTCTTTTTTTGCCGTTTCTAATTTTTCATTTTTAATTTTTAATTTTTCATTCTGCCGTTCCATCTCCGCAAAATGATCCATCAGCGGATGCCCGACAAACTCCGCATCAATCCCATGCTTCCCATAAAATTCCGCATCGAACGGAAAAATGCACGCCAGCCGCGTCAACCGCCGCTTCGTCTTATGCACCCGGAACGACGCCCACGCCCACATCTGCGGCGGAATATACCACAGCGTCGGCACGCGCCGCACCCGCGCCCGGCTCGCCAGCACAAAGTTCAGCCCCGGATAATCCACGAACACGCACACGTCCGGCCGCCGCGCCGCCAGCTCCCGATCCACCTGGCGGATCAGCCGCAGGTATTTCCCGATCTCCAGCAGCGGCCCCAGGCCGATATGACTATCCGCCACCGTCATGTCGCGCAGCAACTCGCACCCGGCCGCCGCCATCTTCGGCCCGCCCAGCCCGAAAAACTCTGCCCCCGGCGCGCGCCGCTTCACCGCCGCCATCAGCTTGGCCGCATGCGCATCCCCGCTCGCCTCGCCCGCCGAAATAAAGAACCGTGGTCCACTCATGCCCCCGATTCTATCACCCGTCCCCCTCCCCCGCAACGCGCCGTTGTTGTTATGTAGGTCGGGTCAACAGACCCGACAGAAATAAAATGCCGTTTTCCGATTGCCGTTGTTGTTGAATCGTCCAATACTTCCATCGTCCGGGTGGCATGGTCCGGCGAAGACGGGCCATGAATATCCACCTCCCACCGATCTTGACTATCTTTTTCTTAAAACTTTTCCCTATCGCCAGCGTATCTGAATATGAACTTACAGCCCCACGGAGTCTGCCCATGTCCTTTCGACCGCCAACCGCCTTCATGACCCTTGCCTTTTTGGCAGCCTTCTCCTCCCAAGGTTGCACGAACTCGCCCCCGGTCCCCAAACTCACGATCCAGCATCACACCGACGGCACCGACTTGATCCGTTTCCAGAACATCACCATCAACGAACCGACGGATGCTTCTCTTACTCCTCTCGTGGACCGCTTGAAGCAATTCCGTGGCGAGAGGCATAAGAAAAATCCATCTGTCTGGCCTGTTTCGGTGGCCTTTGAGTCCGATGATGAATCCGCTTACGTTACAGTTGCCGACGCCATGTTTGCCACACAAGCGTCCGGACTGCTTTTCGACCTGCCGACTCCGCTGAGCGGCAAAGTCTATCTGGCCAGCACCAGCAGTCTGTTGCAGGGCAAAGGGGCACCGGTAGTCGGTCCCTGGCATGGGGACAAACCAAACCTAGTGCGTGCCGATCAATCCGCAATAGAACCATCGAGTCTCAAGATTCTTCTGCTTGGTCCAGAAAATGCCTACGCCTCGGCCAAGACCACGAAGGTCAGCCTGTTGGTCGTGATCCATCCCGGGCTTCACCGCACGGGCAATCCGGACCCGTATGAAATCCTTAAACCCATCGCCAGTATCGACGAACTCGGCCCCGCTCTGGCCGAATACTACAAACAATCAAGCGACAAAAGACTTGTCGCGGCCGAAACCCGCATCTTCATCTCTCCCGACTGCGCCATCCGCTGGGGAGACGTGCGCCGAGCCTGCCTGGCCGCAAGCGACGCCGGTTTTCGCTGGATGATCCTCTGCGTTCCCCGCTGACCCTTGCGATTGCCTTCTATTTTCTCCTCTCAACCCCCATCGCCGCTTGACTGCATCTCCCCTCCCCCCTAAACTTAATCGTATCTCGTTTCAGTTTCTGTTTCTCTCGGCCCTTGCTTACGGACTCCCGCATGGACGACTCGCCCCGCAATTTCTCTTCCCCGCCCCTCGTGGTCGGTTTCGTCAGCCTCGGCTGCCCCAAAAATCTCGTCGACAGCGAACGCATGTTGGCCAACCTCGCCGTCGCCGGCTACGTCGTCACCGGCGACCTCGACGCCGCCGACGTCGCCATCGTCAACACCTGCGCCTTCATCGCCGACGCCCGCAAAGAATCCGGCCAGGTCATCGCCGAACTCGTCGGCCGCAAGCTCGAAGGCCGACTCCGCCTCGTCATCGTCGCCGGCTGCTATCCCCAGCGCGACAAAGACGAAATCCTCGACAAGTGGCCCGACGTCGACGCCGTCGTCGGCCTCTCCGCCCGCGAGGAAATCGCCGACGTCCTCGCCCGCCTCGCCGCCCGCCGCTCCGACCTGCCGCTGGAGAACGTCGGCGCCGCCACACCCAACCTCGACGACCGCGCCCGCCTCCGCCTCACCCCGCGACACTACGCCTACCTCCGCGTCAGCGAAGGCTGCGACAACCGTTGCGCCTATTGCACCATCCCCCTCATCCGCGGCCCCCTGGTCTCCAAAGACCCCGACCTCCTCGTCGCCGAAGCCGAAGAACTTCTCGCCGACGGCGCCGCCGAACTCATCCTCATCGGCCAGGACACCACCGCCTACGGCCACGACCGCCAGGGCCAATGCGACATCGCCGCCGTCCTCGCCCGCCTCGACCGCCTCCCCCGCCTCACTTGGCTCCGCCTCCTCTACACCCACCCCGCCAGCTTCTCCGACTCGCTTCTGGCCGCCTACGGCGAACTCGAACACTTTCTCCCTTATGTCGATATCCCGCTCCAGCACATCGCCCAGCCCGTCCTCGACGCCATGGGCCGCCGCACCTCCCGCGCCTCCGTCGACAAACTCATCGCCGACCTGCGCCGCCGTCGCCCCGACATCATCATCCGCACCAGCCTCATCGTCGGCTTCCCCGGCGAGACCGACGCCCATTTCGCCGAACTTCTCGACTTCGTCCGCGCCGTCCGTTTCGACCGCCTCGGCGCCTTCGCCTATTCCCGCGAACCCGGCACCCGCGCCGCCGACCTCCCCAACCAGATCCCCACCCGCGTCAAAAACGAACGCCTCCGCGCCCTGATGACCCTCCAGTCTCGTCTCGCCCTGGAAAATCAGCAGCGCCTCGTCGGCCAAAGCCTCGATTTCGTCATCGACCGCGGCGCCGCCAAACCCGGCCAACCCGCCCTCGCCCGCTTCTGGGGCCAGGCCCCCGAAATCGACGGCCTCACCCACCTCCGCGCCCGCCGCCCCCTCCAGGCCGGCGACCGCCTCTCCGCCATCGTCACCGCCGCCGGCCCTCACGACCTTGAAGCCCGCGTCCCCACACGCTAGAATCCTTTTCTTCTTTCCGTTTCTTCTTCGTTCACCCCTGACGGTGGGTGGCATGGTCCGGCGCAGACGGGCCATGAAGAATTAACCGCTCGACCGGCTGCCGTTGTTGTTTCTTCTTTTGCTGCACCTGAAGCCTTAAGCCTAACTTCTGAGGTCTGAAGCCTATGCCCTTCCGCCTTCTCGCCGTCGACGTTGACGGCACTCTCTCCACCCCCGGCGTCGGCGTCCCGACCGATGTCCTCGACGCCCTCCGCGACTGTGCCGCCGCCGGAGTCCTCGTCGTCATCGCCACCGGCAAACATCCCTTCCTCATCCGCCACATTGCCGCAGCCATTGTCCCCCCGGCCCCCGTCATCGCCTGCAACGGCGCCATCACCATTGACCTCGCCACCGACCGCATCATCGCCGCCAGCTTCATCCCTCCCGACGATTACCTCTCGCTCATCAAATCCCTCCGCCACGACCGCCGCATCCAGCTCGCCGTCTTCACCGACCGCGACATTGTCTGCGCCGCCCCAAACTTCGCCTCCAACTCGCTCGAATCCATCGGCGAACCCACCGGCCGCTTCCTCTCCGACCTCACGTCTCTGGCCGCCGAACCGATCTTCAAAGTTCTAGTCGCCTCGCCCGACTCTTCCGTCATCCAATTTCTCCGCCGCGAACTCACCCCGCTCTGGGAGAGCCGCTTTTCCATCACCACCAGCGGCCGCTCCTTCCTCGAATTCATGGCCCCCGGCGTCTCCAAGGGCGCCGCCCTCGCCCGCCTCGCCGCCGACCGACGTATCACCCGCGACCAGATCGTCGCCATCGGCGACAGCGAAAACGATCTCAGCATGTTCGCCGTCGCCGGCTTCCCCGTCGCCGTCGCCAACGCCATACCCGCCGTCCTCCAGGCCGCCCGACTCGTCGTCCCCTCCGCCGCCGACCGCGGCGTCCGCTACGCCATCGACCAACTCATTCTCGGAGCCGGGGCATAAATGGCCAATCCTCCGCCCGTCCAAATCCTCCTCGGCCCCGCCCGCTCCCACAAAGCCGCCGCCCTGCGCCGCCGCTACCTCGACCTTGTCACCGCTGGCACTGATCCCGCTCGTATCCTCTACCTCGTCCCCACCTCCGCCCGCCGCGCCGCCACCATCGACGCCCTGCTCCGCGATTCCCCCGCCGGAGTCCTCCGCCAGCCTGAAATCTTCACCTTCCCGCGTTACGCCCAACGCATCCTCGAACTCCTCCAGACCCCCGCCCGCCGCCTCACCCCGCTCCACGAACGCGCCCTCCTCGCCGCCGCCATCGAAGATTGCCGCGCTGCCGGCTCCCTCTCCTATTTTCTCCCCATCCTCGACCGCCCCGGACTCCTCGACTCCTTCGCCGACTTCATCCGCCAACTCAAAACCCATTCCGTCCGCCCCGACGACTTCGCCCGCCAGGTTCGCACCGCCGCCCCGGCCCTCGCCGACGCCGCCGCCATTTACGCCCGCTACCAGGCCCGCCTCGCCGAACGAAACCTTTACGACGACGCCGGTCTTTTCTGGCAGGCCCGCGACGCCCTCAACGCCGCAAATAATATTTTTCCCTGGCCCGCCCACGTCCTGGTCGACGGCTTCCACGACTTCACCGCCCCACAGTTCGACGTCCTCCGCTCCCTCGCCGACCGCGCCGAACTCCTCATCACCTTAACCTGCGACCCCGCGCGCCCCGCCCTCTTCGCTCCCGTCCTCCACACCCTCGACCAATTGAAGAAGGTATTCCGTTCCGTTGTTGTTAATCACTCTCCAGAGCCGGGTGGCATGGCGGCTGCTGTTTGCCGCCATGAATCTCAGACGCCCGACGAAGGTTCTTCGTTGTTTCACCCCTCTCCCTTGGGAGAGGGTGGCCCTTCAGGGCCAGGTGAGGGGTTGAGGCCAACCACCTCCCCCCCGCCAACCGATACCCTTGAATCACCAATCCTCTCCGCCCTCGAACTTCACCTCTTCGACCCCGCCGAATCCTCTTCTGGATCATGTGCCACGGTCGGCTTGTCCGACCGTGTTCTTTCTTTCGCCACCGCCGCCGGCCGCACCCGCGAAGTCGAACACCTCGCCCGCTCCATCCGCCGTCTCCTCCGCCAAGACCCCACCCTCCGCCCCTCCGACTTTGCCGTCATTCTCCGCGCCCCCGACCCCTACGCCGACCTCATCGCCGAAATCTTCCCGCGCTATGGCCTGCCCCTCACCGGCGCTCCCGGCCGCCCTCTGCTCCGCCTCCCGCTCATCCGCTGGCTCGTCGAACTCCTGAAACTAAAACTCCCCGCCACCGACTTCAACTTTGCCGACCTCGCCGCCGTTCTCCGCTCGCCCTACTTTCCGCGCGACTTCTTCCAAGCCCGCGAAACCGATTTACAAATGGCCGACCGCCTCCTCCACCAACTCAACGTCTTCTCCGGCCCCGACGCCTACCTCCGCGCCTTCGCCTCCTTCATAGACCGCGCCGCTTCTTCTTTTGCCAAACCAAAAACGCCGGGTGGCATGGCGGCCGTTGTTTGCCGCCATGAATCACCGACGCCCGACGAGGAATCTTCTCTTCTTCACCCCTCTCCCTTGGGAGAGGGTGCCGCTTTAGCGGCGGGTGAGGGGTCTGCGAACATACCCGCGCCCCCGCACTCTCCATCGCCGGAAGATTCCGAGACGTCGCTTCTTCACCCCTCTCCCTTGAGGGGAGAGGGTAGGGTGAGGGTGACGAATACTCCCGACGCTCCCCCGATATACGACGGCGAAAAACTAGGGACAGTCCCTATTTTTCCAGTGGACGCCGACTACGACTCCGCTCCCCGCCTCGACCTCGCCTCCGCCCGCGGCGCTCTCGCCCTCCTGCGCCGCTTCTTCGCCTGGGCCGCCACTCTTCCCCCTCGCGCCACCCGCGCCGACTACGCCGCCTTTCTCGCCCGCACCCTCGAACAATTCGCCCTCGACTCTTCGCTCGCCACAACCTCCGACGACCTCGCCCTCACCCGCCGCGACCTTGCCGCCCTCGAATCCCTCCGCGACCTTCTCGACCAGTTCTCCGCCCTGCCCGATCTCGCCGCCGACTCGCCCGTCCCTCTCGCCGATTTTGTCGCCGAACTCGAAGCCGCCGCCAGCGCCGCCGTCGTCGAGCCGCCCTCGCCTTTCGGCCGCGGCGTCCAGCTTCTCGACGTCTGGTCCTCCCGCGCCCTCACCTTCCGCATCGTCCTCCTGCCCGGCCTCGCCGACGGCCTCTGGCCCGCCCCGCCCCCCGCCCACCTGCTCCAATCCCACGACGAGCGCGGCCTGCTCCGCGCCGCCGGACTCCAGTTCCCCTCACCCGACGAACATCTCGCCCAGGAACGCTTCCTCTTCTACATGGCCCTCACCCGCGCCTCCGAACGCCTCATCTTCACCCGCCCCGACTCCGACGAAGACGGCCGCCCCATCGTCGCCAGCCGTTTCTGGGACGAACTCACCCGCCTCGCCGGTGAAAGTTCCGAAATCCACTCCGTCTCCGCCCGCGACGCCGACCTCCCGCTCGCCGACGCCGCCAACCTCGACGAACTCCGCCGCCTCGCTCTTTCAGTTTCTGTCTGCCCAACTCCCGGCGCGGGTGGCCTGGCGGCCGCCGTTTGCCGCCATGAATCACAGACGCACGATAAGGAGTCTTCGCTTCTTCACCCCTCTCC
>CAIYVX010000115.1 GCA_903929765.1 uncultured Planctomycetia bacterium
GGAGAGGGGTGAAGAAAAGGCAGTAACAGAAGAAACAGAAACAGCGTCCCCCAGCAATGCTGGGGGCTTCAACAGCAACGACACGAACACGGTTCTGCGAAACGCGCCGCTGGTGGAGGTGGCGCGGGTGCTGGCGGGGGTGCGGGGCTATGTGGGCAACGACAGCGGGATCACGCATCTGGCGGCGGCGGTTGGGGCGGCGACGGTGGCGATCTGGGGGCCGACGGAGCGGCGGGTCTGGGGGCCGCGCGGGTCGCGGGTGGAGGTGGTGGATGGAGCAGCGTCGGCCGGGGAGGTTCTGGAGGCGCTCTATGGGAGGATGTAAGAATTTGTTTTCTTTTCAGTGGACCGGTTCGTTGGTACACTAACATGAGAGAGTGGCGTAGTTCGCAGACGCGGAAGGCCGGACGTGAGGCGGCGCAAAAAACAGGGCCTCGCGCTGCTGCCGTGTGGCAACTGCGGAGGCCCCTCGCTGGGATGGGCCGCAAGAAAGAGTGGTCCAACAGCCGATAAGAAAGAACGGAAAGCAGCCGACCGAACGACCGCGATTATGTGCCGGGCCGGGGTGAAGGTCAAGGGCAAAAAATACGTAATGTATTTTCGAGATAGGAGTTACGAGAGACGTCGGCGGTGTAACATTATGCGACACATGGGGTTGCGCCGACGTGTCGGAGCGCAGGCAAAAATATAAAAAAGATTATTTTTTTTGGACCGGTAGAAGCGCGGTGACAAGGATATGACACGCGAATAAGGAGAGCGGACATGGCCTCGACGAAGGTGAAACAGAGCGGGATGCGTCCCCTGCCCCGACCGGAATTTGTGGTGCGGGTGCTCCAGATCTTGGCGGGGATCAAGTTGGTGCTGGTGCCGGTGGCGATCCTGCTGGTCTGGCTGCGGCTGTATGCGGTCTGGAACCTGACGCAGTTGGAGGGGGTGGCCCTGACGCTGGCGGTGGTGGTCGGGGGAGTTCTGGGGGCGATAGTCCTCTGGGGGCTGTCGCTAGCGATAATTTATCAATATACCATAGCAATAAATGCGCGTCTGGCGGAGCGGCGGCAACAGGATCGGGAGGCGCCGCAGCCGCGGGCAACGGAATCGGCGACGACCGGCGGCAACCGCGAAATGGTCGAGTTGCTGCGTGAGATCGAGGAGAACACGCTGCTGGCCGACCCCGACAAGGCGCGGAAGCGGGCGCGGGTGGCCGAGGCGCGGCGGCAGCAGATGCAGAAGGAGATCCGCTATCTGATCGAGGCGACGAAGTGGCCAGAGGCCCGGCAGCGGATCGAGGATTTCCGGGCCGAGTATCCCGACAGCGATGAAGTGCCGGCCCTGCGGAAACGGCTGGAGGCGGCCATCAAGGAGCACCAGGAACTGGACGTGCAGACGACGTGCGAGCAGATCCGGTCGTTCATGTCGCTGGGACTGTGGGAGAAGGCGCGGCAGTCGGCGCGGCTCCTGGCGGAAAAGTATCCCACCCATGCCGAGGCCCAGAAGATGGAGAACATCGTGCGGCTGGAAGAAGAGGTCTCGAAGAAGGAAGACCGGCTGCGGCTGTACCGGGAGATCGAGCACCTGGTGGCTCGCAAGCACTATCGCGACGCGAAGCGGACGGCCCAGACGCTGCTGGAACGCTACGCCGAGAGTGCGGAGGCGGCGTCGCTGCGGGGCCAGATGGACGAACTGGTGCGCAACGCCGACATTGAAACGCGGCGCGAAATGGAAACCCAGATCACGGAGTTCATCAAGCAGGAACGTCACCGCGAGGCCTACGAGGCGGCGCGGATGCTCGTGGCCCAGTACCCGGACTCGCCGCAAGCGGCGGCGCTGAAGCCGCAACTGGAGACGCTGAAGGAACGGGCGGAAGAGACGCGTTGACCTTCGCCGCCGGCCGGCGACTTTTCATGGATCAGCCCACGCCCCGACCATCATGGCCGGGGCGTGTTGTTTTCGGTTCGGCTAAAGTTCGGCTAACGCGTGGTCGATACGAACAGATGCCCGGCTGACAACCGTGGTACGAGGAAGTGGCCCACGTCCCTGATACAGACGTGGGCTTTTTTTTTGCCAACCCAACTTCAGGCATCCGCCTGTTCGTCCCGCGTTGACACTTCGTGGGGCGAGGACTACAATGCGGGCCGATGTGACATTCCAGGAGGTGAGCGTTTGGCGAAACGATCCATGCTGATAATTTCGGCCCTGATCGTGGCGGCAATGGCGGCGGGGGCGCTGGGGGATCAGTTTGCGCCGATCGTGCGGCCCATGCCGCCCACCGATCCCAATCTGCTGGCTGAATCGGCGGCGCCGGCTACGGCAGCCACGTCGGCGAGCAAACCGGTGGCGGTGGTGGTGGCGACGGAACCGGCCGTGATCGTGGATAAAGAAAAATCGCGGATCGTGCTGCGCGGGCGGTTCAACGGGCCGGCCAGCCTGCTGGAGGCCGGGGCCTGCACCAAAGGCGGGCGGACGGCGACGGCGCTGGTGACGGTGGCGGCCGCCCCGAGCGCGATCGCCGAGGCGATGCAAGACTTGAGCGTGGGGCCGGGCGAGGTGCCGGTGGCCAGCGCCGTGGATGGGTCGGTGGTGGGGCCGCGCGGGCGGAAGACGGCGATCACGGTGGAATGGTCGGTGAAGATCGAGGGACAGCCGAGCAAGAGAAAAGAGCGGCTGGAGGATTTTTTCTGGATACGGAGCCGCGAGGCCCATCCGCCCCAGGGGCCGTGGATTTTCGCGGGGAGCAAGCGGGTGCAGGGCGTGCTGGTGGCGGACCTGACGGGGACGGTGGCGACGACGAAATGGGAAGATACGAGCGCACTGTTTTATTTCAATACGAAGACGGGAAGCGAGACCTATCGGCCCAATCCCTCGCTGTCGCCGGCGGAAGGAACGCCGTGCGACCTGGTGATAGAAGTGGCGGGGGACGAACCAGCGGCGGGGAACGTGAGTTCGGGGGCGGGGGCGCCGGCGGAGTTGCCGGGAAAGGGTGAGAAATGAACGCTACGAAAAAGCGAATCGCGGTGTTTCCGGGGGCGTTCGACCCGCCGACGCTGGGGCATCTGGACATTGTGCGGCGCGGACTGACGATTTTCGACGAGGTGGTGGTGGCGGTGGCCCGCAATCCGGGCAAGGCGCCGCTCTTTTCGGTCGAGGAACGGGTGGCTTTGCTGCGCGAGGCGACGGCGGGGCTGGCCGGGGTGACGGCGGATACTTATGAAGGGCTGACGGTGGATTATGTGCGAAAGCTGGGGGCGACGGCGATTCTGCGCGGCCTGCGGACGCCGACGGACCTGGATTTCGAGATGCAACTGGCCCTGACCAACCGGGCCATCAGCGGGACCGAAACGGTGTTTGTGGCGGCGGGGGAACGGTTCGGATTCATTTCTTCGAGCCTGATTAAAGAAGTGGCGCGGTTGGGGGGAGATGTGTCGAGCATGGTTCCGGCGGCGGTGTTGCGGGGGCTGAAGGAGAAGCTGGGGTAAGGGCCATATGTTCCCTTCAAGGAATTCGTGGAAGTGTCCATTTGGGTTGTACGTTAACATCATGCCTTGGAGGATGCGGCAAAGACGTTTTTTCGGAGGTTCTAGGTTGTGACCAACAATGATCCCTCATCGGCATTGACTCCCGAAAAGCCGCAGAAACAGAAATGGCGCTGGCTGCGGCGAATCGCGGTGGCGTTGCTGGTGCTGGCCCTCGGCGTAATCGCGCTGCGTTACATCATAGTGTGGCGTGCCGAAACTCACCTGAGTGAAGTCACGGCGAACCTTTCTTTTAAACTGATTCCGGCCAAAGATGTGGCGACTCTCTGGGGGCCGGCTCCGACCGAATCAGATAATGCTGCGCCGCTGTACGTCGAAATCAAGCAGAAGTTTGATGAGCTTTTGACTGCGTCTGACACGCGCGAGGGAGAGACAAGCGCACAGGCGAAACGGAAGAAGGAATTCGAGCGGTTGCAGGTGATTTGGGGACTCCAGCCGGCATCGGAGTATCCCTGGGATGAAGCAGAGGATAACAACGCTGAACGGAAGATTCCGCAGCGTGATTTGGCCCAAGCTCTTAAATTTCTAGGCGAGTTCGCCGAAGTATTCAAAATCCGCGACGAAGCGATTCGGCGGTCAAGTTATCGCGAGATGAATGACTGGTCCAAGTCCATTACCATCATGCTGCCAGACTTGAGTACGATATACGAACTCGCGCGCCTCTCCCTGCTCGAATCGGCCGTGGCCGCGGAAGAGCGCGATTGGCCGAAAGCGTATGCAGGCACCAGATCGATTTTCCAAACGGCAAGACTTTTGGAACAGCAACCGATTATGATCGAGTCGCTGTACGCCTGCGCCATCCGGGGCCAGGCCACGGAGCAATTACAGCGGCTCTTGCCTCATTCGCCGCCGGCAAAAGAGACGGCGGAGGAACTGCGGGCGCTA
Source organism: uncultured Planctomycetia bacterium (assembly GCA_903929765.1). Lineage (GTDB taxonomy): Bacteria > Planctomycetota > Phycisphaerae > FEN-1346 > JAACEH01 > CAIYVX01. The sequence continues at coordinate 4,416 of CAIYVX010000115.1, forward strand.
TTGCCAAAGGAGCCAAAGGAGCGGCTGAAGGAAATGTTGACTAGCGAAGCCGTGATACAATGCGGCCTGTTTGACGATTTTCTGACCGCGCCGTACTGTCGGCCTTTGGGGTTCACTGACGACTTGAACTGGCCGCCAAGCAGATATACTCGTATTCCGGTTTCTCTCTGGTTCACGAAACCGTTTTTCCTCGAGGAAAAGGCGAAATACCTGGCTACGATGGACCGGTATGTGCGGGCCTGCGAACCGGAGGCCATCAAGACCATGGCTGGTTTCCGAAGCATAACCGCCGACCTGCCGCCACTGGAAAAGCATACGCCGCTATTTCTACATCTCGATAGGATCCTCCTGTGCGATTTCAGTAACCTTCCGGCGGTCTTTTACCGCGACGAGGCGTGCGGCAAGATGCTGGAGGTGGCGCTGGAGGTGTCGGCCTGGCGGCAGGCCAACGGCAAGTATCCGGGAACCTTGGCGGAACTGCCGAGTGCTGGAAAGTTGCCGCGCGATCCGTTTACGGTCACGGGTTCGGGCGCGGTTGATGACGGCAAGCCGTTCGGGTATAGCGTCACGGACGATGGGTTCATGCTCTGGTCCGTCGGACCGGAAGGCGTCGACCACGGGGGCAAGACGGCGGAGGAGTTGGGCCTGAAGGATCGCGATCAGGGTGACATTGTTTTCCACGTTCCTCCGGCGAAGAAATCAAACTAATCACGGCGGGTCGTAGCCGGCGGAGCCGAAGGGGTTGCAGCGGAGGATGCGCCAGAGGCCCTTGAGGGCGCCGCGCCAGGGACCGTATTTGCGGACGGCTTCGATGAAGTAGTTGCTGCACGTCGGCTGGAAGCGGCAGTAGCGGCCGAGGAAGGGGGAAAGAGTCCATTGGTAGAGGCGGACGAGGAAAATAAGAAGAGCGGCTAGAGATGAGTTGAGAAGTGAGAGGATGGGGGAAGAGGAAGACACGGGGAACCTCGGAGAAGGCAGGCTTCAGGCATCAGGCTTCAGGCTTCAGGAACGGCGGCAAAAACAACAGAAGAAAAAACAGCGTCCCCCAGCAGTGCTGGGGGCTTCAAAAGAAGAAGCAAAAGAAGAAGCAAAAGAAACTGCAACATCCTCACCCTGCCCCCGACCCTCTCCCAAGTGAGAGGGGTGAAGAAACAAAGACAAAAGAAGAAGCAACAGCAACAACAGTTTCCAGGTCGGGCGGTCTATTCTTCATGGCCCGTCTTCGCCGGACCATGCCACCCGGCGGCAGGGGTATGGGGCGAAACAACAACAGCAAAAACAACAGCAAACCCCCTCGGACATACAAGCCCCTGAACATGGCGGCAAACAGCGGCCGCCATGCCACCCGACAAGCACAGCCGAGGGCGGCTGTGCCACATGCCACCCGAATCAGACGGGGGGCGGTTTGCGGGCGGCGCGGCGGGCGGCATCGGCGGCGAGACGCGGGACGAGGATGAGAAGGTCGGCCAGGGTGGTGTCGGCGAAGCGGCGCGGGACGAAGACGAAGTCGAAGCCGGGGGGAATCGATTGCGGCGAAAGGCGGAACGATTCGCGGAGGAGCCGCTTGATGCGGTTGCGGCGGACGGAGTTGCCGTGCTTGCGGCCGACGCTGAGGCCGAGGCGGGAAAAGGCGAGGGAGTTGGGGGCGGCATAGATGATGAGGACGTCGGTGGCGGCGCTGGCGCGGAGATTGTAGACGCGCTGAAACTGGCGGCCGAGCTTGAGGTGCTGGCGCTGGCGAAAAGTGAGGCGGGGAGGTTTTTGGTTGGGCGGGATGGTGGTCATTTTCGCGGAATCCAGACGTTATGGGTGCAACAGGTGCACCCTCACCCTACCCTCCCCCCTCAAGGGGGAGGGGTGAAGAAACAAAAGAAGAAACAAAAACAGAAACAACACGTGCAAGCTCAAATTGGATCCAACAGGTGCACCCTCACCCGGCCCTAAAGGGCCACCCTCCCCCGTCAAGGGGGAGGGGTGAAGAAACAAAAGAAGAAACAAAAACAGAAACAACACGTGCAAGCTCAAATTGGATCCAACAGGTGCACCCTCACCCGGCCCTAAAGGGCCACCCTCCC
>CAIYVX010000116.1 GCA_903929765.1 uncultured Planctomycetia bacterium
CGACTCGGCCTTGAGCGCCACCACGATCAGCATCTCCGGCTTTAAGGGCTTAACCATCCTCAGTTCCTCCGGCGTCAACTACTCCAGCCTGATCTCCTCCGCCGCGCTCGACTCGACCGGCCAGGTGCTGACCGTGACCTTGTCCGCCCCCCTACCCGACCAGCAGTGGTATACTTTCGCCCTGAACCCGCTGATCACCGCGGCCAACGGCGGGCCGGTGTTGGGCGTCAAGTCGGTCAAGATTGGACTGCTGGCGGGGAACGTGACCGGCTCGGGCCGGGTGACGGCGGCGGACGTGGCAACGGAGCGGACATATATCGGCATGCCGGTGACGGCGGCGACGGCCAGGTACGACATCGACGGCAACGGCGTGATTACGGCCGCCGACCAGCGGCTGATCCAGGCGCTCGTCGGCCACAGCCTGCCGTAAGGATATGAACTGTAGCGTAGGCAGACAACCGCCTTCGTGCAACACGTAACCACTGTGATTACAGGAGGTTATAGCAATAAAATCTGGCCTTGTCCTTATCCGGTTATATAGCCGCAACCACATTTGACCTTTCCCAGTTTTCGGAGTACAGTATAGGCAATTGGAAAGCCGTATTTCCAGTCCGAAGCGTGTTGGAAAATGATGGAAAGAGAGGGATAGTAGGCGTAATGTTAAGACAGCTACTTGCTGCCCTGCTGGTGGCGGCCTTGTGTGCCACGTCGGCCTTGGCCGGGAACCTCCCGGCCGTGGTCACGCTGACCATTTCTGGCGGGTTCAACATGAACGCCTGGGTCAGCCCGGCCATGACCAACGCGGCCATTGCGCAGGGTGGGTACCCGAACCATACCATCCAGACCGGGATGAACTTCGATGAAGCACACGGCTATGCGACGTCCCTCCAGAACGACGGCGGGAACCTGTGCGGCATGGCCGCCGACACTTCGGCCACCGACAGCGCGGGCCCCTGCTCGTACTATAATTACGGGAATCAGTCCTATATGACCGGCAACCAAGGCACGCCGAGGAACGGCATTCTGGCCTCGATCGCCTATGGCGCCTCGGGTGGCGTTTACAACATCGCCTCGATCCAGGGCAACGCCTCGATGCCTTACGACTCGATCGACATGAAGAACGCGGCAGTCATCTGGACCGTCGGGCAGGTGACGCTGCCGGTGCCCCTGGGTCACTACTCGGACATCAACTTCGTCCTGGCGGCCGCGAACGGCTACGGCGCTAATTACTGCCAGATCTGGGCCGTTTACGCCGACACCACCTCGACCAAGCTCTACGACTGGGGGGCGGCCACCGGTCCGACCTTTGGCTCGTCCAGCGCCACATCCGCGTTTCCGGGCTTCAACACCGTCTTTCATGGCAACCTATATTATTATGACCAAGGCATGTATTTCCGGGGTTCCGAACCATACGATAATCCCAACCTCTACGAATTCTCCATGCCCCTGACGCTGGATTCCTCCAGGACGCTCCAGAGCATCGTTCTGCTCAATAACATCAGCAGCCCCGCTCACGAACTGGCCATCTTTGCCGCCACGGCCACGGCGGCCGCGCCGAGCGGCAGTCTGACCCTGACCACGTCGGTCAGTCCCGTCGGCGCCGGCACGGTGACGCCGTCCGGCGGATCGATCCCAGGCAAATCGACGCTGGCCATCGTCGCCAGCCCCACCAGTTCCAGCTACACCTTCGA